>JBBQNI010000118.1:0-2174 GCA_038329785.1 Anaerolineales bacterium | reverse complement strand
GATTCCCAACCGGCGGTTGGTATGTTGGTACAAACCCTGCAACATACCCGTTAACCTGAGTCTGAATCCCCACAGGTAGTGAAGAAATGGTGCTGGATGAGTTTTCACGATAAAAAAGCTTCTATTGACGATCCCCTCGATTTTCGGGCAGAGATTGATGCTTTAAATGAAAGAGCCTGGCGGCTGGAGAGCATTGATCCGCAGGAAGGCTTACGGCTTAGCCGTGAAACCTACAAACTTTCAACCAGCGGCAACAACAGGGTGAATACCTACCAAAAGGGGGTGGCAGATAGTCTCTTCAACCAGGCTCATTTTAACCTGAACCGGGGAGAGTACCCACTGGCGCTCTCGCAGTCATTGGAAGCCCTTTCTTTATACACGGATCTGCGTGATTCGGTTCGTCAGGCGCAGTCAATGCGCACGCTGGCTGCAATTTATTTGAGCATGAATGAATACAACAAGGCCATGTCTACCTTGCTAAAGGCGCTGGAAATTGGCCGGCATCTTGATGATCCCACCCCGCTTGGTGAGATCTTGATGACGATGGGTATGGTATATCTTCTGGCTGGTGATTCATCGCAGTCGATTCTGGAATTCAAGAAGAGTCTGCAAATCTTCCAAACCAGCAATAACGTGAAACTACTGGCTTATATCTATTGCAACCTCGCTGCAGCCTATAAAGCCGAAGGGGAGTATGAGATTTTCAACCAATATCTGGAGCGCTGTGAAAAGGCAGCCAATCAAGTCGGCAGTGATTACATCAAAATCGACATATTGAGGCAGCGCGGCCAATATGAAATTCAACAGGGCAACCTGGATAGAGCCAATGCCTATTTTCTGCAAAGTTTGCAATTGGCTGAAACGCACGGATATCAGGCTGATCAGGTGGCCTCTTCCATCTGGATCAGTGATGTTTATTTTCGGCGAGGAAAATTAAAAGAAGCGGCCGATTTGTTGCTGGTAGTCCTGGCTCAAGCGCGCAAGAATCGTTACGATGTAGGCAGTATGCACGCTTATCAGAATCTGGCAAAGATTTATGAGCAATTGGGTGATTATGCCAATGCCTATAGCAATTTGAAGGTCTATCTGGATCTGGAACTGAAGATTACCAACGAAAAAAACGACTTAAAGTACAAATCGCTGGAAACAGTCTACCGGACCCAATCCATGCAAAGTGAAGCCCGCATCATTCAAAACAAAAACGATCAGCTGGAAAAAGAGATTAGTGAGCGACGTTGGGTAGAAGATGCACTGCGACAGAGCGAGGAAAAATACAGACGTCTGGCCAATATTGATCCACTAACGGGCTTGAACAATCGCCGCTATTTCTATGAGCTGGCTTTGAATGAATATCGCCGCATTAAACGGTATTACCACCCGTTGGCAATCATGATGATGGATATCGATCATTTCAAGCAAATCAATGATCAGCATGGTCACCTGGCAGGGGATCAGATCTTGAAAATGGTCGCCCGGCATATGGAGACCATTATGCGTGAAGTGGATATCATCGGGCGCTTTGGTGGTGAAGAATTTATTGTACTTTTCCCGGAAACAACCATGGAACAGGCCATACCCGTTGCCCAGCGACTTTTGCATTTATTCGCGCATGCCAGGTTTGAAATTAAAAATGAATTGCTGCAAATTACGGTTAGCATCGGTTTGGCCGGGCATGAGGAAAACCTGAGTTTGGATTTGCTGATCAACCGCAGTGATCAGGCCATGCAAGCCGCGCAAAAGCAGGGTGGTAATCGACTCTCAGTTTGGGAAGACAGGCAAGTGATTTAGGCGATTACGCTTGGTTGTTCACACACGGCTCGCACCTGCGAACCAATGCGGTCAATTGTTACATTGTCAACAGTTGCTCCTGGCAGCGGTAATCCGAGTGGGGAGACCCATTTCTATCTAGATGGTGAACTTTTCGCTGCCCCGGTCAGTTTGGTGAATAGTTTGGTGATTAAAACAGTCGGAACCAATCAGTTCCAAAAATAATTGATCCGGCGATTACCACAAAGAAAATTACCAGAATGACTCCACAGCCGCAGCCGGAACAACCGCGACCAAAGCCAAAGCGGCTTTGCAGCCAATCGAACAATTTATCCAGTAAAAACAGTTTTAACAGCCCACCCAAACAACCACTGCGATTATCCATGTATGCTTCTCCTTCTCAGTAT
>JBBQNI010000117.1:0-2384 GCA_038329785.1 Anaerolineales bacterium | reverse complement strand
CTGGACCTCTTGCGAGATTTCGGCGTTGACCCTGAAGATAAAAGAGTTCGTGATATAGTTTCCCAGGTTCGTCAGAACTGCCACTGGGAACATGACAGTCAACCTTTTTTTGAAGGGGAGGTTGAACCTTGTATCAATGGTATGCTGGTAGCGATCGGATCATATTTCAATCAAAATGTTGATGTGGTCGTTATGCGTCTGCTCAGTGAGCAGCTTGAAGATGGGGGTTGGAATTGTGAAGCAGAATTTGGTTCGACGCGCTCATCATTCCATACCACTATTAGAGTCCTGGAAGGTTTGCTGGCTCACGAACGAGCAACAAACGCCACATCCGATTTGATCAATGCGCGCAAAAGAGGCGAAGAGTATCTGCTAGAGCGAAAGCTTTTCCGGCGCAAAAGCACTGGCAAGGTTATTGATCCTGCCTGGTTGCAATTCTCGTTTCCGACCCGTTGGCATTACGATATTCTGCGAGCGTTAGAATTTTTCCGCGAGGCTGGGAGTCCTCCGGACCCGCGTATGGAAGAAGCTATTGGAATCTTGCGCTCCAAACAACAATCCGATGGCGTGTGGCTGCTGGAAAATACCCACCCAGGCGAAGTCCATTTTGGTCTTGAGGACGGGGATGGTCAGCCCAGTCGCTGGAATACAATGCGGGCTTTGAGAGTGTTAAAGTGGTATTCATCGGGAAAATAAAAGGTTAATGAACCAACTTGTCTTTACAAAAGTCAAAATATCCTTTTTTCCATAACCCCTAACTTCCAAAAATGGTGGTGGTAGAACCAGATCAGGCAGCCTGTCTTTTTCACTCAATGAAAATTAGTGATGGCAAACCTCATACTTTTCCAGGCAAGCTGGATACCATCATGGCCGGCCTTGCTTGCGGAGATCCTAACCCGATTGCCTGGGAGATACTGTATGATTGTGCCAATGGCTTTATTAAATGCCCCGATTATGTTGCCGCGAAAGGTATGCGCGTAAGCGGTCTATCTCTGGATGGGGATCCGCCCATTGTGGCAGGTGAATCGGGGGCTGTCACCCTGGGGGTTTTGATGTTCCTGATGGAACTGGATCGCTATCAGCCCATTCGAGAAGCCCTGGCATTAAATAATAACAGCCGAGTTCTGCTCGTCAACTCAGAACGAAATACCGATCCGAATGATTATCGGCGAGTGGTTTGGGACGGCGGTGACCGCATCCCTCCAGAGTATCGTGTCTATAAAAACCCATTCCTGGAGGGATAAACGCGACGCGATCCCACGGCGTGCCATATCATTAATTTGTTTTTAGACATCCTCCAATAATTTTCTTGGTTAACAGATAAGATTAATCTTCTTGTTTTTCTAAACACACATCCATATTGCCCGCGCAGATAGCGACATAACTCTTCTTGATAAATGCATTGTATGTAAATTTAATCCTAAATAATGCTGACAACGGTAGAGTTGACTTTTCCCCCTGAATATCCCGTAATTCAGGAGTAAAGTGCCTGAAAAAAAGGATTGCAAAAAAGCTTGATATTTTTGATAAATATGATATAAATACAATTATTCTATTAAAGCTCTTTTGAGATTTATCAACCTTGTGGAAATGACCAACCCTGAATAACGCAAACCGATCATCCTAAATTAATTACAACCTCTGGGATCAAAGAAAGATTCAAGATGATTGGAATATAAAACATTTACATCATAAGGAGATCGAAAACTTAATGGTAACACCACTTTCTCTTAGCCTTCGCGAAGGCACTAAAGATTCTCATCGTCTGGCAGAAAAGACACCATTTATCCGCAGCTTCTTTGCCGGAACACTCTCAATTGACATGTATCGCGAGTTTTTGGTGCAACTGAATTTCATCTATGCTTCTTTGGAAGAAGCTCAGAGGATCCATCAGGAGAATAATATGGTTGCGAAAATCTACTTTCCATCTTTGTTTCGCAACGAAGCTATCCGGAAAGATCTCAATTATTATTTCAAGGGAGACACCTGGAAAAAACAAGAACCCGGCGCGGCCACCCGCACCTATACCACAAGAATTAAAACCCTCTCCCAGGAATGGCCAGCGGGATTGGTAGCCCATCATTACACCCGCTATTTGGGAGATCTATCCGGCGGTCAAACTTTGAAACGAATTATCGCTCGCTCTTTTAATTTGCTCGATGGTGATGGATTGGCTTTCTACGAATTTGATCAAATCAGTGATCAAAAGCAGTTTAAGAATGAGTATCGGATGCGATTGGATTCTATGCTATTAGATGAAAAGGACACCGCAAAAATGGTAACAGAGGCAAATTACGCCTTCCAATTAAATAGTGACGTTTTTGGTGAGATATTATCTGAATAGCTACAATGCCATATCAATCATTTTTTATTTACATAAATGT
>JBBQNI010000116.1:0-3116 GCA_038329785.1 Anaerolineales bacterium | reverse complement strand
CTTTCCGCCAAAACTGCCTCTCAGCCAGACTACAATCCCTTTGACGGGCCGGCCCTGTAAATCAAATACCTGCCCGGCGACGCCTGTCCACTTACAGGCCAGGTCGGGTTTAAAAATAGTACTTGGAATCGCATTCGGTTCATTTTGAGCAATAAAAGCGTAATATCCAACAAGTGGTGTTGCAGTGGGCTCTTGAGGAGTTGTTTCAGCCACCAGCGTGCCATCTTGAATTTCAACCACTTCCGTAGCAGTAGGTACCATAGTTACACTGGGTACAATAACCATAACTTCTGTAGGTGAAATCACTTCAGTAGGTGTTGATGTTACTTCACTGGTTGGAGGCAACACAATGCTTTCAGGAAGGTCTATCGGCGGAAAAGGATTAAAAATAGCATGTGGATTGGCAAAAATAGTCAATTGCACAATAAAAATTAATGCTGAAGCCATTATAACCAGTAGAGTTAAGAAATTCCAGAATAAATTGAAGGGCTTTCTTTTATGTTGAGTTCTTTCCATGCATTACCTCCGATGAAACTTCAAAGTCATCAAACTACTGGCTTAAAATCTCGATTTGAGCGCTGGATTTTGCCTTCTGGACCCAATCTGCCAGGGCGCTGCGTTGAAAAGCCAGCAGGGCGTCTTCGGTCAAAGGGCGTGCCATTTCTTTTTCGACAACTTGCACAATTTGATATCCATAATCGGTGGCAATAATTTCGGTATACTCTCCTGGCTGTAAAGCAAATACGGCCTCTTCAATTTCAGGAATTACCAGGTAATTACGCGGAAACCAACTCAATTCGCCTCCGGTTATTGGATCATACATCCATGATAACGTTGCAAAATCCGCGCCAGCTTGTAATTGGTTGTATATATTGGTTGCCAGTAGTTTGCTTTGAACCATAATTTGACGCGCATGAATTTGTTCAGCTGTCGTTGGCACTTCAGCGAGGATCTGTTCACGCATGTGTGCAGCCTCAATTTCGATGCGATATGAGCGGTCAAAGCTTTCCGAACTGTAGTGATTTGCCGACAGCCATGACTGTAATTTTTCTTCTGAACCCAAACTATTGATCAGCGCCTCCCGACGCTGTTGAACCATTTCATCGCTCAGCTCAAACCCGCCTTCACGTGCAGCCTGAGCCAATAAATCAAGGTCAATCAAATCCTCAAGGACAACGGCTTTGTCAACTTCAACATCGATAGTTTTTCCCACGGCCGCAGCGGCATCTTGATAGCGTCGCAATTCTTCATCAAAATCTGCTTGTAAAATCCGTTCACCATTTACAATCGCAACAGTTGGAGGAGGCACCGGGGTTGCAGTCGGTGTGATGGCAATTGTTGCTGTAACAGTGGGATTGCTTGCATCAGTCCCTTTTTGTGTTTTAACTGCAGTAGATTGAGGTGAGCGTTGACAGGCACTTATTAAAAGCAAGGAAAGCAAAATAAAATTTGAAAGCCAATGATTTTTCATCGAGCCCATTATAATCTAAAAATGGGCTGCTCAAGTGAGCAGCCCTTTTTTATCTTGTTAACTAACGTTGATTTAGTACTCTGGCATCGGAGGACCAGAAGGAGCTTTATTCGCTTCTGGTGCATCTGTAATCAAAGCCTCGGTGGTCAGGATCATAGCAGCAATGGAGGCTGCATTCTCGAGGGCACCACGAGTAACTTTGGCAGGATCGATAACGCCGCTTTTTACCATGTCGCAAAATTCACCGGACATAACGTCGTAGCCAAAGCGAAGATTGTTATTATCTTTTTGTGCTTTGCGAACATTTTCAATAATGACAGAACCTTCTTTGCCGGCATTCTCAGAGATCTTGCGCATTGGAACTTCCAATGATTTACGGACGATGTTGACACCAATCTGGGCGTCTTCGTCTTCCATTTTCAGATCATCAAGGACATGCATGGCATTGATTAAGGCAACACCACCACCGGGGACGATACCTTCTTCCACGGCTGCACGAGTAGCGGAGAGAGCATCTTCAACACGATGTTTCTTCTCTTTAAGCTCGGTCTCTGTGGCGGCACCAACGCGAATGATAGCTACTCCACCTGCCAGTTTGGCAAGTCGTTCTTGTAGTTTTTCTCGATCATAATCGCTGGTTGTTTTGTCGATTTCGACTTTAATCTGTTCAATTCGGCCTTTGATACCAGCTTCGTCGCCTTTGCCGCCAACGATAGTTGTGTTGTCTTTGTCAGCAACTACTTTCTCGGCACGGCCAAGATCAGCAATCGTAGCTGTATCGAGTTTGCGGCCAGTTTCTTCGGAGATCAGTTGGGCGCCGGTCAAAACAGCGATATCCTGAAGCATTGCCTTACGGCGATCACCAAACCCAGGAGCTTTCACAGCCAATACATTGATCATTCCACGGATTTTGTTAAGAACAAGGGTGGCCAGTGCTTCGCCATCAATGTCTTCTGCAATAATTACCAGGTCACGCTTTCCAACCTGAACCATTTTCTCGAGAACAGGAACAATATCAGCTGCGGCAGAGATCTTCTTATCGTGGATCAGAATATACGGTTCAGTAATAACTGCTTCCATATGTTCCATATCAGTCACAAAGTAAGCTGAAATGTAACCACGGTCAAATTGCATACCTTCCACATATTCTTGTTCGAACTCTAAACCTTTGGATTCTTCTACTGTGATAACGCCATCTTTGCCAACTTTATCCATAACATCAGCAATCAACTCACCAATTGAGCGGTCCTGAGCAGAAATGGAAGCTACATTAGCAATTTCGCTTTTTTCACGGATTTCAATCGCCTGGCGAATAATTTCTTCGGATACTTTCTTCGCAGCAGCTTCAATACCGCGTTTTAGCAGCATTGGGTTAGCGCCAGCGGCCAAAGTTTTCAAACCTTCAGTTACAATCGCATGGGCCAATACGGTTGATGTAGTGGTTCCATCACCAGCGATGTCATTGGTTTTTGTTGCAGCTTCCTTAAGAAGCTGTGCGCCCATATTCTCAAATGGGTCTTCCAGTTCAATTTCTTTCGCGACGGTAACACCATCGTGTGTAACAGTGGGGGAACCAAATTTACGGTCAATACCAACGTTTCTTCCCTTGGGACCAAGGGTAGTAACTACCGCAGTCGCGACCACA
>JBBQNI010000115.1:0-3572 GCA_038329785.1 Anaerolineales bacterium | reverse complement strand
ATAATTAAAGACTGCCCGCAGACTTCGGTGACGGGGCGAAGCATCCGCACAACGACTTTCAATAAAGTCCAGATTTCGGCTTAACTCCTCGGCGATATCCTCTACCGTGCTTGACCAGGATGCAGCGGCCGCCAGTTCCAGTCCAAGTGGCAGACCATTCAACAGACAACAGATTTTTGCCATCGCCTCATAATCCGCTGCCCGCCAGACTTGTTGAGGATGAAGACGCGCCGCATGCACCATGAAAAGAGCAGCTGCGCTGTACTTTTGCGCTTCATGCAGGGTGCGAATGTCTGCCGGTGGAATTTCGAGACCTTTTAATGGAAAGACATGCTCATTCTGCAAGTTGAGACGTTGGCGGGAGGTTACAAGCACCACCAGGCCAGGCGCAGCATTTAGCAAGTTCGCCAGCGTGGTTGCTTGATCCTGTACATGCTCAAAGCCATCCAATAAGAGCAGCAATTTTCTAGTGCGTAGAAATTGGGCAGTCTGATCCCGTGCCGTCATCTCCTCATTTAGGTGAATTTGCAGAACCTCCAGAATACCAGGCAGGAGGGCTTTTTCATGCAATGCAATCTGCCAAACGCCGTCTTCGAATAAACCGATCTGGTCATGTGCAATCTGCAACGCCAGCCGGCTCTTTCCAACACCACCTACACCTAACAATGTCAGTAAACGGGTATGTTCATCTGCCAGTAAGTTGTGAATTGCCTGAAGTTCGCTTTGACGGCCCAGAAAAGGTGTTCCCGGCAGGCAGATATTATGAGCTGGCGGGGAAAATTGCGGGTTAAAAACTTGTTTTCCACTTGTAGCCTGGCGAATCTTTTCCTGGAGAACGAAAGCTTGATCTGAGGGCGGCGTATCCAGCAGATCATTTAGTTGACGCTGCATACTTTGGAAGCGGGCTAACGCCAGGCTTAATTCCCCGTTTTGCGCCATCAAGCGAATCACGAGCAGATGTGCACCCTCGTCCCAGGGTGTCAACAAGGAAAGCCGGCTGGCCGCCTGACAGGCCAGATTCAGTTCCTGGCGACGCTCGTGATAGCTTACCAAACGCACCAGGGCTTGAATTGCCCGCCGGTTACAATTTTCTTGCTCCAGCAATAACCACTCAAAAAAGATGTTGCTATCATCCAGCTCAAACTGGCCTAGCAATGCTTCCTGATACAAATCGAGCGCAGCATATACCAGGGGAACGTTAATCCTGCCGCCAGCGGGTGACAGACCTTGGTCCAGATACTGATGAAAGCGGTGATAATCTGAGCTGAAGTTGCTATCCGGGTTAAATTGGATGGTATCGCCAACCGCCAGAATAAATGCGGGGGTGTCCTCTTCATCAGGCAGCAATTTGCGTAAGGTTAAAAGAGCCTGGCGAAAATTGTGCTGGGCTTGCTTCTCCGTTTGATCCGGCCAGAGCATACCAGCCAAAAATTGACGTGAGACCGGCCGAGAGGATTCGATCACCAGGTAAGCCAGCAAGGCACGGGTTTTTTCGGTGCCAAAAGATGGAATTGGCTTACCTGCCAATTCTACGCGTAGATTACCGAATAAAGTGATTGAAAGTTTTGACATCGCCAGGCAATAAATAGAGAAAGATTAGTGTATGCTTAACAATTATCCTCAAAAGCAACCATAGGAGCAACCCAAAAGCGCGGGGAAATCAAAAATGAATATCCGCAAATAGCTAGCGGGGTTATTTATTTATTTCCTGAATCCTGTGCGCAGTTATCAATTGAATAGGGTTGCAAAGGACCCGTTTGCCTGATATTCATGGTTCCTCTAGCATAACCGATCCCGCCTACAGGTGTTATCTTTTTTCAAGGACCAATTTTAATTTGGATGATATACTCAAGTGAGACCATTCCAGGGAGCTTAAGACGATGAAGAGAGCCGTCAGTATTTCTATTGGGTCATCCAAACGCGATAAACAGGTGACCTTCGATCTGCTTGGTCAGACCATCTCATTGGAACGAATTGGCACCGATGGTGATATGCAAAAAGCTGCCAATCTCTACCGGCAAATGGACGGCCAGGTTGGAGCCCTGGGGGTGGGTGGTGCCGTGCTTGGTTTGCTGGTTGACCAGGATTGGTACGATTTTCACAGTATTCTGCCGCTGGTGCGGGACGTAAAACAGACACCGGTGGTAGATGGCACCGGCCTGAAAGATACGCTTGAACGTCAGGCCGCCGCCGTTGCAACCCCGCTGCTAAATGGTCAGCCAAAACGCGTCTTTCAGATGAGCGGAGTGGATCGTTATGGACTGGCACGCGGCTTTACCGATAGCGGCTATGAACAAATTTATGGCGATATTCTTTTTTCGCTTGGCTTACCCATAGCTATTCACAGCGATGGCGCCCTGAAACGATTGGCCAGGTTGCTGGCTCCCGTGCTTTGCCGCCTGCCATTCAGCTGGCTTTACCCCACCGGCGAGAAACAGGAGCATAATACGCCCAAATACAGCCAGTATTTTGATTGGGCCACCGTCATCTCCGGCGACTGCCATTACATCAGCAAGTATATGCCAGCCAGTTTGCAAGATAAAATCATCGTCACCAATACAACCACCCCCAAAGATCGCGAAATTTTCAAAACGGCCGGAGTCAGGTATCTGATCACCACCACCCCGATACTGGATGGGCGCTCGTTTGGCACTAACATGATGGAAGCCGCCATTCTGACCGCCTGGGATTGGAAAAAACCAGTCAATTACGCCCAACCAGGTGATTATTTCGAGCGGATGCGCAAAGTGGTGACTGAATTGGGCTTAACTCCCACCGTACAGGAGCTGTAACATGGATGTCATCCTGACTGCCGGAGGTATACCCGGTCCTGAAGATCCTTTATACACCTACACTCAGGGAAAACCCAAAGCTCTGCTGGATCTGGCCGGCAAACCGATGATCCAATGGGCTGTGGACTGCCTGTCAGCCGTAAAACAAATTAACACACTGGTTCTGATAGGTCTGGATAACGAAGTGGAAGTGCAATTTAACGGCCGTTTGCTGCGGATGGAATCGAAAGGTGATATGGTCTCCAATATCATTTCCGCCGCGCATCTATTGCTCGAAAAAGGCTATTCCAGCCCGCAAACCCTGGTGATGGCGTCGGATGTGCCGGCGGTTAAACCCGCTATGATTGAATGGATGATAGAGCAGGTACAAGGCACTACGAACGAAATCACATACACCGTTGTATCCAAAGAAGTTATGGAAAACCGCTTTCCGGATTCGCGTCGTTCCTTCATTCCCCTCAAGAATATGGAAGTCTGTGGTGGCGATGTCAATGCCTTCAACATCGAGACAATCAACTACGATAACCCCATCTGGCGCAAGCTGGTGGATAATCGCAAAAATGCGCTAAAACAGGCTGCCCTGCTTGGGCTGGATACCCTCCTTTTGATCCTGCTGCGCTCCCTGACGCTGGAACAGCTGGAAACACGCCTGAGCAAACGTTTGGGCATTAATGGCCGCGTCCTGGTCAGCCCCTACGCCGAAACAGCCATGGATATCGACAAACCACGTCAGCTGGAGATGCTCGCCGCAGATTTTCGATTGACGGATATCATGGGGGG
>JBBQNI010000114.1:0-3678 GCA_038329785.1 Anaerolineales bacterium | reverse complement strand
GGCATCTCCGGCGGTCATCTTTCTACGCAATGCCAGAAACTCTGAAGTCATCAACCCACCGGCACTGTCATCGGCGTGCAATAGTAAAGGACGCACATCCTCGGGATTCTCCATGCCGGCCAGAAAGGTGGCAGCCTGTTCATCGGAAATATCACCTAAAAAGTCTGCGGCATCATCCGGATCCATTTCATCAACAATGCGAATGGCATGTTCGGCAGGCAGGGCACTGACCAGTTCAGCAACCTCTTCATCTTCCAGTTCTTCCAACAAATCGGCGGTTTGGGCGGGTCTCAGGCGCGGCAGGATGGCCATCTTCTGATCGTCTTCCAACTCCGAGAAAATATCGGCCTGATCTGCGGATTTCAGCGTTTCCAGAATGGAAATAACCGCGGTAATATCATTTTGTTCCAATGCCGTACTGATTTGTTCAATGAGTGTGTTGATATCAAAATTAAGCATAAACGTCCTCCCGGGCATTGCCAGGCGGAGGTCAATGCCCTTACTGTTTCAGGTGATTATCCAGGAACCGGGTTTCTTTATTTCTGTGAGGTTTTTTCTTTTTCATGCTCGCACGGTCAGTCCTAAAAATAAAATTTCTTATTAAATACCAATCACGGTTTTAGCGATTGTAAAGTAGATAAACAATCCGGTGGCATCCACCAGCGTACTCATTACCGGGCCGGACACCACGGTCGGATCGATTTTGAGTCGCGCAGCCAGCAGTGGCAGAATTGCGCCGGAGGCACTGGCCCAGACCACAATCGCAATAATCGAAAAAGACACGGCAAAAGCCAGCTCGGGAGTGGTACCCCAGGTGATGGCTCTGATATAGGCGAATACCGACATGCCCAGACCAAGGATCAAGCCAACCCGCAGCTCATGCCAGAGAGATACCATGGCATCCGAAATATCGAGATCGCCCACAGCCAGCTCACGAATAATAACGCTGGTAGTTTGCGAGCCGGCATTTCCACCTGTCCCGATCAGAAGCGGGATGAAATAAGCCAGCGCCACTACAGCTGCCATTTCGGCTTCAAACATGCGCATTACGGTTCCAGTCAGGCTGCCAGTTATAAAGAGCAGCAGCAACCAGCCAATTCGCTTTTTAGCAATGGTCCAGGTGCCGGTATTCAGATAGGACTGACCCAGAGGTTCGGAACCACCCAGGCGCTGAAAGTCCTCTGTGGTTTCTTCTTCCAGCACATCAATAACATCATCAACCGTGATAACACCAATCAGCTTGCGGGAAAAATCAACCACAGGTAGTGCCAGCAGGTCATATTTGGCAATGATACGGGCACACTCTTCCTGATCTGTTCCGGCGTTGACCGAAACAACCTGAGGATCCATAATCTCCTCCAGCAGTACATCCGGCTGAGAGGTGATCAAGTCTCGCAAACTGATTACCCCAGAAAGCACATCATCGGAATCCACAACAAAGAGATAATAGATTTCTTCACTATCCGGCTTGTAGGTACGCAGCACATTGATGGCATCCGCGGCACGCATGCGGGTGCGCAAGCCGATAAATTCCGAAGTCATCAAACCACCGGCGCTGTCATCCGCGTGGATCATTAAGGGGCGTACATCACCGGGGTTTTCCATTTGTGCCAGGTAGTTTTCTGCCTGTTCGTAGCTGACATCACCCAGGAAGTCGGCGGCCTCATCCGGATCCATCTCGTCCAGAATGCGCACCGCACTGCCCGAATCGAGCTGGCTGACCAGCTCGGCAACTTCTTCATCTTCCATTTCCTCGAGAATATCCGCCGAAACGGAGGGATTGAGGTGTGGTAAAAGAGCAATTTTCTCATCATCTTCCAGCTCATAGAAGACCTCTGCCTGGTCGGGGGTGCGTAAATCCACCAGCACCCTTAAAGCCGAATTGACATCGTCTCTCTCAAGCGCGTCTTGAATTTGCGCTAAGATTTTATCCGTATTGATGTTCAGCATTATGACACCTCCGGGGCGCTCAGCCCTGGAGACGGTTAGCTGTGGTTAACAGAAGACCAGGGTTTCGCTCAAATTTTAAGTATTCGTCTATCAGGCTCAGGATCCCGGTCACCGGGAGTTTGTTGCTCGTCCATAGTCTCCACTTTTGTTTTGGTAGAAAAATCTGAATGTATTATATTCCGAAAGAAGAGGCTTGTAAACGGGGAAATTGTGGTTGGTTGATTGGTTGGTTGAATTACGAACCCAATGTTCTTCGCCGTCAACCTAGCGTAAATCACATTTCGATGGAAAATTTCTGGACAACCAAATCGTTCCTATCTGAGACGCAAAGCGTGCGTCTTTGGCGGATTGGGGGTTAACATATATTCCCAACCAGCACGTGCTGTCCCCGTTCCGCGTTCTTTTGCTGTGAGTTATCAGCTAGTCAGCTAGTCTCTTGACATTAACGTTACGTCATAGTTTATACTGTCAGCATGTTCACAGTAAAACAACTTTCCCGGATCGCCGGCGTTAGCCCGCGTACATTGCACTACTATGATGAAATCGGTTTGCTAAAGCCTGCTCACATCGCAACGAATGGTTACCGCTATTACGACGATAATTGCGTTCTGCGCTTGCAGCAAATTCTCTTGTGCCGTGAGTTGGATTTGTCGTTGGAACAGATCAAAAAAATGATCAACAAGCCGGGATATGACAATATTTTTGCCCTGAGTGCGCATAAAAAAGCCCTGCTAAAACGCATCCAACGCTTGGAAAAGCTGGTTAATACTGTTGAAGATACCATTCTATTCATTCAAGGAGAAAAAACCATGAGTAAAAGACAATTATTTGCTGCTCTCTCACCAGAGGAAGAGAACAAAATGGAAAAAGAAGCCATGCAAATGTACGATCCACAGGTTGTGAAAGATTCCAACCGTAAATGGAAAAATTACAGCAAAGCTGAGCAGGAGCGCATTCTGGCCGAAGGCAACCAGATTTATGAGCTTATCGCCGGGAATATGGATAAAGGCGCTGAATCCGCTGAAGTGCAGAATGCCGTGGCGCGCTGGCACCATCACATAGAGTACTTCTGGAACCCCAACGATGATCAGCTGCTGGGTCTGGCCGATCTCTACAACGATGATCCCCGTTTCAAGCAAAACTTCGATAAATTTGATCCACGCCTGACAGAGTTCATGCGTGAGGCAGTGGCAATCTATGTTCAGAGAAAGTAATGGGTCACGAGTTAGTAGTAATGAGGACAGTATGCTATCTGCTAGTCCGCTATCCGCTACTACTTACAATCTCCCAATAAAACTCTCAATTCGCCGCAACGCTTCTTCCAGTTTCTCACACGAGGTGGCATAGGAAAGTCGGCAAAAGCCTTCCCCACCTGCACCAAACGCAGATCCGGGCACGATGGCCACACGTTCCTCGTTCAGCAGTTTATTGGCAAATTCTTCGTCATTCAGACCAGTTACACTAACCTTGGGAAAGGCATAAAAAGCTCCCTTTGGCTCAAAGGTTGGTAACCCCATGCGATTCAGATCTGCCACCACAAATTTTCGGCGGCGGTCATATTCCTCCACCATCATCTCGACCGCTTCGTCCAGATCTGCCAGAGCTTCTATGGCGGCAATCTGGGCGATGGTGGGTGATGACATGACAGTGAATTGGTGCACACGCACCAGACCCTGAATAATTTCCTTTGGGCCAAGCGCATACCCGATCCGCCAGCCGGTCATGGCA
>JBBQNI010000113.1:0-3695 GCA_038329785.1 Anaerolineales bacterium | reverse complement strand
CACGCCTTTGGAGATCATGCACATTCAGATCAAGAACCATTTGCTGCGCTTGAAAGCGCGAATCCACGCTACCAGGGCGTTTTTGAGCAAGCCAGACGATTGCTGGATCAACCGCGGCATTTATCGATGCATCCTGGCGGTATTTTGGTTGCACCAGGCAGAATCACGGATCTGGTGCCCGTAATGCGCTCGGGTGGCAAAGGTGTGACCATCACCCAATACGATCTCGAAGGTGTTGCCCGTTTCGGGCTTGTTAAGATTGATCTGTTGGGAATTCGCGGTTTATCCGTACTTGGTGATGTGGCTGAAGCGATCTATTCCTGGCGGCGGTCTGAGTTCACCAATGCGATGCAAGTTCTGCAATCGATCCCTCTTGATGAAGAGGATACTGCCAGTGTGGTTTGCGCCGGGGGTACGATCGGCTGCTTTCAGATCGAGTCACCCGGTATGCGGGCGACATTAAGGGAAATTGAGGCTGATTCTCCGGCTGATATCATGTCTGCATTAGCGCTCTACCGGCCAGGTCCGCTGCGCGGCGGCTTACGGGATGCCTTTGTGCGCCGTTTCAAAGGGCTGGAGCCAGTTGAACATATCCATCAAGTCCTGGAACCGTTGTTGGCTGAGAGTTATGGTGTCATACTTTACCAGGAACAAGTATTGCGGATCGCACATGAGTTGGGTGGCTTGAACCTGGCGGATGCAGATTTATTACGCCGGGCGATGTCCCATTTTGATCCTGGCGAGCAAATGAAGACGCTGCAGCAACGCTTCCTGGCAGGTTTTCAACAACGCGGGGTACCGCTTGAGAAAGCAGAGCAGGTCTGGGAGATGATGGCTGCCTTTGCCGGCTATGGTTTTCCCAAAGCGCATGCTGCCTCCTATGCTCTGGTGGCATGGCAGGCAGCCTGGTGCAAAACTCATTTCCCGGCGGAGTTCATGAATGCAGTGCTGGCCAATGGTGGCGGTTATTATTCACAACGTGTTTATCTGAGTGAGGCTCGCCGGCTTGGGTTGCGGACGGAGCCACCGCATATTAATCATAGCGGACGCCAGTTCCGGGTGACCTACCCGCAAGGCGAAGCCTGTCTTTATATGGGGTTGGAACAGGTGATTGGACTCACGCGTCAGACCCAGGAACGTATCTTTGCCAAGCGACCATTCAATAGTTTAAATGAGTTTCTGACCCGCGTAGACCCTCGCAAGGTGGAATTGGAAAATCTGGTGCGTTGTGGGGCATTGAACGGTCTCGCTTCCATTCCTACGTTGCTCAAGAGCATTTCAGCGGGCACCTGGCGCAAAAATCAGCCTGCTCTGTTTAGCTGGCAAAGCGCGGAAGAGCAGGATTGGTCAATGGAAGAAAAAGCGCGAGCACAGGAGCAGATCCTGGGTGTGAGTGTTAACGTGCATCCGCTTGAGCTGGTGACTGCGCAAACTCAAGCAGCCAGGGTTATTTCTTCGAATGATCTCATCCAAAAGATGGGCGAATCGGTGGTGATCGCTGGAAGCCGTATGACATCCCGTCGGGTAAGGACGGCCAAAGGGGAATTAATGCTTTTCTTGACCCTGGAGGACCTGGATGGAATGCTTTCGGTGGTCATTTTTCCGCAAATTTACCGTCATTTCCGGGAGGAACTGCGCGGCAATGGTCCATTTTTAATCCGCGGCGTGGTTGAGTGGGATCAAGAGTTGGCAGAAGCGTGGCTGCGTGCGGAAAAAGTCCGTAATCTAAATCCTTCTACCGCGACCTGATTTAAGAACCAGGGAAAGCGATTATGATAGACTTAATTGGAAATGATTAATCTGACCCATCTTCCAGCAAAGAGGCAGCATGCAGTTCGGCGTTAAATCCATTTGGACAGTACTCAAAGCATTTTATCTTCAAATGGTCAGAATGGTCATCCTCAATATTTTATGGCTGATCTGCTCTATTCCCGTCATCACAATTCCGGTGGCGATTGGAGGGTTGGCCTATGCCGTGCATATTTTGATCTATGATGAACCTGAATATAGCTGGAAACTCTTTTTTACTGGTTTTAAGCAAACTTTCTGGTGGATCTGGCGCTGGGTGCTTCCCAATTTGTTGCTGCCATTTATCTTTCTGATCAATCTCTTTTTCTTCCAGAGCGAAAATGGCACACTCAACATCATCGTACGTGCCGGGAATATTCTGCTATTCTTCGGCTGGTTTTTTTTGCAAACCTTTACCTTGCCGGTATTATTTGAGCAGAAAAAGCCGCAAATGTTCATGGCTCTCCGTAATAGCTTTGCTATCTTTGTGCATTTGCCAGCTTACTTCTTTGCGACCTTCCTCTTCTTTTGGACCATCATGATCATTAGTACCATTTTGGTTATACCGCTTTTATTTATTACCATTAGCTTCGGTATGTTCTTTTCACTATCGATGCTGCGAATTGCATTGCAAGAAATGGGTGAGAAAGAGGCAATTGGAGAGAGTTAATGGTTTAGTTTATCGGAATATTCGGTATAATAGAAAATGTATTCGATAAAATTGATTATAGGTGCTAGTGAAATGGAATATGTAAACTCAATAATAAAAGGTGATTGTGAAGAAATACTTAAGTCAATTCCAGAAAACTCAATTGATTTGATTTTCACTTCTCCCCCATACGCAGATCAGCGTTCAAAAACATATGGGGGAATTAAGCCGGATGACTATGTTAATTGGTTCTTGCCAAAAGCAGACCAATTTTTACGTATTTTAAAACCAAGTGGAACTTTTATTCTAAACATAAAAGAGCGTGCGCAAAATGGCGAGAGGCATACTTATGTAATTGAACTTATCCTGGAAATGCGTAAGCGCGGTTGGCTTTGGACTGAGGAATTTATCTGGCACAAGAAAAATTCATATCCGGGAAAATGGCCGAATAGGTTCCGTGATTCTTGGGAGAGGCTAATTCAATTTAATAAAGACAAGAATTTTGCCATGTACCAGGATGAGGTGATGGTGCCAGTTGGGAATTGGGCTAAAGAGCGTCTTTCAAATTTGAGCGAAACTGATTTACAACGGGATGAATCAAAAGTTGGCAGTGGTTTTGGTAAGAATATTTCCAATTGGGTCGGACGCGATAAAGTTTACCCAACAAATGTTCTTCACATGGCAACAGAATGTTACAACCGCAGCCATAGCGCAACCTTCCCGGTAAATTTACCTTCCTGGTTTATCAAACTTTTCACAAGAGAAGGCGATTTAGTACTGGATCCCTTTATGGGTTCCGGAACAACTGCCGTTGCAGCTACCCAATTAAACCGTCAATATTTTGGTATTGATATTAATATTGACTATGTAAATCTTGCCAGGAAAAGAATACAAGATTTACAACCAGTATTATTCGCAATCAGGGAAGAGAATGATGAATACACTGAATCGGAATGACTTAATCAATTTCATAGAGAATGAAATAGTAAACTTTCATGAAAATCGCAGGCGGGTACTTGAATCTTATCGATTGACTGATATTGTCCGCAAGAATCCCTACCTCCAAAGAGCAAAAAATGTAGTCTCCGCAGCCGAATTAGTGGAATCAACCCTTGATGCCAAATTATCTTCCTGCGAAGAAAAGATGTTTGGGGATTTTTTTGAGCGGCTCGCAATCTTCGTGGCGGAGAAATGCACCCACGGTCAAAAGTCAGCTGCCCGGGGTGTGGATATCGAATTTATCAACAACTCAATCCAT
>JBBQNI010000112.1:0-3743 GCA_038329785.1 Anaerolineales bacterium | reverse complement strand
AAGGCTGTCAGCGCCGATGGTACTTGGAGGGCGACTTCCCGGGAGAGTAGGTCATTGCCAAGAGGCTTTTTTTGATTCAAAAAGCGAGTAAGAAGTAATGGGTAACCAGTAATGAGGCAGAACCCCTTCTTTATTACTCTGTACTCATTACTCGTTACTTTTAATTAATAAGTTCCCTTAAAAGGCAAACTTCAGTGAATAATTAGATGATTAACCACTCAACGAATTACCTGTTCAACAAATCAACTAACAACAAATCAACTAACATCAATCCAACAAAAACAGTATTGAGGAAGGATACCACCCTCATTACTCTGAACTCGTTACCTATTTACTATCTCTTCTTTGGGATTTTCCTTATAGGAAGATTTGACAATCCAAACTATAATTGATAGGATACAACTATCACAATAGGAGGATTAAATGAAAAGAAACACATTTTACGGTCTGTTCACAATTATGCTGACATTGGCATTCGTCTTCAGTGCCTGCACACCTCAGGCGACGCCTGAACCCACGATGGCAGCGACCATGGAGCCAACCATGGCGCCGGCACCTACAAACCCGGAAATTATATTGGCAACTACCACCAGTACGCGCGATTCTGGCTTGCTGGATACCTTGTTGCCAGTATTCGAAGAACAGACGGGCTACAAAGTAAAAATGGTGGCAGTCGGTACCGGGGCTGCCTTGGCGATGGGCGAAGAAGGTAACGCTGATGTGTTACTGGTGCATGCCCCCGCATCTGAAAAAGAATTAATGGATAAAGGGTTTGGTTCCCAACGCGATCTGATTATGCACAATGACTTTATCATCGTAGGGCCTGCCGATGATCCAGCCGGCATCAAAGGCGTGAGTGTGGCCGTCGATGCTTTCAAGAAAATTGCCGATGCTCAGTCCCCCTTTGTTTCTCGCGCGGATGATTCAGGCACAAACAAGAAAGAACTGGATATTTGGAAAACCGCCGGTGTTACAGCAGAAGGTGATTGGTACATTCAGACCGGTCAGGGTATGGGCGATACATTGCGCATCGCTTCTGAGAAATTCGCGTATACTTTAACTGATCGCGCTACCTATCTTGCACTTAAAGATACAATTGAATCCGAACTTCTGGTAGAAGGTGATGCGGTGCTGCTGAATATCTATCATGTCATTGTCGTCAACCCTGATAAATGGCCGAAAGTGAATGTGGAAGGTGCAAAAGCGTTTGCCAATTTCCTTACTTCCGCTGAGACGCAGAAAATGATCGGCGAATTCGGTGTAGAAGAATATGGTGCACCACTGTTCTTCCCCGATGCCGGAAAGGATCCCACCAGTTTAGGACTGTAATGCATGAAATGGATATGGGAAGGTATACAACAGGCTTTTCAATTACTTTTACATGGCGACCCCGAGGTCTTGCAAATTACCTTCCTATCTTTAAAGATTTCGGGATTTGCTACATTATTGAGCCTGGCCATCGGGTTACCCCTGGGTACCCTGCTGGCATTTGGAAAATTCCCAACCCGTAAGTTTTGGGTGTCATTAATCAATACCGGTATGGCCTTACCTCCAGTGGTGGTAGGGCTTACCGTTTCCATTTTCCTTTGGCGCAGTGGCCCACTAGGAGATTTACGCTGGATGTATACGCCCACCGCTATCATCATCGCCCAGATCATCATCGCGGTACCGGTTGTAACCGGGTTAACCACATCCACTTTGCAGCAACTGGATCCACGACTTCACTATCAAATGTTGGGTCTGGGTGCTTCGCGCATTCAGTCAATGCTTCTGCTTTGGAGAGAAGCGCGTCTGCCACTCCTGGCAGCGTTGATGGCCGGATTTGGCAGCATTATTTCAGAAGTCGGCGCATCGATGATGGTCGGGGGAAATCTCAAGGGAGAAACACGGGTATTAACCACAGCGATTGTGCTCGAAAACAGCAAAGGCAATTTTGGCTTTGCGATTGCTCTCTCCATTATCTTGTTGGGTCTGGCATACCTGGTCAATTTATTTTTGACCATTGTTCAACAACGTACATCTTCATCAGATTGAGAAACTTTGCATGACCACAATTCTTGAGGCTAACAATATCTCGGTTGAACGAAACCAAAAAGAAGTGCTTTCTGTGGAGCATATCTCAATAGAAGATGGCGAACTACTGGCAGTGATAGGCCCAAATGGGGCCGGAAAAAGCAGCCTCTTAATGGCATTGAGTACCTTGTTGCCAGTTTCGAGCGGCACCATTCTTTTCAAGGGTACGAAGATTCGCAAGCAAGATCGGCTTGCCTACCGCCGCCAGATTAGCATGGTCCTACAAGATGCACTTTTATTGGATACCAGCGTCAGGGAAAATATTGGCACGGGTATGCGTTTTCGCGGAAAAAAAGAAAGCGATATTAAAAAAAGTGTCAAATATTGGTCCGAGCAACTTAATATCGAGAAATTGTTGCGGCGAAAATCCCGGCAGCTTTCAGGTGGTGAAGGCCAGCGCGTGAGTCTCGCAAGAGCCCTGGCGGCTGATCCGAAGATATTGTTTTTGGATGAGCCTTTCAGTGCCTTGGATGCACCCAGTCGTGCCAGATTGATCAGCGACTTTCAGAGATTGCAGAGCGAGAACAAAGTGACTACATTAATGGTTACACATGATCTTGATGAGGCTTTGTTGTTGGGAGATCGGGTCGTCATCATTATTGCCGGCAAGGTGCGCCAAATTGGCACCCCCAATGTGGTTTTTACACAACCAGCCGATCTGGAAGTAGCCCAATTTGTCGGCGTAGATACTGTGATTCCAGGGGTCGTCAAAATTTGCGCCGATGGTCTCGCGGTCATTGGTGTGGATGGCTCTGAGCTGGAGGTGGTGGGAGATGAACGTGTGGGCCGCAAAGTGTTTGTCATTCTGCGGCCGGAAGATATCACCCTATCACTGCAACCGCCGGCTGGAAAGACAAGCGCGCGAAACTTGATGAGAGGCGAAATTAAGGAACTCATGCCGCAGGGTCCACTGATGCGGGTAACCCTGGAATGTGATTTTCCTTTGGTTGCATTGATCACGCGTACTTCTGCAAAGGAGATGGACCTGTCGCCAGGGATGCCTCTGTACGCCACTTTTAAAGCCACCACCGCCCATTTATTAGCCCGCAAGGATTGAGTTAGAACAACAACTATTTATTAGTCCTCCCTCATTACGATTAATAACTTTCACAAACTTTCCCCCAACCCCTGTCAAGGCAAAACCCTTGACAGCATTTCTTACTGCGGTATAATACTGTCCGCTGCTAGAAACAACGCAGCCCGGTCTTACCAGAAATGATGGATCGTTCAAAAAAGAATATCCTGTAAGAGGATTCGTGCTCGCCCCGAAATACTGGGCTTGAACATGCCAGGGAAAATTTTGACGAAAAGCCAAAAAATCCCTTGACAGAGCAAATATATGGGTTTACAATAATTATCCCAAACTGTGATTGGGCGATCTAGTCAACATCGACAGACCGTTGATAACAGAACATGGGTGAAGGAAAACCCGCATAACATCGCTGTTGATAGCCGGTGTTGCCAACAAAAGAAATGTTGAGACAGCATCGGTGTTTTTGTCGCTTGTTTCAGGGCAGTCCTTCAAAACAGGAGCACCTTAACAACTGAAGAGTGATAGGAAGACGAAAGAAAAAGAGCCTGTTAATTTTTTAACCGCTAAAGAAAACCGAAGCATCTGTGAAAGCAGGTGATAGAAATTTTTTTGCGGAGAGTTTGATCCTGGCTCAGGA
>JBBQNI010000111.1:0-3792 GCA_038329785.1 Anaerolineales bacterium | reverse complement strand
CAATCAAAAAGATGAAACCTACCAAAAGTGATCTCAGTACTTTTAAGGTTTGATAATTCGATTTATTTTCTTTTTTCTTCATATTCCCTGACTCAAGAAACATACTTATATCCCTCGCGAATATGGGAAAAGGCTTTTCCTAAACTCTATGAGAGATTTGATTGGTTAAGTATAAAATCGATAGCACTTTGATCGGGGAGAAATTCGAATTCGTAGCAGGGTACAGTCTGACAGAGTTCAGTGATAATTTGTAAGGTTGCACTCATTCCTTCGGTATCCCAAAAGGTTGGAAAACAGCGTGCCATTAATTTTGCAGCAGCAACTGCAGGGTTGAGCTGTGTAATTCCATTGTGGAGAGCCTGCTTTAAGATAAAAATGTGGTCTATTGAAGCAGACCTGTTTGATACACCAACTGCATCACCATGCCAGGGGGTACCGTAAATATTGTAGCCACCAGCCATTCTTCGCAAAATAACACGATCATCGCTTAAAATTGTGGCACCGGGCCGCTTTTGCCACAAGCGTGTCAAAGTACTCTTCCCTGCGCCAGACATACCTGTAAAAATTAAGCCTCGCTCCTGATTTTCCTGAACAACTGCAAAGGCGTGCAATTCAACGCCTTCTTTTCTAGAAAGAATATTAACCATTAATAATTCATCCAACGGATATGAAAGAGGGTAAATTGGCAAAGGTCTTGGTTCATCTTTATTTAGCAGTAATTCTCCCTTCATAAAGTCTTCGTCCAACACGGCAATGATCCAGGGCGGTCTATTTGGTGGACCGCTAACAGGAATTATCCATTTTCCAGCCTGTTTATATAGCTCCCAACTTCCACCCGATTGGAAAATGAGCTCTGCAGGACGAAAAGTAGGTAAATTTATTTGATCCAATGTTAAGATAACATCTGGTGGATCGTTTGAACAAAACGGATTGTAGAGTTCTGGAACGCCTATATTCAATTGTGAGTTGATAGGTGAAATCAAAACATTAATATCAGCAAATTTCAGATTTATCATTACTATGGAATATAGAATAAATTATTTTTAAGAACCAGCAAGAGAACAAGCGTTCACAAGAGTGCATGAACTTAATTGATATCCTGATGCAAACGATTCAGTTTTACAACCAACTCCCAGCACTGCCTCCTCCGCTATCAAATTTACGCTGGTGATTTGCGGCTTTGTGTACTCTTTTCGAAATTTACCTTTTTCCTCATTCGATTGAACGATCGTATTTTTCATGTTGTCCTCCAATAAAAATTGATTATGCTAATTCCAATTGCGCAGACTTAATCGCCTCTGCCCGTAAATGCGCCACCTGGCAGAGATATTCAACTTTTTGCTGCGGGTCGCCGCTCTCAAGTTCTGCCCAACCCGGGCATTGACCGCACAGAGGCAACAGCTCGCAGGTGAGGCACTCATATTTCCCAACAGGTGGCTGTTGACGAACGCTTTGCAAAAATTCACGCCAGCCCTCACGAAAACTGCCCAACCGCAGATCGTATTGCTGTGCACGCGCCATCATGCAGACACTCAATTTTCCGTATGGGTCAATATGAAAGCTGTTTTTGCCGGCACCGCAGGCATACAAATAGCGCTGATCCACCTGAAAACCTTGATAACGCTCGCTGAAAGCGATCCAATCGCTTAAGCGCTTGGCATCCGCTCTGTCATACTTGACCACTTCGGCAGGTGCCAGACGGAAAGCCTGCGGAGTCTTGACCCCATTGATCTGTGAATTGAGCATGGCATCAAAGCGAAATGGTACATTCAGGCTTTCCGCAAAGGCTTGCATGTCACCCAATTCATGCTGGTTGAGCGTCATCAACATCGTTTTGAGTTTGAGCGGCAGTCCGCGTTCCATAATCAGATCAATCCCGCGCATGCAGCGCTTGTAGGAACCTGGAATTCCTGTCACCCTTTCATAGGTCTCCTGGCTGCCGCCATACAAGGTGATTTCAATCGAAAAAGGTCGCCATTCCACCAGGGTATCAGCCAGGCGCGGAGTTAAGAGGGTGCCATTCGTAAAAAGGCTGACCAGCAAACCTTTGCGTTTGAGATACTGATAAATCTCCAGAAAATCCGGGCGCATAAGGGGCTCGCCGCCGGTCAATAAGAACCACAAGCAGCCTTCATCTACCACCTGGTCAATAATGGTTTGGATCTCAGTGAGGGTCAATTCTTTCTGATCAGCAAAATCCGGTTGGCAATGGGTGACGTAGCAGTGCTGGCACTTAATATTGCAGCGATAGGTTAATTCGAACGAGCCCGAGATCGGAATACGCTGAGTGGCAACCTTCTCATGCAGGCGCTTACTGAATTCGCCATAGCCAAGTTCCAGCATACCAAGGCAATCCATATCAGACCTTCACCACGGCTTGAATCGCTTCCAGATTTTGAATGATCTCCAATAAATCTTGCCGGGCAGTCTCAATGCTTACTTCAAATTCCGTGACCAGTCCTTCGCAGATTTCAGCCAGGGATTTTTCGCCATCGAGCTGCTCCCAAATCCAGGCTCCAGTTTCGTTTAGGGTAAAAATACTATCCAATTCGTTAGCATGCGCACGGATCGGAACCAGAATCAGTTCTCCGGCAATTTCGCGTGAGACCAGTTGATCATCTTTTTTGTAACACTGCGCCAGCCTGGCGCTTAATTCTTCCATACATTTTCCTCATGTTCTTCTTCGTTTGCTCGTTCTGATGAAGTTATCTACCAGAATGCTTGTCCCAATAGATAACTTCACTCAATTCGGTCATCTCAATTGCCCACTTGTTCCTTTACCATTTTATCAGAATTACCTGATAATGATTGGCACAAAGATATCAAAGATGCCAATCCGGACAGGTCCGAAGTCTTCACTCCCAGTGGTAAGCATCGCTTTCAGCCAGTACGAATAATTTACTCCTTTACTTATTGACTTGTCAATAAACGAATAACTATTCCCATTCATGCTGCCAGGAGAAATTGCTTCTATCAAATCTTTATTAAGAAGCACCCGCGCAGGGTCATCACCTTCAGAGCGGTAGAGTCTGAAACCTGTCAAATCGATTTCATTGGTTGTATCCCAGCTCAGTCGGATGGTGTCACCCTGGCGTTGAGCGGTGAAATTAGAGATTTCAACGGCGGTGGGATTACTGACCCCGAATGTTGCACTGCTACTGCTACTCGACAGGTTGGGATCATATGCAGTGAAAGTAATGGTCTCACTGCCAGTCCAGTCATTGGGGTAGGAAATGGCGGCAATACGATCTGGTCCGATACTGACCATCAGCGCATTGTTACCGCTGTATGTCCAGGCGATTTCGGAGTCCAAGTTGTCGTCATCGGTTACATAGTCATCCAGTTCGATGGTGGTGAAGGAGGCGCTATCGGCAATGAATTGATTAGATATAGCACTCACCACCGGAGCTGCTGAGGGTTGATATTTCTCCGGGTCTCCAGGAGTTTTCGCGATCGGTTGTGTTAGTTGATACCAGAAATTTTGGCCATCCTGGTATGTATCCGTCATAACGACATAAGAGACGGGTTGCATAGGATGAGAGATTTTTGGGTTCCAAGCGGGGAAAATGATCGCGCTGGTGGCACCACGAAAAAGGTTATTAGAGCTTGCCAGAGTAGCTGGGTTTGTAACAAGACATAAATCTTTATAGGTCGCCTGACCATCATAACACGCCCAACCTTCCTGAGGCCGATTACCCAACCAACCCTGTCCAGCTACAGTCTCATTCACTACAGAGTTATTGTAAAAATAATGGAATTGCGTGCTTAATATACTTGTGTTTGGATATTGAA
>JBBQNI010000110.1:0-3977 GCA_038329785.1 Anaerolineales bacterium | reverse complement strand
CATTTCAAAGCCGGGTTGAAAATAACCAAAACGATCGGGTTGACCCAATCTAAGCGCGAGGGGGATGTTTGCCAACAGTTCGGGCAGGGTAAGATTGCTCTCAACCACGCTTTTGTAGGTCTGATAAATGTTGTTGAGATCAACGAGTTTACCGCCCTGCACCATGCGTGAAAACAGCTTCCAGACGACCTGCTGCTGCCTTTCGGCCTGGTCACGGATATCCCAACCGTCACGGAAAGAGACATAACACAGAACATCGCCACCCCGCAAATGGACACTACCGGCGGGAATACCGCCGCAGACATCGTAGTAGTCGCGGAAAACATCCACATCCAACCCATCCAATTCTTCAATGAACCAGGCAAAATCATCAAAATGGACAAGGGCGTACTCATCCGGACGGATGCCAAAATTGTATTCAATGGTGTCAGCCAGCATATCAAACCCGCCGACAGCGTAGGCAATATTCAAACGCTGCATGGTATATCCGGGAATGTAGACAAAGAGCTCGGGTGGCAAGGAAAGCAAGGCTACCTTGGCCAGGCGCGGGTTATAAAAAGCAAGCATGATGGCATCGGTGTGACTGACATATGGTGAAGGTTTATTTGAGCCGAGCAAAACCAACACACGCAGGTCGATTGGAATAAGTAAGTCATTAATCGGGTCAGGAATCGCTGTGACCGCTGCAATTCGAGGGGTCGCAAAACCGGTGGGTAGCGCAGACCTGGTATTCCTGGGAGAGGGAACAGTCTGAGGCGCATGAAGGCTGGTTGTCAGACTGGGCGTGGGAACCAGGGTGCTGGTTGTGAACGAGGATGGCCTGTCAGCCAGACTGCAACCGGCGATCAGTATGAGGAATAATGCCAGCCATAACAATAGCAGCCAGATTCTGGTTTTCGGGCGGTCAGGTTGAGTATGTTTGCTGGATTCCATAGGTTCACAAGTCAAATCAAAATCAAGGTTTTCGTGTGGTCTGGCTAACGACCAAAGGCAAGCAAATTGCGATTGATGATCTTCATTATGCCATTTATTGCTCAATTTTGGCAATATCTGGATTAACAGCTACTGGCGCGATGTTCAAATCGCGCCAGCTCGTTACAACGGTGGAGTGAGGGCTGCCACCAGTCTTCCTATGTGAAATAAATCAATACCATTGTACAGATGATGAATTTTGCCTGCATCCGCCAATTGTATGGAGATAATATGGGTTCATTGGCTATTCTTTTCCTGGACTTTTGACCAGTTTGCCTAAAAAAACATCTCCATCTTTTCACCCAGACGGATAAGATCAGCCTGCTCCTCCGCACTGAGTGGGGTGAAATTCTGGCAGGCACGCAGTACCATCGGCAGGACGGTGATGTCGCCGGCTGTGCAGATTCCGGTCACCGGTTGTGAAAGTGCAAAGTTGACGCATTGCTGGATGGTTTCCTGCTCGGAAAAGGGCTGGTACCAGGTGATGTGCGTTTGCGGCTGGTCTTTCCAAGGACCTTTGGCAATCGACTTGATGATCATGGTGCCCACATTACGTTCCATGCAGGTCTGCAGGAGCTCCTGAGCAGCTTCGCGGTAGTCCGGGCGGGCATAAAGAGCGTAATTGAGGGGAAAGAGAACCGAATCGAAGTCGTAGCGGTTTAAAGCCTCAAGAAAGATTTGCGGTGATTGCATGCCATGTCCGGTGATGCCCACATAATTGGTGAGACCTTCCTTTTTCATTTTATCCAGTGTGGCTAGAACCCCGCCAGGTTTTGTGGCTTCATCCAGTTCTTCCCAGTTGGTGATGGCATGAATCTGATAAAGATCAAAGTTTTCGATCTGCAATAGCCTGAGAGATCGTTGCATTTCATGCCAGCTGCCTTCGTCTGTTCGTTCCATGGTTTTACAACCAACGAAGATCTGACTGCGGATTTCAGGCATATAAGGACCCAGCCGTTCCTCGGCCACACCGTACGAGGGAGCGATATCAAAATGATTGATACCCGCCTCCAGAAGCTGTTGCACGACCGTTCCGGTCTGGCGCGGAGTAATATCCCAAAAGGCGGCGGCACCAAAAATCGCGATCGTGGATGGATGGCCAGTGCGGCCAAAAATTCTCTTTTCCATTGTTAATCCTCCAGAGCTGCCAAATCAAGGGGATGAGGTCTTCTAACCTCATCGAATTCCCCATGCAGACAATTTACCCAAAACATGTAAAACACTGAAAGTGCGACAGGCTGTGAGAAAAAGCCAAATTCCTACCCATCTTTTCTGCATGCAGCCAGATAACTATAAATCATTATAGTTTAAATTCTTGTAGAAATCTACGGGGTCACGCAGGCAGCTCATGGTACCAGATCAGAATGCGGGAACTGGCATTTTCTGCCCAGGAAGGAAGCACAGGCTTACGTATAGGCTTACGTGCAGGCCTCGCATAGCGGGTATAATCCCTACCAGGATGCAACAGGAGCGAATATTACCTTTGAAAGATATCAAAGCCATTCTCTGGGATCTGGATGGCACACTGCTGGATACCGTTGATTTGCACTGGCAGGCCTGGCAGCGGATTTTGGCGGAGTATGACATTTCCCTTTCGCGCGAGTCTTTTTTGCCCACTTTTGGCTTGCGCAATGACTTTCTGATTCCGATGTGGTTGGGGCAGCAAATTACGCCAATCGAAGTGGAACAGATCGGAAACCACAAAGAAGAAATTTACCGAGGACTCCTTCAACAAGCACCCCTGACCCTGATGACAGGCGCAGAAACCCTCCTCGACCTGTTTCAGGCGCAGGGCTGGCAGCAAGCGATTGCGACCATGACCCCGCGTGAAAATCTGACGACCGTATTGGAGCGGCTGCCGATCCGCACCTATTTTGAGGTGCTGGTGACGGGCGAACAGGTCCCAAAGGGAAAGCCAGCCCCGGATATTTTTCTTTCGGCTGCCCGCCAGCTTGGGGTACCAGTGCAGCAATGCATGGTGATTGAGGATTCGCCGATGGGAATTGAAGCAGCCATGACAGGAGGTATGCTGGCAGTTGGGGTTGGCTCAGCCTTCACGGCCGGCCGCGGTGACCTGCTCCTGCCCGACCTGGAAGCTCTTGCGGAGACGATTCAGCTCTTGCTGAATTAATGCAGAGTATTACCTCCCTCCACGCGCACCAATGGCTGAGTAGATAGCTTTATTGAATATACTATTTTGCGGATGGCGTTAGATTACTTGGAATTGACATTAACAAGAATATCTTCGAATTTAATGGTTTGTCTCAGAGCCTCAATGGCTTTATCTGCGACCACATCGCTGCAGAAAATATTTTCCAAGTCCTGATTTTTGAATTTCTTTGCTGTTAGCCAATTTTTTTGAATGTTTGCAGCGATGATGGGTATTCGGGCTTCTTTTCTGTAGAGAAGATTAGTTGCATCTTTCAGATTGACCTTGAGTTCCGTAAGCAAATAATAAAGATCATAAAAATCTCGATACCTGACTCTTTGAGAAGCAGCCCGGATTTTTTCGGCGCAGATTTCTCTTTCATACATCACCAGCGGAAGAGTTACAATTCCCCAAATATTTTTATATTCGATTTTCTTGCCAGGCAGAATCGCGTTTTGGAAACGGTCAATTTCAAATTTGATATGACCATTTTGACCAAGTAATCCTTCAAAGCGAAGCTTTTCTATTTTGATTGTGAATTTGGATTGAAATTCCTTGGTAACTGTAAATACCCCGTTTGCTTCAATGGCAGATTGAATTTCGTCCAGAGTAATGGTTTTGTCTACGGCGGTGAAATCCAGGTCTTCAGAAAACCGTTTTTGCGAAAGGTAGCAGTGATGAAGAGCTGTCCCGCCTTTGAAAATTAACCTGTCTTTTAGAGCTGAGCTGTTAATCAAATCCAAAACGATTGCCAGAAATAGTCTTTTTGGGCAATTGGCAAAGGGTAGCGCAGCTTTTTGCGATTGATGATCTCAAGCTGTTGTCTGGTGATTTTCTTTTTTGACATATTGTTCAA
>JBBQNI010000109.1:0-4060 GCA_038329785.1 Anaerolineales bacterium | reverse complement strand
CGGCAAGGACTATTTGCAAAAAGTTGTGTCCAGATAAAAATTGCTTCAAAATCAGACCACAAGGTCAACTACTACTTTACCACTGCGATTGCGAAGCCACCTAAAGCGCGTTTTCCTCCCTTTTCTTGTCCAACTGTTTGCTGCTCAACGAGCGATTGGTACACGACGGTAATTTCCGGCTTGACTGGTACGTTTCATGTTTGCTTTCCTAAATATACGGATTCCGATTTAACAGGTGAAATCTTTTTGACTCATTTCTCCCCACTTTTTTTATTTCACATTGCTCTGTATTCGGTGTTGTTTGTTTGCCGCTTTTTCCTTCCACACCATCCTTGACATGCTTCCTGCAAACAAAGATAATCATGGTATATTTCACAACCATCATTTCAGGAAAGGATATGCGATGACAACAGTCCGAGATTTATTAACCGAAAAAGGCGGTGAGGTCTGGTCAACCAATCCGGATGATGAAATCCGTACCACCCTGACCATCATGAAAAACCGCAATATCGGGGCGGTGCCTGTTGTTGACCAGGACAAAGTGGTAGGCATCTTCTCCGAACGTGATTTCGCCCGGCACGCCATTGCCGTCGATTGTTTTGATATGTGTACACCGGTCAAAGAGCTGATGATTCACCCGGTCTATTTTGTGGACCCAACCCAAAGCATAGAAGAATGTATGGCTGTCATGACCAATAAAAAACTACGGCATCTGCCGGTTATTGATAACGGCAAATTAATTGGTATCATATCAATTGGAGATGTTGTCAAATACTTAATGCAGGAAAAGCAAGAGACGATTGATACCCTTGAGCGTTTCCTGTGGGTAAATATGATTTAACCCATCATTGTTAAGTTCATTGCGTGCGCAGGGTTAAACCTGCGCATTTCATTTAAATTTGAGGAGTTATGGAAAACAAAAAACGCTCGTACCTCTTGCCAGTCCTTTTGATTACAATGTCGTTTACATTAATACTCATATTTATTGCTCCCATCCTGCAACAACCCTCCAGCGGAATCATCAAAGAAGACTACAGCAGCTCATACGGATCCGATACTGTTCGCGCGAAGGTGCTCGCCATTACCGAAGAGGGACAAAATACGCTGGGTGAAATTGAGCAGGCTTACCAGGTCTTTTCCGTTGAAATTTTGGAAGGCAAGTTTGCAGGCACCATCACATCCGTGGACTATGGCCGCCGTCAGCTCGCATCCACCGCGGTCAAAATCCATGCGGGAGACCAGATTCTGGTTACGGTTGGTCAACGCCCGGATACACAGGAAGTACGCGCATTTTTCACAGATTTTGTGCGCAACCGATCTATTCTATATTTATTCCTGGTGTTTGTTTTCTTCAGCGTCTTGATCAGCGGTTGGAAAGGTGTTCGCAGTATTATCGGGATTCTTTTCAGTCTGGCTGTGATCATTTTTTTCATATTGCCGCAAATTCTTGCAGGTAACAACCCGGTCTGGGTCAGCATTATCGGATCCTTTCTTTTCTTATCCATTTCACAGTATCTGGTCTATGGTTGGAACTTGAAGACCCATTCAGCCGTAATTGGCATTTTCGTTTCATTAATAATGACGGGTGTCCTCTCAGCTTTCTTCATAAACTTCACGCGCCTGACAGGTTTTGGTGATGAAAATGCCATGTTCCTGGTACAGACCTCTGCACAAACAATCAACATGCGCGGGCTGCTGCTGGCGGGTATGATCATTGGCGCGCTCGGTGTACTGGACGATCTGGTCATCAGCCAGGCATCCTCTGTGTTTGAGCTTAAGTCCGCCAACCCGCAATTCAGTTTTGGCAATCTTTACCAGCGGGCCATGAATATCGGTCGTGATCATGTGGCTGCCACGATTAATACCCTTGTTTTAGCCTATGCCGGCGCTTCTTTGCCGATGTTTTTGCTCTTTTCTTTGAATAACCAGAACCCGGCCATGCTGGTTAATGTCAGCTTCGTAGCCGAAGAGATCGTGCGTACCCTGGTTGGCTCAATCGGATTGATCTGCTCAATCCCATTGGCCACCGCCCTGGCTGCGCTGGTCGCCACCCGTCATCAGCACTACCCATGGATCTATAAGTATTTTGGACCAGAAAATCAGGCCGAAGGCCATCATCATTAACCATTAAAAAGATTATAATTAATATCATTAAAACCAAAGGAGCCCAACATGACTGATGCCCCCACTCGCTGGGATCTATCAAATATCTTTCCCGGATTGGAAAGCCCACAATTTACACAAGCGTTTCAGGAAGTCCCCGAACAGATATCCGCTGTGACCCGTTATTTTACTGAAAACCTGCAGCCCCTGAATGATGATGCCAGTGCAGAGATACTAAACCAGCACATCGGCGTTTACCTCGACAAACTCAATGACGCCATCGAGCATGCAGGCAAAATTGGCAATTATCTTTATAGTTTTATCTCAACCGATTCATTTAATAAGAATGCCCAAAAACTATTTTCGCAATTTGAACAAATGGCGGTGGAACTGGAAAAGCAGGATGTTATTTTTAAAGGGTGGTTGAAGCAATTTTCAAGCCGCCTGGATGAGATCACCAGCCTGGGTGGCACCACAGCTGCTCATGCCTTCAACTTGCGGGAGTCAATTGAACAAAGCCAATATATGATGAGCCAGGCAGAAGAAGCACTGGCTTCTGATTTGAGCCTGAGCGGCGGTTTGGCCTGGGAAAAACTGCATGGCATCGTTACCTCACAGCTAAGTGTGGATTTTGAACTGGACGGTAAATTGCAGAAATTGCCGGCTCCCGCCCTGATTAATCTGCGCTCTCACCCGGATGAAGCAGTCCGCCGGCGTGGTTATGAAACCGAATTGGAAGCCTGGAAAGTAGTGGAAGAACCGCTTTCAGCTGCCTTAAATGGCATCAAAGGCACGGTCAACACCCTTAACCAACGCCGCCATCGCGAAGACGCCCTGCACAGCGCTCTGGATGCTGCTCGCATCGATCGTGGAACCCTGGAGGCGATGCTATCGGCCATGCATGATTCCTTCCCCATGTTTCGGGATTATTTCCGCGCCAAGGCAAGCCTGTTTGGGCTGGAAAAGATGCCCTGGTGGAATCTGGTCGCACCGATCGGCAATACTGAAACCCACTTTAGCTTTAGCGAGGCGCGCGATTTCATCGTCAAGAATTTTGCCAGCTTTGATCGCGGTCTGGCGGATTTCGCTGCGCATGCCTTCGACCATCATTGGATCGATGCCGAGCAGCGCGAGGGCAAAATGGGCGGCGCATTCTGCATGGATATCCCCGGCAGCGGTGAATCGCGCATCTTATGCAATTTCGATGGCTCGCTCGATCAGGTCTCAACCATTGCACATGAATTGGGACACGGCTTCCACAACGATTGCGAGTACAAGTCCGGCCGCACACGCCTGCAGAGTCGGACCCCGATGACACTGGCAGAGACTGCCTCGATCATGTGTGAAACCATCGTCGCAAATGCCGCCCTGGAACTGGCCACAGATCCGCAAGAGGAGCTGGCCATTCTGGACGCCATGCTGATCAACGATTCCCAGATTGTGGTCGATATCTACTCGCGCTTTCTGTTTGAGAAAGAGGTCTTCGAGCGCCGCCAGGAAGGCACGCTCTCTGCCGATGAATTGAGTGAAATCATGCTCACCGCCCAAAAAGCCACCTACGGCGATGGCCTGGACGAAAACTATCTGCAGAAATACATGTGGACCTGGAAGCCGCATTATTACTCGATCGACCTTTCATTTTATAATTTCCCCTACACCTTTGGGCTGCTGTTTGCCACAGGCTTATATGCCATCTACCAGCAGCGCGGCGCCGAGTTTGTCCCGGAATACAAGGATCTCCTATCCTGCACCGGCATGAACATGGCCGCCGACCTGGCCCAGCGCTTCGGGATTGATATCCGTCAAAAAGCATTCTGGGAAGGCAGTTTGGATATCATCGCACAGCGAGTAAAGCGCTATCTAGAACTGGTGCAAACAATCAACAACTAAATTAATTTAAACACGGGCAGGCAAGTTCCTAAAAGCTAGGTTTTCTTCAGAAAATGTAGGGGTAGCC
>JBBQNI010000108.1:0-4116 GCA_038329785.1 Anaerolineales bacterium | reverse complement strand
CTGACTAAATATTTACTCGTTTTTTACACCAAACCGCTTGACGGATGGGTTTTCCGGTCTATCATTAATTCATATTCCCATTTCCCATCAGGGGGGAACCATTGTGTTCCCGTCGATCATAGATAATAGGGTTAATCTTTCCAATCATGGAGGTGACCTTGACTGAAGAACGCGATAACTTGACCCGGCGAACAGGCCGTGTATTGAAGATAATTCAACAGATTTCCGGCACGCCCCGCTATTGGACTCGTCAACGCCTGGCACGGCACTATGAGATTTCTGAACGCATGATCACCAAAGATCTGGAAATGATGCGTATAAATCTGGGGTTTAAAGTCAAATCGGACGGTGAGGGCTACTACTTTGTCGATCTCCCGCAGATGCCCACCACGAATTTCAGCCTGCCTGAAGCGATTGCGCTGCTGACAGCAGCTCGAACCGCGCAAGCCATCCCGGGCATCAACTCAGGCGAATTGGCCACAGCGATTGCCCGCCTCGAGAGTATTTTTCCTGATGATATGCGACCTTATCTGCGGGATGTACTCGACCGGCTGCCGCGCAGCGCAGAAGGCACCCATCGTCAGCGCATGTTAGCCCTGCTGCATCGCGCTTATTATGAACGCTCACGATTGCGGATTGTCTACCAATCCACCCAGAATGAAGAGGGCATACAGCGTGAGATTGAGCCTTATGAAATTTTGCCTTATGGGCGTTCATGGCATGTGATTGCATACGATAGCCGCCGGCAGGATGTGATCCAATTCAAATGTGATCGAATACAAAAAGGGGAGATACTCGATCAGCATTACGAAATTCCCGGCCATTTCAACCTGGACGAGTACCTGGGAGATGGCTGGGGAATGTTGCGCGGTATCGCCCAGCAGGTGGAAGATGTGATTTTGCATTTCGATGCCACCGCCGGGCGCTGGGCCAGCGAGGAACGCTGGCATAAGAGCCAGGAGAATGAGTTCCAGCCGGATGGCAGTTTTATTTTACGCTTTCATGTAGGTGTTACTCCCGAGATGATTCACTGGCTGTTGTATTATGGAGAGCGTGTAGAGGTGGTAGAGCCGCAGTGGTTGCGGTATGAGGTGAGAGAAGCGCATCGGAAAGCTTGGGAGAGAAGATGAAAATTGTCGACAACGTGTTCGCTTTATGGGCTAAGACTTCGCAGTTTGATGAAAGTTGGCACCCTTTACTCTGGCATATGATGGATAGTGGTCATGTGGCAATCGTTTTCTGGGAGAAATATTTGTCGGAATCGATGAAAAAAGAATTTCAGAAAACTCTGGAATTGTCATCCCAGGAAACGAGTAACCTGCTTTCCTTCTGGTGCAGTCTACACGATATTGGGAAGGCAGGACCTGCTTTTCAGCGGAAATCCCTTCGGTTTATTGAACCCCTCAAAAAGCTTGGGCTGGAATTCCCTCGAGAACATAGCACGCTGCATGGCTATCACGGTCTGGCGTCTACATGGATATTACAGAAATACTTTGCTGATCATTATTCGGATACGCGTTTTTTGATTGGGCTTGCCATGACTATTGGTGGGCACCACGGGCAATTTCCTACCAATGGAGATGTCATCGAAACCACCTATCGAGTTGATCACCTGGGAAATGATGCCTGGCAAATGAGCCGCATCAATATCATAAATCTTCTGAATGAATTCTTCGAGGTGCCCATAAAGTTTTCAACTCCAAAAGACCGCAGCAGCCGCAATGCTCTCTTTATGCAAATTGCAGGCTTAATTACTATGGTGGATTGGATCGCATCCAATGAGGAGTATTTTCCCTATACAACTCCGAATTTAGCAATTCAAGAATATGCCGATATATCAATAAACCGCGCAAAAAATGCATTAACTCAGATCGGTTTTGATGGTTGGCGAGCCAGTGGAGAAGTGCGTGATTTTAAACAACTTTTTCCAGAGTACACTCCTAATGATTTACAACAAGAGTTTATTAAGAACACATTAGGGTTGCAAACCCCGTTCTTAGCTATTTTGGAAGCACCAACCGGCAGTGGAAAAACAGAGTCAGCCCTACTATTAGCGGATCAGAGTATTCAACGTGACCAATCTGCAGGTTTTTATATCGCCATGCCGTCTCAAGCTACCAGCAACCAGATGTTCAATCGCACGGTGGATTTTCTGGGTAGACGGTATTCCACGGAAACTCTAAACATCCATTTGGTACATGGAGCTGCCCTCTTGAACAAGGAATTTGAAAAATTACGTTTTGCGGGCGTAGCCCAGGATCAAGAAGTGAAAAGTGGGCATTTGACAAGTGCCAGCTGGTTCCTTCCGCGAAAGAAAACCCTTTTGGCTCCCTTTGGTATCGGCACCGTCGATCAAACCTTCCAGTCTGTATTGCGATCGAAGCATTTCTTCTTACGTATGTTTGGCCTCAGTCATAAGGTGATCATATTTGATGAGGTACATGCTTATGATGTCTACATGATTGAAATCTTCAAACGTTTGTTAGGATGGTTGCGGGCGAACCACACATCAGTGATTATATTATCAGCCACTCTGCCTGAAACCAGTCGTAGAGAATTGATTGAAGCCTACCAGGGGAATCCATCAGCTATCGCTCAGATTGAGTTTCCACGCCTTACATTGGTAAGTCCGCAGGGATCCATTGCTTACTCTTTAGGAAAACCTCCTAATCGAACGATCAGTCTGAACTGGTTGGACGATGAAGAACTGATCCCACACTGCCAGAAGATGCTTGAAAGTGGTGGAAATATTGCCATCATCTGTAATCGGGTTCTGAGAGTGCAACAGGTTTATGAACGCTTAAGCCAGATTTTTCCCGAGGATGAAATCATTGTATTCCACAGTCGCTTTCCCTATGAATGGAGAGCGAAAATTGAACAAGAAGTCCTTGAGAAATATGGAAAAGGTTCAACGAACAGACCCCGCAGGTCGATCGTAATTGCAACACAGGTCATCGAACAGAGCCTGGATCTGGATTTTGATGCCATCATCAGTGATCTGGCACCTATCGATCTTCTGATTCAACGAGCTGGCCGTTTACACAGGCACACGCACTCAGCCACTCCCCCCAAGCGGCCTGAGAGATTGAGTGATCCAAAATTCACTATAATAAAGCCAAAGCTGGAAGATACTGGAATGCCGGATTTTGGCAAGGATCAATATGTTTATCAGAAATACATTCTTACACGCACCTATTTTGCTATTAATGAAAAAACAGAACTTGTTCTTCCACAGGAAACCGATTTGCTAATTAATAACGTTTATTCCTCGGCAAAGATGGAATTTATTCCTGAATTGTTATGGGACCAATTATCTATTGATTTTGAAACTTTGGGTCGAGCCGATTCTGAGGCACAACAAAAAGCTGAAAATATGTTAATACCGGAATGTTCACGTGATCTCCTTGGCCGAGTCAGCTCTATGTTCGATGACGAACATGATCCCAACTCACTCAGCATCGTACACACGGTTACACGCGATACATTGCCGTCAGCTCAGGTGGTGTGTTTAGAGCAAGACCTGCAGGGTTTATTTACTTTGCATGGTCACCAGCCTATCGATCTGGCAACCAATCCGGATAATCAGCTGATCCGGTTTTGTCTGCGATCGAGCATTTCAATTTCCAACCAGGCTTTGGTCAGGCTTCTTTTTGCTAGTTCTATCCCTGATGCATGGCGAAAGAACCCGGTTATGCGTACTCATTATCCGTTAATTTTCAAGGAGGGAATATGTCAAATGGATGAATTTCAATTGGTTTTGGACCCCAAGTGTGGGTTAATCGTAACTAAATCAGGAAGTTAAAGAAAGGAGGCAGAATGGATTTTCATTACAACTTGCTTGACGAACCATGGATTCCTTGCATTCTGAAAACAGGGGATTTCAAGTATCTTTCCATTCGTGAAACTCTTTCAAAAGCAAGCGAAATCCAAAAAATACATGCAGAATTGCCACCAATGACGGCCAGTATTCATTTTTTGCTATTGACGATTCTGTATCGAACGCAGGAAATAGAGACTGATGAAGACTGGGAGATAATCTGGAAACAAGGCAAATTTAACCAAAAAAAATTGGAAGAATATTTTTCTAAATGGCATACCCGCTTTGATTTGCTTGAT
>JBBQNI010000107.1:0-4192 GCA_038329785.1 Anaerolineales bacterium | reverse complement strand
CAAAGCGGATGAAAACTACAACTCCATATCGAGTGTTTATGGATTGAAGAGGGATCGCCAATAAGTAAGGCTCTCGTAACCGGTCCTCCAGTGTTTTATCCGGTTCCTGTAAAATAGTATGTCCCTGGCGAACAACTTCGGATGTGATATTTTCGCCCCAAGCTACGTCTGCTTCTTTTGATTTACCGCGCCCGGTAGCTTTGGCATATGAGACTTCTAAATTTAACTGATTGGTGCCATACAGGTATACAGCCAGGTTATCAAAGATGAAATATGGGCGAATCTGCTTGACGATTTCATCAAGAGCTGTTTTCCAATTGGAAGACTCCCAGCAAATTTGGCTGAGAGAATAAAGTGTAGTTGTTTCGATTTGTTTTAAAGCTTCCGTCATATGTCTATATTATCAATCTTTTCAGTGAAAAATCAAATTGACTTCCGATGCCAACTTCTGAGCGAACATTAAGGCAACTGGCATGTGCGTCGATTATTTTTCTTGAGAGTGCCAGACCGAGCCCAACCCCTCCAACTTTACGGGTGGATGAGCCATCCAGCTGGTGGAAAGGCTCAAAAATTTGTTCAAGTTGATCTTTGTTGATTCCACTTCCTTGATCAGAGACTGTGGTTTTGACAATATCAGCGTTGTGCTGCAAAAAGATTGTTATCCGTGTATTTGGTTCTGAGAATTTAATGGCATTGCCAATTAAATGGTTTATGACCCAGGCTATTTTCTTTTGATCTGCATTTACCCATAAGGAAGTTTCTTCAGGTAGGATACGCAGGTAAATAGTGCGTTTGGGAGTTGAATTCTTGTAAGTGGAGATTATTTCCGCAGTCAAAGCTACCATGTTGAATTTTGATTTGGTGATATTGACTTCTTCATATTCGGAAAACGTGAACATCAACAGGTCATCGATTAATTTTTCCAAGCGAATATAGGCACGGCCCATAACACGCAAAGCTTTTATTTGTTCCTTAGAAATAGCGCCTAAATCGCCTGAACCAAAGAGGTCCAGATAGCCCTTTAGGTGAGTAAGAGGTGTGCGCAGCTCGTGCGAAATGTTGGAGATAAAATTTGACTTTAATTCATTCAGCTCATTAATCTTCTTGAGTGCTGTTTCCAACTCAGCAGTTCTCTCGGCAACTCGTGTCTCTAACCTCTTATTGCTGGTTTCAAGGGCGTCTTTCAAGTCGATAATGTGTTCTGTAATAGCCTGATCTAGGATTGCCTGATCAATTTTCCCGGTTGTTACCAGGATTTGCCCGATCAATTGCGGCTTTTTGGTTCCTTCCAGTTCTCTCTGAGCCGCCAACGCATCCACCAGGTCTTCGATAGTAATAAATCCGCGGTTTACGAGATAATCACCAATCCGTGGGACTAACATCTCCGGGGTAAGGGCGTTGGAATTAGAAAGCATGGTTATGCCTGTCCCTGCCAGACCCATTCACCGGCGACCATAGTTGCGGCGGGGAGCAAATCTTTGATTTTCTCCAGCTCAACTTCAAAAATATTCTCTTTTAGGATAATTAAATCTGCCGCCTCGTTCAAGTGCAGGCGTCCTTTGCAATATTCCCGCCCGGCTAGAATGGCAGGTTCGATAGTGTATGCCTGTAAAGCGGCATTCAGTGATATTTTTTCCTGAGGATACCAGCCATTGTGGTCATTTTGTGTGTTCATACGTAGTCTGGTGGTTGCAGCATATATGCCAATGAATGGATTTTCTGTTTCGACCGGACTGTCTGAACCAAATACTATTCGAGCGCCACTGCTTAATAAAGATTGGAAGGGATAAGCATACCTGGCGCGCTCTCCCCAGTATCGATCTGCAATGGCTATATCGGAAATTTGCTGAATGGGTTGCACTGAGGCATAAATTTTATTTTTTGCAAATAAGGTAATTAATTCAGGGTTCAATAATTGAGCATGTTCAATCCGGTGACTTGGGTGCGCCAAACCAAGTTCATGTTCATACATTCGCAATTCGCCGAAGGCAGCCAGTGCAACCTGGTTGGCTTTGTCACCGATGGCATGAATTGCCAAAGAAAGACCTGCAAGGGAAGCGCGCTTACCGATATTCAAGATTTCTTCCTGCGACAATAATAGCGAGCCGTAGTTATTCTCGCTACCGCGATATGGTGTCAGCATACTTGCTGTTTGAGGACCCAAAGCTCCATCTGCAAATAATTTTATACTGCCGATTTTCAATAAAGAAGATCCATAACCAGTGGTTAACCCTAATTCTAGAGCGGCATCGAGGCTCGAGGAGGGGAGGCTTTTCAAAACGCGTAATTTTAAGCGTTTTTCTCGTTCCAACATTTGCAAGGCTGAAAAACAATCGGCTCTATCGAAATCGTGAACACTGGTAATACCCATTCGGGCCAATTTGTTCTGCGCGTGTTCGATAGTATCTACAATCTTGGTAATGGATTGTTGAGGTATCTGATCTTGCACCAGCAAAACTGCAAATTCAAACAAGAGACCATTCAATGCACCGCTTTCGGTGCGACCGATTGTGCCTCCCTGCGGGTCGGTAGTGGTGGTATCGATTCCAGAGTATGTGAGAGCTGTGGAGTTAACCCAGGCAGCATGCAGTGATTTGGCTGTCAAAAAGATGGGGTGTTGTGTTGAAATTTGGTCTAAATCCGCCAGGGTTCCATAACTATCTTGCCAAAGGTTGTGGTTCCAACCATGCCCTAAAACCCATTCACCGGCAGGCGTAGCGGACACCCGTGCTCTTATTCGCTCTAGGCACTCTTCTTTTGTTTCTGTTTCACAATCAACGACGTTTAAGCTAAGTGCAGTTTGCTGAAGGTGGAGATGAGAATCGGTCAACCCGGGCAGAACAGTTTGCCCATCCAAGTTTTGTTTGTCATATTCGGACAAGGGAAGATTAAGAATTTCTTCATTTGATCCCAGAGCAACAATTTCATCGTTGCGAATCGCAATTGCTTCCACGACCGGTAGATATGGGTCGAAAGTGTATACTCTGGCGTTATACAGGATGTGGTTCATAGCCTACTCGGGGAAAATTTGATCAATAAAACGATTTAATTCTTCGTTGGAGTAGTAGTGAATGACAATCCTGCCTTTTTCACCGTGATGGTCGAGGTTCACGCGCATTCCCAATTGACTTCGCAATCGTTCTTCCAACGCGCTGATTTCTGGTAGGGGTTCTGCCTTGGTCTTCCGAGCAGGACGGTCTCCGCCATATTTGCGCACCAGTTCTTCGGTTTGGCGGACTGAGTACTCAAATTTCAAAACTGTTTCCAACACAGCGAGCTGGGCTTGAACCGAGTTTAGACCTAACAAGGCGCGGGCATGACCTTCGCTGATCTTGTGTTGAGCTAGGGCCATTCGAACAGCTTCCGGCAACTTGAGAAGCCTGATGGTATTAGTGACTGATACGCGTGACTTCCCGACTCGCTTAGCGATTTCATCGTGTGAAAGGTTGAAATCATCAGCTAACTGGCGATAAGCTTCCGCTGTTTCCAGTGATCCTAAATCGGTGCGCTGGATATTTTCAATCAACGCTAATTCCAATTTTTCTTGCTCATTCGCCTTTCGCATAATGGCTGGCACAGTATTCAGGCCAGCGATTTTAGCTGCTCGCAAGCGGCGCTCACCGGCGATCAGTTCATACTTGTTGTCGGACGAAATGGGCATCAAAATCAAAGGTTGGATAATGCCATGCTCTCGTATGGATGCTGCGAGGTGTTCGAGTTCGCCTGGGTCCATTTCTTTCCTAGGCTGATGTGAGTTGGGAATGATCAAGTTAACATCAACATCCACCACATTATTTTTTGCTGCAGATTGAAAACTGGTACTGCCGGGTGGAATGAGCGCATCCAATCCACGGCCAAGGCCGGGTCTTTTTGCCATTTAATCACCTCCCTTTTCGGTTTCTGGAATGAAGATACCATCTTTTGCCAGGACTTCCTTGGCCAGAGCAGCATATGCTTGAGCTGCGGTCGACTCAGGCGCGTATACCGAAATGGGAAGCCCATAAGAAGGAGCTTCAGCCAGACGCACGCTGCGCGGAATGATGGTTTGGTAGACCTGTTTTGGGAAAAATCGGCGTACTTCGTTGACCACATCCACAGCCAGGCGCGTGCGGCCGTCGTACATGGTTAAAACTACACCGGCTACTTCAAGATCCGGAAATAAACTAGATTGAACGCGCTGCAGAGTCTGAGT
>JBBQNI010000106.1:0-4197 GCA_038329785.1 Anaerolineales bacterium | reverse complement strand
AGTATAAGCATCGTTCATATTGAGAGCTTTGTCTGTTTGGGTGTAGACCAGTTTGTTGTTTTCAGCGCCAGTCACCACCACTGCCTTTTGAGGACCGAGCTTAATCGTAAAAATATCACCCTTTTCGTCAAAACCACGTTTGAACAGCGAGGCACGATCGCGCATCATTTCTACCGCATGACCTAAAACCGGTAAACCGCCGGAAACCATGGGAGGAGTTGTCATTGTTATCACCTTTTGGTCTTAATCTAGAACCATTGTAACAAATATCACAACACAAAGGCTCTCTGTGAAAACTTTGTACAATCTTATCTGCTCTTTTCACATCCGCATCCATCCACAGTTTCCAGATAAAGTATTTATACAAAATATTGTTTTTGTCTAATTCACGCACTACATTCAGCAGATGATCTACTATTACTTGTTTGTTGGTGAAAATAGTTTCATCAATCCGACAATCGAATCCACATGTATCAAAAGAGGACTTTTTTGAAAAACTCCAAAGAGAATCGAATACAAAATATACCCTTCCATCTACTTCATTCCGGACAGGATAGCGAAGACCAGATTCGCAGTCTGGGTATCAGCACCATTTCCTTTAAATTAATTCAGGGCGGTGAAGAAGGGCTGCTGATTATTGAAAATGAATTTTATGAGGCGGGAGGTCCCGCCCGCCACTTGCATCATAATCAGGATGAATGGTTTTATATCCTGCAGGGAGAATTCCTTTTCGAGGTAGGCAGTCAAAAACTGTTGCTTAAACCAGGAGATTCCGTGCTGGCACCCCGCCAGGTTCCACATGTGTGGGCTTTCAGTGGCAGTCCACTCCAGGAACATGGCCGCATTCTGATCGCTTTCCTGCCTGCCGGAAAGATGGAAGCTTTTTTCCGCGAGGTCACTCGCGCAAATGCCATGCCTGCCCAGGATCCGGCTTTATGGCAGGCACACGGCATGGAGTTGCTAGGACCGCCGCTTAAGGTCTAAAGATTGCCCCTTAATGGTTGAAAAACCGCACCAGGGCAGAATTAACCGATTCCGCTTTTTCAAAATGCGGCAGGTGGCCGGCCTGTGTCAGCTGAAGATATTCAGCCTGTGGTAATACTTCCCTGGCCTTGCTGATGGCTTCAAAAGTAACGCTCTGGTCCTCTTCACCCCAGATCAACAAGACCGGGATATCACTTTGCGATAATTGACGGTATTCTGCCAATGCATCCATCTCCGGCAGGTGCCTGATGGTGGAAAGCAACGCCCGTCGGAATCCCTTGTACTCCAACTGCTGGCGGTAGCGATTCTCCCAATCCGGCAGCACTTGCGGGTCGAAGGCATCCGCTCCTTGCGACTGGGGTAGATAAACCGGCACCATATAGACTTTCATCACCCACTCACCCAGTAAAGGCACATTCATCGGAAAGATGGTTTTAGGGGTCACCGGCAGAGTCTCCGGCGCGATCAACGTGAGGCTGAGTATGTGCTCGGGATTGCGATTGGTATAGGCAGCCACAATCGGCCCACCCATGGAAAGACCCACCAGGTGAAAGGGACGATTGCGGGTGACCACTTCTGTCAACTGGCTCAATTGGCGAACAAATAGATCTAGGTTATAGTCTACATCCGGGCGGTCGGAATAACCACGACCGAACAGGTCATAGCGTAAAACCTGAAAACCGGCCGCCGTCAACCCCGCCACCGTTGGGTCCCAAACGTAGTAAGGTACGGAAAAACCATGCACCAACACCGCCAGCGGCCCATCCGCCGGACCGACCAGTTCGTAGTGAGTAACGCCATCTTCCAAAGGGATAAATTGACCCGCCAGACCGGTCCGGCTGGTATCATCCAGGCTGCGCGTCTCCTGAAAGGAAAATAGGTATGCCGCCAAGAGCGCAATCACGACAGCATCGAAAACAATGAAGGACGTTAGCAGTTTTTTATTTTTTCGCATGGGCACCGGCCTTGGAAAATATCATTATGAATAGGTTTAATTATATATGGCCTTACCGCGATTAATATCATCGTGAGGGATCTGTGGCTCAGGAAGTGAAAAACTGCTGCTGGTAAAACAGAATTCAGCAGGTACAATACTTAATATGGAAGATACCCCTCAAAAAATCTGTCGTTATTGTGGAAAATCTTTGCCGGAGGAAGCTATTTTTTGCTATTACTGCCGGCGAGAATTGGTTACCCGGCCGGAACGCCCGGCCAGTGAAGCCAAGCCCATCCAACTGCAGATCTGGGTAGCAGTTGGAGTGGTTGTGATACTGGCTGTGGTGGCCGCTTATTTATTGCTCTCATGAATAAGTGCGTCTATTCGTTTTAGTTTGTTGTCGGCAAAGGTGCATGAGTCGTTTATCACGAATGCTTCGCACGAATAATCAAATTACACGAATTTAATTCGATTCACACATCTCCTACCCCGCGTCTTCGGTCAGTTTTTTCCTATCAGCCATGAACCATGAGCTTATCCCTTCAACCGCTACCCGCTCAGTCCTCATTCACCTGTAGCGCTTTAACAACTTCCTCCAGGCTGGCAGACGGGCCGGTTTCCTGCCCTACAGCGCCAAGAGCTTGCTGAGCACGGATTCGATCATCCGGTTCCGTCGATGGATGGCTGCTGACCAATTCCAGGCACTTTCTTGCCAGTACCGCATCCCCATTTTCAAGCATTATCATTCCCAAACCAGTCAATGCTTCGAGCGTTTGTGATATAACCCGGCTTTTCCAGGCAACTTGCAGACCTTTAGAAAAATAATGGCGGGCTTTATCTGCACGTTTCATCAGGCGATACGTTTCACCCAGATTATTTAAAGCCACTGCGATGTTGCGCGGGTTCTCAATCTGACGCGCAATGTCCAATGCGCTCTCAAAATACTGAATGGCTTCCCCAAAAGCAGATTGCTGCACCTTGATTTCACCGATATTGCCCAATGCCAGCGCTTCGCCTTCCAGATATCCAATTTTTCGGCAGGTTGCCAGACTGGACTGATAACTTTCCAGTGCTTCCGGGAAGTTTTGGCGCATGTGCTGCACTGTGCCAATATTGTTGAGATGAATAGCCTGGTGTAGTTGGCTGCCAAAAGTTCGAGAAATCTTCAGGCATTCAGTGAAGTTGGCCAATGCAATTTCATAATTTTCACCATAGCAGGCATAATCGCCCAGAGAATTCAAGGGAGCCATCAGCGCCAGGGGATTGCCGCTCTTGCGTGCCGCCAGCAAACAATCCTTCATTAATGTTTCTGCAGCCGCCAGGTGACCGAGGCGAAATTCTATTTCCGCCAGTAGGAAAAGAGCATTCTTCTGTGCCAAAAAATCACTGTGCTGCTCGGCAAGTGTCAATACCTCCTGCGCCAATTGGCGGGCTTCATCCTGCCTGGCCTGTTTGTGGTAGCAGGTGGCCAGCGCGTCCAGGGCAACAATCACATCAGACTGGAGGTTAAAAACGCGAGCGCTCTGCAGCCCAATGATCAGTATTCTTTCAGCGCGGGCAGACCATCCCAGACGCAGGTAGTCCATCCCCAGACAAATATGCGTGCGAGCCAATAGCTGTTGTGCTTCCACGCCTGCAATATCGAGTGGCACAACCATCTCCAATAGATCAATCGAGCGAGTAAATTCACTACGGGTATGCAACAAAGCGTGCAAAGGCTGAAGCAGGCGGCTAAGCAGATGGATTGCCCTTTGATTTATAGCCCACAACCAGGCACGCGTACTATTGCCAAGCTCAGGTACCAACACCTGCATGGCTTTCGTTATCTGGCTATCTGCCAATTGACTGGCATTTTTTTCAAAAAGAGCTGTGTAATACTCCGCATGCTGCTGGTAAACCCTGCTTGCAGATTCAGGTGATTGCGAAAACAGTTCCAGAACATACGGGGAGATTGGCTCTGGAATTGCCAACCTGCCGTATTCATCTTTGTGCAGTAAGGAGCGATCAAGCAGTTCCAATAGTACAGCCGCTGGTGATTGTGTAACAGCTGCTGCATCCGCCAACCGAAAACTTCCCTGGAAGACAGCCAGAGCTGTCAAAACGTTCTGCTGTGCCTGGTTGAGAGTTTCCCAGGAATAATTAAAGACTGCCCGCAGACTTCGGTGACGGGGCGAAGCATCCGCACAACGACTTTCAATAAAGTCCAGATTTCGGCTTAACTCCTCGGCGATATCCTCTACCGTGCTTGACCAGGATGCAGCGGCCGCCAGTTCCAG
>JBBQNI010000105.1:0-4473 GCA_038329785.1 Anaerolineales bacterium | reverse complement strand
GGGAGGGACTGGTATGATCGAATTTTCACGCGAAATGATCGTGACAAATCCGAGCTCGGAGGATAATCTTCCTCTACCCGCTTCTTCGCATCTGCGCAAATTCTTCACAAGTTATTCACATCCAGAAGCTATCATAACTTCTATTCCAACAAAATTAATTAAAGAGGTATTATGAGAATATTAGGTAAACGAAAATTACCCGCGCGCTTGCTGGTTCAAATTTTCTTTTTTGTTCTGATTGCTCTGATTTCTATTAACCACACCCTCTCCGAATCTGGCGGGGGCATCGATTGGCTATCCACTGCCTCGCTGCATGCTCTCTGTCCATTTGGCGGAGTCGTCAGTTTGTACCAGTTCTTCACCGTCGGTACCTTTGTGCAAAAAATTCATGCCTCTTCGTTTATCTTGATGATGATTGTTTTCTCCCTGGCAATTTTCTTTGGTCCGGTATTCTGCGGATGGGTTTGCCCTTTGGGTACTATCCAGGAGTGGGTTTCCAACCTGGGACGAAAATTATTCAAACGCAAGCACAACCACTTTATCCCTTACCGGGTAGACCGAGTACTGCGTTATCTGCGCTATGGGGTGTTAGCCTGGGTGCTCTATATGACGGCCATCAGTGGCAAGTTGATTTTCGGAGTAGTTGACCCCTATTTTGCGCTCTTCAACTTTTGGACGAGTGAAGTAGCAATAGGGGGTGTCATAGTGTTGTCCATTACCTTGCTCTCATCTTTGTTGATAGAACGACCGTGGTGCAAGTATGCATGTCCGTATGGCGCATTGCTGGGTCTCACCAATCTTTTTCGGGTCTTTAAAATCCGGCGTAATGAAAGTGAATGCCGCGATTGCAAAATCTGTACCCGCGACTGTCCGATGAATATTCCGGTACATGCTGTGCGTGTCGTTCGTGATCCGCAGTGTATCAGCTGCCTGGAATGTACATCCGAGGGAATCTGTCCTCAGCCCGCCACGGTTGAATTCGCTGCAGGAGGAAAATAGATGCGACTCACCTCAAAACCTTTAGGATTAATTGTCATTGCTTTCATATTTGCTGGAATCACAATAAGCACCTGGCTGGGTTGGTGGACCACGCAATCTGCCAAGCAGCCGAACAAGATTCCACAGGGGGAATATCAGGGCAGCTATGATCCGGCAGATATCCGTGGATCATACACTTTTGGAGAAATCAGCAGTTTGTTTGAGATCCCACTAGACGATTTGCAACAGGCCTTCCTGCCGGAAGCAACTGACCTGGAGACAACCCGCATCAATGTGCTTGAAAGTATTTATGCAGAGTCCGCCGCTGCTGGTCAGGAGATTGGAACTGGATCGGTGCGTCTGTTTGTCGCCTATTACCTGGGTCTGCCGTTTGAGACTTCTGAGGAATACCTGCTCGCCAGTGCTGTTGATATTCTCAGTGTTAAGGCGCGTCTGAATCCACAGCAGATCGCTTACTTGCAGGCTCATAAAGTGGAGCTGGATAATAAATCAGCAGCGAATGATACCGTGGTCAGTACGGCAGTTGTTGCTGTTCCGGCTGATGAAGTTGAGCATGAGTCTGACACGGATACGACCATCAAAGGCAAGACGACCTTTCGAGATCTACTTGATTGGGGTCTCACGCAAGAAGGGATTGAAGGTGTCATTGGCGCATCCATGCCCAATCCGCTGGTCGTAGTAAAGGATTATTGCCTCGAGCAGGGTCTTGAATTTGGCGAGATCAAGCTGCAATTGGGGGAGTTATTGGAACTGGTGGATGAAAAATGATTTTTCCTCCTGCGTTCGGGGGTTGCTTCGGAAGACGGTGAAGAGACGATCTCACTGCACCTCAATTCTTTCGGAGTGCAAAGCAGATCGCGGAGTGGAGAAATTAGACAGAGGTTTGTATGCCCAACCCTCCCGAGGGCTTTTGTGACTTCCAGCTCTCAGGATCGAATCCTCGGGAGGGATTGGTTCGAGTAAAAGTTATCAAAAGAACACCGCGTGAAATTCTCTCTTTCCCTCCTGAGGATTTTTACGCCTTTTGACTCTCGGGTCCACTTCCTAGGAGAAAACAGCTTGAAAACCCCTCACCGCCGCAGCAATTTAATAAAGGACGATCTAGAAATTACCTCCGATCGCATTACTCCAAACTCATTACACTTTACTCTTCTGTCTGAGCTCACTAATATTTACCCATTCCTTTCCTTCACTTAAGGTACAATAATTGCTTGGACTGAAAATGGAGGTATTATGACCACAGATTTAATCTCTGCCTTATCCAACCGTATTGCCAGTGAAATTCTGAAACAACCCAAGCGGTTAATCGCTGCCGACGAAAAACTGATCTCATCCGGCCTGATCGACTCATTCAGCCTGGTGGATCTCTCGTTGATGATCGAAGATAATTACGGCGTCCAGATCGATGATACCGAGTTGAATGCCGATACTTTCGATACCCTGACCGAACTGGCCGCGCTGATCCAGTCGCGCCAGTAAATCAACTTATGACAACTTTCCCGGACCGACTGCAGCAGGCTTACGACGGGCAGCCTGACTTTCGCATCCTGACCTTGCAGCACGCTGGGCAGGAAGACCTGCACCTGACCTACCGCCATTTGATCGAAGGTGCGGCCGGTTATGCTGCCACCTATCGACGTGAAGGCATCCAACCCGGTGAAGTGGTTATCCTGATCCTCGAACATGGCATTGACCTGGTGTTTGCCTTCTGGGGAGCGGTGCTGCACGGCGCTATCCCGGCCATTATGCCCTTCCTGACAGAGAAACTGCTCCCGGACCGATACCGGGCTGACCTGGCTGCCCTGATTCAGGTGACACAGCCTGCTGCAATCGTCACTTACCCGGCATTCGAGGTCGAAATTCAACCGGCGCTCTCCCCGCAAGACTCTGTCCGGCGGGTGATCCTCTCCAGCGAGTCACTTCCGCCTGCTCAACCGGATTTTGACCAGCTGGGCGGTTTTAGCCGCTCCGCCGAGGAGATCGTGCTGTTACAGCATTCCTCCGGAACGACCGGGCTGCAAAAAGGCGTAGCGCTCTCGCACCAGGCGGTCTTCAACCAGCTTGCCAATCTGCGGGCGGCCATCGCCCAGACCAGGCAGGATGTCATCGTCAGCTGGCTGCCGCTCTATCACGATATGGGCTTGATCGCCGGCTTTTTGATGCCGATTCTGACCGGAAATCACCTGGTGCTGATGTCGCCCTTTGATTGGGTGCGCAGCCCACAGCGACTGATGCAGGCGGTCTCGACCTATCAAGGAACCCTGACCTGGCTGCCCAACTTTGCCTATTATTTCTGCGCCCAGAAAACCCGTGACCGCCAGCTGAGCGGGCTGGATCTCTCTTCCTGGCGTGTGGTGATCAACTGTTCCGAACCGGTGCGGGCCGATGGTCACCAGGTTTTCGTTGAAAAATTCGCCCCATATGGCCTCAACCCGCTGGCACTGGGAGTCAGCTATGCGATGGCTGAGAATGTCTTTGCTGTTACGCAAACCAGGCCGGGAAAAGCGCTGCGGGTAGATCAGGTTGATAGGGATGCATTGCAGACTCAAAACCTGGCGTTGCCGGCGCGAGCCGGTGCTGCCAGTGTGCGCATGGTCTCGTGCGGCCCGGCCATCCCGAATGTCGAAATCCGCATCCTCAATCCCAAAAGCGAGAGTCTGCCGGAAAGATCGATTGGCGAGGTGGCTGTGCATTCCAACTGCATGCTGAGCGGTTATTATCACCGGCCGGATGCGACTGATGCGGTGATGCTGGCGGATGATTGGTACCTGACCGGTGACTTTGGCTATTTGGCTGGGGGTGAGCTGTTTATCACTGGTCGCAAGAAGGATCTGATTATTGTGGGTGGTAAAAATATTTATCCTCAGGATCTTGAAATACTGGCGATGGAGGTGGAAGGGGTCCACCCCGGGCGGGTGAGCGCGTTTGGCGTTTTCGACGAGCACAAGGGTACCGAGGATGTTGTTATTGTGGCGGAAGTGAATGTGGTAGACCCGGCCGAGAGACTGCGCATAGCCGATGATATCCGAAAGGTGATCACACGCGGTTCGGCGGTAGCGCTGCGCAATGTTTACCTGGTTGCAGCCGGTTGGATGGTCAAGACCTCCAGCGGCAAGAATGCTCGCCTAGCTAACCGTGATAAATACCAGGCCGAATCGGGTGATTCTGCCACCACCTGAGAGATGAGAATTCACCAAAAAATGGATATAATGGGTATGGGTAGTAGATAGTTGGTTGATTTGTTGGTTAGTTCATTAGTTCATTAGTTCATTAGTTCGTTAGGTGATTAGGTACCTAGGTGAATAGGTGATTAGATAATTAATGAATTAGGTAGTTAAATCACCAGAGAACAAAGTAACGAGGAACCAGATAATAAGTGACCAATCGACGAATCAACCAAGTAACAGAGCGACTAATTTACCAGGCGACTAATCAACTAAGGAAGGCAAAAACTACATGTTAGGCGAAGCAATC
>JBBQNI010000104.1:0-4529 GCA_038329785.1 Anaerolineales bacterium | reverse complement strand
GGAATTTAGGCAAGACCAATCCTTTGAAAGAAGCCGATCTGGCAGAATTTATAGAACTGCAGAAAACCAAAGCAAATTCGGATAATTCGTGGACTTTAGACAGGAAAGAAATCGATGCAGACACATTTGACCTTTCAGCCAAAAACCCAAACAAGAATTACGCGGAGAGTTTTCGGAACCCACAAGAAATATTAAGTGAAATCTATGAGTTAGATGGGGAAACCCAAGAGATTCTCGGCTTTCTCAAAGGATTAATTTATTAATGGAATGGAAACAGGTAAGTTTGCAAGAACAATGCACAATATTTCAAGATGGTAATTGGATAGAGAGCAAAGACCAATCTCCACAAGGCTTTAGATTAATCCAAACAGGTAATATTGGTTTCGGAAATTACAAAGATAAGCCTAAGCACTCACGTTATGTATCGGAAGAAACTTTTAAAAGACTCAAGTGTACAGAGATATTTCCAGGTGACGTGCTTATTTCACGACTTCCTGATCCTATTGGGAGATCGTGCTTAATTCCAGATATAAATTTTAGAATGATTACTGCCGTCGATTGCACAATAGTTAGATTTGCGCCAAGCAAATTAGAACCAAAATTTTTTATATATTACACGCAATCTCAAAAATATCTAAATGAAATAAATAAAGAAAGTAGCGGGACCACCCGGAAACGGATCAGTAGAAGTAAATTAGGTAAAATATTAATTCCCCTCCCCCGACTCGAGGAACAACAGCGCATCGTCGACATCCTCGACCAGTCCTTCGCCACCATCGACCAGGCTATCGCCAATACAAAAAAGAATTTGCAGAATGCAAAGGAACTATTTCAAGCTTACCTAGAATCCGTTTTCACAAATTCTAATAATATCTGGGAACCTTCTAACCTTGAAAGCATCACTTCGAAAATTGGAAGTGGCGCAACACCTCTTGGTGGAAAAGACACGTATTTATCAAATGGTATTTCATTGATACGAAGTATGAATGTCTATGATGAAGGTTTTCGAAAAAACAATTTAGCATTTATTAATCAGGAACAAGCAACTAAGCTTAAAAACGTAATAATTGAAAAAAATGATGTTTTACTTAATATTACAGGCGCCTCAATCCTAAGGTGTTGCATTGCTCCAGACGATGTGTTGCCTGCCCGTGTAAATCAACACGTCTCAATAATTCGTCCAATTAAAACTGAAATTGATTTTCGATTCCTACATTATTTATTGATTTCAAATACCAATAAATCAAAACTTCTATTAATTGCCAAAAAAGGTGGGTCTACCAGAGAAGCACTCACAAAAGAAATAATTGGAAAATTTAAGATCTTATTTCCTAAAAAAATTAGTGAACAGCAAGAAATTGCCGATACTCTAGACTCCTTATTATTTGAAACTCAAAATCTCGAAGCAAATTACCAGCAAAAACTCTCCGCACTGGCGGAACTCAAGCAATCTATCCTCCAGAAAGCTTTTTCTGGTGAATTGTGAATCCCTAAAATAATGAAGTCACACAGGTTTAACCTATGAACAATATCATTCTTTTTGAATCAAAAAAAGTCCGCCGTGTCTGGAACGACAGCGAGCAAAAATGGTACTTTTCTGTCCAGGATGTTTTGGAAATTCTGACAGATAGCGCCGATATCAAACAATATATCAAGAAAATGCGCCACCGTGATCCTGAACTAAATAGCAACTGGGGTACACTTTGTACCCCGGTTGAAATGACCGCAGCAGATGGAAAACGTCGAAAAATCCAGGCTGCCAATTCCGAAGGATTACTGCGTATTATACAATCTGTTCCCGGTTCAAAAGCCGAACCTTTTAAAAGATGGTTTACCAGAGTTGGATACGAGGATGCACAGGGTTTTTATGAAAACAAACAAGCTGCAAATGAAGGCGGCACTGTTGCAGGAAATGCACGCCGAGAATTGGAAAGCAGATCCGGGACCCGGGTTTCAACAGAAGCGAATTTCAAACAACTGCCAGAGAAAGATCAACGCGAATTACTTAAAAAAAGTGAATGATTTTATGACTGAAGTTCCAGGATGAAAATATTGGAAATATTCGCTACAATATAGAATGCCTTAAGTTATAAGGGGAAGACATGAATGAAGCCGATACAAGAGCCGAATACATAGATCCGCAGCTACGGGAAGCCGGGTGGGGCATTGTGCCTGGCAGCCGAATTTTGCGCGAGGTACGCATTACCGCCGGGCGTATTCTGGTCGGCAAAGGCCGCGAGAAACCGCTCATCGCCGATTACATTCTGGAGTACAAAGGCCAGAAGCTGGCGCTGGTCGAAGCCAAGTCAGACGATCTGCCGGTCGGTGTAGGCGTGGCACAAGCCAAAAACTATGCCCTTAAAATGCAACTCACCCATACTTTTGCAGCCAATGGCAAGGCTATTTACCAAATCAATATGCAAAGCGGTGAAGAAAAGGAAGTGGCTGCCTTTCCCTCACCGGATGCGCTCTGGAACGAGACCTTCACCGAACAAAATCACTGGCGCGAACTCTTCAGCCAGGTGCCATTCGAGAACGTCGGCGGCACCAAAGAAGTGCGCTACTACCAGGAAATTGCAATCCAGCGCGCCATGGAAGCCATTGCCGAAGGCAAACAACGCATCCTGTTGACGCTGGCAACCGGCACCGGCAAGACCTTCATCGCTTTTCAAATCGCCTGGAAGCTGTTCTACACACGCTGGAACCTGGCCCGTGACGGCTCGCGCCGTCCGCGTATTCTCTTCCTGGCCGATCGCAACATTCTGGCTAACCAGGCTTTCAACGCCTTCTCCGCCTTTCCGCCCGACGCACTGGTACGCATCCGCCCGGATGAGATCCGTAGCCATGGCCGTGTGCCCACCAACGGCAGCATCTTCTTCACCATCTTCCAAACATTCATGAGCGGGCCGCAGGGTGAGCCTTATTTCGGCGATTATCCCAGGGACTTTTTTGATTTTATCGTCATTGATGAGTGCCACCGCGGTGGTGCCAATGACGAATCTAACTGGCGCGCCATCATGGAGTATTTCCAACCGGCCGTCCAGCTGGGTTTGACTGCCACCCCACGCCGCGATACTAACATCGATACCTATAAATACTTTGGTGACCCGGTCTATATTTATTCGCTTAAAGAGGGCATCAACGACGGCTTCCTGACCCCCTTCCGGGTCAAACGCATCCAGACCACCATTGATGAGTATGTCTACACCTCCGATGATACCGTCATCGAAGGGCAGGTCGAGGATGGCAAAATTTACAAAGAAGCGGATTTCAACCGCATCATCGAGATCAAAGCGCGCGAGAAGAAGCGCGTCAGCATTTACCTGAAAGAAACCAACCAGCGCGAAAAGGCGATTGTCTTTTGTGCCACTCAGGATCATGCCCTGGCGGTGCGCGACCTGATCAACCAGCTGAACGAGGTCAAAGACCCGCATTACTGCGTGCGCGTGACTGCCAATGATGGTGAACTCGGCGAACAATACCTGCGCGTCTTTCAAGATAATGAGAAGACCATCCCCACCATCCTGACCACCTCGCAAAAGCTTTCCACCGGTGTGGATGCCCGCAATATCCGCAACATCGTGCTTTTACGTCCGATCAATTCGATGATTGAGTTCAAGCAGATTATCGGGCGCGGTACAAGGCTGTTCGAGGGCAAGGAATACTTCACCATCTACGATTACGTCAACGCCTACCATCATTTCAACGACCCCGAATGGGACGGTGAGCCAGAACCACCTGAAGAGCCGGAGATCAAAACAGGATCCCAAACAATTGGTGAAAGTGATGATGAGGGTGAATATACAACCCCAGGCGATTCCCAACCTGCCGCCCCTCCCATGTTGCGCGTCCGGCTGACGGACGGCAAAGAACGGCTGCTGCAGCATATGATTGGCACCATGTTTTATAGTGCGGATGGTCGCCCGATCTCTGCAGAAGAGTTTCTGCGCAACTTGTTTGGTGCGCTGCCGGAGTATTTCAAAGATGAAGCCGAACTGCGTAATATCTGGTCCAACCCGAATACACGCCAGGCCTTCCTCGAGACGCTTGCCAACGCCGGCTACAACAGCGACGACCTGGCCCTGTGCCAGAGGCTGATTGATGCCGAAAACAGTGACCTGTTTGACGTGCTGGAATACATCGCATTCGCCATCCAGCCGATTCCGCGAGAGCAACGTGTGGCGCACGCCCAATCAAAAATCTTCAATGCACTCAATCCGCACGAGAAAGAATTCCTGGAGTTTGTGCTGACCCAGTACATTGATACCGGCTTTGAAGAGCTGGCCATGAACAAATTACCTGATCTGCTGACTTTGAAATACTTCACCTTGCCGGACGCGATCGGAGTACTGGGCAATGTCGAGAAAATCCGGGAGCTGTTTATTGGGTTCCAGAAGTATTTGTATTTGCCGGTGGCAGGATAGAAAAGGAGAAAATGCAAAAACCTGTTTATTATCTTAAATTAGGCGAACCTGATTTCAATAATGAATATTTTAACCTTGGCGTCGAGGTAAGTAATTTCATTCGGG
>JBBQNI010000103.1:0-4742 GCA_038329785.1 Anaerolineales bacterium | reverse complement strand
GGCAAGGCGGAGTTTAGAAAGATTTCGAGAAAAGCTACGCCAATTGACCAGAAGAACACGAAGTGGAAAGGTAGAAGATATTATCCAGGAAATCAATCGCTACATTGTAGGATGGATAGGGTACTATCGGCTGGCGAAAACACCGAGCGTTTACGAAAGACTTGACGGATGGATAAGACGAAGGCTGAGACAGATGATCTGGAAACGATGGAAAAGAGGAACGACCCGTTACAAAGAACTGGTAAAACTAGGCGTTCCGAAGTGGTATGCACAAGAAGGGGCAGGAGGAACAAGCCCCTGGCGGATGGCAGCCAGCCCTGTGATAAATCAACCCCCATTTCTCACCCCAAAAAGGCAAAAATTCCATATTTATCAATCCCACAATGAGTTTTTTTACCTAGTAGTATATCATATACAATACATGATATAATATGATTATGTCAAGCCCTCAAATAAATCAATTATTAGCTCAGCGAACTTCCCTGCTGGAGGAATTGAGCACCCTGTCTCACCTGATCCACGGTTCATTGTTTGAGCGATTTGTAATTTGCTCACGCCCGAATTGTTCATGCCACAGCGGCAAACGACATGGCCCCCGATATTGCCTCGTCATTCATGAAAAGGGTCGACAGCGACAGAAATATGTGTCTAATGCACAGGTTCCTGCTGCCCAGGATGGCATTGAGCAATATCATCGACTGCAGGAGATCGTAGAAGAAATTACCCGGATCAATCTGGCACTCATCAAGGAGAAAGCTTATGCAGATTCGTGATTCACTCCCTGCCGATCTGGAAGGTCTGCAAGAGGCGACTATCTACACCCATGGATTTCTACCCATTGCTGCGGCTTATTGTCGCCGACTGGGATTGGTAGAATTGGTGAACAGTATGATTTCCTCCCAAATGGAGCTAAAACCCGGGCTGGTAGTACAGGCTATGGTATTGGATGTACTATCAGGAAGGAATCCCTTATATCATGTTGAGCACTTTCTAGAGCAGCAGGACATTCAACTTCTGCTGGGAGAAACGGTGGATGCTCATGCTTTCAATGATACGAATCTGGCTCGCTCACTCGATGCGATGTTTGAATGTGGAACATCGAAAATCGTTACAGAGCTTGGGTTTCGTGCAGCATCGATATTCCAGTTGAATCTTGGTACTGCCAGTTATGACACGACCTCCACTAGTGTCTGGGGAGAGTATCGGGAGTGTGAGAACGAAGAGCCGCCTGAAGGGCCGATCATTACCTATGGCCACAGCAAGGACCATCAACCCCAACTGAAACAGTTCATGACCGAACTGATATGTGTGGATCGAGGCGTACCCATTTTTGGAAGAAGCCTGGATGGGAACTCTTCAGATAAAGAGTCGAATCATGAAATGCTCACTCGCATCAGTTCCATTATGGCCAAGCATGGGCTGGGTCCCGGGGCTTTTGTTTATGTAGCTGATTCAGCTATGGTAACAGGGCCAAACTTGAAGGCGCTTGGATCCAACCGCTTTATTACACGACTGCCTGGTACTTATGATGCCTGTAAGAACGCCATTGCTGCAGCAGTGGATGCAGGGAACTGGGTGACCCTCGGTTCCTTGACGGAACATCCAGCGGTGAAATCACGCCCCGATGCGGAGTACAAGGTGCATGAAACAACGGTAGTTTTGTATGATGTACCGTACCGGGCAGTGGTGGTCCACTCCAGCTCCCATGATATCCGAAGGCAGAAAAAGCTAGAGAAACGGATTGCCTGTTCATCGGACACGATTGCAAAGACACTGAAACACCTGCAGAAAGTATATTTTTGTGAAGCGGATGCCCAGAAAGCCTCGCATGCAGCAGAAAAGCTCTCTGATTCATTACATCGGGTTGCTGTCACGATTGAGCCAGTGGAGGTACGGCAAAGGGGACGTCCCCTGAGGAATAATCCTGCTACGGTTACCCGTTACCAGCTCTCCTGGCAGTTGATTGAGGAAACGGAAGGAATCCAGCGTGAACGTGATCTGGCGGGGTGTTTTGTTATGATCACAAATGTTCCTGCTTCAGGCGATACGTCTCTGGATAGTGCCGGTGTGCTTCGCACCTACAAGGGGCAATACGGCATTGAGAGTGATTTTGCCTTTTTGAAAGATCCATTGGTCGTGAATGATCTATTTCTAAAAACCCCCTCGCGCATTGATGCCCTTGGAATGATCCTGATTATTGCACTGATGGTGTGGCGAATCATAGAGCGCTCGATGCGGCTTTATTTGGGGCAAACTCAAACTAAAGTTCTTGGATGGGATAACAAACCCACCAGCAAACCGACTTCGTATATGTTGACCAAGGTATTCTATGGAATTCAGGTAATGCTGCTCAAAGATCAGAGATATTTCTTAAAAGAACCAAATAAAAGACTATCGACCTTTCTTGCTACTTTGGGACTCGACTCCCAAGCGTTTCTAGATCCAAATGGTCAATGCATACCGATAATTCCTAATTCTAATGGTCTTAAAGGGTGAGGAATGTGGGTTATAATCCGAAAACCTATCCAAATTGATATATTGTGAGATATAGGAATATTTATTTGTCGAAAAAAAGAATTTCAAATGGGGTTTCTATAAGCAACCATTCAAATCCAAATCATTGTAACTATCGCAACTGCCTCTGGTTTGGCTAAGGTTCAGAACCCTACTTGGAATTATCGCGAGATCAGGACTCCGGCTCGTAACCTCCTGACTTGCTCACTTTACTAATAAAACGTCATTTTTGAGCGTGAAAAGTCGTTTTTCGGGACACTAGGGGGCTGGAAGAATCAGCTACAATTGTATGCATGGCGTTCATCCGCAAAGTCAAAACTTCTAGTGGAGCAACAGCAGTACAGATTGCTTACAAGCAAAAAGGGCAAATAATTAAGCTTATTCACATTGGAAGTGCCCACAGCTCAGAAGATCTGAAGATACTGGTTGGATTGGCTCGCAATCGACTACAAGAAAACCAGTTGCCATTATTTACTGAAGCACAACTACCTTTGAAGCTCGCTCTTAAACGCACATTCTCAGGATTATTATGGAGCACTCTCCAGGAAGAATACAAGAAACTGGGATTTACTGGTTTGGATGACGAAGTTTTTGAAGCGCTCTGTCTAACCAGGATTGTGGAACCAACATCCAAGTTAGATAGCTTGCGAGTAATGGAAGACCTGGGTATCGTTCCCTTTGACCGCAATAAGCTTTATCGCTGCTTGGTGAAAGCAGTGAAACTGGACAATCGCAAGATCATTAGTGCAGCTTGTTTTGAGCATGCAAGAAAACCTGAACTCACCTTGGTATTATATGATGTCACTACTTTGCACTTTGAAATCCAGAAAGAGGATGATTTTCGAAGGCCAGGATGGAGTAAAGAGCGTCGTTTAGAACCGCAGATTATTCTGGGTCTGTTGGTGGATAAAAATGGCTTTCCCTTAGGATTACAGAGCTTTGAGGGCAATAAAGCAGAAACCAAGACCATTTTACCGGTCATCACGGCTTTTCTCGGGCAAAATGGTCTAAAAGAAGTCACCATAGTGGCTGATGCAGCCATGCTCAGTTCATCAAATTTGAGTGCCCTTACCGAGGCTGGTTATACCTATATTGTCGGATCTCGATTAGGAAAGGTGCCCTATGACATCGCGGAATTTCAGAAGACCGAAGAACTCAGCGATCAACAAATTGTGGTTAGTCGTCAAGAAGGTTATCGCATTATCTACCAATATCGAGCGAAACGAGCAGCTCTGGATCTACGCAACATTGACAAACAGATAACCAAGGCGAAAAAAGTCTTGAGTGGACAAATTCCTGCTCATAGAACGAGATTCTTAAGTATGAAAACCAAAAGCAAGGAGCTTGATCAAAAACAAATCGAAAAAGCAAAATCTCTCGCAGGTATAAAAGGATATGTCACAAACTTGGACATTTCAGATGAAGAAGTAATTGCCCACTATCACCAGCTTTTCCAGGTTGAGGCCACTTTTCGAATGGCTAAATCCGATCTAAAAGCCAGACCTATATTTCACCAAAATCGAGATGCCATCGAAGCACATCTTACGATTATCCTGGCTGCATTAGCAGTTAGCAGGAGTATTGAATACAAAACCAAAATCAGCATCAAACATTTTGTCAAATTGCTTCGCCCTGTCCGTTCTGGGATTATTCTAATTAATGATAAAGAGATATTGGCTGAACCCGAGATACCTGAAAAGGTAATAGAAGTGACAAATAAATTATTTTCAGGACACTAGGATGAGCAAGTCAGGTTCTATGGAATTCAGGTAATGCTGCTCAAAGAACAGAGATATTTCTTAAAAGAACCAAATAAAAGACTATCTACCTTTCTTGCTGCTTTGGGACTCGACTCCCAAGCGTTTCTGGATCCAAATGGTCAATGCTTACCGATAATTCCTGATTTTAATGGTCTTAATGGGTGAGGAATGTGGGTTATCATAATTTGGATTTCTTTCTGACAGAACTACCCCAACGGGTTGTTTTGTATCCTCTTCAATCGCATTCTTCCCAACGCACTGACGCCGTTGATTGTTCGTGGAACGTTGGGGATTGCCAGCGCCATTTTGGATGCGGCCGCATTATCCTTTCTGGGTCTGGGAGCCGAACCCCCAACACCTGAGTGGGGTCTCATGCTGGGCGAGGAACGCAACAGCATTTTTAATGCCCCACATTTAGTATTCTTCCCTGGCATCGCCATCATGATTACCGTTTTGGGTTTCAACCTG
>JBBQNI010000102.1:0-4804 GCA_038329785.1 Anaerolineales bacterium | reverse complement strand
TTTTGCATCCACGCGGTAGCCCAGTTCTTCCACGGCTTTTTTGTCACCACACAATTGGGCCGCCACGCCGGTCATGCCCGTGCCGCAAAACCCGTCGAAAACAATATCGCCGGGGTCGGTATAGTGCAATATGTAGCGCATAATGGCTTTATGCGGCACCTTGGTGTGGTAAGAATGAGCGTTATAAATGGGGTGGTTTTTGCCTTCGGATACGTCCGCAGCAAAGGGTTCGCGCTGGTAGCTGTCTTCTTTAAGTCCTAAATTATTACGGATATCTTCGCGTTCCTGCTGCCATTCTTCAATAATCTCCGGCAAGAAGGGGTTGGGGCAGGCAGTGTAATAGGGCGGGTCCGAAAGCGCCAGAATATCCTCATCCTCACCAATGGGAAAGCCCTCAATAGCACGAAAGTCCGGATTTTTAAGGTACTCTGCCAGGCGACTCTGATATGCTTGCCGCATCTCCTGTTCTTCAGGAGAAGGCTCGTTTTTAGTTGGCGGAATCAGTTCAGATTGTTGTTCGGTCATCTTTTCACCTATTTGTTTTCTTAGGAAGCATGGTTATTTCTCAAGGAGTCCAAGCTCTCGCAAAATGGCTCAAACATAAGTAGGACGATCATCGGCAATCAGGTTGCGGTAATCCTTTGGCCCGTTTAAGGACACTCCGGCGCGGATATTCTGCGCTGCTTTCTCCAGATTTTTCCATCTGATGGAATGTCCCTCACCAGAACGAACACGTACCGTCAACGTCTCTTTGGGCACTGCGATGATCTGAAAAGGCACACCTGTTTTGGTCAGCAGAGTTGCTTTTCGGTTTGCAATATTTTTTATTTCTTCCCAATTGAGTGATAACATGGGGTAATCTCCTTCAACACAAACCATTTCTGTGAAATTGGGGTTTGAACTTTTTCATAAAACGTTATATAATATTATCAGAGCGGTATCGTAAAGCCTGGTGACCCTGGTCACTCGTAGAGTGTCCTAGCCTTCGCTGAAATGCGGCGGGAAATATTGAAATCAAGGCCCAGGGTGAGCCGCTTGTGCGATCCCCCATTGTGGGGGATTTTTCTTTAATGGTCACGGTGACCAATCCCTTTTCTGGATCAGTTCCTCAGCAATGATTTTAGAAGAAATTAATTCATAAAAACTGGTATTGCCACGTTCATATTTTTGAAAAAAAGCCCATGCAACGGCATCGACTGCTTGTAATTCTTTTCGGTTGGTTGAATTCTCCTGCCGAATTAAAACCACTTTTTGTGGTAAGTTCTGGATTGATTCCCGGATCTGAGACTCGAGTTCAAATCGATGGCGCTCGTTTGTGTAGCGGCGATCCAGACAAATATTCACTCGTGGACAACGCTCAACCAGCTTAAATACTGTTTTTGAAACGGCACGTCGGTATATATCTTCCATTTCGATCGGCGGCTTTACAATCAGGCTTTGATCTACAATGGTTGCAAAAATGGCTACATCCTCTTTTACAATCTCTGCCAGCAAGCGGGCAATTGCTTTTTCCTCGAAGTTGGTCGCTTTGATCTCTCCCCGCTTCAAACTTGGACCATATTTCTTCAGTGCCCTTCGAATGGGCATTTCGATATTTCGGGGTTGTTCTGCACTCAGGAGTGCGACAACCAGAAAATGAGTACCCCCCGGAACTCCGACTGTACCCGATTCATCAATGAAGGCGTAATGCATTAAATCCGACATGAATTATTGATCCAATGTCAAGCGTGTATTGCCAGTATCATGTCCACGCATTTGTTGATCCAGAAATTGTTTGAAGCGGTTTTGTAACTCTTCGCGTGTACAGGGCAGTCCCCCTGTTTTAAGCGCTTGCAGTAGTGAATCAACAGGAACGGTAACCGCCTGGATTCCCCGTAAGGCTTGAATGGCAGCCGGCACAAAATTAGTCGGCAAATTCCCTGCTTCATCCTTCTGTTTCAAGAATTCCTCAATTGGTTTGCGCTCGGCAGGCGACATCGCCTCCAGACTGTGCTGAGCGGTTTCACTGGATAAGTTGGTTTGCAAGGCTTTGCGCCAGTTTTTGAGCAGATCGCTCAGCTTATCATCCAGTAGTCGTACAAATGCATCCGAATTGGTCGCTCCGCGGTGGTGTGCAACCCGCAAAACGCCTGCTGGCAGTTCATGAACCTCAGACCGCGTTGCATAAACTCCGGGAGTTAAACCTATTGCATGAATCCATGGAAGCGGTGGTTATGCAAGAGCGATTTCAGCCGTTGTTTACTCAGGTGGAAATCGATGAAGCCCTGCGCCGCCTGGAGGAGTTGGGTTACTTCAACCATTAATGGGTAGAGTATTTATGTTCATTTTTGAAACAAAAGTAATTTCTTTCAATTGTGAGAATTATGAATAATAGTTCACATACAACTTAAAATTCTCCTTAAACCCTTCCAGCCAGGCTTCAATGAAAGAGCGCTGTTCAAATAGGGGCAGCAAATCTTCGGACAGGTCGGAGATTCTGAGTCCTTCTATTTTCTCGCCCAGTAATCCCATCGCGGATTGGACGGTGTAGGACTGGCGGCCGTCCCTGGCCAGCTTTTCCTCCAAAGGCTGAATTTTCTGCTGCATGAACCAGAGCAAATCATAAAAATCGCGGCCTTTGACCGTTGCTCCTTCACCCTTCTGGAAGTTGCGTTCCAGGCAAGCCAACATTTTTCCGGCCATCATCGTCTCCAACGAAAAATGCGCGGCCACAAAACTTCTGCCAAAAAGGAGTAGCGGCGTTTTTCGGATGACGGAAACTTGCTTATGTTGGCTGACTTCAACTTTCAAATGCAGTGGCTCATTCGTGTGCGAGCTCAAACCTAAAGCATAGAGAATGGGGAATTTTAAGGTAGTTCGCCGGACGCCCCATTCCCCGATTTGGGTTTTGGCGGTTGCGTCGGCATATCCGATGTTGGAGCGGTAGAAAGTCAGCAGATCGGTTTCAAGATTGCTCAAATCAATCCCGTTGCTATTATCCAGGTCGATATCCTCAGATAGCCGGTTTAGTTCGTAAATTACATGCAGGCAAGTGCCGCCATAAAAATTGAGTTTGCGGTAGAGCGGGTGGTTGTAAAGAAAATCGAGGGTGTAAGCCTGCAAAAATTCTTTAAGAATGACCCGCTTAGTTTCATTGGGTAACAATGGGTCTTTTTGAGACAGGATGCTCTGCATCAACTGAATTAATGTCGCCATACTGTTTTCCTCAGGCTTTTCAAAATCTGGTCCATCTTTTTGCTTTTACTGATTTCAACGAAGGTTGCGAACTCAAACAGGTCGTTTTCTGAAAAATCTTCCAGGTTAAGGCGCAGGTCTTCCGCCAGGCTAACAGTAGCTGACAGGTCGCTTCTGGGCCAGGGCCGAAAATAAAGGAAATCAAAAAGGGCCTTTGCCACCGTGGCTTGGGCAAATGGAATACCCATGAACTCAGAGATTGTAAATCCCTGATATAGAACTGCCTTAATGCTACGATAGCTGAAAGTACCCAGGTCGTTTTCAAATACGCGGGTTTGTTTGCGGGTAACTGCGGATACCGGATACGTTATTTCGGTGAGAATAGCGTTTTGCTGCAAAATATATTCTAAAGACAAGTACGACTGGGGGATCAAAATCGCGCTGACCATCGGCGCAAAATCAGCATCGGCACGATGGTGTTCAAAAAAGCGCTGGGTCATATAGACGCCTTTTTTCAAACGCAGGATGTGCCCGGCTTTTATCCAGCGATACAGAGCGGTTCGAATTGTTCCGGCAGCCATGGGTTCATCGCCAAGAAGCTGCTTAACCGCTTCAATGGTGAAGTATGGAAGAGAATCGAGTGAGGAAAGAAGTGGTGATTTCATATAGGATAATAGACAATTTATGTCTATTATCCTATATGAAATGAAAAAATGCAAGTATTTCTGTGGATTGCTCAGGCCATCTCAATAAATTAATGGGCGCTTCGTCTTTTCCTCAATCCCTTATATGCGTTCTCCCCTCAGGATTTGGGGTGCAGAGTGTTTACAAAGTAGAGAATAGTTATTTCTATTTCGGCGGGTTCACCCCACCTCGTCAGCCGTTTATGCGTGAACAACCTGCAACCCCAGGTATTTCTCAAAACTGTCAAAATCTCGATCGCGGTGCAGCAGGCTGTGTCCATTCTCAATGCAGAATGTAGCGATCAGACAATCGATGGTTTTACGGACGGTATGGCCGCTTTTCCTCAGCACCCGGTAATTCCTGGCGCTCTGGATGGCCAGCTGGGTATCCAGCATGTTAACTTGTGCAAATGTAGAGAAGGCTTGCAACGCAGTTTGAAAATCCCGCTCCTCACGAAAGCCTTGCAGGGTTTCCGTCAGTATCAGATCACCCATCAAAATCAGTTCCCGCGATACGGCCTGCTCCAGGTAATCCGTTTCCGGGTTGACTTGTCCGTTGAAATAATCGATCCAGACGGTGGTGTCAACGATCAGCATGACGGCCCTGTCTCATCTCATCCAGATCACCCTCCCAGCGCAATTTTCCGCGCAGTTTTTTTACATTTGCCTGTTCTTGAAGGCGCACGAAGGTAACCAGGGCTTTGTGGATCACCTCGCGCTTGGTGCGAATGCCGCTCAGTTCTTGTGCACGTGTTACCAGATCGTCATCCAGCACAATATTGGTTCGCATAATAACTCCTTGAGTAGTTTATGTGTATATAATACCATAATCGTGTGTATTATTCAAAGGCTGATTGTCTCTCTCAAGTTGCCGAGTCGGGCTTAATGCTCCCTGCAGCACGAATAGCGCTTCCTGCTATACTATCCCTATGATCGAGATTAAACCC
>JBBQNI010000101.1:0-4855 GCA_038329785.1 Anaerolineales bacterium | reverse complement strand
GCGTCACAGCTTTGAGCGGGGAAGGGGATATCAAGCGCATCGGCAGCAAAGAATTTGAGCGGTCTGGTTGCTTTTCTCTGCCCGGTTTGCATCATAACCAGTGAAAAATCGGATGCGTAGATGAGTGCCTGTGGGTATTGTTTGCGTGCCTCAAAGGCGATATCGCCTGTTCCACTCGCAATATCCAGCAATGTACCCGCTGATGGCAGTTGTGCCTTTTGGACGACGATTTTTCGCAAGCGGACATCCATGCCGGCTGTCATTACCCGATTCATTAAATCGTAACGCGGGGCAATCCGCCCAAACATGCGCTGGACATTCCGGGAACGTTCTTTAAGCTTTGGGTTGGTCATTATTCTCGTATGGAACCCAGGCTAATACCGTGGTGCCTACGCCAGGTTCGGCGGTAAATTCCACATCGCCACCCACGTTGCGGGCACGAGTCTGCATATTGGCCAGGCCATGACCGATGGAGAGTCTTTGGTTTTCAACATCATAGCCACGGCCATCATCACTTACTTCCAACAGTGCGCGTTTGGGCGTCTTCCATAATGTTACCTGGACTATGCGAGCGCGGGCATGTTTGGCGATATTGGCCAGGGCTTCCTGGCAAATGTGGAATAAGGCCAGTGCGTTGGCTTCCTCCAGCTGGGGAAAGTCTTCCAGTGGTCCTTGCAGGTTGATATCCAGCAGCGTGTTGACCCGAAGTTCGTTGGTCAGACGCTGAATGCCGTTCATCAAGCTTTCGTCGTGTAATTGGCGCGGACGTAAGTCGAGGATATACGAGCGTATATCGCGGATGGCGCTGTTCAGGTCAGCGATGGAGTGCTCAATTCGCCGGTGGGCTGCGCCTTTATCTTCATCCAACAAGAGGCGGGCATGTTCAAGGTTCAAGCCGACCGCGTAGATGGATTGAATGATTCCATCGTGCAAGTCCATCCCAATTCTTTCACGCTCCTCCAGGATGGCCAGGCGCCGTCCTTGCAGGTTGAGTTGCATATTCTCAATGGCAGTTCCCACCCATGAGCTGATGGCTGCCAGAAACTGCATTTCGAGTTCATCCAGCGGCTGCGGGTGGCTGGTGCCGACACAGAGTACCCCAAGGGTGCCCTGGCGTCCCAGCAAGGGCAAAATGGCAATTTGACGAAACTGTTTGGCTGCAATCTCTTCATCCAATTCACAGGCATCATCCTCGCATGGCAGATCCAGCAAACGCGGCAGGCCATCTTTGGCGGTTAAACCAAGATAACCTTCCCCCAATTTAAAATTGTCACTGCGCCAGATGCGGGCTGCTGTATCGCCGCGGTGGAGAGCCAGCTTGAGGCTCTGGCGATCTTCCTGCATCAGGAAAAATTCGCCTACTTCCAATTGCAAGTAATCCATGAGTTGGTTAAGGGCTTTTTCCAGGATTTCAGTCAGGTCAGAAGAGGTGGCCATGGTCGAAGCTAATTCGTTTAATAAGGCCAGATTTTCATTGCGGCGGGTAATCACTTTTTCGCGTTGTTCCAGGCCGCGATACATGCGAGCGTTTGAAATGGCGACAGCTGCATAAGCGGCCATCATTTCGATCAAGATCTGGTCTTCAGTACTGAAAGGACTTCCGTCAAATTTATCACTCAGATAAATTTGACCGAGATTACGATCTCCCAGATAAATGGGCACACCCAAAAAGGAAGTCATCTTTGGGTGATGTTGCGGGAAACCACTGCTGCGCGGATCATCCTGCATGTCAGTCAGGCGGATGCTTTCTTTGCTGTGCATCAAAGCGCCTATCAAACCGAGGCCAACCGGAGGATGTTCCATTTGCGCGATTTCTTGCGGGCTCATGCCAACTGGAATAAACTTTTCAAGTTTACCGTTTTCGTCGTTGACACCCAGGGCGGCATAGCGCGCACCGGCCTGCTCCCAGGCCAGCAGAGCAATACGTTCTAGCAGAGATTCGAGTGATGTATCCTGCACCAACTCAATGCTGGCACGGTGTAAAGCGATCAAACGGTCTTCTAATTGTTCTCGTGTGAGTGCTGGCAAACTCATATTCCTTGTATACCACCTTTAATCCTGAATAATTTTACTCGATAAAATCCGGAGAGACAATTTGGGGGGAGGGAGGAGAAGAGAAGTTATTTGTTGATTGGTTGATTAGGTGTTAGTGAATTAGTGAATTTGTAAAACAGTGAATTAGTTGTTGGTCAATTAGTAAACTAGTTGCTGGTGGGTATAGAAGTAAATTGAACGTAGTCTGTTGACGACTTTTACGTTGCAACAAGTAGCACCCAAAAATTACCTGATCAACAAATCAACAAATCAACCAACCAACAAATCAACAACCCGCTAATCAACAAACCAACCAATCAACCACATGGTATACTTTGCGCGGGTAAACAGGCAGGCATGGCACTTGTAGCAGCAACTGAGTTGAGTAAGAATTTTGGCGCCACGCAAATCTTCAGCGGGCTCTCTTTTCACATTAGCAATCATGCTCGTATTGGGCTGGTTGGGCCGAATGGCGTCGGAAAAACGACTCTTTTACGCCTGATCACCGCCGAGGATGAAGATCATGGCGGTAAGATCCATCTTTCACGGGGATTGCGGATCGGCTACCTACCGCAGCTAAGCTTTTTTACGTCGGAGAGAACGTTGTGGGGAGAATGCTTGCAAGTCTTTCGCGGCTTGATCGAAATGCAGCAGGAACTGCGCACTCTGGAAGCGCAATTAGAGGAAGATGCGGGTAACGAGAAAACCCTGGCTTCGTACGCCCAGCAGCAGAATGCATTTGAGCATGCCGGTGGTTACCTGTACGAAACAAAGATTCACCAGACTCTGGCTGGCTTGGGGTTTGCGCGTGAAGACGAGGGCAGACCCTGGCAGCAGCTTTCTGGCGGTCAGCGTACACGTGCGTTACTGGCCAAATTGTTGCTTGAAGAACCTGATTTGCTGCTGTTGGATGAGCCTACCAATCATCTCGATATCGCTGCGGTGGAATGGTTGGAAGCCTTTTTAAAAGACTGGCGGTTCGCGCTCTTAATTGTTTCACATGATCGCTATTTTTTGGATCAAGTGGCGGGAACCATTTGGGAGATGAACACTGGGCTTGAGCAGTACAAAGGGAACTACAGCGCTTATTTACAGCAGCGCTCTGAAAGGCATACCCGAAAATTGGCTGAGTACGAGGCACAAGAAGAGTTTATAGAAAAGGAAGAGGAATACATTCGCCGAAACATAGCCGGCCAAAATACGCGCCAGGCACAAGGCCGCCGCAAACGGCTGGAACGAATGTTGGCCGAAGCCGCTCTCGGCCAGCCGAAGGCGATTCACCAGCGTCGTCAGATACGCATCCAACTGGCACCTGCAGCCCGATCCGGGAACCTGGTCCTGCAGACCCATCAATTACAGGTGGGTTATATGGATGAAGGCAGACCTTTATTTTCAGCTCCGAATCTGGTGTTGGAACGGAGGGAATGTGCAGCCATCCTTGGGCCAAATGGTGCCGGCAAGACGACCTTTTTGAAAACAATTTTACAGCAACTAGCACCATACGCAGGCACGGTTGAATTAGGCGCGGGATTAAAAATTGGCTATTTTGCCCAAACCCATGAAGAATTGAATGCAGATGAGACACTCATGCAGGTTATTGAGGCAGCTGCCCCGCAACTGCTGCCAGGTATGGTACGGGATTACCTGGCAAAGTACCTGTTCAGCGGCGACGATGTGTTTAAAACAGTGGCATTGCTTTCCGGGGGTGAACGCAGCCGCCTGGCGCTGGCCGTTCTGGGTTTGCGGGGAGCTAATTTGCTGCTACTGGATGAACCGACCAATCACCTCGATTTACCATCACAGGATATTTTGCAGGGCATGCTGGCTGATTTTGAAGGCACCATCTTGCTCGTTTCGCATGACCGTTATTTGATCGATGCCCTCGCTACTCAGATCTGGGAACTGAATATCAATTTCAACCAACTGGAAGTTTTTCAAGGGTCATACAGTCAATTTAAAGAATTTAAAGAACTGGAAAAATCCAGCGCAATCCACGAAGTTGTCAATTCGCTAAAGAAGACAGAAACCACCCGGACCGAAGGGCGTGGAATTGTTCCCGGCCTTTCCAAGAATGAACGTCTGCGCTTGCAAAAAAATCTGGACGCGTTGGAAGGGCAGATTTCGACACTTGAGACTGAACAACGATTAATAGAAGAGCAATTAAGGCAGCCTGCAGGAGCAGGAGATTTGATTGCTCAGCTCGGGCAACGCTATCAGATCCTCCAGCAATTGCTGAGTGAGCATATGGCTGCCTGGGAAGAAATTGCCTCAAAGTTGGATTCGTAGTAATTCGAAATCAACTTTGTGTGTGCCTGCAAGCTCACGAGGAAGAAAAGTGGGGAAAAAATTACAGTTTGTTGTTGAAAAATTGCTGAATTATGGGATTAATAGCAACGTTTTTGCTTGTTTTTCACTTTTTTAATGTCTATAATGAGTATACGTACTTGTCGGAATATGTTGGTAAACAGAGCGCATATTTCAACCGAAGACTGTAGTGAGGGCTGTTTTTGGATCTAAAAATTGTTCTTCGCACTATTTTTCACCCTATATCAAATAAGAAAGTAACCTGATTGAATAAGGGTCTTTCTGTTTAATTAAATATATTCGAGGAGGTGTAAAGTCCGCAAAGTAAATCATTCAATCCGGGAAAGATTGGTTTTGAGAAGGAGGATTCCTGAATACTGCTGATTAAATTCCCATTGCTGGATTTATGAGAAATGCTTCCTATATTGGGTTAATTTCTCAAAAAGGATCATATTTACAAGTGTTCTTAATCAAACGAATGACAAGGAGTGAAAAAATGAAAGGAAAGATGTTTAGA
>JBBQNI010000100.1:0-4905 GCA_038329785.1 Anaerolineales bacterium | reverse complement strand
TGCCTAACAAATAAGATCCACATTTTTTAGAAATTATTTCTACCGGAAGGACCCCATTTTGTCTGCGTGGGATCCTTTACTCTGAATGCAGGATTCCACCAATTGAAAACGATTGACCACAAGTCAAACTTAATGTTTATTTATATAATAAATCAGTGTTTTGACAAATGAAATTAGCACATTGTCGCCCAGCGGAGAAAACCAATGTTTAATTCCTTCAAACCCCCAATTGGATCGGATCAATCGTTAAATCCCTCTGATGGCATGAAGCCATTGTTTCCTGAATTGAATGTAAGTTTTGTTAAACGTAAATACCTGAATCTGGTAAAGCGATAAATGCAGACAGATATCCGTTAGAAGAAAATAAACAGAAAATAGATAGGACTTGACGAACCCACGTAAAAGAGCTTCCACGCACATCAATCAACTACCGCAGCGTGCCCGGCAAGTGCTTCGCAACCAGCGATCGTTAGGTTGGCTGATGGAACACCCTGGATGTGATTACCAGGGATTGCAAAACCCGCCGCACAAACCCCAAAAATCAGGGTGGTATGGCGCGGATTCAGCATCTTTGCTTATACCCGTAAGGGTGCGGAGCGCCCTTACGGGTATGATATAAACCGGGGGTCACGAAGAACCCTTTAGAGTAGTGCTTCCCACAAGGGGATAATATCGAAAACACAAGGGGGCACACTGTACCCTTTCTGGGTATATATCCACTCCCCACTTAGATTTTCAAGACGCCCATCCCTCTCAATGACCCCATTAGGGGACGCAAAGACCGCGGATATGGTCGTTTTTGGTTTAAACATGCGTTCGGTCCTCTTTATGAAATTGTTGGTCAAATTGCCATTTTGCTTCAAAATTACATTTTCAAGTTCCAATTCGCTTATTAGTTTAGAACAAGATTATCACCCCCGTGTTGCCAATGCAATATATCAATATTGGTAGGTTCTACCGTAAAAACCTATCCAAATTGATATATTGTAGAATATAGGAATATTTGTTAGTCGAAAAATAGAATTTCAAATGGGGTTTCTTTACGCAACCATTTAAACCCAAATCATTACAATATATCGGATGGTGTCTTCAAGTAAATCAAGGTCCAGATCTGAGACACAGCAATTCAGACGCAAATTTCAAAAGCCAGTTAAAGATCTCCCCTACTAAGAATCGTTAGCCTTTCGATTCATATCCACGGAGCAGGCTCGCGCGGTATTTCGGTACCAGTCATATCGAAACTACTAACTATAATGAATACTGAAACGACAAGTGCTTTTCAAATTACTATACCAGGAGAAATTAGAAACTTATGTTAGCCAGTCTATATTCCAGAATGTGTGATCTTCATCCGGGGTTCAGAAAATTCTCCCGCAAACAGATGTACCAACTTATGGCTCTTGGCTATCCAAAGCCGGACTGGACATTCATGAACTTTGGATACGCGCCGCAAGATGCATCGCAAACACCAATCCTACACACGGATGATGAAATCAATCGCTACTGTATCCAGCTATATCATCACGTCGCCAACGCGGTCGAACTGTGCGGACGAGAGGTAATGGAAGTGGGTAGTGGACGGGGTGGGGGAGCGGATTACATCAAACGCTATCTTGGACCTGCACACATGGTCGGCGTAGATTTTTCCAACAAAGCCGTGAATCTATGCCGGCAGCATTATTGTATCGAGGGGCTAAGCTTTGAAGTGGGCGACGCCGAACACCTCCCCTTCAACGACCGAAGCTTCGATGTTGTCGTGAACGTAGAATCCTCTCATTGTTACGGTTCGATGACGGATTTTCTCGCTCAGGTCAAGCGCGTCCTCAAACCGGGGGGATATTTCGTCTTTGCGGACTTCCGTAAACTTGAACAACTTGATGGGCTTGACGAACAGTTCGATCGGACCGCGATGCGTCGCATCAAACAGGAGAACATTACTCCCAATGTGATCAAAGCCCTGGACGCTGATCACGACCGTCGAATGGCGCACATCCAACGCGGTGTCCCGAAAGCATTTAGGCAGTTGCTGCGGGAATTTGCCGGGAACAAAGGTACATGGATTTACAAAGGCTTCCTGGAAGGCACGATCGTCTACCAAAACTTCGTCTACCAAAAAGTCTGATGGCGCAGGATGCGCGATCGTCAGGTTTGAAGAAAGTCACCGGGAAAAGAAAGAGAACGCATAATTACCTCCTACGAAGACGCTCAACCATTGGTTGAACTTTATTCGGGATCGGCGTGGGTCTAAAATTCAACCATCCGATCTGACTGGTTACATGGCCTGGCTGCGTACCGAGTATAAGCCGGTGCGCTTCAATGGCAGTAAAGAACCATTGTCTGCCAAGTCCATCCGTAATGTGTGGGTGACATTCCGTCCCCTTTTTGGTTGGCTGCACGTAGAGTTTAAATATCCCAACCCTGCGATTGAGATCCCCGCTCCAAAATTTCAAAAGCATCAATTTGAGACATTCACCAAAGAAGATGTTGAAAAGATACTCAAGGCATGCGTTTATTCCCGAGAATCGCAAACAGAAGAGAGAAAAAAGTTTGTCATGCGCCGGCCAAGTGCCAACCGCGATCAGGCGATTATCCTGACCCTTTTGGACACGGGATTGCGGGCTACTGAACTCTGTTCGCTGACAATCAATGACATTGACCTTAAAACTGGAAAGGTAATAATCAGGCATGGTGTCGCCGGTGGAGCAAAAGGTGGAAAGGGACGTACCGTTTACATGGGCAAGGTTACCCGAAAAACCGTCTGGCGTTATCGGGCAGGTCGTGAAGATGGAGACGATTCTCGTGCCCCCCTCTTTATCAGCCGAGCCGACAGGCCCTTCAACAAGGATAGTTTGCGTGTTTTGGTTAATCGGTTGTGAGCCAGGGCAGAAGTGAAGAAAACTTACCCTCATAAATTCCGGCACACTTTCGCTATTACCTACTTGCGCTCCGGAGGAGATGTTTTTACACTTCAATCGCTGTTGGGACATGGTTCTCTGGATATGGTCCGCCACTATGCTCAAATTGCCGAAGTAGATGTGCAGCAAGCGCATCGCAAAGCCAGCCCAGCGGATAATATGCGTTTGTAGCCAGGAAGGGGTCATTGGGTCATCCTCCCAGCAATAAAGACTAACACATGCTTCATATTGTCCCGGCTCAAGTGATTGAGATATGATTCCAACTCATTATCCGGCGCGGACGTTGCCTTACTGGACAGCCCTGTAATTCGCTCCTGGACATCAGAAGATAACATGGGGGCGTAGGTACTGTCGGTGATTTCGATGCTGTCATGCATCAGGTTCATGGACACGGCTTTGTAATCGGCCATAGTTTGAGCATGCAACAATCCGTAAACGGCGTGTCCATGCCGGAATTTATGAGGCGATTTGAATTCTTCGTTGGCTAATGAAAATAACAGTTCTAGTCTTTTTTGAAGAGCATTAGAGCGGGTCTTGCCAGGTTCATCAGGAGAAAGACTTTATGGAGGGAGCGTCAGCTCCCTCCTTTTCTTATTTCCCATCGATATGCATGGGCATCAAAACGTATAGATTCTCCTCCTCTTCATCGAATGGATAACTGCCGGTGTATTGTGGGCATTCGCCTCGATGACTACATTTTTAGTAGTGATCGTTTCTAAGCCATCTTGCAAGAATTTCACATTAAATGCGATCTCCAATTCTCGCCCTTCAACCATGGTTTCCAATTCGATTCCACTGGTGCCGGTCTCATTGGATTCAGCCAGCAGTACATCCTTACCTGTCTGATCATCACCTGGGCACAGATGAAAGTGCACCACATTATTTCCTTCCCGGGCAATGATGCTGGCCTGTTTGCAGGCATTGCGCACAGCACTAAACCTGATATTTTGTTACACGGCGAAAACAAACACTAACAAGGCCAGTAAAGCCATAAGAACAAAAAGTGCTACTCCACCCGTCGTCAGTAGATAATAATTTGTGCGAGTGGGCAAATGGATGACCCGGTGGATCAAGACCATTTGCCAGATTGCCAACGGAACTGTCCATCCCATCCACTGTACGGGGTATTTTGAAAACAACCCTTGAAAGACCAGAAACAGGATTGCGAAACCAATTAAAGCAGTCACTACCCAGGCCGCGCCTTGCAGTCCAAGGCGAACCGTCAGCGTTTTTTTGCCAACGGACAGATCTGCCGCGCGGTCAGGAAATTCAAAAGAGATCAGCATCGCGGTGTGAATCAGGACCAGGGGAAAACATGCCAGCCATAATATCGCTGGCGGGAAGCCGCCCTGCATGCAGTAACCCGCCAGGGGCACCATCAAGGCGACGATCAGCGAGGTGGTTAACTCCCCCCAGCCAGAAGAAACCAGGGATATTGGGGGAGCCGAGTAGAGCCAGGAGCCTACCAGGCTTAATAGCACGATGGGGATCATCCAGAACGACCAGAGTGAGGCAAAAATGCCGCCCAAAATGGCAATGGTAGCGCAAATTCTGACAGCGGTCAGAACTGCACCAGGCGAAACCACACCCGCGGAGATCATTCCAGAACCGCCAGAAAACCAGGTACGGTTGTCTGCCGTCAGCCCGTCGACTTCTATATCGTGATATTCATTCAGGTATTGCGCCATGAGCTGGATGGACGTTACCACCACCTGTCCGAGCAGATATGCAGTCCAATTAATGGTAATCCCCATCTGGACCGTGACGGCTGCGCCGAGAGCATATAGCAAAAATCCTCCCAGTAGGAAAACGACTCTCGTAAGTTTAATAAAATTCCAGAACCTGCTGCGGAAGTTGGATATTTTTACCTGCCTTTCTCTAAGTATATGTCATTTTTTCTCTCCGTTTCTATATCGGGGACAGATAATTATGTTACGAAAACGAGGGTTCAGCCTTTATCTTTGTAAGAAATCTCATTTGTAGGGGAAAG
>JBBQNI010000099.1:0-5420 GCA_038329785.1 Anaerolineales bacterium | reverse complement strand
GCAAACAGTTGGACAAGAAAAGGGAGGAAAACGCGCTTTAGGTGGCTTCGCAATCGCAGTGGTAAAGTAGTAGTTGACCTTGTGGTCTGATTTTGAAGCAATTTTTATCTGGACACAACTTTTTGCAAATAGTCCTTGCCGGCTTGTGACAAACCCAGGCGATCAATTTCCTCTGCCAGCATTTCCGCAGTACCATAGCCTGCCAGATACCCATTGACCCGTGCGGTAGCGCTTGAATTAACAAAATCCGCAGGGTTGGGGTAAATTTGAAGATATTCCGCTGCAAGGGGAGTGCTCCGTAATTGATACTTTTGATGATAATCTTCTGCCCAGGTGAAATTTTGATAAGGAAGTATTTCGGTATAGATTTTTTTGCCCAGTGCGGTTTCCAGTGCCGCTTTTGATTCTTCCGCCAGCTTTCTTTGTTCGTCATCGTGATAAAAAAGTATCGCGCGATACTGACTTGAACCCAGGCTGCTGGTGGGTTGGTGATTCTGCCAGAAGATATCCAGTAATTCCACATAAGTTATTTGAGCGGGATTGTAATCCATCTGAATGGTTTCAGCGTGGTTTCCCAAATTGGTGTAAGTGGGATTGCTCATCTCACCGCCTGCATAACCGACCCGTGTACGAATGATGCCCTTAATACTCCCGAACCGGGAGTCCGGTCCCCAGAATCAGCCGAGGGAAAAGGTAGCGGTCTTGAATTGGAGGGGTGTTTCTTGATCGATCAAAGGGATGGAAGGCTCCTTTACTTCATTGGGATGAAGTGGGGTGGCAGTGGTTGTAGTAGATTCCTTGTTATCGGTGATTAGAGCGGTAAGAATAAGGCCAACCAATAACCCTACCGATAAAAAGAGGAAGATAAGAACTTTTCTGTTATTTTCAATCAATTTATTTTTCCTTGCTTAACCTTTACTTTTTGTATACATCCTCGGGAAAGGAGTGGATCAAAACCTTAAATTGGTTTGGATAGTATAGCACTTTCGGCGCGTGCTTAACGGGAAGCGATGCCATTCCTGAGAACTGGAATATATGCTGGTCGCGCTTTTGCGGCTAAGCAACATGGTAAGCGATAAAAAATTCGTCAAATCACAATGTGCGTAGGGGCCTGGCATGCCCGGCCCTTACCAAGGATGCAAGACCTCAATCAAAAAACATCAATCTATCAAAATAGAAATCCAGCTTAACTGGCTGTCAACATTGCCTGGTAAGCCATTTTTTTGTGCCTGTATGGTTGGCTTAGCTGGACTTAACCGAAAAATATCAGATTTCTGATAAACTAAATCTGTTCAGTATTATCCTGGAGAAGCCATGTTTTGGTTCCGCACCATGTTTGGAGATGAACAATCCTCCAAAGATTTGTTGATATCCACCTCGCAATATCAGGTCTATTCCACGTTTGGAATCTACCTCCTTTTTCATTTTGTAGCCTCTCTTTTTCTCACCCAGATTTTCAGCCCTAAATTATGGATCTGTACGGCGATCATGCTTTTCTCCTTTTTGCTGACCAGGTGGCTGATTCACAAATTCTATGCACTGGCACAGGTTGTCTGGCTCCTTGGCTTGTTTTTAACCATCCAGGCGGCGTACATTATATTTCAACGGCCAGAGATTTTATTCCTCCTGACCATTTTACCCATCCAGGCGATTGTGACAACCGGATTGGGAGGCGCATTGATCAGCGAAGTGCTGCTGGTTATAGCCGTTTTCAGCCTTCCTCAGCTTTCTTTTTTCCCGGGTTTCCCTGGCGGATATACGATGGCGTTAATTTTTTGTTTCATTTTCAGCGGCATAATTGGCTGGGGTATCTCCAGTAATCTTTTGGCCGCCATTGAACAGGCTTCCTTTCATTATTACGAAGCCCGCAAACGGCTGGAAGAGACCCGCCAGCATCGTGCTGAGATTAGCCACATGTTAAAGGAACAGAGTCAGTCCAACTACCAGTTGAAACAAATGAACCGCATGCTGGAGCAAGCTCGCAGCCGGGCAGAGGAAGCGCGCGAGGATCGTGATCGTTTTGCGATGGCTGTCTCGCATGAATTACGCACGCCGCTCAATTTTATCATCGGCTTCAGCGATTTGATGGTGAATGCACCGGATACTTATGCGGATTCTGATCAATGGCCGCCTGGTTTATTTGATGATATTCAAGAGATCTACAACAGCAGCCAGCATTTGATGGACCTGATCAATGATATTCTCGATATGGGTAAAATAGATGCCCGACGTATGCCCATTTTCCGGGAGCGGGTCAAACCAATTTCAGTGCTGGAAGAAATTGAAGACCTGGTTTCGGCTCAAATTGCTTCTAAAGGCCTTGATTTTGTCATTCAATGTGAAGATTCACTGCCGTACATATTTGTAGATAGAACCCGTATTCGGCAGGTGTTGCTCAACGTTGTTACGAACAGCTTGCGCTTTACCAAAAAAGGCCAGATCAAGATTGATGCACATTTATTATCCGCCGATGAAATTGAAATTGTGGTCACTGATAGCGGCCCTGGCATAACAACTGAGGATCTGGAAAAGATTTTTGACGAGTTTCGGCAGGTTGGGCAGGAAAACTGGAGCCGCGAAAAGAGCAGTGGATTGGGGCTTTCGATCAGCAAGCGCTTTGTTGAGTTACATGGCGGCAAAATGCGCGTGGAAAGCGTAATTAATGAAGGCACTACTATTCGGATCATTCTGCCGGTTATGGAGCCGATGCAATCAATTATTCAATCTCGTGATGATTTAATGGAAGGTGGTTCTCGCCGGGTAGCCTCCCAGCATGCCCGCACTCAATCGGATGTGGTTTTGTGTTTCTCGCTGGATGGCAACAAAGAAAAGATCATGAGCCAGATTTTTATTCATCAGCAAGTTATCTTTGTAGAAAGCCTGGCGCAGTTAAAAGAAATGCTTTCGGTTTACTATCCTGTGGCTGTCATCATAGACGATGTATTAATGAATCAAGCCGATCTTAAAGCCTACCTGACTCATCTCACCTATGATCTACCGGTGGTTTCATTCTTGTTTTCAGCCATCAATAACCGCACCTTTTTGCTCCCACCTGGAGTCTATCGCTATCTGGTTAAACCTGTCAGCCGTGAGAACCTGGCCAGAACAATTAATTCGCTGGGTGATTCGTATCGAAATCTGCTGGTTGTGGATGACGACCCTTCGTTGGTACGTCTCTTCACCCAGGCGATTCGCTCCTCTATCAAACAGGATCCGCAAATGGGACGCTTCTCTTTCATTCCGGCCTATTCCGGACATGAAGCCTTGCAGCTCTTACAAAGCCAGCCGATTGATGCCGTACTGCTTGATCTTGATTTGCCAGATATTCATGGAACAGAAGTGCTGGCGGAAATAAAAAAGAGCGAACTTTTAAAGCATTTGCCAGTCATTATCATTTCAGCCAGTGATATTACCGAAGAGATTCAGATGATCAGTTCTGCCAGTATGCAAATCCTGGTAAATCGCCCATTCGAAATGGATGAATTAACCTCTATTGTGCAGACCGTATTAGTGAAGATAAAACCTCAGTTTGAGGAAAGAAAGAAAAGGGATCAGCTTAAGACGCCAATCGCTTGAATGGTAGCCAGGAGATCTCGCTGCGTGACCGGTTTTCGCAGGAATTCTACCGCTCCGAGCGACTTAGCCAGCTCTGGCTCTCCCCAGGCTGAGCAGACGATGACAGGAATCTGGCGGGTTTGTTCATCCAATTTGAGCGATTGCAAAATCTCCCACCCATCTATCTTTGGCATCATTATATCCAGAATGATTAATTGCGGCATGATTTCTTTGGTCCTGACGACCGCTTTTGCCGGTTTGGAGAGGCCGATTACTTTAACATTCGAGCGCGAAAGGTAGCGTGTAAAGAGTTTTATGGCGGGTTCCTGGTCATCGACTATCAGAATCTTTTTCTGGTCGGTCTTAATGAAGCGGATTGTGATCTCCAACTGTTGCGCAGGAAGTTGGCTTTGCTCGATATTCAGGTTTAACTTTTCACTCCAGAACCAGATATTGTTCTCACCTTCCTGGTTTCCCGGCTCAATTGGGAGATTACTCAGGTACCAGTGGGGGACAACCAGTTTTAAAACGGTAGAACCATCAATGGTGGAGATTTGAAATTTAATTTCTCTGACATCATTCGCCAACAATTTGTTTACAATCTCAATCAAGATTTGACGCAGGATGATCCGGTCACTCTCAACCAAAGCCGGGCTTAGTAATGTCTCAATGTCAACACGTACATCCTCGTCCACAAAACGCTTTGCCAGGACATGGTTGACTCCCTGGATAACATCCGCCAATTCAATCTCTTCGCGATTGACGTTAAAAGATGCTCCAGTTCCTTCGGCTAAATTTTCTGCGCCATCTCTCTGTTTTTTTTGGACAAAGCGGTCCCAAAGGATGAATGCCACCGATTGTACGCCTTTTTTAAGATAGCGCCTGTATTGTCGTTCACTCATGGATAAAATATTAGCAACTTCCAGAGAAGGCAACCCTTCGACATAGCGCTTGGCCAAAATGATGTAAATCCGCCAGGCTGTGGCATTGACATCATATGTTTTTTCCCCCGGATTAAGGCTTTCGATTGTTTCAATAAGCAATTTGCGTAAAAATTCGCCTTTCGCACTCTCATATCCGCTTTGAAAAGTGCTGAAGAACACAGCCAATGGATGGGTCTCCAGACTGGCGAAGTCATATATATTTGTAAGGCTATCTTTGACCTGAATTTCGAATTCTTCAAACTGCATTATTCACCGATTAATGTCCGTTATGCGTCCGAATCTTGTCCCTTAACATATTGTTAATCTATCGTTATTTTCCTATAATTATTTTACCCCTAATGCAGGTAAATTTCCTGTTTAATCTCTGGAGTGAAGGAGAAGCCTATTCTAAATTTCCACTCATGAGGACCAATAATATCTATGGTTCGTAACAAAAATCTGTTAACCCATTTTTAAAATCAATAAGGAGAAGAAAGCATGTCTAAAAAGAATTTTGGTTGGTTTGGATTGGCTCTACTGGTTGTATTGTCAATGGTACTGACCGCCTGTGGCGGCGCGGCAACGCCCACCACTGAGACGAATGTACCGACAGAACCTGTGATGGCTGAAAAGCAGCAGGTTGAAGTATTTTCCTGGTGGACAGGTGGTGGTGAAGCCGCCGGCCTGGACGCTATGATTAAGGTCTTCAACCAGAAGTATCCTGACATCGAATTCATCAACGCAGCCGTAGCCGGTGGCGCAGGCACCAACGCGCGCGCCGTATTGGCGACTCGCTTGCAAGCCGGGGATGCCCCCGACAGCTGGCAGGGCCATGCCGGTCAGGAATTGATTGGCACGTATGTCAAAGCCGGACAGTTGGAGCCATTGAATTTCCTGTACGAAGAAAATGGCTGGCTGGATGTGATGCCCGAGACATTAATC
>JBBQNI010000098.1:0-5669 GCA_038329785.1 Anaerolineales bacterium | reverse complement strand
ATCGATGCTTTGCAGCAATTGCAGTTGATTTCCTCCTGGCAAATCGGTACGGCCGACACTCTGCCGGAAGATGAGATCACCGCTGAAAACGATATCTAATGCTTGCAAGTACAGGACCACGTGTCCACGGGTGTGGCCGGGGGTAAGGAAAACGGCCATATCTTCACCGCCAAAGGTGAGATGCTGCTGGTCGCTGAACATTTGATTGGGTTCGGCCGCAATCTCGAACGGGATGCCAAAGTTATTGGCGCCACCGTTCGCCTGCCACAAAGGCAAGTCGTCGGGGTGCAGCCATATGCGCGGCAGAGCGGAAAAATGGGGTACCAATTCGTTGATACCAGCAATATGATCAAAATGAGCATGCGTACAAAAAATGTCGCTGATCTCTAGTCCTTCTTTCTGACAGAATTGCCAGACCTGCTCGCTTTCGAAGGCCGGATCGATGATGGCAGCCTTTTTTTGATCCTGTGAGGCGAGTAAATAGGTGTTATTTTGCAATGGGCCGAGGGTAAAACTATGTACCTGGATACTCATATTCCTTCTTTTTGGTAGATATTCTTGGGCAGCCAGATCAGGTTGAGAGCGAAAGTGATGACCAGACCGATCGCTGCGACCCAATAAATATGTTCCGGATTTTGATTATATATGATTCCGCAGATTAGCGGCGCTAAAATGGTGGCCACCCCGTTGGCTGTCTCGATGACCCCATAGGCGATGCCCGTCTCGCGGCTGTGGATAAATTGGCGGCTGAAAGCAAGAATCAAGCTGCGTGCCAGCCGGTAACCGCCGAAAAGGAAATAAGCCATACCGTACCATGGCATGCCCGTTCCTTTGACAATCAGGAGTGGAAATAGAAATACGAATGGGAAACTGAGCAGGTAGCCGATGCGTGCCGGCAGGTGTCCCAGGACGAGAGCGAGGGCTACGTTGCCAAGGCCGCCGATAGTGCCCAGGTAGCCGATTTGCTGTAAGTTGATATTTCGAAACTCTTCCAGAAAAACCGGGGTGAACGACTGCGTGAAGATCATGAAAAACAGACCCATACTGGCTAGAATGACCATGCGCATGAAAAGTCTGTTCTTGAAAATACCTCTGACACTTCCAGGTGCCAGGTGCAATTCGGTATCGGGTTTTTGAATAAAGAAAATCAGGATGGTGGAAACCACAAAAACACAGGCGGCAATCACGTATAGAATTCGCAGCTCGTATTTTTGTCCCAGAAAGCCGCCCAGGGTCGGTCCGATGACAGTCCCGAGATGGTAAGCTGCCCCCGTGAACGTCAGGGAGCGTTCTGCGCTCCAATTTCCACGGATGGAGGTAATATAGGCATTCATGGGTGCTATAATCGAACCGGTCAATCCATAAATCAAGAAGGCGGGGATGAAGAATTGTAAATTAGGTGATAAGGCCATTCCCCAGGCTGCCAGGGTTCCCATGACCCAGGATGCCAGCATGATCGGGCGGGTGCCATAGCGATCTGAAATGTATCCGGATGGAATTTGCACCAGGGCGGTCATTAACCCAACACCACCCAGCACAATTCCGATTAAAATCGGCTCCGCCCCCAGCTTCTGCAGATAGATCGGTTGAAAGAGGAGAAACATGCCTTCGCCCATACCCCATGCGAACATGGAAAATGTGACGAATTTAAGGCTGCGGCTCATGAATTTCCTACCCGCGCAATTCTTTGGGTGTTCCGCTGAACCCATGCAGCAAGAGGCAGCCTGTGTTGTTACCTGGCAGGCAGGATGGTTCGGCGCTTGGAATGAGCTGACGACATAGGTTCATTTTACGCGATTACTTTAAGGTCGCGTTCCATGGAAGTAAGGCTGTAGCTTCCGTTTTCAGTGATGACCACATCATCTTCGATGCGAATGCCACCCTTGCCGGGAATATAAATCCCTGGTTCAACGGTAAAAACCATCCCGGGCTGTAAGGTTTGCGTATTTCCGCCAAAAATATAAGGATCCTCATGCGCATCCATGCCCAAACCATGACCGGTACGGTGGGTAAAATATTCATCGAAACCAGCTTGAGCGATCACATTGCGGGTGGCGATATCAACTTCACCGGCTGAAAGATTGGGTCGTGCGGCTATGCGTCCGGCTTCGTTAGCCATTTTGACAATCCCGGCGATCCTGCCCATTTGAGGATCAACGGTTGCAACCGAAAAACAGCGGGTGATATCGGAGGCGTATCCCTGAAAGCGGACACCCCAGTCAAAAAGCAAAATATCCCCGGCAGCAATCTTCCGCTCGCCAGGTACAGCATGCGGATCTGCGCTGTTTGGCCCGCAGGCAACAATGGGTTGAAATGGAAATTCACCCTGCGCGCCTGCTCGCAGGCATTGCAAGTTTAGTTCAGCGGCGATTTCTATTTCACTGATGCCAATTTTGAGTAATGGTAAGGTCTGCTGCAAACCAACCTCAGCGATTCGGGCAGCTTCTTGCATGTTGGCAATCTCATCCTGGTCTTTAAAAAGACGAAGCTGTGAAAACACACGGGCAGCGGAAATAATTTTCAGCGCTGGGGCACTGTTTTGAACAAATTCCATTTCAAGAAAACGAAATTGATTGGGTTCAACCCCAATGGCTGCATGCGAGATTCCAAGGAAATCGGCAGCCGCTTGAAAGGCGTTTTTCCACGTGGCCGGGTCATCCGGATATGGGAATAACCGGTCACACGCGGCAGCTTTTTCCGCCCGGGTTACTTCCAGAGCGGGCAACACCAGGGCACTCTTTCCATCCTGGCGTATGAAAAGCACAACCGGGCGTTCCATCAAGTGGAAATTTAATCCGGTCAGGTAATTTAAATTGAATCCAGGGTTAATGGCGATAAAGTCAAGTCGGTGTTCTTTCATTAATTCCAATATGCGGTTGAATCGGGGATTGCTCATTTTCCCTCCTGGGGCTGAAATCTGCATAAAAATTATATCCCAAAGCGCCATTGGCTGCACCATTTCGAATGACAGTGAAGAAATAGCAGGTGGCCGCTTCGGGGCGGGTGGCGGGTAGCCGGTTGCGGGTAGCAGGCAGGCTCATCTAACATCCAAGCAAGCAATTAGGCTCTATAATATCGACCGTCCCCATCTATCGCTCAAAGGATTGCCGCCGGTGGAGGTATACTCTGGGAGGTCACCCCAGATACCTGCACTTTTAATGCCCGCGGAATTGTCGTAAATGAGTAAATTGACTCATTTTTCTGTAAACATTATTCAGGACGATGCAGCATTAACTATCAGCTATCAGCTATCAGCTATGAGCTATGAGCTACGACCCGACCTTGACACTTCAAACCCTTCCGTGTAGAATTTCAAAACCCGAAACGAGGGCCTGTAGCGCAGTTGGGAGCGCGCTTCAATCGCACTGAAGAGGCCGAGGGTTCGAATCCCTCCAGGTCCACTGAGGTGCAACCTCGATCGAGTATTACGGGATTAACAACGAAGAATTGGGCCCATAGCGCAGCTGGGAGCGCGCCTCAATGGCATTGAGGAGGCCGAGGGTTCGAATCCCTCTGGGTCCACTTTTTTTATTTAAAGCCCCATGTGTTTTTATTTTCAGATAAAATCAATTTAATCCCTGGTCATCAATTTCCTGGAGGCTTGTATGCGTTTGGAAGAATTAAACTGGATGGATGTCGAAAAATACCTGCAAAATGAAGATCGCATCTTGCTGGTGACGGGTGCGACCGAACAGCATGGCTACCTGAGCCTGCTGACAGATGTGAAAATCCCGCTGTCCCTGGCGGACGCTGTCAGTCAGGAGACAGGAGTGGTTGTTGCGCCACCCCTCAATTTTGGGGTATCGCCTTATTTCCTGGCTTATCCCGGTACGATCAGCTTGCGCACATCTACCCTCCTGGATGTGGTCGAAGACATGATCCGCAGCCTGTATGGCTATGGTTTCCGCCGAATTGTTATCCTCAATGGACACAGTGGCAATGATCCTGCCCGGGGAAGGTTGGTAGAACTGGCGAATCAATTGCAAGGGTTAAAGACAATCTGGTACTCCTGGTGGGAATCACACAGCATTGAACAGATTGCGGTAAAGAATGATCTTAAGCCATTTCATGCCTCCTGGTTGGAGGCTTTTCCTTTTACAAAAGTGGCAGAACTTCCTAAAAAGAAGAAAAATCCGCCAAAATATCAGGGGCTGCTTGGCGCGGATGAAACTCGCAAGATATTCCAGGATGGCTCCTTTGGCGGACCCTACGAAGTGGCCAACGAAATCATGGATGAGATTTTTTATGCAGCTTATCAGGATATTCTGCACTTATTAAAATTTGAATAATTCCGGCTTTCTATCTTCATATTAACCACAACAGGGTTTCTACATGATAGTCAAGTAGAATGAAAACATGATCATGGAAATGAGATTGGCCCGTTTCGTCCTCAAATTTCCCTGGTTGTTCGCTTTGGCTATTCTCAGTGCGGAATTGAGTGCAATTGTACTGATTCTTCAACTGAAATTGATTGCCCGTCTTTTCAATCTACTCATTTTTGTAAAACCGGTTCAATTTGAACCTGCCTCAATTTTGGTGTCGATCGCGTTATTCGTTGGTTTGCGGGCTGTCTTGATGTTGATTGAGAATCTCGCTTCTCAACGCCTGGCTATCAAGATCAAATCTGAAATGCGTGCAATGTTAAGCCAACATTTGTTGCGAAGTGAGAATCTTCAAGGCCGCGATTCGGGCGATTTGCAATCGGTATTTGTGGATGATGTCGAAGCTGTCGACCACTATTTCAGCCAATTCCTTTCACAGGTGTATCTGGCCTTTTTTATCCCGGTGACCATGTTGTTTTTTGTTTTTCCGCTCGATCTTCTCAGCGGATTAATTTACGTGATCACTGTCCCTTTGATCCCATTCTTTATGATCTTGATCGGCAAGTTTGCTCAGGAAAAAAATGACAGGCAATTGGGTATCTTACACGCGATGAGTTCTTTCTTTTTGGATTCCATCCGTGGAATTAAAACCCTGATTGTGCTCAATCAAATTGATAGGCATTTTAAACGAATTCATAAAGCCGCCCAGGAGTATCAAGCTGCCACCATGGCGGTACTGAGAATTACCTTCCTTTCGGCTTTTACACTGGAGTTATTGAGCACAATTGCTACTGCGATCATCGCGGTTCAAATTGGCATCCGGCTGTTGCAGGGGCGACTCGGGTTCGAAAATGCATTTTTGATTCTATTAATAACACCTGAGATATATCTGCCACTCCGCAATCTGGGTTTGCGTTTTCACGCTGCTATGAATGGGGCAGCGGCAGCCAAAAACATGTTTTCTTTAATGAGTTCTCCAACAAACGCTGTCAATCTGGCTGCTAGTGAGCCAGTGGAGTTTCAAAAAGCAAAATTAATGGAAATAATAAATGTGTCTGTCAGTTTTGAAAATCAGCGCCAGGTATTACGCAATATTAGACTCAAAATTGACCTTGGTTCAAGAATTGCGATCGTGGGGCCGAGCGGTTCAGGTAAATCGACAATCTTCCAATTGATCCTGCGATTTCTGCAGCCAGATAATGGCATGATTCTCCTGGATGGAAGGGATATTAATGCATATTCTTTGACATCCTGGCGAGACCAGATTGCCTGGTTGCCGCAAAACACACTGATTTTGAATGGTAGTATTCGCCAGAACCTGCTGATTGCAAATCCCCTGGCTACTGA
>JBBQNI010000097.1:0-5761 GCA_038329785.1 Anaerolineales bacterium | reverse complement strand
GGCCATCTGCGATCAGGCGCGCAAAGATCTCGAAGATGACATTGGCTGTGACCGAATCGAGACGGCCGGTGGGTTCATCGGCCACAATGATAGCCGGGTTGTTGGCCAAAGCACGCGCAATGGCCACGCGCTGCTGCTCCCCACCTGAGATCTGCGAGGGCAGCTTGTGGGCGTGGCGTTCCATCTCCACCTCTTCCAGCAGCTGCAGGGCGCGCTTACGGCTCTCACGGCGCAGGTAAAGACCGCAGAAATCCATCGGCAGCATGATGTTATCCAGCAGCGAAAGGCTGGGCAGCAGATAGAAAGACTGGTAGACGATGCCGAGGTGGCGACCGCGCCACAAGGCGCGTTTGTTCTCGTTCAGGTTGTGAATTTGCACCCCTTGCACTGTAACCGTGCCGGAGGTGAGTGTATCGGTGGCTGTGATCATGTTGATCAGCGTGGTCTTGCCCGCCCCGGATTTGCCCGTAATCGCCAGGAATTCCCCGGGCTGCACATCCAGATCAATCCCATGCAACGCCTCAAAATTACCAGCCGGCGTCTGGTATTGCTTGGCCACCGCACGCAGGTGGATCAGCGGCGCTGTGCTGGACTGGCTCGGGGCGGTTTGTGTACGGCTAGTTGTCATGGGACCATCATTATGCTAAAATGAACACGTGTTTATTATTGAACAGATTATTCATCATTATAGCCGAAAGCAAAGGCCTGTCAATTGAACTGTAACGAGGTAAACCTTTGAAAACAAACGTCCAAGACCGTCGTATAGAACGCTCCCGCCGCCTGCTGCGCAAAGCCCTGATGGAACTGATCCTGGAGAAGGGTTATGACACGATCACGGTCGAAGAGATCACCGCACGGGCCGACCTGGGCCGCACCACCTTTTACCTGCACTACAAAGACAAGGAAGAGCTGCTGCTGAAGAGCCTGGAGGCGGTAGCCCAGGAATTGTTGGAGCAGATTGATGCCCACCGCAATGGGGCTGATCAATACCGCGAGCCCGGGGCTGCCATCCGTATTGTTTTTCAGCATGCCAGTGAAAACGCCGACCTGTACCACATCATCCTGAAAGGCGGCGCGGCCGTCAAAGCGCTCGATCAGCTGCATGCCGTGGTGGCCGAAACTGCCGCGCGTTTCATTGAGGATTATCTGAAGATGAGTGGGGTTCAATTGGACGTACCGGTTGAAGTGCTGGCAGCTTACTTCGCCACCTCACTGCTGGGCTTTCTGACCTGGTGGCTGCGGCGCGGCATGCCGGAGGGTTTGGAGGAGATTACCGGGATGTATGTGCGCCTGGTGATGGGCGGGATGGTGGGCGTGCTTGGCCCCTAACAAGAACACTCGAAGTGCTACTCCTTCGGTGTTAAAACCTCGGAGTGCTGCGCAGCAGCAGCAGGGGAGTAGAGGGGGGATTCTAAATTTTTAGGTACTCGCAGGTGGAATTGCTGTGCTTAATCTTTCTTTATCTTTTGCTCACCATCTCTAAATCGCCTCCCTGGCGGTGGACTTCAAATCCTGGATCTCTTCGCAAGCTATCAATTCCAATAGTTATTTTGAATGGATAAAGCTCCGGTAAATGAACTAAATCTTCAAACGGAATTGCATCAGAAGGGTGAGCATACAGTGCACAGCTCAGAAGCCAAACCTGTAAATTTTCTGGAGAGGAAAAATAGCGAAGAAGTATTTTGTAATTCTGTTTTTGATCCGTATTGGCAAGAGCGCCCCAGTTGGTAAGTGAAGCAACAATTCGTTCAACGGATCGATCCAGTGCCCCCAGATGTCCGTATTCAGCAGCGACCCGGTCTTTTATCATTTTCCGTGTAATGATTTCTTCAGTTCGGCTGAGTTGCCCGATCGTAGCGGTGACTTTTCTAAAAATTGGGTAGCACACCAGCGTCATGCCATAATGCAGCCAAAGCCGCTCTTCAGATGTGGATAAGGTTGGAAATATGGTTAAAGCTTCCTGACGAATGCGGGGAGCGGTTTTTTCTGTCTTTACCCATATTGCGGATAGCACATCAATGGTTTTGCGCTGCGCATCTGAGCCGGTAACGGTTCCTGAAATCGTTTCAACCAAATGCTGCCTGATTTTAAGCGGGTCAAAATTCTGTACACACAATGATGCAGTTACATCCAACCAATCGAGTGTAATCGTACGGCTAAATCCAATACCTTTATCCATTATTTGCTCTCTTTTGTGATTTGTATAAATGGGACAATCGCTTCATCGATTGAAATACCGCCATGAGTAACAACTACTTCTCCGATGGGGGCAAAGGCATCCCGTCTCGAAGGCATTAGTGCTGTCATCTTATCTGGCAAAATACCATCGTTATCCCACAGAATGGTATTTGCAAAAGCACTTTGAACTCTTAAAGCTGCCAGTCTATCCATGTAAATTCTGGCTCGTTTTCCACGTGTCTGTGCCAGCAATCCTTCAGAGGGTTGGCCAATCCCCTTGGCTTCCACATGCCCGTGATCGCTAGCAATAAACAACGCATAACCCTGATCCAGATATAAATCGAGTAGTTTTTCGAGCGGAAGTGAATTTGGAACATTAGCCGGATCCAGCCAAAGGCGTAGAGAAGCTTGTTGATCGGCTGCGCCTAGAGTTGCATTATGGGCGAGTTTATCGGTTGTATCATCAATCAAACACCAGAAATTTACCTTGGGATCCTGCAGCTCAGGTAGTTGATCGATATTACGATCATATTGAAGCGGTAGAAGGCTACATGCATTTTCAGCTATTCCTTCTCTTGACCAGAACAATTGCCAGGCACGTGCTTCGGAAACGCGGTTTTCCAGATCACTGGCGAAATCTGCTGGCCTCATACCAGAAATAAGGGCATATCTGGAAACGGCTGTGATCGTAGGAACTTGAGCAAGCAAGGAATCTGATTTGATTTTCCAATCTGGATAGCGCTTTGACCAAACAGAATAAATCACCTGCCAATCGCTTGAAGATAACCCATCCAGTACAAGCAATACAACCTTATTAAATTTTCCAAGATTGCGCTGGTAAGCAAGAAAATGCGGAATATGGTGCACATGATGTGGAGTGGGCAAACGCTGCACACCAAGAGCAGTGTAGTTTTTGCTTAACCAGTTAACTATTAGTGCATCAATCTCACTAGCAAATCGTAAGTAAGCCTCTTTTTGCTCCAGATTGGTGGCAAGGTCAGCCTGTAAAAAATAGCTGGTGAGTTCAGACCAGTTTACTGCTACTTCCTTCCACGTATTCCAACTCGTTTGGGTATCAGCCTGAAAGCCATTCAATTGGCTTTCTATAACATCCAGCAAAGTTGCCAGCCTTGCGAGACGTACATCAACCAATGTTACACCGGGTTTTGCCCAATTTGGCAGATTAGCCTGGTCTTCAATTCTCAGCGGTTGAATTGTACCTAGTCGAACCAAGCCTGGCACGAGATCTTGCAATAGTGTGTCGCGGTTAAATAATATGGAATACTCACCTCGAGTTTCATTAAAGTTCAACCCAGAAAGGGATTGGCTGATTGACTCCTGCCATTGTTGCTGGACAAATCGTTGAAATTCCTCACCATCGCGGATAATAAGATCAAGGTCCCATTCTAAATATTGAGGGAACTGATGTAATTGTTCTATCAGGCTAGCTTGAAGCAATTCTGGAAGAGGGTTCTGTTGATGATGATAATTATTTAACCAGGCGATCAGCGAAGGTGGTTTACTCAATATAACCGGATCGGCATCAAAAACTTTGTTGAGCAAGTAATCAATTGTTTTTTGCCGGCTTAATGGTTGAACTGGCTGTTGGCAGGATGCAAGTTTTTCAATATTCTCAAGTGTGAGGGTTTGTAACACTGGGTAAACCAAGTTGGGGAAAAACTGATGTAAGGAAAGGCTTAATCTGTAGGCAGGTTGATAGATATCGTAAGGCAAGTCTTCCAAAGCACTGTTTGTAATGACGATAACCGGATGCTCCAGCTTAAAGGGGCGTGCGTCTTCCAAACGATGACGTAAGAAGACAGGATCATCTTCTTGAATAACCTGAAAATCGCGTTGCGCAAATTCCAACATAACTCTTTCGCCACTCAAAAACCGGTCTGGGTCGCTTACCAGCGTTAGTGAGTGGGTATGGGGGCGGAACAAATTCAATACGTCATCGATCATCATCATTTACCATTTAGGCGGCTTATTGAATTTGCCGTTTGTATCCTTTATCGTACTCGGAAATTGACTTGCATTTAAGACACCTTCACGGATAGGTCTTAGAAAAGTGGCAACTTTTTTTAATTCTTGACTGGGCGTGTCTTTAAAAGGATTGAGAACAATTACACCTTTCTTTAGGTCATTTCGAACGATTCTTATCGCTTCAACCAAATCAGAATCGTTGCTTATAATTATAGCGACCCCATACTTTCCTTGATAGCCATCGTGTAATAAGTGGGTGGCTATATTGACATCAGACCCTTTTTCTTCAGTTTTAATTACATGAGCATACTTTTGGTGACCAGGAGGACAATTAGCTAGCGGCATACTGACTTCGTGCGACAAGAAATGGCCCAGAATGATCTCCAAATTAGGGATTGTTTTCAACGCTCTTAAATACATTTGTTGACGAAGAGGTTGGTCGGGGTCTTGTGGGCGAGAATTCACCAAAGCAGTGAAATATTTGATCTTCAGAACCTGGTTTTTAGGCAGAAGGAGTTGGACCATTTTTGAAATATCCAGCCACTTATAAGGCTTTCCCTTAACCGCCCCATAATACAGATTAAAACCATCTACATAGACGTAGGATGGAATCTGATTTCCCCCAGCCATATTATTGTATTGTCCCGTTTAAATAAGCAGAGGCGGTTATTCGCCGCCTCGCACCCTGCACCCTAAGGAGCAGGGGGGATGTGATTATTTTATAGCATGAACCAACCGAAATGTCAAATGCCTGATTATTTTGTTTCATTGCCATCATCTTTATCACCTTCAACTTTTATTTTTTCCTCAACAACGCGCTGTCATAGTACATCAGCAAGTCCGGATCTTCGCGCAATACAGCTTCGGGCAGCCTTTCCGCGATCTTGACGATGGTATCATAATCCTGTCTTTTAAAGCAATCGGCAAAGCCAGCACGGACGGCATCAGTGCGGAAGACTCTTATTCGACCACTACTATCCGTATACTCCTTGAACTCCTTGAGCAAGGTGCGCATGCGAACCTTTTCCAGGTCGCTGGCTTTGTTGTGATCGGGCACATACCATTTGCCGTTCTCATCTTCAAGGAAGTTTTGTTTCAAGAGCTCGATCAGCTCCAGAGGCTGCTCATGCTTGGCACGGTTCATTACGCGGTTAAAGTCGTTGGTCAGGTCACCCTGGGTTTTAGGCTCACCGCTCGAATCCGGGTCCAATTGCTGCCTGAGCCAGGTGATGGCGGTTTTTTCATCGGAAACGAAGAGAGAGAGCTGGGTGGGTTTCCCGGAATCAAGAATAGCACGGTCGTATTCCGCCACCTGGTTTGGCAAAAAGTACATACCGTCACGGCGGGTGAAACGCTGCTCCAATCCAGCGTAGAATTCTGGCGAGGAGATCGGCACCATCACCCCGCGTTGTATGTGGAAAGCCACCATACGGTCAAAGAGTAGAAAAGACTGGCGTTCCGCATTGACAATTGCAACACCGTTTGTTTCGTTAACAACTGGCAACTTGCCCAGGTGGTAACGCACAAACTCCCAGGCGCCGTCCTCTGTGCCGGCTTTGAGCTTGAAACGCTCTTCCAGGTTGCCGTTGGGTTTGTA
>JBBQNI010000096.1:0-5960 GCA_038329785.1 Anaerolineales bacterium | reverse complement strand
CATTTCAACCCTAAATAATTATCTAAATATTAAGCTCCATGATGAATAAATTATATTTTTGAATTGGTTAATGGCTCGTTTAAGCGTTAATAATTGTATTCATAATCCAAATGTGACAAGTCATTCTATTCTTATTTTTGTATCTCATTCCTTATCTCGCAAAAACCGGAGGTACGCCCAAACCTTCCATTCACCCCCGCGCCTGGCCCATCTCGCCCATAGAAAAGCTCGCCGGTCAGGCGCTCGACTCCGCATCTCACTCGGTACCATCACTTTTTAATCAGATAAACAAACATCATACCCAAACAAGATCTTGATCTCCCTGGCTATTCAATGAGCGGCAGATTGGCGCCCCGGCCGAAGGTGTCGAGCTTTTAGGCGAAGACGTTTTTGCCTCCTCCGTGCTTCGCACATCCCCCACTTTCAAAGCGTGGCAGTAAACCATTCTTTTCCACCAAAAAAAAGTGGCCGTTTGCACAGCCACTTTTTTATATTCCATTTAGAAAATTCGGACCTATCCGCTTCTAATACTCTTCGTCCTCTTCCAGCCAGTCGTCTTCGTCTTCTTCTTCCAGGCTACCCATTTCCCCCCATTCTTCCACTTCTTCATCCTCATCATTGTCCCAGGGTTCTTCAGGGGTTGAGTCTGCGGTTGGCACATAGGTGATACAACCTTTATCAGGGTCAATCTCCACCAATGCTGCCGAACAGAAACCTTCATCTAAAAATCCACAGTCCTCATAATGACATCGAATTTTGGGCATATACAATTCCTCCTCGTCTATTTTTCGTTTCTCTATTTCTCATTTTGTTTCCGGATTTTTCAAAAATTGTATGATGGAAAGCACAAAAACAGTGCTCATTGTCGTTGCGGAAATTATGCAGAAAGGACAAATGGCTTTAATAACAGCAATTTGCAAGTATGTCAAGTAAATGGAGAAAATAAAGCCGCTCAGTGCAATGCCGAGGGTAAAGACGGGGCCATAGGGTTTGATGAATGCAATTTTTCTGCCAAAAATGGTAATCAGCAGGATGGCAATGTAGGCCAGCATGCCGAATACCGAGATGGGAATGCCGTTCCATTCACTGTAAGCGCTGGTGTTTACTGACCAGCAATCGCCCAGTCGGGGCACGCACAACGCTTTATTAGCAGTAAGCTTGATGATCAACAAATAAGTTGCATCAAAAAAGCCCAGAATGGAAACGATGATGATCAGTTTTTTTATCATTGAGTTCAATCAAATCGAGATGTAATTTGCTCGAGTTCCTTTAGCCAGCGATTTTACCCCAGCCGGAATAATCAGTAAAGCATTTGCACTTACTAAAGAATACATGTTGCCGGAACCCTGGTGCTGGGCGAGAGAAGCTTTACAGCGGCCGTTTTTTTCTTCAATCCGCACCCTTAAATAACTTTCACGGCCATCCGATTCGATATCCTCACTCAGCTCGGCCTGGTAAAGTTTTTCTGCAAAGGGTTTGCCCAGCAACTTGTAAATGACCGGGCGGATGAAGATGCGGCTGCCAACGTACGCGGAGACCGGGTTGCCGGGCAGGCCGATAAAGGGGATGGATTGACGTGAGTACGTGCCAAAGGTGAGTGGTTTCCCCGGGCGCATATTGACCTTCCAGAAGTTGAGCGAGCCGTTGTCCTCCACGACCTGTTTGACAAAATCAAAAGCCCCCATGCTCACTCCGGCTGTGCTGACGATAACGTCTACCTGCCGGTCAACAGCTTGTTGCAGCAGGGCCTGCACGGCTGTGTAGGTATCGGCAGCCACGCCAAGCTCAATTACCTCCGCGCCAAAACTACGCAGGAGCGTGGAGATCGAGAGGGAGTTGATATCGTAGACCTGGCCTTCACCCAATGGTTGGCCGGGCATGACCAGCTCATCGCCGGATGAAAACAGGGCGATTCTGGGCTTTGGGTAGGTGCTAATTTCGAAAATTCCCATGCCGGCCAGAAAGCCAAGGTCGTGCGGTTTTAGGTAATGGCCGGCGGTGAAGACCAGCTGGCCTTTGTGAATATCCTGCCCAGCCGGGCGTACATTTTCACCGGTGTGGATGGGCTCATAAATTTCCACCCTGGCCGGCAGCTCGGCTTGATTGTAACGCTCCGAAAAGCTGGTAAGCTCGACCGGAATGACAGCGTCCGCTCCTGGGGGCAGTTGTGCGCCAGTCATGATGCGCGCGGCCTGCCCGCTTTGTACGGTCACCTGCGGTCGTTTGCCGGCCGGAATATCGCCGACCACCGCCAGAGATACGGGCTGCGCCTGGTTGGTAGTGGCACTATCGTTTGATTGGATCGCAAAACCATCCATACTTGAATTATCGAAAGGCGGGGAATCCATCGGGGCGTGGATATCGGCTGCCAGAACACAACCCAGAGCGTCGCGCACCAGAATCTGGAGTGGTTTTTTGGGCTCAAATTGATTGAGAATGCGGTTTCTGGCTTCTGAGACTGAGAGCAATGTGCTGTTTGACATTTTTTGGCGAAATAACTCCTAGGTTGATCGCAGCCGGTATGCTTCCATTACGTTGGGCAGGTTTTCGATGCGCGTCAGCAGGCGGCTGAGCTGTGAGATATCGCTCACCTCGACCATCAACTTGATGGTGGCAAGATTATGAGTCACTTTTAGCTGAATGTCAACTAAATTTCCACCCTCATTACTGAGAACATTCGAAATATCGCCCATCAAGCCCTGGCGGTCATAAGCTTTCACTTCAATGGCCACCGGGTAGGTTTTTTGCAGCTCGCCCCACGAGACCTTGACGATCCGTTCGCGGTCAACCATGCGCAGAATATTGGGGCAATCCGCCCGGTGGATGGTAGCACCCCGTCCGCGGGTGATGTAGCCCACAATTTCATCGCCGGGAGCAGGTTTGCAGCACCTGGCCAGAACGGTTAGCAGACCCTTCAAACCCAAAACGGTGACCGAATCGCCGCTGAGCGGCTGTTCTTTGGATGGCTTGGTGAACAGCAGCGGATCATCCGGCGATTCTTCACTGGCGATCAGGTTGTTGATGATGCGGCCGATGGAGAGATCCCCGCAGCCGATGGCAACGTGAAAATCATCCAGATTGCGGAATTCGTAGGCCTTGGCCAGCTCCTCAATCTCCACATTCTTCAATCCCAGACGCTTGATTTCGCGTTCGAACATAATTTTGCCCTGGGTGGCATTCTGATTGCGATCCTGTTTTTTGAACCAGTTACGGATTTTCGAGCGGCCGCGCTGGGTTTTGACCAATCCGAGGTTCGAATTGAGCCAATCCCGACTGGGTCCGCCTTGCTTGGAGGTTAGAATTTCAACCTGGTCGCCGGTCTTGAGCGCGTAATCGAGGGAAACAAGTTTGCCGTTGATCTTCGCGCCGCGGCAGCGGTGGCCGATTTCGGTATGGACATGATACGCAAAGTCGATCGGGGTCGCGCCGGATGGCAGATCGATGATATCGCCGCGTGGGGTGAAGACATACACACGGTCCTGGAAGACATCGCTCTTCATGCCATCCACAAATTCGGTGGCATCCTCAACTTCCTGGCGCCATTCCATCAAGCGCCGGAACCAGTTGATGCGTTGCTCATAGGTCTGGTCGCGCGGACCCCGTTCTTTATAGCGCCAGTGAGCAGCAATCCCATATTCCGCGCTCTGGTGCATTTCCAGGGTGCGGATCTGCACCTCCAGAGGCTTACCATCTTCATAGATAATGGCGGTATGCAGGCTCTGGTAAAAGTTATCTTTGGGGGCGGCAATGTAATCGTCAAATTCATGCGGGATCGGCCGCCAATGGGTGTGAATGACGCCCAGCGCGGCATAACAGCTGGGGATATCCGCTACCATCAGGCGCACGCCGCGCAGATCCATCAACATATCAAATGGTTTGCCTTTTTCCTGCATTTTTCGATAGATAGAATAGATGTGCTTGGAACGGCCGCTAATATCGACTTTGATACCGGCTTCATTCAATATTTTGACCAGATTTTCTTCAATCTGCTGGATTTCAAATTCGCGGTCTTTGCGGCGTAATGCCAGGTTATTGGCAATTTCCTTGTATTTATCCGGGTTGACATACCGAAAGCCGAGATCTTCCAGCTCCCATTTGACCTGCCAGATTCCGAGGCGGTTGGCCAGTGGGGCAAAAATATCGAGTGTCTCCTGTGCAATCCGTCTGCGTTTGGATTCGGGCATATATCCCAGGGTGCGCATGTTGTGCAGCCGATCCGCCAGTTTGATCAATACCACGCGAATATCGTCACCCATGGCCAGAAACACTTTGCGCAGTGTTTCGTTGGTGAGATCGTGTTTCCTGTCGCGTGGCTGCTCAGAAAACGGTTCCTCTTCGTCTTCGTCAATTTCCACGCCTTGCGGCTGGTCTGCCTGCAGGACTTCTTCCCCGCGCGATACCCGCGGCAGGTTGGTCAATTTGGTGACGCCATCAACCAGGCGGGTAATCTCCTCCCCGAAGTTGTTTTTCAAATCCAGCAATGTCGTCGGAGTGTCTTCCACGGTGTCGTGCAATACACCCGCAATCACCACAGCCGGGGGCACTTTTAATTCGGCCAGGATGGCTGCCACAGCCACAGAATGGGTGATATACGGTTCACCCGAAACGCGCGTCTGCCCTTCGTGAGCCGCCTCGGCAAATCGATACGCCTTCATGACCATGTCACGGTCCATGAAATTGTAATTGTCGGGGAGGATCTCCATCAGGGTTTCAATTTTCATTAATTTTATCTTTCAATGACGTGGATAGACATTGTAGTTGGCTTACGTGCCGTTTTCGAGCATTCTCAGCAAATTTGGGGGTGAGATCGTATCCAAACCGCTAATGATCCTGTCAGCGGCCGATAAGTCCATATTTTTGGTCATGGTATTTGGAATCGCGACGGTATAGAGTTTTGCCAGATTACCGGAAATGATACCATTATATGAATCCTCAAAGATAACGGCTTCATAATCGGCCAGGTTGAGCATGGATTTGGCGGATAAGAATAATTCCGGGTCAGGTTTTACGGCCTTGACTTCATCCTTGGTGCGTACCACATCAAAATACGAGAGAATTCCAGTTTCCTCCAAATGCGGGACGACCCAAGCGCGCGCTGAAGAGGAGGCAATCGCAGTCCGGAATCCATTAGCGCGTGCCCATTTAAGATAGTCAAGGATGCCCGGTTTGAGCGGCAACAACCGTGTTTTCGCCCGGTAACTTTTTGCATGAGTTTTGCGCACGGCAAGCTGGTCAATCTCCAAACCGGTTGCCGCGGAGAGTATCCCGAGCGGGTCGCAGACATCATCTGACGTGCCAATGCAGAGCAACCATTTCTCGAGCGGTAGGCTGGTGCCATATGCCGCATAAATTTCCTGCCAGGCGTCATAGCAGGCTGTTTCTGTATCCAGAATTAATCCATCAAAATCAAAAATAAAAGCTTTAATCATAAATTCCCTACGTCCCTGGTTTTGTCACCGTCCAATTGTAGCCGAATCAGGTGAAAATAGGAAATGGGGGAAAAGCGGGGTTCGGTGAATCGGTGGTTTGTTGGTTAGCAACACCGTAATTGTAGGTTGGGCACGTCCGACTGGATGAATCCATGACGGCTAAAAAACATGAACAGGTTGGAGATGGAAAGCTGAGTGCCCAACAATCGCCGCGGTCTATAAACCTGACCAATAAAATGATGTTCAATCTTTAATGTAAATTCTCACATGTTTCTGTGCGGATACTGAGGATCTTTAATGACAAAAATGTTGGGTACTCAGGATACCAGCACAAATTTCTGCTGGCTTGACTTGGATCTGTGAAACCTTTCGAACGGACGTGCCCAACCTTCAATATCTGGGACACACCAAAAAACGGGGCGAAGGATCGAAGAAAAAACTCGTCAATGGAAAATGAGAAAATTGTGAGATCCTTCGCCCCTACATGTGGTCAATGGGAAATATTGGGCACAAAGTGTCTACTTGTCAAAA
>JBBQNI010000095.1:0-6327 GCA_038329785.1 Anaerolineales bacterium | reverse complement strand
CGCAATCGAAAAAAGTGCCCCTGCAAAACCGATCAGGTGATTGATCTTAGTAGCAGCATTTGGTTGTGCCAGAAACCCGGGAAAGACAACAAAAAGCATGGCTGCTAGAATCGGGAGTTCTTTCTGTTTGGGCCAGACGAGTTTCAGAATCCAGTAAAATGCAAATGCCCCGCTTATCCGGAAAATTAAGGCAGAAATATGCCACCCGGCGATATTCTCGCCAATGATTTGAAAGAAGAACGAATAAATATTGCCCATAAAGGGGCGATCGAGACTGAAAAGAGGAACCAGGCTTTCCGCGCCACGAGAAACGCCTGACCAGATGGTGTACCAATCGTCATAGTAGTAACCCAGCTTTGGGATCATAATCCCATAGGTCAATATCGCTGTAAGGCTGATCATGATGATGGCCAAAAGCGGACCTTCTGAGAGTCGACCTTTAATGCTTTTGAAAAAATTAGCCATAATTGATCATCTCCCGGTCAACTTGAGTTTACAGGCAAATATTCATGTTTAAAAATCAACAAAAATGGATTAAAGTAAAGTAAGTATCAATCTTGCGGTTAATTTCCCATAGTATAACAGACATGCGCTACTTGCCGTTCAGAGGTATTTACAATGGATTAAGTCCGATCAACAATCCAACAAGTGATAGTTTCGGAGCACAAAAAATGCTTTAAGTAGCGATTTCTAAATCAAAAATCGAAAATTTTACCCTCAAGCGGGGAATGAGGTTATATACCAAAAGAGTTCAAGGTCGTGAAAATCTACTGGTAAAATTATCCCTTATAAGGTTTTATATTTTTATCAAATTGATTGGATGAAATAATTGACCAACCCATTAGTCACGATCATTACCCCCTCCTTTAATCAAGCACAATTTCTTGAAGCAACCATCAATTCTGTGCTCAATCAACATTATCCAAACCTGGAATACATGGTGCTAGATGGCGGGTCAAGCGATGGGAGTGTGGAGATTCTAAAGCGCTATGATACGCAACTGGCCTGGTGGGTTTCAGAACCTGATAATGGCCAGGCGGATGCGTTCAATAAAGGATTGGCGCGCGCTAAAGGGAAATATATTGGCTGGTTAAATTCGGATGACCTCTACCTGTCGGGCAGCTTGCAATCTGCTATTCAGCTCCTCGAGGATAATCCAGAGGTTGCATTCGTGTTTGGTAATGTCCAGGCGATCGACGCATCTGGTAATGTCACCAACATTATGCGTTATGAAGACTGGCAGCTTGAAGATTTGATGTGCTTTAACATTATTGGACAGCCCGGGGTCTTTATGCGCCGGGATCTGTTACAGAAGGTGGGGGGTCTTGATCCCTCCTACCATTTTCTTCTGGATCACCACTTGTGGCTTCGGCTGGCCTTACAGGGTCAAATGTTGTTTAGCAGTCAAACGTGGTCAGCCGCCAGGTTCCATGTTGCTGCTAAAAACGTTTCCCAAGCCGCATTGTTTGGGGAAGAGGCGTTCCGCATAGTCGAGTGGATGGAAAACGATCCTGCTTTTTCCGATTTGTTTCTGGAAAATCAAAAAAAGATTTATGCCGGTGCCCATCGCATGAATGCCCGCTACTTGTTGGATGGTGGCAAGAACCGGGCTGCACTTAAATCCTATTGGCAGGGGTTAAGATGCCATTTTTCCACTGTGATCCCGGAATGGCATCGAATGGTATTTGCCTTATTGGGTATGGTTGGATTGGGTGAACTTAAACATGTTTACTTACGACTGCGCTTTTTGGTGAAAAGACCGGATAAAATAAGATAATGGGAATGAATGCTGAATTCACAACTGTTCAGGTGAATACCAAGAAAAAAGTGGTATTCGACCAACATACCTGGCTTTTTCGAATTACGATTTTGATAATCTTTCTGGCTGGTCTTGGCATCCGTTTATATGACTTGCGCGATGCCCCACTTGATTTTCATCCAACCCGTCAACTCTACTCAGTCTTGAAGGCGCGTGGGATGTACTACCAGAATCTGGAGTCAGCTCCTGATTGGAAGCGCGAGCTGGCTGTCGAGCAATGGAAGATCCAGGGGTTGATAGAACCACCAGTAATGGAGCGGTTGAGTGCCTTCGCCTATTCTTTGGCTGGTCAGGAGATTTTGTGGCTGCCGCGCTTGTTTGCCATTACCTTCTGGATGGCCGGTGCTATAGCTTTGCTATTATTGTGCATTGATATTGCCGGAAAAAATGGGGCGGTATTTGCATTAGTCTTTTATTTGTTTTCACCGTACCTCGTAATTGCCAGTCGTTCATTCCAACCGGATCCTCTTATGGTGGCAATGATGCTTTTTGCAATTTGGGCCCTGGTGCGATGGCAGCGCAGTGAGCAGTGGAAATGGGCGATTATGGCTGGTGTGTTCGCCGGAATAGCGATATTTATTAAATCTGTGGTGATCTTCCCAATTGCGGCTGCTTTCTTGACTGTGTCGCTCTCCAAGTATCGTCTTTCACAGGTTTTCCGTAAAAGCCAGGTGTGGGTTATGGCTGCGTTGACCCTTATGCCCTGGATTCTATTCAGCCTGTACGGCGTGTTTATCAACGGCCAACTGCAATCGCAATTTTCGTTGCGCTTTTTTCCGCAGTTGTGGAAGACCCCTGAGTTTTGGCTGCAGTGGAATGCGAATATCAGCCGCGTGGTTGGGTTGGAATTCTTCCTCCTTTCACTTCTGGGGGCTTTTTTACTGTGTAATAAAGTTGACCGCCGCATGTTAATTGGCTTATTTAGTGGGTATTTTGTTTATGGTCTGGTGCTCTCCTATCACATTTCCACGCATGATTATTACCAGTTACCACTTGTTCCTGCCGTTGCTTTGGGCATCGCCGCAGTATTTCAACAGATTGTTGGCCATTTACGCGCTCTCAAATGGCAAAATGCAGTGATTGTGATCACTGTCGCCAGTTATTTTCTCTTGATCAAAGCCTGGGATGCACGTGTCGAATTAAAGCGCACCAATTACAGGCAGGAGGTAGCTTTCTGGAAAGAGTTGGGTTCACTTTTTTCTCCGAATGACTCTGTTATCGGCATCACACAGGACTACGGTTACCGTTTTGAATACTGGGGCTGGCACAAAATTGAAAACTGGTTTTCCTCAGCGGATTTCGCATTGCGAGAACTGGCCGGTCAGCAGATTGATATGCAGGATATGTTCAATGAAAAGATCAGTGGCAAAGACTATTTCCTGGTGACGCAATTGGAAGAGTTGGATCGCCAGCCTTTTGTCAAAGAATTGTTGTTTGAGAATTATGCTATTTTCCAACAAAGTGATGATTTCATAGTTTTTGACCTGAACGATAGTGGGATTAAATAATGGCATCCGCTCAACCGTTGATTTCGATTGTGACACCGTCCTTCAACCAGGCTGAGTTCTTGAAGCGGACAATCTTATCTGTGACGACCCAGAATTACCTCAACTTTGAATACATCGTCATGGATGGAGGTTCGACGGATGGCAGCCGCGAAATTATCAAAAATTATGCTGACAGGCTGGCTTACTGGCAGAGTCAGGCAGATAATGGCCAGACCAATGCTATTAATAAAGGTTTTTCGCATGCAAACGGTGATATTTATGCCTGGATAAATTCGGATGACACCTATGAGACCGAGACATTCACTAGGGTAGCACACTATTTCCAGACCCATCCTGAGGTTGGCATGGTGTATGGGGATTGTAATTTCATAGACCAAAATGACAGGCTCATCGGCCGATTTAATGCCCGCCAAACGGATTATCGCCGCCTCAAACGAGGATACGTTCACATCCCCCAGCAAGCTGCTTTTTGGCGCGCTGATCTCTGGAAGCAAGTTGCGCCGCTGGATGAATCAATCTACTTTTCCATGGATTATGATCTCTGGCTGCGCATTGCTAAGATCGCCCCGATTCGTTACGAATCACAGCTATGGGCTAATTTTCGTCTGCATGGAAGCACAAAGACGATAACTGAAGATGATCGCTGCTGGCCAGATATGCTCAGGATTCATTACCGTAACGGCGGATCTGTGTTATCGTTGATTGTGGCAAAATATTGGCTTCGAAAGCTTATAGCACCTTCCTTACGAAAAAAGCGCCAAAAGATGATGCAATAACGTACATTAGACAAGCACATATACCAAGTAGGGGGATGGATTACTCTTGGTTATAATGGTAGTGGAGATAAAATGTCGAATAAAAAAATTGATCCGTACAAACCGGGTTTCTTTTCAGGACTGATCATTCAAACCAAGTTAGTTGTCCGTCTGATAAAAGATACCCGCATTAATCCTCTTTTAAAACTTTTACCCTTCGCAGGTATTCTTTATTTCGTTTTTCCCGATCTGCTGATCGGTCCAGTTGATGATGCTGCCATCTTATTTGGAGGGTCATACCTCTTTGTTGAGCTTTGTCCGTCTGGCATCGTTGCTGAACATATGCATCAATTACAGTTTGAACGTTCTAAAAACCAGCAGGAAAAACAAATTGACGAGAATGTAATTGATGGTGAGTTTCGAGATATTGATAAGTGAAAGTTAGAAAAGATGAAAAACAACAAAAGAAGTATTCCATATTTTTGGATAATGGTCGCGATTGCATTGTTGGTGGTAGGTTGTCGGGCTGAGGCAACCAGTCCTCCTCCGCTGGTGCCGGTGGAAACATCTACCAGCCCAACTGTACAAGCACCTCTTTCAACAGATACAACGGGTGTCGAAACCATTCCGGAACTGCCGGAAGTCACTGAGACGAGCACACCATCAGCGAAGGATCATGTGGGTGACTTTCCTGACCCTGGGCTTTATACCTGGCAATTGATCACTGATGGATTCTCCAAACCTCTGGGGATGACCGTTCCTGAAAGCAACCCTCAACTTTTTTATATCCTCGAGCAAGCGGGCGTGATACGAGTTTTGCGCGAAGGTGAGATTTTGCCCGATCCATTTCTTGATATTCGTAAACAAATTAATAGTAAAGGTAATGAACAGGGTTTGCTGGGAATGGCGTTGGATCCTCAGTATGCTCAAAATGGAATTTTCTATCTTAACTACTCCAATAGCAAAGGGGATACTACAATTTCTCGCTTTCAGGCAAACCCGGATTTGCTCAGTACAGACTCTCAAAGTGAGCAGATATTGTTAACTCAGGAACAGCCGTATAGCAATCATAACGGTGGTAATCTGGTGATCGGCCCGGACGGATTTCTCTACATCGGCTTTGGCGATGGTGGCTCCGGTGGCGATCCGCAAGGCAATGCCCAGAATCCGGAAACTTTGCTCGGGAAAATGGTGAGAATTGCAGTTCAGAATCAGGATTCCTATGGCGTACCGGAAACAAATCCCTTTGCCTCAGGGAGCGGTGGCCGGCCAGAGATTTGGGCAATGGGTTTGCGTAATCCCTGGCGCTTTTCTTTTGACATGTTAACTGGTGGATTATATATTGCAGATGTTGGTCAGGGTGAATGGGAAGAGATTAACTTTACACAACCTGTACTTAGCCCGAATTACAATTACGGCTGGGATTATTTTGAGGGCACGCATCCATTTGAAGGCCAGCCGCCTGGTGACGTTGACTTTATTGAACCTGTATACGAATATGATCACTCGCAAGGTTGCTCTGTGACGGGTGGGTATGTCTACCGTGGCACTGAATTGTCAGAATGGAATGGTGTCTACTTTTTTGGTGATTACTGTAATGGCAAAATTTGGGGTATGCTGCCGGATGGCGATGGTTCCTGGAAAGTGTCTTTATTATTCGAAAGCGGACAAAACATCAGTTCATTCGGCCAGGATCGCAGTGGTGAGGTCTACTTAATTTCTCATACAGGATCCATTTACAAATTGGCGAAAAAATAAGGTTTGTCGACTGAATTTATTAACATTGTCACATTCCAGCATGTTTTTTATTGGTACAATTAGATTAATAAGGAATTGGAAGGAGTAAAATATGGCAGAAAAAAGATGGCAGACCGCGAAACAAATTCATTGTGACCATGCTGGCTGTACCGTACGGCTGGAGTATCAGGTCATATTACCCGCGGAGTATTTACCCGACCAACCAGCCCGTATCGTTGGACACCGTTGTTCTCAAGGGATGCAATGCAGCCTGCTTACCAAACCAACCTGTGTCTGGTCCGGAACAAACCCGAATTATGATCCTTTTCAGGATTAATAGCAGAGTTAGCGGATAAACCTTATTGAGGCTGCGGAAAGCAGCCTCTTTTTATATATTTGTTATTTGGGACAGGATTTACGCTATTACACCCAGCTTTTTGCCCACTTTTGCAAATGCCTGCAGGCTGAGATCCAGATCTTCCCTGGAATGGGTGGCGGAGATCATGAC
>JBBQNI010000094.1:0-6792 GCA_038329785.1 Anaerolineales bacterium | reverse complement strand
AAAGAAAACACGCACTACGATGGCACCTGCCGCCATCTCAGTCTCGCAGAAGCTGATGCTCGCATTACTGCCGGAGACGCCCATGTCATCCGCTTTAAGACACCAAATGAAGGCGTAACCAGAGTGGTTGATGAGCTGCGCGGAGAAATGGTGATTGAAAATCAACTGCTGGACGATATCATCCTGGTTAAAAGCGATGGTTTCGCCCTTTACCACCTGGCTGCCGTGGTGGATGACCATCTCATGCAAATCAGTCATGTTTTTCGCGGCTCAGAATGGCTGCCGACCTTTCCGCTGCATGCCCTCATCCACCGCGCCTTTGGCTGGCAGGAACCCAAATGGATCCATCTGAGCGTGTTCCTCAAGCCCTCCGGCAAGGGAAAAATGAGCAAACGCGAGGCAGCAGACCTGATGCAGGATGGGAAATCGATCTTCATCAAAGATCTGCTGGATTTGGGCTATTTACCGGAGGCCGTCATCAACTGGATTGCTTTGATGGGCTGGAGTTACGACGATCACAGCGAGTTTTTCAGCCTGCCAGACCTGGTGGAGAAATTCAGCATTCAGAAGCTCAATCCATCTCCGGCCGCCATCAACTTCACCAAGCTGGATCACTTCAACGGCCTGCACATCCGCAGCCTGACCGTGGATGATCTGGCGAGGCGCTTGAAACCCTTCTTCGAGAAAGCCGGCTACCCGGTGGACGAGGCGGTGCTGCGCAAGATCACGCCCATCATTCAGGAGCGTTTAGTGACCCTCGATGATGCCCTGCCGCTGGCTGCTTTCTTCTTTGAAGAGCGTGTCTTCCCGATTGTGGAGCAGTTGATCGCTAAGAAGATGGATGCCGCCGGCACGCTGGATATTGCGCGCAAGATTCTGGCAGTCCTGGAAGAAGTTCCGGATGTGGAGGTGGATCATGTCGAACCTCCTCTACGCGAACTGGTTGAGAAAACCGGCTTAAAACCCGGCCAGGTCTTCGGCATTTTGCGTGTAGCTGTCACAGGATTAATAATCAGCCCGCCATTGTTTGAAAGTATGGCCATTATTGGGCGTGAGAAAGTGATTGAGAGGATGAAAATGGCGATCGAGTTGTTGGAGGGGAGGGAAGATAGTTGATTAGTGAATTTGTTATTAGTAAATTGGTGGAGTAGTAAATTAGTTGTTTGTGAATTGGTGAATTAGTTATTGGTGAATTTGTGGACAGGTGTACTAACTAATCAACTAAGCGACAAATCATCTAATCAACCAGTCCACAAATCAACTAAGCGACTAATCACCTAATCAACGAGTCACCTAATCAACTAACGTCAACTCATCAACTCCTCAACTCATCAACAAATCAACAAATCCACCAATCAACGCCCTTATTTTCACTGTACAACTGCCCCTGCTTATGATAAACTTTGACCGTTATTGGGGGTTCGTCTAATGGTAGGACAGCTGACTCTGGATCAGCCAGTAGAGGTTCGAGTCCTCTACCCCCAGCCTACAGATGTGGCGGTCGCAAGGCCGCCATTTTGGTTAGGTGGGGGAGAAATCAGGTTAGTTCACATAGGGTTTTAATCAATTTACTGCAAATGGAGAAAGGATTAAAAAGCCAGCGAGTGGGGCAAGCGCTTTGCTTGAGACCCTGAACCCCTCATTTTTTCTCTGTGTGATCTTTGTTTTGAATTTGATTGAATAAAATGTAGGTTGGGCAAGTCTGTCAAACCTGATACCCAGTTTGCAATATCTTCGCACAAGACCAGGACAAGGAAAACGCAAGTGCCCAACACATTTACGCTTACGCCTCGGGTGAGACTGCCTTGTTGGAATTTTAGACTTAAAACGAATTGATCTATTGGTTCCTGAATAATGTAGTGGTTGGACCTACAAGCTTGTTGGGCAATCAGCCAATGTGTTTGAGCTTCTGTCTAGTAAGTATGCCGATGGTGGTAATGATTGACAATCCGTGCCCAACCTACAATTGGGCTTGAATTAATAGTCAGGGTTTCTAAATTTTCAGATTAAGAAAAAGTTTTTTGCGTAGCATTGGAATACCCGCGAATCAAACTTCTCGTGTGGTGATTCCTTCAAAAATGCTGCTCTCCTCGTAATTCAGACTGGAACTCAATACCCTGGCTCCCTCATTTGCATACTCAAACACTCGCCGGATCATCATCCGCATCAAAGCAATTTCATCCAGCGAACCATCCTGCAAAGTACCCTCTTGATCCGGAGTCTCCACGTCATGAAAACGCTCTATAAAACAGTAATATTTGTATTTTACAATCCATCAATTTATTTAGTGGAATCAAATTTATTTAAGTTGTATAATCCAAATTAGATCCTGCACTCAACTTTTCCTTTGTTGTGGGGAAATTCAGAACTTGAATCCGAATTATTGCTGCTAATTATTCATTTTGATTGGATAATTTTGTTAATTCCAATAATAAGTTGAAAAACCATTAGGGAATTATTCACAATGACAAAAAATAGAAATACACACCAATCAAAAAATTTCAACCCTTAAATAATATTGATCATACATTCTATTGTAATTAAATAACTTATAAGTTATATTTTAGGAGATAAATTCTGTGTGGAAAGTATTATATTGTCCACCGCAAGGAGAAAACCGCAGTCCATACGAAGAAATAATGGACTTTGGAAATAAACAGGCCGCGAAAGTATTCGGGCAAATTGATTTAAACGCATATAAAGAAACAACTGGTGAGTGGTCAGGTAGCGTAAAACTTTTTTCACATCGGGACAAAAAATGGCTTCAGTGGACGTGGAGTCAATTTCGAGTTCATTTTATCCAGGTACATGAAATTAAAACAATTGTAATCTTGAATGCCTTCTTGAAAAAAAGTGATAATACCAAAACAAAATTTAAAAATCGCACATATGATAATTTAATCTATTGGGAATCATCAAATCAATAAAATAGGAGCAAATATAATGGGCAACAAAATGGTATCACACGAAGAGGTGATGCGTATCGTAAGACGCGATCCGGATTTTATTCGGGAGGAAAGAAGGATAAAGCCATTTTTTGATCTTGCCAAACAAATCTATCAAAAAAGAAAAGAATTGAAACTTAGTCAAAAGCAATTGGCAAAATTATCAAATACTTTTCAAACAAGAATTTCAAAAATTGAAACGGCAGAACTGAATCCACAATTGAGCACTTTAATTGCTATAGCTGAAGCGCTCGAATGTGAAGTATCCATAACTCTCAAGGGATGCAAGGATATTAGATTGGAAGCGCTGGAAAATCACGAATACTTCGCTTTTTCTGAAGAAATGGCCGACAAAACATCTTCAGTTGAAACGACGGATACTGAATTTGTTGTGAATAGTAGGAGTGAGTATGCCTTCCCCAATTGATCTTGAATACATGGATCATACGCTTTTAAAACTATTGATTGATAGGCCACGCGCAATCAGCGGACCTATTAAAGTAGAAATTAATTCAAAATTAGCGATTGCATATTTTAAAGATATACAAGAAGTACAATTTTTCTTCACACACATGACCCTCGGTGATGAAAATTCCTTAAAACTCGATATCCATCAGGCTGCCAAATATAAAATCATATCGGATGAAGATGTATCGAAAGAAAGTCTCACGGCTTTCGCTTCTAAAACCTTGTTACCCCTCTTATGGGCAATAATGATACAAATTCTTTCAACAAATTTGCATAATTTCGGGATAGAAAATGTCAAATTTCCTCTTCGCGATAATTTTGAGTTCAAAATCGATCAAGTCAAATTTACAGAAATAAAATCCTCTGATAATTTAACTGAAATGGAAAACTAATATACTTTATACTTGACTGTGACAACCAACAAATCTGAAAATCCCAATTAGCCTTCAGCACCCTCAACAATATTAATCTCCTCCTCGGTCAAATTATAGAGTTGATACACCAGCAAATCGATCGCGGCGTCAGTGGCGGCAATTTCCGCCGCCAGGCGTTCCTGTTCGTGTGGGGTTTTCGCCGTACGTTTGTGCAGTTCAAGCATGCGTTCGACCAGGCTGACCATGCGGTCGTGCTGAGCCGCTTCGATTGGATCAGAGAAATCTATTGTATGAATAGGCAATTGAGCAACATATTGATAAATATATCGAAGATACCCACCACGATAAGAAGATGAAATATTTGAATAAGCAAATGTGAAAAGATTTGAATTTAATAAACCCAGAAGATATAAGTTATTGGTTGGAATAATATATGATGTGTTAACTGAAAAGAAAGTGCCATTTTCATCATAGGTAAAATTACCTCGAAGAGAAATGTCAGGAAAAAGTATTTTTGGTTTTTCAAACTCATTATAATAAGCACATGCTCTTAGTTCCCACCAGTAATCTCCTTTATCGTAACGTTTCTCTGCGTTCTGAGAAAACGGTTCAAGGTATTTTGCGATAGAGGGGTAATTTTGCATAAACCAACGCCATGCATTTGTGCTATTCATAATATTTCTATTTGTCCAACCCCTTGGAATAAAAATTAAATAATTTTGGCTATTAACAGGGTGATAACGCTTAATTTCCCTTCCAATAATAAATGGCTTGAGTAAACTTATGCATTTTGGGTCTTCTTGAATCAACTGGTCATGTGTAGTTTTATTTATGATAAATGCTTCATTCAAACCGGTAAGAATTCCACGAAATATTTTTCCATTTGTATACTCTTCAAGGGGATTTGCACAAACAGATAATTTATTTAAAATATTTTGTACATTATTTTCTACTAACGACCACCCTTCATCAGAAAAATCATCCTGTTTAACTAAATATTGTTTTGAATTAACCTGATCTTGCAATGAATTAAATTCCAACGATTTCATAATTGTAATTCGTGGTCTTAAATGTGGTTTGTTGTTGGAAACCCTGATGATGCATGGATAAGTTGTGGCTTTATTGAATACTGGCAAGTCGCCAAAATCCGTTATTTCTTCAATGCATTTAGTTTTTAGCCAAGTACGTAAAGGTTTTCCATAATTAGCCCGCATCCACTTATTTGCTACGATATAACTGAATTGACCCATTGGGGCTAATAGTGATATCCCTTTTTCAATAAAATAAGAATACAAGTCAGCTGTTCCGGCAAAAACCTGATAGTGCGCTTGGAAATACTTTTTATCGTCGCCAAGAGATTCTTGACGTACATACGGCGGATTGCCAATAACGGCATCAAAACCACCAGCCTTGAACACCTGCGGGAAGGCTCTTTGCCAATCGAAGGGATTGACCCGCTCAACTTCCTTCTGATCCGCTATCAGCTGCCCCTCAAAGTAATCCCAGCCAATTAGTGAGTTTCCGCAGCGGATATTATCACCCAGGTCCGGCAACACCCTCTCCAACCCCAGACTAAGCTGTCCACTCTCCTCTTCCAGCACCTTCAACAGCAGGCTCAACTTGGTCACTTCGACTGCTTGCGCGTCAATATCAACCCCGTAAATATTGTTGACCAGGATGCGTTTTTTCTCGGCAGTGGTCAGCTTCCATGCGCCGCCTTCGATGGGAATCAAGGCCGGCTTTTTACCGCGCGTCCATTTTTCGGCCCCATTTTCCAGATACCATTTTTCGTGCCAATCGAGCAGATATTGAAAGGCACCCAGCAGAAATGAGCCAGACCCGCAGGCCGGATCAACGATTTTTAGCTCAGTGACCTGGTTGGGGGTTTTCCCTTCCAGCAGCTTGCCGACGGTATTGGCGACGATGTAATCCACAATGTACTTGGGCGTGTAATAGACGCCACCGGCTTTGCGCACTTCCGGCTTCTCTTCGATCTTGGCCTGGTGTCCGGCTGTCAGGCGGATTACCTTGCCCAGGAATTGTTCGTAGACCTGCCCGAGAATCTCGACCGGGATCTCCTTGAAGATATACGGGCTGGGGTAATAGATACTCTTTATGATTTGCTTGAGAACCTTATCATCGATTGCCAGGCTGGGGGTGAATTGATCGGCGTGCGTACTTTCACCCTTTTCGGATGTAAAGTGGAACAGCCCCGAATTATATTTGATATCTGCACGCTGGAAGAGCTTCAGCATTTGGCTGTAGATCGCTGCGCTCTTGCTCATTTCCAGTAACTGATGCTCAGGCTCAATGCGGCGATCCTCGCAGATGCGCAAGAAGATAATGCGGTCGATGGTCATTTGTACGGCGAAATTGAGCTGACGTTCATTGCTAACCTGCGGGTTACGCAAAGCGATGTTGCGTGCCAGCAGGGTGCGCCACTCTTCGATTTCAGCCAGAAAAGCATCGTCGACCTCGGTGGTGCCTTTTTTGGAAGTGGTATCGGCTGCATATTTATCGAAAGAACCCCTCCAGATGGCATCACGCGAGAAAATGGCAGCAATTTCGTCCCATTTTTCGATATATTCAGTGTATTTGAGGAACATGACCCTGGCAGTCGCAGCGCTATCGGAAGGATTGGGTTTATTGCGGCAGTCATAAACCGCGAATTCCTCAAAATCGGTCAGGATGGAAAGGGGTAGTTGCGTGTTCCAGGCGTATCGCCGCAGCTGGTAGGCCGGGTAGATGTCATATTTGATATCCACAGCCGGTTTTTTCGCCTCAACAAAGAATTTGCGCGTTTGTCCGAGCCGGAAACAATAATCCGGAGCGCGGGAATCGCCCTCAATATTGATCGAATCCTCGTGGATCACCTCACGGTTTTGAGGAGCGTAATTATTGCGGTTAAACATATCCCAACCGAGCGCTTCGAAAAATGGATTCAGAAATTCCTGGCGTAACTGAGCTTCGTAGTAGCGACCTGATCGGTACGCTTCACGATTCTC
>JBBQNI010000093.1:0-6880 GCA_038329785.1 Anaerolineales bacterium | reverse complement strand
GTTTACCACGCGGCCGAAATCTTGAAAGAACAGGGTGCCGAGATTATCTACGACGTGCCTATGCCCAATACGCCTTATGCCATTCCGGCATTTTTTGTCATCAGCCGGGTGGAAGCAGCCTCCAATCTGCATCGCTTTGATGGGGTTAAATATGGTTATCGCAGCGAGCAAGCCAGGGATGATCTGCGTGAACTGTATCGCGCCACCCGCAACGAGGCATTTGGGCTGCAGCCCAAGCTGCGCATTTTGATGGGTATGTATGTCAGTGCTGCCCAATACTCGGAACAATACTACAGCCGTGCCTTGAAAGTGCGCACCATGATCCGGCGTGATTTCGAGAATATTTTCGATCCCAAAGGACGATACCATCTGGATGCACTGCTGACACCAACCACGCCTACCACTGCCTTCGAAATGGGTGCGGTCTATGGCGATTCGGTCTTGATGCAATATGCCGATCAGTTTACCGTTCCGGCCAATCATGCCGGCATTCCCGGCATTTCTTTGCCGGCCGGGCTGGGCGCCGACGGTCTGCCGTTAGGTGTGCAGTTGTTAGGGCCGGATTTCAGCGAGCCGATCCTGCTGCGAATGGGACGCGTGTTCGAAGAAGGTACGCAAGGTGATCCCTGGCGTCTGCAAAAGCCAATGGTGTTGCACGGGCTGGGATAACCGATATGTGCCGTAGCGAGGAGGTCCACATTGAGTGATTATGAAGTAGTGATCGGTCTGGAGACTCACATCCAGTTAAATACCCTCACGAAGATTTTTTGCGCCTGTAAAGCCGATTCGTGGGAGATGGAAGCCAACACCAACATCTGCCCGGTCTGCACCGGTTTGCCCGGTGTGTTGCCCGTGTTAAATGAAGAGGTGGTGCGTAAAGGCGTGCTGCTGGCGCATGCCATGCATTCTGAAATTCGCAATGTTTCCTATTTTGATCGCAAGAATTATTTTTACCCCGACCTGCCCAAAGGTTACCAGATCTCGCAATACGATATGTCGCTGGGCAATGGCGGCTATGTGGAGCTGGTCCTGCCGCAGGGTGCAGGTGCAACCCGCCGGATTTCGATCACCAAGCTGCACCTCGAGGAAGATGCCGGTAAGACCAAGAATGCCGGCAAAGAACGCTTGATCGATTTCAATCGCTGTGGTGTGCCTCTGATTGAGATGGTTACCGGACCGGATCTGCGGTCGGCGGATGAGGCGGCCCAGTATCTGACCTGGCTGCGCCAGCTGCTGCGCTGGTTGGGCGTTTCGGAAGCTGATATGGAAAAGGGACACCTGCGCTGTGATGCCAATGTCTCCATTCGCCCGGTTGGTTCCAGCGAACTGTTTACCAAGACCGAGATTAAGAATGTTAACTCGATTGAAAACGTGCGCACTGCCATAAACCTTGAATTCGAACGCCAGGTGCGCGAGGTAGAGGCCGGTAATCGTATTCAAGCCTGGACGCTCGATTGGGATGATGACAAAAATGAATTAAAGAAGATGCGCTCTAAGGAAACCGAAGCCGATTACCGTTACTTCCGTGAGCCGGATCTTCTGCCGGTGGGCCTGAGCGATGAGTGGATTCATGGTGTGCTGGCTGATTTCCCCGAGTTGCCTCTGAACCGCAAAAAACGCTTTTTGAGTGACTATCACCTGTCAGATTATGATGCCGACCTGCTCACTTCTGATCGCCAGCTTTCGGAATACTTCGAAAGCGCGGTGAAAGCCTATGGCGGAGACCCTAAAAAGATCGCGAATTACCTGATGAACGATGTCTTGCGTATGCTCAACGAGGGTGGCAAGAGCGCCGGTGAGACGCGACTGACCCCGCAATATCTGGCCGAGATTGTGAAAATGGTTGATGAGGGTGAAATCAACGCCGCGACGGGCAAAAGCCTGTTGCTAAAAGTGGACGCGAGCGGCCGGGTTCCAACTGAGATCGTAGCCGCCGAAGGGCTGGGCCTGGTCAGCGATGATGCCGCCATCCGTGCTGTGGTAGAAAAGGTGATCTTAGCCAACCCCAAAGAGGTGGAAGCCTACCGGTCTGGTAAAGATACCCTGATCGGCTGGTTTACCGGCCAGGTCATGCGTGAAATGCGTCGCAAGGCCGATCCCAAGTTGGCACAGGAGATTTTGAAGGAGTTCTTGGGCAATTCGTAACTTACAGGAAAAGCTCGGAGATTAATGACCTGGGACGTGGGAGGGCTATCTGCTTGCAGCCCAAAAGCTTGCCGGGCGGTTTTTCCTGAAAGGCTCGCTGGAATCGGGTAAAAAACGAGGCAAGGCGAAGAAGAAAAAATCCTCTCAAGGAAACAGCTTTAGAAACGTGTTTTCAAGGACAGGCTCAAGATTTAGCGCGTAGTCCACGGTGTTCACACGCCTCTCTTCATCTCAATCCATCCTGCTCTAAAGCAATAAAGATTAAACCAAACTAAGAGTTTTCCAAAAGTCGTAACTTTTTCCTGATAATTTCGACTAAATTAGTAGAAATTGGAACAAATAAAAGGAGAATAGAAATGCGACTTCAGAAAATTAAATCTTTGATTATACTAACCTTTATCACAGCCATGCTGCTCAGTGCCTGCAATGTCATCGATCTTGGAAATGTTAACGCAGCGCAGAGCGACAACACGGTTTCTATCGGTACGGCCAAAAATGCGGATCTAGTCCTCGGTCAAGCGCGCTTTTATGGAAATGTCGCTGAGCTCGATGGAGAGAAAATTCGGGTAGATAATGTCGTTTTCCGCACGGATGCTAACAGTGTCGTAGATGCTGGCCTATCCATTGGCGACCCTGTTCGGGTGGATGCGATCCTTCTGCCGGACCAGAGCCGCTACGCTGTGGTAATCAATCTGCAGCCTCAATCCGAATCGGCCAGCAGCAATTCAGACCTTGAATATAAATTGTATGGTCAGGTTGATGGAATGGGCAGCGAGTCCTGGGTGATTTCCGGCGAAGTTATCTACGTCGATTCCAGTACCCGCATCGATAACGGAATAGCCCTTAGAGACCTGGTGGAAGTTGAAGGCTACGTAGTCAATGGAAGACTGCTTGCAAAAGAAATTAACCTTGAAGATAGTCTTCCTGGATACCCGGTCGAGACTCCCGAAACAACAGCGACTGTGGTCTCGACTCCAGGTAGCCAACCAACCCCCATGGCCACATCGACCACCAGCCTGCCTTCTGGCAACGAAATTGAATTCTATGGCAACCTGGAATCCAAAAATGGCAGCACCTGGATGATCGCCGGAAAAACGCTTACCATTCTTGCCCAAACCGAAATCAAAGGCACATTACTGATAGGTGATATGGTCAAAGTACACGCGTGGCGCCAGGCAGATGGTTCTTTGCTGGCACGTGAAATAGAAAAATCTGGCGATAGCCATGATAGTGATTCGAGCGATGATCACAAGATCAAGGGTATCATCACTTCCATGAATGGCAGCCAGTGGATGGTAGCTGGGATTGTTGTGCTTATCGATAGCTTCACAGAGTTTGATCATGACCTCAAGGTAGGCGATACTGTTGAAATAGAAGGTTTCTGGCAATCCGATGGTAGTTTGCTAGCCAAAGAAATCGATCGCGAAGATATCGGCTCTGATTCAAGCAATGATGATGACAATGATGATAGCAATAATGATAACAATGATGATAGCTATGATGACAATGATGATAATGACGATGATCAATCGAACGATGACGACTATGATGATGACCATGATGATAAAGATGACGACCATGAAGATGATGATGAAGGTAAGATTTAATTAGGTGTAACCGGAAAAATGACTGGCGGCACTAATCGATTAACCGGTTGGCGCCGCCCGTACTTTTCTGTTATGCATTAATGTAATCATGATGACATTCCGTTATACTGTGATCAATGTTGTCTGAAGAAAAATCAGCATCGCCCGAAACGGAAGATCATCAGTTACTAGAAAAAGCCAGGCAAAATGATATGCAGGCAATTGCGATGATCCACGACCGTTATTACCCAAAAATCTGGGGGTTTATCTGCTACCGGATATCCAATCAGCAGGTGTGTGAAGATATTGCCTCCGATGTTTTTTTGCGCTTGATTGCCCAATTAAAAAAGCGGAAGGGACGAATTGATCATCTTGGCGGTTGGCTGATGGGCACTACTCATCACCTGGTGATGGATCATTATCGCGATCTGTATAAAAACTCGCATTCAGATCTTGAAGGTCATTCCAATCTGCACTCCAACGAATCGACACATGCTACAGTCGAGGATTCGATACAGTTTGAATTACTTCGAGATTTGTTGATCGAGTTAACTGATGAGCAGCAACTTGTTTTGAACCTTCGTTTCTCCCGGCAATTTTCACTGGAAGAAACTGCCCTTGTTATGAAACGGTCGGTTGGGGCAGTCAAACTCCTGCAATATCGCGCCGTCAAATCACTGCAAAAACTGGCAAAAAAGCGAGGTTTGTCTTGAGAGACCGCAGCCGTCTTGAACTTTTTGACCAGGCATTGACGCGCCTCAAGGCTAGAGAACCTGCAAAGGATATTCTCAGCAGTCTGCCCGCAGATGTTGAACTAGCGGAAATGGTATACCTGGCTGCCAATTTACATACGACCACAGCGGTACCCAGCTCCACGGCACAGGCTGCGAGCAAACAAGGAATGTTGCAAGCGGCCAGGCAGACGGCTAAAGCCGGGCGTGGGATGGGTTTCGGCCTGTGGTTGCGAGCGCCTCAGTTTGTTCTCGTGCTGGTTGTTTTGATTGCCAGCCTGACAATATCAGGCCTTGTTTCTGCACAAGCTTTACCAGGTCAGCCTTTGTATGGCATAAAAAGATCGATGGAGACCCTACAATTGGCTATGACGCGTGATTCAAGCGGCAAATTACAGCTGGAAGAAGTGCTGGATGCCCGTCGGATAAACGAAGTTATCCGCTTACGCAGTATGGGTACGGAATCGCATGTTGAGTTTGCCGGATGGCTGCAACAAAATGAGCAGGGCGAATGGAGTGTACAGGGTGTGCCTCTGATCACGAATGAAAGATCGCCGCTTTGGAATGTCTTGCTGAATGGATCTTATGTGCAAGTGACTGGAAATATTCAAGCTGAAGGTGTTCAGGTGCAGTCATTGGAATTGAGATTGTTCACTCTGGATGGCCAATTGCAGCAAGTCGATAATGGAAGCTGGCAGATTAATGGAATTCCGTTGGAGATTTCCGAACACACGCAACTTTTCACCCCCCTAATGAATGGGACTGACGTACGCGCAAGTGCCATACGTTTGAGCAATTCGGAATATCTGCTCTTGTCGCTGAGCATGCGCAATCCTGCGAAATCCCAGACACATCAAGTGGAAGGAATTCAAAAAACCATCTCCATAAGACCGACAATCACGGCAATTTCCGGGGACAACAATAAGCGGGTACCGGTGCTTGAACTCACAATCATAACCACTGTTGGGGTGGATTCAACATCAGATGATGGTTATGAACAGGATCAGGACAAATTTCAAGAAACTATGGTAGTAGAAGGGAAACCTGATCCAATCATGCAACCTGCAGATACCAATATTCCCTTGGAACCGCCGGAGCTGGAAGAGACAGAGAAAGGCCAGAAAGAGGAGCGGGTTACGAGAACACCAGAAGCTGAAGATTAAGGCTTGGGAAGATCCCACGCTTCTTTCAGGCGCTTATAGCTTTCCTGCAAATCTTCGGGTAGTACACGCGTTTGGGCTGTGACCGACATGAAATTGCTGTCGCCTCGCCAACGCGGGACGATGTGGAAGTGAAGGTGTTGGGCGATGCCCGCGCCGGCATCTTCACCGATATTTGCACCGATGTTAAAGCCATTGGGCTGGTAGACGGCTCGTAAAACGCCTGTAGCCTTCGTCAGAAGCTCCATGATCTCAGCACGGCAGCCAGCGTTGAGATCCTCATACGAAGGGACATGCTGGTAGGGCAGCACCATCAGGTGACCGCTGGTGTAGGGGTAGCGGTTAAGCATTACAAAAGCCTGCTCGCCACGCTGCAAAATCAGGTAGTTTGCGTCCTCATTCTGCTTGAAGGCGTGACAGAAGACACAGTGTGGCTCATTTTCTTTGTCGTTGATATACTGCATACGCCAGGGTGACCAGATATGATGCATAGCATTATTGTACTAAAAATTATCAGCGGGCAAGTGCAATTGGAGAGGGTCAAAAATCTGAGAAGGGCGTTGAATTTGATTGACATGCTTAATTAGGCGCGGTATGCTTAATTCATGTTTACACAGGAGAGCTTGTTTGGTCCACGTATTTTAACCGTCTCGGCGGTGACCCAATATTTACGTGCTCTCCTTGAAAGTGATGAGATCCTGCGTGATGTCTGGATTTCCGGTGAAATCTCAACCCTCTCCACGCCCAGTTCCGGTCATATTTACTTCACCCTTAAGGATAGTGGTGGCGCTTCTCTGCGCTGCGTCATCTGGCGTGCACAGGCCATGCGCATGCGCGGAAAACTGCAGAGCGGTGCGGCTGTGGAAGTGCACGGAGCCTTCAGCGTTTATGAAGCCGGAGGACAGTACCAGCTATATGTCGATACAGTACGCATGGCCGGTGAAGGCCAGCTCTTCCAGGAATTCTTGCGCTTAAAAGCCCAGCTGGAGGCGGAAGGACTGTTTGATGAAGAGCGTAAACGTCCCCTACCGGATTTTCCCACCCGCATTGGCATCGTCACCTCCTCCACCGGAGCTGCTTTGCAGGATATGCTTAATACACTTCAGAATCGCTTTCCGCTGGCTGAGGTGCTTCTGGCGGCTACCATGGTACAGGGCCAGGAAGCTCCCCCAAAAATAGTGCAAGCTTTGCAGACCTTGAATGCTATTGGAGATGTGGATGTGATTCTGCTGGCACGCGGCGGCGGGTCACTGGAGGA
>JBBQNI010000092.1:0-7183 GCA_038329785.1 Anaerolineales bacterium | reverse complement strand
AGGGATAGCCGCTTTTGACGCAATTGGCGTTTAATGAGACAATATAGTAACTTTTTTCACAATGAACCACTTCTACTTTTTTGAGGTGAAACGAATGTCACGGAAGAATTTACTGTTAAATCATCGTTTTATACCGCTTTTACAAGTATTCATCGCCCTGCTCATTCTGGCAGGCTTACTCGTATTCCAACCACAGCCAGCCGTTCAAGCCCAGGGAGATAATCCGGTTGTTGTCTATATGTTCTGGGGTGAAGGCTGCCCGCATTGTGCGCAGGCTAAACCTTTCTTCGAAAAATTAGCAAAAACCTACCCTGATGTGGAACTACGTTTCTACGAAGTTTATTATGTGCCAGAAAACCAGGAAAAATTTATTACCATGGGAACTGCTTACGGTTTTCAGGCCCAGTATGTGCCTACCATCTTTATTGGCGATCAATATTGGGAAGGTTACAGCGAGACGATGGAACCGATGTTCGAGGAGGAAATCAAGCGCTGTTTAGCCTTTGGCTGCAAAGATGCGGGGGGGGGTATCATCGTTCCTTTGCCGACTCAGGCCAGCCCAACCACCCCAGTAGTGACTCCTTCGCCAACGCAGTCCGGCCTTCAAGAGCGGACGATCACATTACCTTTGCTTGGTGAGGTGAGTCTCGCCAATCAATCGATGACTGTCGCCACTCTTTTAATTGCCCTTGTAGATGGTGTTAATCCTTGTTCCATTTGGGTGCTGACCATGCTGCTGGCATTGACGCTGCATAGCGGGTCGCGTAAACGGGTTTTGATTATCGGGTTTGTGTTTATCTTCATTACCGCGTTGGTATACGCTCTCTTCATCGCCGGATTGTTCACATTTTTAACCTTTGTCAATTTCATGACCTGGATTCAGGTGGTGGTCGCCCTGGTCGCCCTGGTGTTTGCTATTATTAATATCAAAGACTATTTCTGGTATAAAGAAGGGGTTTCGCTCACTATTTCTGATGACAAAAAACCAGGAATTTTTAAACGCATGCGTAAAGTGCTGGATTCATCCCAATCTCTCTGGGGTATGATAGGCGCGACGATTGTGCTGGCCGGGGGTGTCTCCCTGGTGGAATTTTCCTGTACGGCCGGCTTCCCGGTTTTATGGACAAATATGCTCTCTGCTCAAAAAGTGACCGGTCTTGATTTTGTATTATTGCTGCTACTTTATATGTTCATCTATCAGTTGGATGAGTTGATTATCTTCCTGACAGCCGTTTTTACGCTCAAAGCAACCCGCTTGGAAGAAAAACATGGCCGCATTTTGAAATTGATTGGCGGTGTATTAATGTTTACGCTGGCCGGGGTGATGATCATCCGTCCAAGCCTGTTGAGTGATCTGAACAGCGCACTGATCATTTTCGGAATCGCTTTTGCTCTGGTCGCTTTGATTTTACTGATTCATCGCCGGCTTTTGCCAGCCATGGGAATCTATATCGGCTCCGAAATGGAAAACAAGCACAAGGCGAAGAGCCGCAAAAAATCGATAGCAAAAAAGTAAAAAAAATAGCAACAGATTTCTGATTACAAGCATTCCAGGATAATGCCTGGTTTTATACGAGCGGTAACGAAGATTCTAACTGGCATTGAGTTGTGAGTATATTCACAATAATAATTTGCTTTGCTTTATTAGAAAGGATATCTATAATTAATTTATCCTTTCCTCATATTTCCCAATAGGAGTTAGAAATGAATACTGTAAAAGAAATCCTTGATCAAAAAGGAAGTAAGGTTTGGTCAGTGCCACCCACTGAAAGCTTGCTGAACTGCCTCAGGAAAATGAAAGCACAGAATGTGGGTGCACTTCTGGTTCTTGAAGGAAGCACAGTTCGTGGTATTATCTCCGAGCGTGACTTTGCAGGAAGGATTGCTGAAACAGGAACCTGCCCTCTGGAACAGGAAGTGGCATTGTGGATGACCCGCGAAGTGATTGTGGTCAACCCTGACAATTCGATCAATGAATGCATGCAACTCATGTCACGAGAGCATATTCGTCATCTACCTGTGGTTGAAGGCGGAGAATTGGTGGGCTTAATCTCGATTGGTGATGTTGTGCGGGCCGTCATCAGCGGGCAGCAATCCACAATCTTAGGTCTGGAAAATTATATTCTGAGTCAGAATTTCGCTCTTTAGGCTGCGGGTCTTTACGCATCTACAAGTGAAACCTGCTGAGAATCATCGTTCACTTGAGGTTCAGTGCTTTTTTCTGCCTTGCACTACCTGTTAAGTGGTTCGTTTCAACGCAGGTCAAACAAAACGCTTTTTTCAAATATGTCTATTAAATAATTCAGACTAAAGCCTCACCCTGCCCTGGTTAAGGACAAGGTGAGGTATTTTTTATCACTAATTCCGTTGAAGATGGTAATAATTAAATAGGATTTACTCTGGGGAATTTTTGAAGATCATTCGCGCCATCATGCAACTTTTCATTCCGGGATACATCTAATTACTATTCATACATAGATTTACGAAAAAGGAATTAATTAAATGAAAAAAAATATGGGAAATATTGATCGAATTATCCGGGTCCTCCTGGCCATTGTGTTTGTAGTTCTTTACTTTACTGGCGTGGTAAGCGGGGTCTTGGGCATAATCTTGCTTGTGCTGGCTGCCATTTTCCTGATCACCAGCCTTGTTTCAACCTGCCCTTTGTACATGCCGTTCAATATTTCGACTCGTAAGTAAATAACCGCAATTTGTTACCACAGACAGGTACCTGCCTGTCTGTTTTGTTTTAATGGAATTTGTCAGGATGTGGTTTAACCAGGCTGTGATTCAGCTTTTATAAAACTCATCACTTGTAATAATTCCAGGATGGATTCATTCCACCTTCGATAATCAATTCCTCAGAATCAGTTTTAAGATCATAAATAAAAATCCCGTACTCGTTGATGTCGTGGCAATTATCCCTTGCCAACATACATTTGTGGTAAACAATTTTCGAACTATCACTTGACCAGTTTAGAACCGGATTATTCATTCTAAACTCTCTACTTCCGTCGGAAAACGAAATCATTGATTTGTAAGGCACAACCATTTCGTCATTTTCCCCGTTTACGTCCATTATACGGATTCCATAAGGAGCTAAATAGGCGATTTTTTTTGATCAGGTGATAACGTGGTAGCGAATCCTTCTTTTTTATGATCAAATATCTTCTTATCACTAAGATTGATTTTGAATATACCCAAATCCTTAGAACCCAGAAAAGTATAATCTTCATTAATTGAAAAGGCACGAAATCCAACGCCATACCCTTTCAATGCAGAAAGATCATCGCTATCCAAAATCGTTTTTACTACGGAACAATCGTTTTTATTAATGATTGAAATACTCTCAAATCCATCTACATCACCGTAAAAAAGAATATTTCCATTATGGGGGAACGCACCCCCATCAAATTTGTTGCAGTTTAAATATTGATTGGCCGAAAAAATGGATAAATGTGTCTGACCTTCATTGACTGACCCATTATTACCCATTTCGTTTGAAGTCATAATCGTTTCAGACTCAAGATAATACGGCCTAATTGGGGAAGAGCCATTCGGTAATTCCAGCGTTGTAACTGATTGATCTTCGAGAAAGTAGAAGCCAAGTATCTCTTTTCCGAATAGTTTCCCTTCTTCTGGCTCACTGATTGTATTGAAAACGATATCAGCCGATGGTATATTGATCGGGTGCTTCCATTTTCTTAATCGAGGTTCTGAGCGACCATAATTAGAAATTGTGAAAAATAGCGCAATGATGATTAAAAGAAAAATTGAGATAATTACCGATAGAAAAATCAAAAGTGTCTTTTTCATAAAAGCTCTCCTTACTGAACAGTAATCATATCCCCACGTCCAATAAACCAGTTACTTTGTTCTGTCCATTTAACCAGAATTGCCATTCCTTTGCGCTTCATTGAACCATCCAAGTAATATTAGGTGGTTAGAGAGCAGAAATATTTAAGTCGGTTTGCACGCCCCTACTAATTGTACCGAAGCTCATCAGAAGATTTTAAGATAATTATTTAAAGTAATTCCAGGATGGATTCAATCCTCCATGAACGATCAATTGTTCTGTTTTGGTTTCAAAATCGTAAACATAGATATCGTAATTCTCTATCTCAAGACAATCCCCTTTAAATGGTTGGTTGCATTTATGATAAACGATTTTAGAACCATCCATCGACCAGTTTGGCTTTGGTGGATTTCCTCGATTATCGTAATAGCCATCCTTAATAGCGCGATATGGAACAATAAGTTCTAAAGAATCACCATCTACGCCCAAGACGAAAATGCCTCCTCCGCCTAAAAATACGATCCGGGACTGATCTGGAGAGATTGAAGGATAGATCCCATCTACACCGTAATCCTCGATCTCATTAGTTGCTATGTTTATTCTTATAAGATTTGTTCCATTGCTCAGAACTAGTATTTTGCCATCTTTCGATAGATCCAGTGAAGTATTATAATATTTTGAATAATCGATTAGCCCGTTCCCATCAGTCAAAACTGATTGGACAATAGAGCAGTCATCTGGATTAATCAAGAAAATTCCACTCGAACTACTGAATAAAACACTACCTCCATGAGGTTTCATAAACTGCCCATAAGTATTCATCGCTCTACATCTTACCAGTCGGGTATCCTGCATAACCATCAGGTTCCCATCCCTATCGTAGTAATCACCTGGATATCCATTCTTTTTTATTATTATCAATGTTTTCGGAGCTACATAATATGGAATGATTGTATTCCAGTCAGTGTCAACCATCCTTAATGTTTGGTCGGCAAAAGTGTAAAAGCCTAGTATATCTTCATATTTTTCCGCATCTATGGAGTTAAATACAATGTCAGCCTCAATAATTTCCAGAGAGGACCGAGTAATAACGGGTTTATCCTTTCCTCCGGCACAACTTGTAAAAAATATTAAAAGAAGCATAAATACCACAGCATTTTTTTTCATGTCATATATCCTATCGAATCGTGATCAAATCGCCATTTCCCACAAAAAGGTTACTATTGTCTATCCATATTTCTTGGAAATAAGCGTAAGAATAAAAGGTAAATGGGGGATTTTTTCCAGGATCAATGAGAATAATTTTTTCAGTGAAGTCATTATAGCCTCCCACGACCATCCAGTGACCAACTGTTAACTTTTCACGCCTTAGCAAGGCTTTAATAATTTCAGGATTTGTTTGCCAGGAAACACCTACGATAGTAATAATTCCCTCATCGACATTATTCTTCAATTGATCTAATGTTCCGTTTTTTTGATAAGTGGCCCAATTATCAGGGAAGAATAATAGATTTAGTCCCCATTTAAGAGGTTTGCCTGGAATACCCAGGTTTTTGAATTTCAAGAAATTATTGACCAGATAATTATTAATATCACTCCCAGGTATAGTTTCTCCAGTCAACAGAGTGTGACCTATTGCTGCTGCGTAAGGACCGCAATTAGGTGTGTTGTCACCTTGATATTGATGTGCAGATACTAGTTGGCCCCGAGTGTAACCTTTCAAATAAGTAGTTGGCAAATCCTTTATGATGTTACATCCCCTACCGTAGTAATCATCACATGCCCAATGCCCGCTCGGATCATTGTACCTAACCGGGTTGTTGTTCACATATCCGTAGCGGTCGTATGATGCGTAAACACTCGCCTGAGGTATCACCGTATCCGCCTGGATGAACCTTGCCAATGTTGGGTCATACCACCTCGCATTATAAAAGTACAAACCAATCTCGTTCTCTTCGCGCTGACTGGTATACAGATAATCCGTGCTAATTGTGGCGGCCCCCCTTGTCTCGCCAAAGGCAGTGTACTTTGTGCGGCTGCCCAGGTTGCCGCTGCTGTTGACCGTCCCCACCGTGCTGCCCAGGTGATCCACGAGTAGGAAGGTCAGCTCATTGTTTTGTCTTACTGCAATCCGCTGCGAACCGGCGAAGTAGTATTTTCTTATTGTGGTGCCCTGCACTTCATAGTACGCATTTGGATACAGGGTGACCTCATTTCCGACCTTTGACATGACGAGTTTATCATCTCCGTCGTAGGTGTAGGTAATTTTGTTGGCTGGATCAGGGGTTGCCGTTGGGGTTGGAGAGTTGGTAGGTGTATTAGTAGGAATCAGAGTGCCTGTCGCAGTCATCGATGGTGTATAGGTAACCGTGTAGGTCATTGTTGAAGTTCTGGTGTGTGTGGCTGTCATTGTTGCGGTCGCTGTTGCGGTTGGCGTGCGGGTTGGGGTTGCTGTTGGCGGCGGCGGTGGTTGGATGGCAATCGACGCCAACGTTACAGAATTGTATGAGAAAGAATAACAGGAATTCGTACTCGTTCCACTGGCATACTTGTAAACTGTGGCAGTTTTGTTACCAATAGAGATAAAACCACCACTTTGGCCGCAATTGTAATTTAAGCTTGTGCATAATGATATCAATCGTGGATTCTTTTCATTCGATTTCTTTGTTAGCCTTTTAGAATTCCACTTTTTCAATCTCTTCTTCTGGCAAAGCAAGAATTGCCAATGCATTTCCATTTCCATCAGTGAATTCAACTTCATAATAAGTTTCCAATGAAGGTTGCTCATATATTAAAAGTATTGTTCCTAAAGCTCCGATAGGAAGATTTTTTTCAGGTAATTCTTGTTTAAGTCTTATCACATCATACATTTGAAACATAGACACTCCTTTTCTATTTAAGTGGTATTCTCGGGACGGTGACCAATCGGATAATTCCGTCAAAATTTTTAATCCAGATGAATGGAATATCAATAACTTTCCCATTTGCACCAATTATCGTAATGATTTGTTCATATTTTTGGCCAAATTGTGTAAGGGTCGTAGGTTTAGCAATATTTGGATCAAAAATAATTTGCTTAGCCAATTGAGACATATTATCCTGAGTAAACCCCAAAGCTTGCTCAAACCATCTAGCCTTTGGGCCACCTAGGGGGTGTAGCGGATTTAAAAGATATCTATATAATTTTTCAGTAACACTCTGTGAGGTCTGTGACAATCCTTGAATTATTTGATTTACAGCTTTAATTTCATTTCCACAATCCCCATCAGCACAGGCAACCTCCGCAGCTGCTCCACCAATTCCCAAAGCGGTTTTCGCTCCAGCCACACACATAGTAGGATTTGATAGACAGGCTACTGAGCCAACAACTAATGCAGCATGTGCTAC
>JBBQNI010000091.1:0-7331 GCA_038329785.1 Anaerolineales bacterium | reverse complement strand
TTCACTGACTTTTTCAGCATACTGCATGCGTGGCCCAATATTTTGTGAGAGCAATTCAAATAGTTCCTGCAGCCAGGCGTGTAATTGTTCCTGGTTTTCTGGGTGATTGTGGTACTCATCCGCCAGGCCGAATCTACCGCCGGAGAGGTGGGCTAATTCCAGTGCAAGCTCCGCGTCGATAGCCATCTTTGCTTGTAGCGGTGCAACCATTTCTGCCACAGCCACCGGACGTAGGCGTAAGATTTCACAGCGCGAGGTGATGGTGGCAAGCAGGTTCTCGGGCGCGTCGGCGGTAATCAGCAGAATGACTCGCGGCGGTGCCTCTTCCAGCGTTTTCAGCAATGCGTTCTGGGCATTGGCGTTGGCTCGTTCAAAATTGAGCAAGAGCGCGATGCGGTAGGTGGCCTCATAGGGGGATAGATTGAGGTTTTTCTGAAGTTCGCGCACCTGCTCAATCTTGATCTCCTGACTGTCTGTGGCAACCTCGAGAACACTTAAGTCCGGGTGCTGGCGTGCATTTATCAAACGACAGGCACGGCACGTTCCGCAACTCTCACCGGGTGAGGGCGGCTGCTGGCAGTTAACTGCACGCGCAAAAGCCAGAGCCAGGCTGCGCCGGCCCGTGCCTGGCGGTCCACTAAACAGGTAAGCATGGCGCACATTTTGTTGTTGAATGTGCTTACGCAGAATATTTACTGCCCAATCATGGCCGATCAAATCCCATTCCATAGGCTGGATTGTAGCTTACTTGGTGATGGTTGACAATCTAATTGCGAGTGGGAAGGGGAAAAGGAATTTAATCACGTATGCTTCGCGCGAATAAAGCGAATAAGCGAATGAATAATGATAAAAGTAGAGGCACAAAATGCTGTGCCTCTACGCTGAAGATCCTGTGCTGGTACTTTCGGAAGATTTGTTGTGATACCTCACCCTGCCCCTAAGGGGCGGGGTGAGGCTAATCCATCTATCGATCAATGGCAATGGCTCTGAAAATCATTTTGTGATGATCGCCATGGGGGAAGATCTTAATTCCCAATTAAGGGGAAGTAGTACACATGCAGGAATTTGAGCCCGATAATAACCGGATCATGGTCGGAGGATCGATAGGCATCCGGCTCATAAAGCGCGTCCTGAGCTGGCTGCTTGAAGGAAGTGTCGTAATCGATCAAATTTGGCTCGTCAGCGTTGATGTGCCAGAAATCGACACCGCTTACAAAGGCTTCCATGCCGGCATTGGCCAGGGCATGATCGAGATAACCGACCTGGCCGTCGAAGACGTAGCCATATGCCAGGTCACCCTGGAATTTAAAGATCAAATCGGTGTAATCATCATCCGTATTCAGGGTGTCATCGGCACCTGCCAAAATGGCATTGATCGGGTCTTCCTTGTCATACGAGTTGAGGTCGCCAATGATGAGATAGTTCTCCGAACCGCTCAAGGTTGGGTCCCCGGCCAGCCAATCGACCAGGGCTAGCGCTGCATTTGTTCGGGTCACGTTGCAGTTACCGGCACCATCGCTCAGATCCGGGTCACCAGTACAGGCGGAACCCTTGGATTTGAGGTGGTTGACCGCCACCGTGAAGATGTTGCCCGAGCGGGGGTCTGTGAAGGACTGTGCCAGCGCTGGGCGGTTCCTGTCATCCAGGAAACGGAGGTCGACATCGCTATCCAGAATGGCATGATTTCCGGTCAGCGTGACCATGTCGGGCTTGTAAATCATGGCCACTTTGATGGCGTCTGTACCGATCACGCCTGTATCTACATAGGCGTATGTTCCATCACCTATGGCATCGTTCAACCCGGCTACCAGGTTGATGACGGCATTGTCGGTCAGGTTGTTCTCAATTTCCATTAGCCCGACTACATCGGCATCGATTTCAGAGATGGCGGCAATGATCTTGGCGCGCTGGCGGGTGAATTCTTCGGCATTATCGGCACCGCGGCATTCCATATTCTCGGCAGGTCCGCATATATCAGGGCCAAGATCAAGGGTTGTGAAGTAATTCAACACGTTAAAACTGGCTACTTTCAATTCGCCGCCGACCATGGGAGGATCCTCCGGCCGATCATTGACAGCGGTGTAATCCGCGCCTTGAGTGGGTTGAATGCGATAGTCGGTTTTATACTGATCGAGGATGCCGGTGATATTTGCAACCAGGTCACCTCCGCGGAATAGATTAGTCAAGTTAAAGACATTACCATCGGGGTGGATGGCGGGATCAGGGTTTTGAGCAGAACGGCTGTCATCCAGTGTGATTTTGTCCAGCATGTAATCCAGAACAGCCTGCTGTTGCTCGGAAGAACCGGGTTCATATTGAGCGGTAGAAGACATATGGCGTGTGGATGTTAATACGATCTGACCATAGCGAGCGAAATTGTAATATTCTGACATAACCAGTTCCTGCGGGAAGGTTACCAGCATGCCCTCGTAGCGCTCAAATTCTCCGGATGTGGTTTGCGGCAAGGTGAGCACGATTGGGTCAGGGATTGACTGACGGCTTCCGCATAAACTGGTCGCCGAAATACTGGTAAGTTCTGTTAATCCTTCATACTCACTGACTGTTGCTGTTACTTGTACCGGATCTCCTACGTTGACATCGAATGAGGCGTTGTAAACAAAAACGCCATCAGATGTCAAAGCATTGCCATCTCCGTCCAGATCCTGGATGGTGTATCCTTGCAACCCAGTCTGGAAATCGGTAACCACAATGCCACTTACCGTCACCACTTGCCCCACCACCGGGCTGGCATCGGTTTCGCCCTGTACTGCCCCGATTTCATGTGTATTAGTTAAGGGGCAGGTTTCTGGCACCACGGTTACAGGTACAGTGCAGGTAGCTGTCTGCGGGGTTATGTCATCATTGCTAAAAGTGATCTCTACATCATAGTATCCCCCCAGGGTAGTATCTGCAACATCCAGGGTGCCGGTTAATTCCCCGCCCTCAACTGCAGCCGGAACAATATCCATCAGGCTGATACCCGCTACGGGCGTAGAACTAATAGTTGCAGAAAGGACTGTTCCATCCGCATCGCTGGCTGAAATAACATCGCTTACTGCTTCACCTGGATAGGTGATTATGCCAGCTGGACAGATGGGAATAATATTCTCAATTACTAAAGATCCAAATGTCTGGTTATTATTTGATAAATTGTATGTTGAGGCTGCGGGTGGTTGCCATGTAAATTGCTCATAAACAAAACCCACCCCCGAAAGCTGTAATGTCATTCCCGCAGCGTCAGAACCTGATTGTGAGACCCCAATATCTGTACTGGTTAATCCAATGGCAGGTCCACCTGTTGCTGCGAATGATCCTTCATAACTCAGGAACATAACCACGCTATTATCTGGCTTAACAAGTGCAATACCATCTGGGGCGCCATTTTGTAATCCGGGAATGGCGAAGAACTTGGTTCCAAACCCATTTTGCTGATCAGTAATGGTTCCACTCAATACTAAGGTGTCGTATAGGGTACCGTTGGAGCCGTTATAAGCAACCAATGACCAACCAGTTAGATCAGTGCCCGCACGTGCCCCGATTTCAACGCCTTCATCAGCATCAGTCCCTGCATTATCGTAGTGGATTTCATTAATAAAGATCTCACTATCTGTTGTGTAGGCAAAAACGTTTTTGTCTATAGACACTCCGAAAGCGGCAGCTAGAAGGATGGAGAATATTAACAGAACATTCCAATTTTTAAACGTAACCTTCATTTTTTCCTCCTGGGTTAATGAGAGAACATAAAAAAGTGAATATATATGAGCTGGCAAGTTCAATTGAGTTCAAAAACAAAATTTACACTAAAAAAGCTGAAATTTTTTTTATAGGCTTCTTCTCCTTAAAAAAAATTGTAGCATATTCCCGAACAAGTTTCATTAAAATTTAATCAATTTCACCCCTCATTTCAAAATACGCAAGAATCTTTGAAAAATTTTCGCATACAATGGGTTTTATTCGATTTAGTCAGTTTAAAGTAAACGAAATCCTAGTGATGCTCTTAGGCAAAACGTTCCAATCCTCCATTACTCGTAGCTTTCCAATTCCACCCTTTATTTGACACCTATATTATTGAAAGAGTACAATCGCATGCATATGGATCCTTTAAGTGAACTAAATAAGCAGCAATTTAAAGCCGTCACCGCTGAAAGCGGCGCGACCCTGGTACTGGCCGGACCGGGGTCTGGAAAAACCAGGGTGTTAACTCACCGTATTGCCTATCTGGTGCGAGAGATTGGCATTCCGCCCTACAACATTCTGGCGGTAACCTTCACCAATAAGGCTGCCCGCGAAATGAAGATCCGCCTGGAAAAGATGCTGGATCGCAAGGCTGATGGCTTGTGGCTGGGTACGTTTCACTCGGTCTGCGCCCGCATCTTAAGGCGCGAGGCCCAGTACTTGCCGGTTGACAACAATTTTGTCATTTTTGATGTCGACGACCAGCTTTCGCTGCTTAAAAACATCATCAGGGGTATGAATCTGGACGAAAAAATCTATAAACCCTCCGCCATTCAAGCCACGATTTCGAAGGCGAAGAATGATATTATCATACCCGAGACCTACATTATACGCACCGGCCGCGACAGTACTATCCGCGATATATATGGCAGTTACGAAAAAGCACTGCGTTCGAACAATGCGGTTGATTTCGACGATTTGCTGCTGATGACGGTACACCTGTTGAGCGATTATCCCGAAGTGCGCGAACGCTATGCCAACCGCTTTGCCTATGTCCTGGTGGATGAATTTCAAGATACCAACCAGATTCAATACGAACTGGTCAGGTTATTTGCCAGCGTGCATAATTGTATCTTCGTGGTCGGGGATGAAGACCAATCGATCTACCGTTGGCGGGGTGCAGATTACAAGAACGTTTTAAGATTCGAGCAGGATTATAGTGCTGCCAGCAAGATTTTACTGGAAGAAAATTACCGTTCAACCCAAATTGTGCTGGATGTCGCCAAAGCTGTCATCGACCGCAACCGCTACCGCACGCCAAAGGAACTCTTCACCCAGCGCAGCAGTGACGAGTTGGTCCATTTTTACGCTGCCGCCGATGATCGTGAAGAAGCACAGTATGTGGTCAATACCATCCTGGAGCAGCAACGGCAGGGAGTTCAAGCAGGTAGTTTTGCTATTATGTATCGCATCAACGCCCAATCGCGCTTGCTGGAAGAAGCCTTCCTGAAGGCCGGGCTACCCTATCGCCTGGTGGGTGCCCAGCGTTTCTACGGCCGCCGTGAAGTGAAGGATGTGATTTCATTTTTACGGCTGGTACATAACCCAAAAGATGAGGTCAGTCTGCGGCGGGTGATTAATGTGCCGGCGCGCAAGATTGGCGACAAGACCATCGATAAGCTGTCCGAAGTTGCTCGCTGGCGTGACCAGAGCATAGGAGAGACTTTGCTGGATCTGGCTGCAAGTCAGGAAAATTCAGAATTGTGGCTGGCGCTGGAACGTTCCGTCAGATCATTGGCTGGTTTTGCCCATTTATTGGCGGGCTGGGTTTCAGCTGCAGAGAGTGCTATTCTGCCCGATTTATTTGACCGGATTGTGCTCGATCTGGAATACCAGCAATATCTTAGTGAAGGCAGCGAGGAAGAAGTCATTGATCGCTGGGCAAATGTGCAGGAGCTGCGCCGCATTGCTTTTGAGTTTGCCGAACAGGGAATTGCAGCCTTTCTCGAGAATCTGGCACTGGTGTCGGATCAGGATACCGTGCCTGAAAAAATGGAAGCGCCTACCTTATTAACTCTGCACGCTGCCAAAGGTCTGGAATTTGATCAGGTATTTATCATCGGTCTGGATGATGGGGTACTGCCGCACAGCCGCGCTTTTGAAGATGAAGAGGAGTTGGCGGAAGAACGGCGCCTGTTTTACGTGGGAATCACGCGCGCACGCAATGTCTTATATCTGGTGCATAGTGAGCGCAGAAACGCCTACGGGACTTATGAGAACCAGATGCCTTCGCGTTTTTTGCAGGATATTCCCTCCCGGTTGTTGAGCGAAGATTTGTCATCGTATTCTTCTTCCTTCGGAAGATCCAACCAATATCAGCGCACAAGCAGCCGCTGGGGACGTGACCGCGCGGATTATGCGGATGTTTCCCCGTACTCTTCTACCGGTAAGGATAGCCCAGCGAAAACAAATGGCTACGGCTGGGCAGACGTACTGGCGTTTTCAAATCGGGAACGAAAGTCGGGTTCGGCTTCCATTTTGCCGCAAGCGTCGGATGCCCCCAAGCGCGCTTTGAAAGCGGACGCCACCTATAAAACCGGGATGAAGGTGCGCCATAAGTCGTTTGGCGAGGGTGTCATCCTGACGGTACACCTGGAAGGTGATGGGGAAGAGACACTGGAGATCTTTTTTGTGGAAATTAAAGAAAAGAAAAAACTGGCTGCATCGTTTGCTAAGCTGGAAGTGATAAGTGAATAGTTGATTGGTTGATTAGTTAGCTGGTTAGTTGGTTGATTGGATGAATGGTTGCTACACTAATCAACAAGTCAACTAATCAACCAATTATCCTCAACGAGATAAAACATGTCCGAATCATCTCAATCCCAATCCCCTTTAAAAACCACCTCCATAGCCCGCTCAACTTTGATTATCAGTGCCGGCTGGGGAGCCTCGATTGTGGTCGGATTGCTGCGGCAGCGTATTATCGCCGGGCAATTTGGTACCGGGGCAGAATTGGATGCCTTTACTGCAGCGAATGTGGTCCCGGAGTTGATCTACACCATGCTTTCCGGCGGGGCGCTCAGTTTTGCCTTTTTACCGGTTTATAAAGAGCGCCTGGAAAAGGGGATAGGTGCCAACTCTCTTTTCAGTAAGGTGGTCAATTGGATTTTTCTGATTACGCTGGCAGCCTCTGCCCTGGCACTCCTGGCAGCTCCCTGGTTGGTAGGGTCAAAGTGGGGGGTGGGGGCTTCCTACCCGGCTGAAATCCAGGCCTTGATTGTGCAATTGATGCGCATCCTTTTATTTTCCACTCTCATTTTTTCGGTGTCCAGTATCCTCACATCGGCATTGTATGCACACGAACATTTCCTGATCCCGGCTTTGCTACCGTCGCTCTACAGTGCTGGAATCATCTTTGGGGCACTCTTTCTAACCCCTAGCATGGGCATTTTCGGGATTGCCTGGGGAGCTGTCCTGGGTTCTTTGCTGCATCTCCTCATTCAGGTACCGGCGATTATCTATTATAAAGTAAGGTGGCAGCCGATCCTGCGCATGGACCCGGCATTAAGCAGAGTAGCCATTTTGATGTTGCCGCGAATTGTCGATTTGCTGATGGCACGTGCCAGCATTAACTGGTTGAACGCCACGCTCAGCTC
>JBBQNI010000090.1:0-7341 GCA_038329785.1 Anaerolineales bacterium | reverse complement strand
GCGGCCAGAGCGATCTGCGCCAGTTCGATGATGGAAATCATGAGACAGCGTGCCTTGACAATCTCGCGCTTGGGCACTGGCAGCAGCGCGGTGTAGAAGATATCTTTATTCTCACGACCAGCTAGAAAGATAAAGAAGATGGACAGACAGATGTACATGAAAGTGACATAGCCGGGATAGTTTGGGATGAGCATCATGGTGCATAGTACCAGGAAAAGGTATGTGGTTGGGTGGGCGGCGAGTTTGAACTCTTTGTATAGCAGGTTTTTCATGGCTCTTACTCTCTTTCGATATGGATCATGATGTTTTCAAGGTCTGCGGCGGTGACTTTGGGCCCAAATGCGGCGGACTGATCGTCTGATCGGATCATACCCTCGAAGCCGAACTTGTGCTCACGCAGACCGATCACTTTGGATTTGAGAGCGGGGTTAAGTTGCTCAACAGTGCCGCTGACCAGACGAAAGGCATCCACGAAACTGTCTTTTTCGGTTTTGGCAATGATCGCGCCGTCCTTGATGTAGGTGATGTAATCGGCGCACTTTTCGAGGTCGGAGATAATCTGGGTAGAAAAGAGGATGCTGTGCTCGCCATCTTCGATGAGATTCTGAAAGATGAGCAGCAACTCGTCGCGAGAGACGGGATCGAGACCGCTGGTGGGCTCATCAAGGATGAGTAGGCGGGCGTGGTGTGAAAGGGCCAGGGCCAGCGAGAATTTGACGCGCATGCCGGCGGAAAGCTCGTTGATCTTCTTTTCGGGGTCGAGCTCAAAGCGCTCCAGGCAGCGGTGGAACTCAGCGTCATCCCACTGGCTGTAGAAGCGGCTGGTAACTGCGGCTATGGTGCACAGTTTCTTCTTAGGGTAAAAATCCACGCCACCCAGCATGACGCCAATCTTCTGCTTGCACTGCAGTTCATTGGCTGCAAAATCGAGACCAAACATGGTCACCTTGCCCGCATCGGGGTGGACGAGACGCAGAATAGACTTGAGCGTAGTAGTCTTACCTGCGCCGTTGCGGCCAATAAAGCCCATGATGTAACCCTCTTCGAGGGTGAAAGAGACATCTTTGAGGTCGAACTTTTCGTAATGTTTGCAGAGATTTTGAACAGATAGGATTTCCATGATATAGAAGCTCCTTGAAACTGTGTATATTGTATATGCACAATATAACACTGCAAAAAGCCGTTGTCAAGGGGTGAATCGATTCTGATCGACATCCTGAACCTATGAAAACTATAATGACCCTAATCTCGGATTCGAGTTGTATGCTCGCGTTCTTTGCGTGCGATGCGAAGCCCTTTCGGGCTTTGATAAACTCGGCAACCGAATCGTTCCAAGCTGAGACGCAAAGCGTGCTGCCGAAGGCACGCACAGCGAGCGAGGGACGTCCAGGCGCGCCTTCCTATCCACGCTTCGCGGGCGGATTGGGACGTACCATATTTATCTTTTTTCAGTGTCCGAAGGAAGCTGGGCATTCAAGGAGCCCCCATCAGATATGGGTTTAGATTTGCTGCTAAGTTTGCCTACGCAGTTCCAAATTATTTCAGTGGGAGGGTTTAGGAGAGCTGGCTGGCAGCAGCCTGATCAATAAACCAGGTTACGACACCACCTGTGGGTTGGATGCGCTGCGCCGGCAGCTGCAAAGGCAGCTGCTCACCCTGCAGCACTTTCTTCAAAGCATCAGCTTTGGAAGCACCCGTCACCAGGAAAGCGATCCGCAGGGCGTGATTGATGACACTGGAGGTAAGGCTGACGCGGCTGGCAGGCCGGCCTTCATATTGGGCCGTGACCGCGAATGCCAGGCGCATTGGGTCGGCCGGTTCGGGTTGGCCCGGAAAAAGCGAGGCGGTGTGACCATCGGCGCCCATCCCCAGCAGCACCCAATCGAAGACAGGAAACTGCTGCCCTGGGTGAGCGAAACGGCGTAGTTCACGTTCATATTGGCGGGCAGCCTCTGCCGGTTCCAGGCTGCCGTTGATCGGGTGTATATTCTCTGGGGGAATTTCCACATGCGTCAGCAGCTGCTGCAAGGCCTGCCCATAGTTGCTCTGCGGGTCATCTGCCGGAACACAGCGCTCATCCGCCCAGAAGATGTGCATTTGCTGCCAGGCGATTTCATTCACAAAGGGTGGTTGCCGCAGGAGTTCAAATAATCCCTGAGGTGTCGAGCCGCCTGAGAGAACGACGAGTGCGTGTCCGCGCTTTTCGATAGCCCGGCAGGTCATCTCCATAAAGTTTCGGGCGGCTATTTCAAAAACTTCTTCCGGGGTAGGTTTGATGATTGTTCTATTTCTCGCCAAGAAAATCCTTTTCCACTTCATTAATTGATAACTTGCAGTGTCAAAACAATTTTAGCAGGTTATGAAACGAGAGATTAATACAACCCACGAGCAATCAATAATTTTGTTTAATCATATCATTTTTGAATTCATTCTATAATAAAGATTACACAGCAGCTCCCAGGATCATTATGGGTATGCGGAATACATCCAGAACTAGTTCTTTTGAAAGGGGAAAAAATGAGCTGCAAATGGTTTGTACTGATTTGCTTAATACTCCTTACATCTTGCTCAACCGTTGATATGGTTGAGGAAGTCATGAGCCTACCATCTTCTTTGCCAACATTCACTGCCACGGCTACAAATACCAATACCCCAACCCCAACAGTGACAGCTTCACTGACTCCGACCAATACCTCAACTGCGACGCCTGTGCCAACGCCAACTGCGACTCCGCTACCCTGGTCCAACAAGGTAATTGATGCGAGTAACATCACTCAATTGACGCGGCTGGCAAGTTGGGGACGCGGTTATGTAATGGGTTATCAATCAGCCAGCCCGGATCGATTGATGGTCTTATCCAGTCTGGGGGTATATTTTTATCAGCTGGAAGATTTTAAACTGCTGGCGAGTTTTCCAGATGCAACACAGTACTGTATCTCTTCTGATCAAACTACGGCTGCCATTGTGTTTCGCGATGGAGCGCTAAAAATTATTGACATAACTTCAGCTGAAACCAAATTTCAATTTGAGCCGCTAGAGCTGAATTTGCCTGCAGATTTTAAAGCGGGAATTGAACCTGATCAAATGAAGAATTTTTTGCGCTGGTATTACCAAATTTTGCCACTGGCTTATTCACCGGATAGTAACTTATTTGCAATGAGTCAGGCAGATGGATCAATCCAGGTCTGGGATTTGAGCACTGGTGAGCCTGTAGTGAGGCTCTATCACGATGCAGCGGGCATGGATGGTCAATTGATGTTTACTTCTGACAGTACGAATTTGCTTTCCATCGGGAAACAGCCTCTGGTTTATTTTCGCAATAATTCATTATCGTACTGGTCACTTTCTGATGGTGAAATGCTCTGGTATGGTAAAGAAGACGGCAGGTTAAATCAGAATCTGATCTCTCCAGATGGCAGCCTGTTTGGATTACTTTTTCGGCCAAAGGGTTCTAAAGAAGAAGTAAGCCGTCTTTTTCAAAGAGATAATGGTCAATTGATCGGTCAGATCCATGGCAATATAGCAGAAAATCCATTTTCGCCGGATTCAAATTACTTTGTCACCTTTCATAAAAACAATGTGCTTATCTGGCAGCTCCGGCCTAAATTCCAGTTAATTCGCACGTTATATCCACCACAGGAGGTCAGTAGCGCCAGTTTTTCGAGAAATGGGACTCAGGTTGAAGTAAATGCAGGCCAATTTAGCTACCTGGCACCTGATTTTTTGAAGATGACTGAGAACAAACCTCGGGAAGTGAAAGATCCGGAGCCTTTGCTTATCAGCGAGCAGCAATGGCGTGCTCTCGGCCATCTGCCGGGAAAAACAGGTATCACCATGACAACTGAGCATCAGCTTTACTTCTGGGGTGGTGAAGCTGCTGCCTGGCGATGGGCGCCGTTAACAGACGAGGTAGTCCAGAAAAGCTACGAAGCCAATCCGATCAGCTCACCCGTACTTTCGCTAGATGGAACAATGCTGGCGGCATGTTTTAAGACACATTTACAAATCGATAACCTTAGCGATAGCTCGGTCAACCAATTTGAGCGCTGTCTGCCTGAAGGTGCCCTCGCATTCTCCCCAAATGGAACTACTTTGGCCATGTCAGTCAGCAACCGAATTAAGACCATGTCTGTCCTCGATGGCAGCCTGATCCAGGATTATATTGGCAGCGGACTTCCAATTGTCCGCTTAATTTATTCCCCCGATGGCAGATATCTGGCATCGATTGGTTATTATAACCGTCAAAATGATTTCTTTTTGTGGGATATGGTCAAAGAAAAAGGGGTTCCATTGCAGTCCGATGGGTCGCAATGGGGGGTAACTGATGTTGCTTTTTCACATGATGGTAAATTCATGGTTTTGTCAAAACAAGTCGCCTGGGTCATCAGTACCGAAGACGGCATGTTGCGGGGCAAGCTGCCGGCGGCTGGTACTCTGGCGCTAACCCTGGATGACACATTGCTGGCTGTTGGCGGATATGACGGGGTTATTCGTGTGTTTGAAATGGCAAGCCGAGAGGAAATTTTCAATTTTCAGGCACATCTGGGCGCCGTTAACGGACTCTTTATTAGTGATGATGGTGCCAATCTGATCTCAACCGCACGGGATGGCAGTGTCAACCTGTGGGGAATTCCATAGTGCAGCTGGACGCTTCTTTCAGATGGAAAGAGCAATCACAAACAGGACGAAGATAAGTTAACCTTTGCATCTTCTTCTCGTTCATCTATCTTAAAACAGCCCAATGCTGAATCGAGTCATTGGTAGCAATTAGTAACTCTTTTCCTTCCTGGATAAAAAATAAATCAGTAATCCAAAACTCGCTCGGTGGCAACTGGCTGATCTCTTTACCAGTTTTCAGATCAAATATACCCGGGTAAATCACAACAAAGTCAGCTTCGGGCGAGATGGCTACTTCACCTGCTGGATCAGAGGGTAATTTAACAAGAACCTCTCCTGCGGGAATACTCCAGATGGTACCGGTAGAGGATACCAAAACACCACTGTCATCACTGAAATCCATTTTTCCACAAACTTTACGATTATTTTCATCACGTAGATACTTAATCTGGATCCCTTTGCGGGTATCCCATAGAAAAATAGTCTCAGAATCAGGCGTGCACGAGGCAGAGTAAACACCATCATCACTGATCGTAAAAAACCGCCCCAGATCATTATGGCTGAATTGCAGCAAGGTTCTTCCAGTTTCAACATCGAAAAGTTCTAAATCACCCAGGTCACATATCATCGTGTTGCCTGCGCGATTGAAATCACAGTAGCTGAGTTCGGGGTAACGACGGATCATCTCGCCAGTTTGAAGATCGAATGTATCTGTTTGAGAAAAGTTATAGGACCGAAACCCAATTGCAATTGTATTATTGCCAACAAATGAAGTACTGAATGAATTGGGATAACCATTTGGATATAAACTCAATTCTTTAACAATTTCCCCGTCTTGTGCCGATTGAATGCGGACCCCGCCCGGTATCGGAAAAGCCAATTTGTTTCCATCCGGACTAAATTTAAAATTTTGGGAAGGCTCGTAGGGTGTGGATTGTTTCAGTAAATTGCCATCCTCATCCCACAAGCTTACGAAACCATCCATCGCCAGGGTGAAGAAGCGGGTTCCATCCGGATTAAATTTAAAATCAAAGGCAGTTGGCGGAAGGCCATTGATGAATTTCTCTACTTTACCGCTGCTCGTATTGTAAATAATTAAAGTACCGATGAAATATATTTGTTTGGTTGTGCGGTTGGTAACTTCGGCATTGTACAGAATTCCAATTCTGGTCGAATCAACCAAAAATGAATAGGCTCTCCCGGAGTACCAGGCTGATTCCTCGGCCGTAATGTTGCTCTGAAAATAATATGTGTGGCTGCTCCACTCAGTAAACGAACTGGCAGACAATAAACGAACGTATTTGTCCGGTGCCAAGACAATCCGTTTGTTATCGGGCGAAAATTCAGGAAGAGTGTACATTGAATAGTACTGTTGGATGAGTTGAGATTTGCTAATGTCAAAAACAAGCAAGCCGCTGCGCTGAAAACTCGGCATGTAGATTTGAAGAAAGAGCTGGTTATTATCCGGGCCGAATTTAAGTTGCGAAGATAAAAAGGGCACATTTTTAGTCAGATAAAAATTAAACTCGCGCGAATCCCCACTGGCCAGGGTCGTAATTCTGATGATATTTGGAGACTCTGCAATTGCCAGTAACTTGCCATCCGGGCTGATTGCGTGGGGGAGAGGATAACCATTCTCCATCAAGGGTATTTCCACTCCGAGAGGAGAAAATTCCCCGGTTTCCAAACTGAGAAAATGTAGCAGCATCGTACTATCTTGAACCACCATACGACCATCTTCCATAAAACCTAGTGGGGTCCAATCCTTTACAGCGCGAATTAGGGTCAGAGTTTCGTCATCTAAAATATCAATACCCATGTTGGTGGTGACAACGATATATTGGCCATTAGGAGTCCATTTTGCGGATTGTAAAACTCCATGATGAAAGATCGGGTCACCACGTACCAATGTGAGGTCAATGACATTGCCGGCTGTCAGGCTGACTGGCTGTGGAATAGCCGTCTGAGTGGCAGACGGAATCGCGGTCGGGCGGGGACTGCTGGTGAATGTCATCGTTGGCAAGCTGGTCTGGGTGGCTGCCCATGTTTCCGTTGGATGTAAGGTAGGTATTTGAATGGTCGCCTGTGTTTCAAGTAAAGGCTGTGTTACCGGTTGGCAGCCGCACAGCGAACCAAAGAGCACAATCAGTAGTAAGAGGTTAAGTTTCATAGTTTCCCCTTCCAAATTCCATGATCTCAACAGTCGCTTGAACAAGGTAAATATATTCTATTTATACACCAGGGTCATGGTTTGAAATTATTTTTTTGTGTCTTAAGATTTTATTCACACTCTTCGCAGGTAAAACTTGCTCGGCATGCTTCGCAGGAAAGAGAAATCTCACGCGGAGGACGCGGTGACCGCGGAGTAAGAGGCGTATGGCCATACGCCCCTTACAAACCGTAATTACTTTCAACCGGCTGCCCCTTTTTACCATGGAAAAGTCGAGCCAAATCCTGTACCAGGGCGGGAACGAGACGGAGACATGCTGATTGGTGCGTCGCGCAGCGTGAACGCACCCTACAAACTGAGAGAGATCAAATACTTATTTTGCATTTAAACATGCCAGCCTCAGCTTCGAAGGGGATTCCCAACCGGCGGTTGGTATGTTGGTACAAACCCTGCAACATACCCGTTAACCTGAGTCTGAATCCCCACAGGTAGTGAAGAAATGGTGCTGGATGAGTTTTCACGATAAAAAAGCTTCTATTGACGATCCCCTCGAT
>JBBQNI010000089.1:0-7363 GCA_038329785.1 Anaerolineales bacterium | reverse complement strand
GGATGCAGGTCTAGAGAAAGTGGCGCGTTCAGCCACGCTCGGTATGGGGAGACGTAATTTGTGTTTAAACACATGAATAAAACAACTTTTGCCAAATTACAGCTTAAATTTAAATTGCTATTTTCGAAATATGAGATAATTAATGCAATTAAGTGAAAGAAAGAATCTTCGTCTTGAAATTACCTTCGAATTCTTAAACCAAATTTCTACGAAAGTGAATATGCCGCTCCTTGTATTGTCGAATGCACTTGTCATAGCTGGTCTGATCATTTTGATTGCCGCAATCATACCCCTGCGAAAGTTGATTGGTCTCTTACCTGATGGTTCCATTCGGCGGAAGTGGTATGGTCAAAGCATCTTGATCATCATCTTTATCCTGGGATATCTGGGATACCTGTTTTATTTTTGGCGGGAAACAAATATCGTTGTCCCGGCTGTTTTTTTATTGGGAGCAATTTTTGTAGGGTTAACCATCCACCTTTCATTACGAACGGCACAGGATGTACGCCGGGTAGTCCGCCTGGAAGAAGAGAATATCACTGATCCGCTGATTGGAATTTACAACCGCAGATACCTGGATCAACGCCTGCAAGAGGAATTTCGGCGTGCAAAGCACTTTGAACTGCCGCTATCTCTACTTTTAATTGATATTGACTATTTCAAGCAGATTAATGATACCTGCGGTCACCAGGTCGGAGATGTGGTTCTGCGGCATTGGGGTGGGTTGATCTTAAGTGCTGTGCGGGCTTCCGATGTCGTTGCGCGTTATGGGGGGGACGAGATTCTGGTGATAACACCCGGTGCGGATGCAAAAGCAGCGTTGGCCCTGGCGGAGCGCATTCGTAAAAGCATTGAAGCACACCAGTTTGACCTGGGCTTAACTGACGGAACGAAACGATCCCTGCAATTTACTGTCAGCATTGGTGTATCTCATCTGACACTCACGATGGACAAGGTTGAAGCCTTATTAAAGGAAGCTGACCGGGCGTTATATTGTGCCAAAGAAAACGGGCGAAATTGTACCATGGGTATGCTCAGCTTGCCGCAAGGTTGTTAAATCGTTGAAACTCTCAAGTCTGCTCCGGATCATTAATAGACAAGAGTAAACAGCGAACACCACTTATTACGCTCGACATCAAGCGACTCACCCTCTTCATTTACAAGACTGTGGTTATATACTTGCACCCCTTAGAGGACATTATCGATTCTGTCTTATCACAAATTTTAATTTCATTATCATATCGAGTTCTCGTAAAATTTTTATAAAAAATAATTAAAAATGCAAATTTTGTTGGTATAGTAAAGATGCTAAACTATAATAATTATATGGGGTCATGCAATCATCACATTGTGCTGTTGACCGGTAGTCAAAATTTATCTTCATTCCCATCTCTTTGAGAAACCGCCACATGCCAGTATTAGAAATCTTCTTTTTCGGACAATTTGAAGTCTTACAAAATGGTCAAAAAATTGAGCACCCGTTGTGGCAAAGCCGGCAGGTTCGTTCAATATTTAAATTTTTGGCGGCAGCTCCCGGCAAACCACTTTCCAACAGCCAGTTAATCGAACAGCTCTGGCCGGAGGAAGACCCGAGCAGTGCCCAGCGACGTTTATATGTGCGTATAAGCCAGTTGCGAAAGGTGCTCGAAAACCCGGAAGGGCATGAATGGATACAATCCGTGGAAGGCGGGTATGCGCTGGCTCTGCCTGCTGTGGAAGACAGCCAATTGGGTGAGCAAGTCTGTTGGATTGATGTGCACCAGTTTGAAAAGCAGGCAGAAGCAGGCCGCGCAGCTCTGGAAGAAAAGCAATTTCAACAGGCAATCGCCTTTATGGAAGAAGCTCGCAGGCTGTATCGTGCCGATTATCTGCTGGAAGACCTATATCTGGAATGGACAATTGGTGAACGTGAACGCCTGCGCGATCTGTATCTGATCACCCTGACCGAACTGGCGGAGGCCTACGCTCAGAGTGGTGCGTATCGCCGGGCGATCAACATTTGCCGGCAGATTCTCTCGGTTGAACCCTGTCGTGAGGCTGTTTTCATTCGCTTGATGCTCTACTATTACTATGCCGGTGAAAAAGGCAAAGCCTTGCAGGTTTTTCAACAATGCGAACAGGTTCTGCATCAGGAGTTAGGCGTAGCGCCAGATCGGATCAGTTTTGATATTGCCCAGCGGGTTGAAGCAGGCAATCTGTGGGACCAGGCCGACCTGCCACATTATCCTCCCCCAGCCTTTGAGGTGCGATTATTTGAGGTGCCTTATTCATTGGGAGAAGCCGCATTTTGTGGTCGAGAACGCGAATATGCCTGGTTAATTCAACAATGGTGCGAACCGCATGCCAGGATGATTCTGCTTGAAGGGGAGGCCGGGATTGGGAAAACCCGCCTGGCAGATGAGTTTTGTGGGTATGTTGCGCTTCAAGGAAAACATGTCTTCAAATTGCGTGGTATCAATTTGGAAAACCAGCCCTATTCTGCCTGGATTAAGTTTTTAAAAGAGGAACCTGGGTGGTTGGAAATGGCTGACATCAGCCCAAAAAACCGCAATTTAATCCATGAGGTAGTTTATAGCGATGCGGCAGCGCTTCAAATCGAACGACCACGCCGGGTAACCCCTGATCAACCAGCAAACGCTTCACAACTGGGCGAGGCATTGCTGGAATTATTGCAAAACTTGATTCATAAAGAAAGCCTGCTGTACGTCGATGATGCCCATTTGCTCGATCCGGAATCGCTGGGTTTGCTTTCTGCATTGCAGACACAGATCAAAACCTTACTGGTATGCCGGACTGAGGACACCCCGCACGACCATCCTGTTCGGCGATTACTGTCAGAAGCTGTTGTTCCCAGCGTTTCATTATCATTGAAACCAATTGAACTGAATGCAGTAACCCAATTGTTGGGAAAATTAGGGTCTGTCCAAGTTCCGAATTTGGCCGAAAAGTTGTTTGCTGCAACTGAAGGCAACCCGTTGTTCATTATTTCCACCCTGCAACACCTTTTTGAAGAAGGCGTTTTATTTGTGAATGTTATGGGTGAGTGGGAAAGCAGTGGTGATTTTGAGCGCATGCTCTCACCAAGCCTGGAGCAAATCATTGCGCTGCGGTTGAAGCAGGTACGTAATTCTGACCGGCGTTTGCTGGATGTACTATCCGTTGCCGGGGGTGAAATTGACTATGATGTTCTCCAGGCCGTTCTTGAGGTGGAAGAAAGTGCCTTGCTGCACAATGCCGACACGTTGATCGATTTGGGTCTGCTGGTTGAGCCGCGGATGCCCGCCGGGGCGGAATTAACGCTGCCGCACGCCTGTTATCGCGATGCGCTCTATCAATCTCTGCCGGATTCCCGTCGCAGGATTTATCATCGCCGCCTGGCAGAAATGATGCTGAAATCCGGTAAGGCTGGCAACTTCAATGCTGTTCTTGTGGCGCAGCATTTTTATAAAGGAGGAGCGCAGCAAGAGGCTTTTCAATTTATGCAACAAGCCGGCGATTTTGCTTTGCATTTATACGCACCGCAACAGGCGCTGAAATCTTACCGTACGGCCCTCGAATGGTTAGAGCCGTTGACAATAGAGGATAAACAAAGGTTGGAATCCGAGCTGCGTTTGGGGGTTGCGGAAGCGTTGCGTTTCAGCGGGGATTACCCCCAGGCGATTCAATATTATCAGGATGCATTCCCCAACCTTCAAGGCGAATTAAAAACAGTTGCCGCATACCAGATTTTTCAGTTGCAGGTACTTCAAGACGGCGCTCTTGATAGCTATGATGACCTGGCGAACGAATTTGAAATGTCGCTCGAACAGGCTGGTCCTACCTGGGTACTGGCCCTCTTATATTGGGGGCAAGCCTTTGTTTCCCTGCTGCGCGGTGATCCAAAAGAAACCCGCATTCGAAATGCACGCGGTTGGCGGATTGCCCGTGAATTAACTGAGATAGAGCCACCACCCGGCTGGGTTTGCCAGCGTGCTTTCACCGTATTGATGCGGGCTCATAATCAATGGGGAAATTATCGCACCAGCATCCACTTCTCCGAGCGTATACTGCAATTGATGGGTGATAAGGATCAGTCGGAGGATCAAGACGCACTGGCGGCAGTGAATGCAGCCCTGGGCGAATCTTACTTCAATCTGGGTTTGTATCAACAAGCGACGGAAAAGTTCAAAATTTGTCAGGATATCGCACTCAAAGCCGGTGATCCACGCTTGCAAGGTGATGCTCTGCTTGGTTTGGGATCCATTCAGCGGGAATGTGGAGATTTTAAAGCTGCCGTGGGAAATGCCCGTCAGGTATTGCAGCTCGTTGATCAAAAAATCGACATCCCGCGTCAGGTTAATGCCAGCCTGCTTTTAGCGGAAATCGAAATTTTGCAATCCCCAAAGGTTGAGACGGTGGCCTTGTTGGAAAATTTTCTGGAGCTGGCCAGATTTCAAGCTGCCCAACCGAATTGTGTTCGTATTCTCTTGCTTCTTGCCCAGGCGAAGATTAAGCAACAAGAAATCTCCCAGGCACAGGATTATGCCCGTGAAGCGTTGGCAATGGCGGAGCACTGTAAACTAAAACGGCAGGTCAGCACAGCATTGCGACTGCTGGCTGATGTTAAAGGACAGCAGGGTGGCTTTGAAGCCGGATGCAGATTTGCGGAACGTGCAGCAGCCTGGGCTCGCCGGATTGAAGCACCTTTTGAGCACGCACAGGCATTGGTAAGTTGGGCTACCATGCATCCTGATAAGACTCAACGCGAGAAGTTGTTGCAACAAGCGTTAAGTATCTTTTATAAATTAGGTGCTGAATTTGAAACTGCTCGTGTCAGACGCCAATTGCAAGAACTTGCTTACGCGCAATAGACCCGAAAAACCTGTGGCAGTCTGATTCAGAGGTGATACCTGAGATAAACGTATAAGTAATTTCCAGGCACGGAGCTAAGCGTTTTTTGATTTTGCTTTTAAAGATTTAAGATGGTTATTTCTGATAGCTTCTTAAGAAATAGAATAATTCTCGCGAGAAAGAAATTGAATTTTAGCTATCGAAGAAATTCACATCAGCCCATTTTCTTGCAGGAGGGCTTCATCCTGCAGGATTTGAGCGCTATTGCCATCTGCCACAATGCGGCCTTCTCTTAAGACGATAGTGCGGGAAGTCAGCTGGCTGGCCATGGGCAGGTCATGGGTGGCAATCAGCATGGTTTGCGGTAACTCGCTCAATAAAGTGATTAACTCACGGCGTGCACGCGGGTCAAGCCCACTGGTCGGCTCATCAAAGACCAGAATTTGCGGCAGCATGGAGAGTATGGTGGCAATGGCCACACGCTTTTTTTCGCCTTCGCTCAAGTGATACGAATTACGCTCCGCATATGTTTGCATTTGGACAGCGGACAGGGCCATATCAACGCGCTGTTGGACTGTTTGCGGGTCGAGACCCTGGTAGAGCGGACCAAAAGCTACGTCTTCAAAGACGGTCGGTGAGAAGAGCTGGTCATCCGGATTCTGGAAGACGACACCCACCAACGCACGAATGGCGGCCAGATTCTTTTTCATGAGCGGCATGCCGGCAATGGTTATGTCTCCCTGACCGGTTAAGATGCCATTCAGGTGAGCCAGCAGGGTGGATTTGCCGGCACCATTTGCCCCAACCAGTGAAATTTTCTCACCCGGGTCAACAGCAAGATTTATCTCTTGCAAGGCCTGTGTGCCATCCGGGTAGCTATAGGTAAGGTTGTTTATTTCAATGATGGCAGTCATAGGCTACCCATCACGAAGATCGTCAGAAAAGTGAGGCTGAAGAGCACCATCAGGCCAATCCATAAAATCGAGCGGGCACTGCGAGAAAGAGCTTGTGAAGAGCCGCTGGGCAGCTGGCCGTTATATCCACGAGCGAGCATGGCGGCGTGCACGCGTTCGCTGCGTTCGATCGAACGCACCAACAAGTTTCCGGCCATGTTGCCGGTTACCTGCGCGCGCCAGCGCAGGGATCCACCCTGACGGCGGCGACTCGACACAGCCCCACTGCGGCTGCTGCGGGCGCGCAGCATACGCTGCACCTCATCGGAGATTAGAAACAAATAGCGCCACATCATGCCAATAATCGCAACCCAAATGGCAGGTAACTTTAACTGTTGCAGCGCCGGCAACAGATCCGACATTGGCAAGCTGGCTGTCAACAGGATGGCTGCCTGCACGGATATCCAGGATTTGATGATAATACTGACAAAGCGCTGTAACCCCAGGGGGCTGTAGAAGATGGTTAATGCCAGTGGCAGATCAATAGGCAAGTGAGGTGGCAGCCCACTGAATATCAATGGAAGCACGCCCAGGATGAGCGGCAAAGCGATAAACGCCCTCTTCAGCAGCAGACCAATCCCGATCTGTGAAAGCAGCGCCATACTGAGCGATATGGTCAAGAAGAAGATGTAGGTTGGCCAGGCGCCGGTGGGCGTTAGGTTAAGAGCGATGATAAACGCCAGAGTGAGAATTATCTTTACTCTGGCATCCTGGGCGTGGACGGGGCTGCTGCGGGGAACGTAAAGATTAAGCAAAGCTTAGGGCAGAATCTGCTTGGATGTTGTGGATCGTTTGGCTGAATGGCCAGCCAGATAGGCGACCACAAAGACAATAACGATGCCGATCATACCGGCTGCAATGGTGGCCACAGCCGGGTTGTCTATCCCGGACACTTCATAATCGGGAATCAGTCGGATAATCGGATCGAGCGCTAAATGGAGAAAGCCTTTTTGTTCCGCGACCCACTCGAGTCCATCTGGATGACTGGAAGCCAGCGGAGAAAGAAACACCAAAACAAGCGAAATCAAAGCACCAACGCCAACCACCACTTTATTACTGACCGGTCCGGAGCGTGTTGCTTGCAGCAGATCAGGGCGCGCGGCAAGAACGAATGCCAATGCTCCAGCGGTGATCAGCCCTTCACCGATCCCAATCAGGGCGTGGATGGCTGCCATGGCCGGAATGGCGATGTTAGCCGGAGAGGTGCCAGAAAGAGCCAATTGCAATGCGCATGCCAGTGATGCAATAAAAATCGAGCTCCAGGCGGCCGCAAAACCCGCGTTCATGATTTTAACCCGCACTGATTTGAAAATTTTGGAAACAAGCGTAAAAACAAAATAAGAGACAAACACACCCACGATAGCCATGTTGAATATGTTGGCCCCCAGCGCCAGCATGCCTCCATCCTGGAACAAGAGCGCCTGCACCGAGACAACGGTAGTCATGACCACAATCGCGGCCCAGGGTCCCAGCAGGATGGTGGCCAGGGCTGCCCCCAACAAATGTCCGGACGTGCCGCCTGTCACGCTAAAATTCAACATCTGTCCTGCAAATATGGCGGCTGCCAGAACGCCCATCAA
>JBBQNI010000088.1:0-7562 GCA_038329785.1 Anaerolineales bacterium | reverse complement strand
CACTTACCGTGTTATCAATGGAGCCATCATTTACAACGATAATCTCATAACTGCTGCGAGCCATGCTCTGATTTTCTACTGCCTGTAAGCATCTAGAGATTATTTTCTCGTTGTTGTAGGTGGGGATGATTACTGAAATTAGCAATGATTTTTCCATTTGTAACCTAAAATCAAATCTTCGGCACCTATTCTAAATTTATAAGAATGTTTTAGTGTAATTTCCTTATTAAGGTTATCAAGATATTCTTAAACACCACTCTCAAATTCCAAACAAACGAGCCGTAATCTGGCATTATTCAGGCTGTGTAATTTTCCTCAAAAAACACCCGCTTTGTAGATGGTAATTTATTGCATCACTTGATTAATTCGTCTGATAATTTCAAAGATCTTCTCTGCTCTGCTATAAGTGTATCATCTTCAATAAAAACTTCCTTATCCTGGGGCAGTTCTCTGCTTATAGAATCAAACTTTTCGGCCACATTCGTCACACTTCGCTTACGGTACCCATGACCGATTGTAATCTGTGCCAAACATGATATGTGCATCCGTAAGGACATTCCTCTCTGTAAACATGGCTATCTCGGGATATTGAGTAGTGAAGAACTAGAGTCTATTTAATTCTAATATCCATTTTACCAATTCCTAACCTCCCGCGACTACCCGAGGTTGCCCGTGCCACTACGGACCTTGCTGAATTGTCCTTTCTCTCTTATTCCATCTTGTTTTTATCAACCAACTTTATCACAGGTTTTTTTTTATTGGTTATAATAATAACCAGAAGGTTTACGTCGTGTTTTCTGAATATGGAATCATTCGAACAAGAATAACAGCTCCCAGGCGCCTGGAAGGTCTGATTGCTCGCCCGCGTCTCGATAATTTACTTTCCGAAATGATTGAAAAACGGCTGGTGCTGGTCTCTGCCCCGGCCGGTTATGGAAAAACATCTCTTTTAGTCGATTTTACCAACAAATGCGAATTGCCGGTTTGCTGGTATACAATAGACCGTCTCGATTATGATCCCCTGCAATTTATCGCCTATTTTTCAGCAGCAATCCGATTGCGTTTCCCTTCCTTTGGTCAACGCACCGCCGCTGCATTATCAGGTGTTCAGGGTCAATTGGATGTGGATTTCATCGCAACTATTCTTATCAACGAAATCTACGATACCATTCCTGAGCACTTCCTATTGGTGCTCGATGATTATCACCTGGTCAACGATAACATGCAGATTCGCCACTTCATCAGCCGTTTCTTGCAGGATGTGGAGGAAAACTGTCACCTGATCATTACCTCCCGTTCTCTTCTCTCCCTGCCGGATTTGCCAATCATGGCTGCCCGGTCTGAAGTAGGCGGCATCAGCTTTGAAGAATTGGCCTTCAGCGTGGAGGAAATCCAGAATCTCTATCAACTCAGTCTCCACCAACAGCTGAGCGATACCATCGCGGAAGATATTCTGCAACGATCCGAAGGCTGGGTTACGGGTATTGTTCTGGCCAGCCAGGTGAAGGCAAAAGGCTCTGTCGCACGTGAACGGCTTGCTCGTGTCTCCAGATTTGGGCTGGAGGATTATTTCCTGCAACTTATCAACGAATTACCGGATGATATCCGCACATTTTTACTAAGAACTTCCCTGCTTGGAGAGTTTAATAACGAACGCTGCAGCCAGGTATTGTCAAGCGCACTCGGACAACATAATGAACCCTGGTTACAATGGATGAATGCTGTCCAGCATAACAATCTGTTTGCCATGCCAGTCGGAGAAGAAGGAGACTGGCTGCGGTATCATCCCCTTTTCCTAGAATTTTTGGTTATGCAGATCTTCCGCGAGCAACCGGAAGAAGCCCGCGCCATCGAAAAAAGTCTGGCATTGGTCTGTATCCAAAACAACGAATGGGATCGCGCTTTTACAATTTACCGCCGGCTTGGTATGCCTGAAGAGCTGGTGAAGCTGATCGAAACGGCTGAGCCAGATATTGTCACCGGAGGCAGAATCTCAACGCTCTCTGCCTGGATAGACGCCCTGCCTGTAGAAATCCTTAATACACGACCGTTTATCATCGCACTGCAGGGTTATATCGCTATGGCACTCGGCGACAATTCCCTGGCATTAACTCTCTATAACCAGGCTATTGGTGCCATGCAGCTTCCACAGGACAGAATTCACCTGGCTCGAACGCTTTCCATGCGTGCCAAACAACACTACCTCAAAGGTCAATTGGATGATTCAATCTCTGATGCCAATGAATGTATACACCTTATCCAAAATGATCTCGACCAGCGCAAGATCCTGGGGGAGGCTTATCGTAACATCGGCCTCTGCCTCTATTTAAAAGGGAAAATGCAAGATGCATTGAAATGGCTTGGAGATGCCTTAAACATCTTCCGTTCTATCAATGATCAGAAGAACCAAGCAGTAATTAACCTGGAAATGGGACTTGCTTACGAAAATTTGGGGGAATACACGCTTTCGAAAGAAAAATATTCTTCAGCCTTAATTTACTGGGAACGAGTGGAGAATCCAGTCTGGCTCTCCAACTTGTTGAACAATCTGGGCGTCCTGGAACAGATGATGGGAAACTATGTAGAGGCGATTAAGTCTTTCGATCGTTCTTTAGACTATGCCCGTTCCTGCAATTACATTCGCATGGAAGCCTATGTATTGACCGGTATCGCCGATCTTTATGCAGAGCTTCAAGCGGATGAGCAGTCTTTACAGATTTACCAGATGGCAGCCGAAATTGCCGACCGTGCTCAGGAACATTTCTTACAGGTATATATTAATGTACAGTCCGCCGCTCTAAACGGTAAGCGTGGTGATTTCGTTGCAGGTTTCCAACACATCCAACAAGCTCAAGAACTGGTCGCGCCGCAGGGATCAGAAATGGAGTTTTACCTATGCGAATTGGAATTCTGCGGCTTAAAGTTACTGGAAGGCAAAGCGAATGAAATCATCCCAAGACTAGAAAACGCCTGCAGTTATTTCACAAAAGAAGGTCATAAGGTTCAGATCGAAAAATCGCATTTATATCTGATGCTGGCCTACCATGCCAACAATTATCCGGAAAAAATCATTGAGAATTTTTTGTTCATTGTCACCAGTTTGGATGGCGAATTCCTGCCAGTTTCATTGATCGCAACGGCTGCACGCCATCAAGATCTTCTGGCTGCCTGCCAGGCTAATTACCTGAATGATGAATTCGCTCGCTTCCAGCAGGAAATAGAAAAATTTAAGAAAAAGCTGATGGTATTACGCCGCTATCTTCGTGAGAATGCCCGCCTGGTTCCATTAGCGCCTCCCACGTTGCACATCCGCTCCCTTGGCCGCATGCAGGTTCAGTTCAACAATCAGACCATCACCAGCTCGGATTGGCAGACTCAGGCTGCCCGCGATATGTTTTTCATGTTGTTGGCCAAACCGGAAGGCATGACCAAGGAAGAAGTCAGCCTCATCTTTTGGCCAGACGCCACCCCGGAAGAGGTAAAATTCCGCTTTAAAAATACGGTCTACCGCCTGCGCCGCGCCGTTGGCAAGAATACCGTAGTTCTGGAACAGGATATTTATCGTTTTAACAATAGCCTCGATTATGAATACGACGTTGAACTCTTCATGAAAGAGTGCGTTCATGCCAATCAAGTAAAAGACCCCATGCAAAAACTAACTTATTTTCGCGAGGCAATAAAGCACTACCGTGGAAATTACTTATCCGAAATAGATGAGATCTGGGTCCTGGCAGCCCGCGAATATCTACGGCAGAATTATCTCAATATCCTCATGCAGGTTTCGAAAATTTACCTCGAACTGGCCAATTATGAATTGGCTCAGGAGTACTGCCAACGCCTGCTCAATGAGGATAACCTGCTGGAAGATGCCCACCGTCTTGCGCTGCGAATTTACGCAGCCAGGGGTAATCGCGCTGGATTAGTGCGCCAATATCAAAGATGTGTCGAAGTCTTCGAAAAAGAAATCAACGCCGAACCATCACTGCAGACTCAAAAACTGTATCAGGATTTGCTCAAGTAATCTGATATTTCATTGTGTGCTAATGGCAGACTGGCACACATTTCTTCTGCGGGACGAATAATTCTTGTAAGTTGCGAGAGAAAAAGTTTTCTCTTACAAACGATTTTGGCGATTTAATAAATTACTCCAAATTTGATCCCGTTTAAAGCTCGATTTAATGCCTGATTTGAGACTGCCAACAGTCATAATAAACTCATGCTTATGTTTCAGAAGGAGAATTTCGTATGTTAACCAAATTAATTCCTTCAATCAAAAAAATAGATAGTCGTGTTGTTCTCTTCATTCTGACTATTGTTCTCTTCGTACTTGGCGCGGGCGCTCCTGGCGCTGTCGGAATTTAGGCTGCTAAATCAATCATCATTTTTCAAAAAATAAAAAGGAGTTCCCAATGTCATTCATCAAATCACTCGATACCCGTGTTGTCCTCTTCGTCCTGACCGTCGTCCTCTTCGTCATCGGCGCAGGCGCCCCTGGTGCGGTTGGCATCTAATACCGCCATCGTTTTCAATTTCAATTTCATTCATTTTTAAGGAGTCCCCAATGTCATTCATCAAATCACTCGATACCCGTGTTGTCCTCTTCGTCTTGACCGTCGTTCTCTTTGTCATCGGCGCCGGCGCCCCTGGTGCGGTTGGCATCTAATCTCGCCATCGTTATTAATTCTCATTTTTTTTATTAGGAGTTATCCATGTCATTCATCAAATCACTCGATACCCGTGTTGTCCTCTTCGTCCTGACCGTCGTCCTTTTTGTTATTGGCGCTGGCGCCCCTGGTGCTGTTGGGATCTAATCAAAACCAAACCACTGAAATCAAGGGGTGAAATTTCCTGAACTCAGAACCCTTCAGGAAATTGAATTCTACTCACACAAATGGTAGGGTCGCTTCACAAATCCGCATGATACCCCTCGGCTCTCAAACCAGATATGATCTTATTAATCGCAGTTGTTATAGGGCTGGCAGCAACGATATTACGTGCCAGATTAAGACACAGAACCTTAAAACTTAGCAAACTTCGTTTGGAATGGCTGGTATTTGTTTCCGTTCTCCCACAAATCTTCATTTTCCAAATCCCGTGGACTGGACGTCTCATTCCGGAAGATTTTATCCCTTATATCCAGATACTCTCAATGCTCGGATTATTGATTTTTGTAGGTGCTAATTTTTCCACTCCCGGTTTCTGGGTTTTAGGACTTGGTTTGCTAACAAACTTTCTCGTCATATCAACGAATGGGGGTTGGATGCCAATTCACCAGGAGACACTACATGCCCTGGTTCCTGCGAAGCCAATTAATACCTGGGAAATTGGGACCCGCCTGGGGTACAGTAAAGATTTCATCATGACAATCGCAAACACAAATTTTGTTTTATTATCTGATGTCATCACATTGCCACAGTGGTTCCCCTATAAATTCGCCTTCAGTTTAGGTGATATTTTTATCTCTACCGGTACAACAATCTTGTTATGGTCACTTAGTGAAAAGGAGATTTCCAAATGACACCATTAACACATTCACCTTCAACCATTCCGGCCGTCACAGCCACGGTCTACGATCCACAATCTGCAATCAAAGCGGAATTCGGCAGATTAGTCCATGCCGCCATAATCAATAAACGCTTTTGCCAAAAACTGTTGAAGAATCCTTTGATGTCTATTGAAGACGGCTATTGTGGCGAAAGCTTCCACTTTTCCCCTGCTTTCAAAGAGAGTCTGCGCTTCGTCCGTGCTGAAAGCATCGAATCATTTTGCAGCCAATTAATGCAAATCATTAATTCACAAAGTATCGCTGAAAAAGCGCTGCTCAATTACAACTAGTCACGTAGATCGAAATTATTGTTATGGATGAGCTATTTTTTAACTCCAAACCCTCTTCGGATGGGCATCGGGGAGATGAATTGGAAACCGAATTTTTCCAATTTCCAAATATTCTAATCCCGGGTGCTCCGGATAAAAAAAACCGTATTGGCGGCTACTTTGTCCTTGAAAACCGAGAGTTGCCGGAAAGCGGACAGAAAAACCTCAATGAGATAACCGGCACCCCATTCAAAGCCGGGTTGGCTGGTTTGAATGTATACTCTGCTCCCATCCAACCCGCATTGGAGGAAAATTATACCCGGGCACTAATTATGCTGGCTAACTCAATAGATCGCTGCGATCAGAGCGGCCACAGCCATTTGACCTCTTTATGGGCACAGCGGCTCGCACGGCAAATTGGGTTACGAGAAGAAGAAGTGCAAAACCTGTGCCTGGCAGGGAAAATACATGATATCGGTAAAGCAGTAGTATCCCGGGATCTTTTGGTGAAACCTGGCCCATTGAATACCAGTGAGTGGTTAATAATTAGACGGCACCCCGCATATGGTGCAGTTTTGATGGAACCTTCCAAGAACCTCAAGCGATTGCAGCCAATGGTGCGCTGGCACCATGAATGCTATGATGGCAGTGGCTATCCGGACGGATTGGCCGGCCGGGACATCCCCCTCGGTGCCCGTGTTCTGGCGATAGTTGATGCTTTTTCTACCTTGATCAGCGGGCGGGCTTACCGTGACCCCATAACTTCAGAATCCGCGCTTGAAGAGCTGATTCGCTGCCGTGGAAGCCAATTTGACCCGGAACTCGTTGACCACATGACCGCCTGCGTGAAAAGGTAACTCGGCCGGTTAATTGGCTGGCAGAATATATATTCTTGACCCTTGTATACCTGTTGAAATCCTCAGCGAAAATCTGGCCTACAAAAAACCTTTCCAAGCATCGCACAGCCGGCCAGAAGAACCAGCCAGCTTTGCTGTAGATGAAATCGCTGACATGCATTGGGGCTCAGGCGATTTCCTGGCGCAATGGATAAAAGTGGATCTGGAAGGCAGCTTCCGGATAAATGAAATTTCTCTATTGGTTGGCCAGTGGCCAGAGGGCTATACGATCCACCGTATCCAGGTGCGCCAATCATCTGGAGATGGCTAAATCACTATCCACGAGTTTAACGGATTCACCCAGGAGAATGATTGGTTGATCTTCACACCCGAAAAACCCCTTGAAAGTGTGAGCGTAATAGCTTGAATTGTGTCATCCTAACCGACTTCAACCAAGGTGTTAAAGGTGTAGTAAAACGTTAACGGGTCACCAATAGCATCAGCCAGCATAATCGAGTAAACTTGCTCATCAACACTGAGTGAGGAACCATCAAAAATAGCGGTTATCTTGCCCGCTTCTTCCTTTAAAGCTATCTTTCCAACACCCTCAGGTGCAGCAGCATTATCCAATGCTCTGATTTCGGTTCCACCGCGTACAAACATTTGTCCCGTCTTGAATTCACTCATACCGACCAGCTTAAGTCCGATCCCATAGAACTCAATTTCGTCACATTTGGTGACAGCATTCAAGGTATGACTCGAATATCAAAGTTTATCTCAAGTACAGGAAACAGCAAAAGTAGACCTCTGGGTTTCTTACATTTCTCAACTGGCATCGAAAAAGCAAAAAGGTTTCTTAAAAGTTGTTACCAGCTATTGCCAATGAGTTGGATGCCTCACAGGAACCGATCA
>JBBQNI010000087.1:0-8084 GCA_038329785.1 Anaerolineales bacterium | reverse complement strand
CTTTTCCTACCCGCTTCACCCTACCCGCCACCCGCTCGCGCGAAGCGCAGCGGCTACAAGCTATTAACTTCCAACGGTTCTCCTTTGGCAGGTTCGAGCACTAACTCGATCGCTTGTTGTGAGCATTGCCCAACGCAAACTCCACAACCCATACAAGCTTCATATGATACGACACTGAAGGCAGCGGATTCATCAAACGAAAGTGCATGGAACTGGCAGGTGTCATGACAGGCACCGCAGGCAATACACAATTCCTGATCGATGACTGCCAGATAACCAGACGAAACCAGCATAGGTGTGCCCAAACTATGAAATTTCATCGCCCCGCAGCAACACTCACAGCAATTGCAGATGGCATAGAAACGGTCAAGCATCGCCTCCTTGAAAAAGGCATGGTGGACATGTCCACGGCGGTCTTCTTGCTCCAAAATGCGTATAGCTTCATCCTGCGTGATCCAGCGCGAATGTTTGGGCTGGTGTTCGACAATAAAGCTGGCAAACGGCTCACCGATAATCAGGCAGACATCCATCGGCAGGCACGGATTTTCCTTGTACGCCCGACAGGGACAATCTAATACGGCAATGTGATCAGGATCCTGCTGCAATATGGCACGTGCCTGGGTGTATGGGATTACCTGTTCCAAATCCGGCTTGCGAATCGGCTCTTTGACCGAGATTAGTTCACGAGCTGACTCCAAGGGCATCACTTTGCCGTGGTAGCCATCGGCGTGGGTATGGCTCGGCTGTGTCAAACTGTGCCGGCTGGTTCGCTCGGGGTGGGGGGAAAATAGCCGATTGAAGAGCGGCTCCAAGAACGCCACTCGTTTTCGGAGAGGATGATCACCTTTCCCGAAGCCAATATAGAAATAAGGGAAAGCCCCGTAGAAATATCCATGCAAAAGCTGACTCAGACGGTGGGAGGGTTGAGTGCGCCATTCACGAAAGAAAGCACGGGTAGAAGGTTTGATTAGGGAAGGCATACGATTTTCCTCGCCTGGTGAAAATAATGCGAATTCACTGGAATATTTCCATTATAGCGGAAGTGAGGGAAAAGAAAAACGAGAAAGACCTGTTTTTCAAATTAAACTTACTCATACGTGCCAGTTATAATGAAAAAACCCTGAAAGAATGTCGCAGTTACTATAAGAAGGGTTTATGCGTCGAGCAGGTGGTTGATATAACTCAAAATCTCTAAACCGGGTTGAAAGTAAAAAGCCTCTAGGATTAAACTATTCAATTACTGCTATAAGTTTTACTTATGGATACTGGACACACAAGCTAAATCGGTTATTTATGCGCATAGTTTTGTTCTATTTATCATACAAAGGTTGGGAGCCTTCTTTTAAAGTTGTGATTGTTCCTCGTAAGATTTTATGCGAAGCTATGCCTGTAAGTAACAAGTCCAGGTGAGCTTTTGTCTGGCTAAATGCTGCGTGTACCAGCGAGTTGCACACGCTCTGCGGGTTCAATCAGAGTATTTTCGTCATACTATCTCCGATTTTGGATGACGAACCTGGCAATAATTAATTAACGACGTCTACATCCACATCATCATGCGCATAATTTACTTTTGGAAATTATCGGTTTTTACTTTTTGCTTGATTTGGCAAACTATTTCCTAAGCCTGTCTAAGTGATCTGGTTATACCTACATAGCTATGTAATTTAATGAATATTATCTTACATAATGTTATGTGAGATTTTGTTTGTTTATTGATATCTCCCCTTTCAATGACGCATATTGAGCAAGCAAGATTCCGTTCCAAGTAGGGAATTCGAAGAAACGAGGGAATGAAGGGATTTACCGACATACCATGACTGCATTCTTTATTTCACTTCTGTGGGGATATACTGAGTCTCTGGTATAGACTTGAGTTTGATCAATTTCCCCCTATTACCCCAATCTCGGCTTCGGGTCAGGTTCTAAGTCAGGTTATTCCGCCCTTCGAAGATAATGGACAGTCCCCGAATCCGAGCTAGGGAAGAATCATCGAATCTCAGCGATAAATCAACAAACCACATTCCTGACCGAATTGCTCGTAGGGTACGTTCGCTTTTCAACGCACCAAGCTGTCCATGCAGGAATCTGCCACTATGTTTTGAACTAACCCATGCCTGACAGGGTTGTAATGAAAATGATCTATCCATTAATAGACTAATCCCCGACTAAAATGGTACGTTCCTGAACGCACCTTACGGACAACTTTATAAACCCCCAATCCCCCGTCCTAATCGCTTCCGTTTTTACCATTTTTCATATACACTCATTCAATGGAAAATCTCACCCTCAATTTTTCCGATCCCGCGGCTTCTCTGGCTCTCACGGGTGGTAAAGGTGCCAATCTGTGCAAGATGACGCAGGCCGGTTTTCTGGTACCCTCCGGATTTGTGGTTACAACACAGGCATTTGAACTCTTTTTTGGGCAAAACGAGCGAAAATCTCACTTACAGGCACTTTTACTGTCAGCTACACGAAATTTAGACGACATAAATGAGCTTTCTTTGCAAATTCGGGACTGGATTTGCTCTCTCTCGATCCCGCTTGAGGTCGAAAATGCTCTTCGACTGGCATTCAATGCCTTCCCGGATGACTCATTTTTCGCAGTTCGTTCCAGTGCAACCGCCGAGGACCTGCCCTATCTTTCGTTTGCAGGCCAGCAGGACACCTATCTTAATATCCACGGGTTTGAGTCGCTTCTGATGCACGTCCGGCGCTGCTGGGCATCGCTGTACACCGAACGCGCGCTTATTTACCGTTCCGAAAACCACATCAATCATCAAGATGTGTCCATGGCGGTGGTTGTGCAAAAAATGGTCTTTCCGCAAGTTTCCGGCATCCTCTTCACAGCCGACCCCCTCAGCAATGATCACAATATCCAGGTGATCAACGCCAGTTACGGCCTGGGAGAGGCACTGGTTTCCGGTCTGGTCAACCCGGATTTAATCCTGTGGGATAAGGTCACTGACAGTATCCACTCCTATTCAGTCGCCGAAAAAAATGTGATGATCTGCGCTGTGCCTGACGGCGGTACACAGCAAATGAAAGTACCAGAACCCCAACGGAAAGAAAAATGCCTGGATGATGTCCAGATCCAGGCACTGGGCATATTAGGGAAAAAGGTCGAGCATTATTACGGCACTCCTCAGGACATCGAATGGGCAATCGCTGATAATGAGCTCTATCTGCTGCAAACCCGCCCAATTACCTCGCTCTTTCCACTGCCGGAACCCCTGCCGCAGGATGGTAACCTGCACATTTATCTGAGTATCGGCCACCCCCAAATGAACACCGATTCATTATCTCCTCTTGGCCTGGATATCATTGCATTACTCCTCCCCTTCGGCAGGCCGCCTCTGGCAGCGGAGTACAGCCCTTATGTCCACATCGCTGCCGGCCGCATTTACGCTGATTTGAATCCACTTCTCAATCACCCGCGGGGACGGAAATTGCTGCCCAGCTTGCTTCAAATTGCCGAACCGGTAGCCGCCCGGCAAATAACTGACTTCGTTAATTCAAGGCGCCTGGAACTGCTCAACTTGCAACCCGGACACAGACTAAGTTTCTCTCTTCTGACAGATTGGCTTATACCGGTCATTGCCGGTGTAATGAGATTGTTACTGTTTGCCCCCATGGACAACCTCCCGGAGCGGATGCAAGCCATCAATCAAGCAAGCCTGGAAGAGTTCAGCGCCAGCATTTCCGCTGTGCCCATGCCAGACAGGCTCTTCCTGATCAAGCAAGAATTAGGGGCACTTTTCAAAGCGAAGGTTCTCATCAATGCCCCTCATAACGGGGCGTCTGTACCGTCCTCCAATCTGTTGAGCAAGTTATTTGCTTCCCCTACCAGTCAGAAACTCTTGCAGGATCTCGAGCGCGGACTGAGCGGCAACATCACCACCGAGATGGATCTACAGGTGGCTGACCTGGCGGATCACGTGGCCAGCGACCCCGAACTGAGAGCGCTTCTGGAAGGCTTTCTGAATGGTGAGATTTCCTGGCCGGCAGTCGACCTGGCTCAATATCCTTCTTTTCAGGCGGAGTGGCAACAATTTCTCTTGCGGTTCGGTGCACGTACACCCGGAGAACTTGATATTGCCAAACCTCGCTGGCATGATGACCCACGCTCCTTGCTACGTATGGTGATGGCTAACTCTGCATCCAGCGAAAGCCTAGTAAAAAACAATCATCGCGTTCACTTCGCCGAGTTGAAAACCAAAAATCTGGCTGCCCAGCAGACTTTATTGGAAAGCCTTGGCAATTCATTAAAAGGCCGCATAAAAAAGCGAATTGCGAGCCGTTTAATGGCGGTATTAAGCAACTGTGCCCCTTGCCGAGAAAACCCAAAATTCTTCATGATTCAGGTAATGGATGTTGTCCGCATGCACCTGTTGCAAGCCGGACAATTGCTGGTCGAGCAGGGCAACCTGGATAACGCGGAAGACATCTTCTTCCTCAGAATGGAAGAGATACTTGCCTATTTCAACACTACACCGCAGCCGCTGCAAACGCTGATCAATCAGCGCAAGAGCGACTATGCTCACTATCAACGTTTGACACCACCGCGTGTGATCTTGAGCAGTGGTGAAATCCTGCGCAAGCAGTTGAGCACGGAGGGTCTGCCCGCCGGTGCATTAGCAGCCAGCGCGGTCTCCTCTGGTGTTGTTGAAGGCATCGCCCATGTCATCCGTGACCCATCGGCAGAACACCTGTCACCAGGCGAGATTCTGGTGGCACCTTTCACCGACCCGGGTTGGACGCCACTGTTTGTCAACGCGGCCGGGTTGATTCTTGAAACGGGCGGAATGATGACCCACGGCTCGGTGGTCGCGAGAGAATACGGCATTCCGGCTGTGGTCGGTGTAGTTGACGCAACCAGCATTTTGAGGTCCGGTATGCTCGTGCGGATCAATGGTGATCTAGGATACGTGGAGATTCTGGATCACATCACCCCCCCCCGCATAACGTAGCTTAGTCAATTATAATTGTGCTCAATTCCAACCCTGCAAACCGGAGCTGCCATGATCTTTGTCGATAACCAGAATCACACCGATGCCCGCATTAACCTGGCAATCGAGGAGCACCTGCTGCGCAATCACCGCGTGGACGAGGAGATTCTGCTCTTTTACATCAATTCGCCATCCATCATCATCGGACGCAACCAGAACACGCTCGAGGAAATCAACCTACCATACGTCGATGCGCATGCAATTAACGTGGTACGGCGGCTTTCTGGCGGTGGTGCGGTTTATCACGACCTGGGTAATCTCAATTTCAGCTTCATCAGCAACAGCGGGCGCGAGAACATTCACAATTTTAAAAAGTTCACCGCACCCGTGGTAAAAGCACTTAATGAAATGGGCGTCCCGGCTGAATTGGGCGGCCGTAACGATATCCTGGTGGATGGCAGGAAGATTTCGGGCAATGCACAGTACATCTCCGGTCTGCGTATGGTCAGCCATGGGACTTTATTGTTCAATTCCGATTTGAGCGTGGTCAATGAATCCCTGCGCGTTAAACCCGGCAAAATCAAGTCAAAAGGCATTCAATCCATTCGCAGCCGGGTGACCAACATCAGCGAATTTCTACCGGTTGCCATGGATGTGACCACTTTTCGTGAGCGGCTCAAGCAGGGCATTCTGACAGCCGGTGAAAGCAGCGAGTATCAACTTTCCCAGGAGGATTGGGAGACAATCAACGACCTGGTGCGTGAGCGTTATGCCAGCTGGGAGTGGAATTTTGGACGCTCGCCCGAGTTCAACGTCCAAAAGAACGAGCAATTTGTGATTGGCGAAATTGATGTACGCATCAACGTGCTGGAAGGGCGCATTAAAGCCATCAACTTCAGCGGTGATTTTTTGAGCCTGCAGGATGTAGCCGAGGTTGAAAAACGACTGGTGGGCATCCCATTCACCCAAAACGGCATCAGCCAGGCGTTGGCAGGTGTGGATTTGCAAGAGTATTTTGGAGATATTGAAAGGGAAGAATTTATCCGGTTTATTTACCTGTAGGATGAATCTATGATACTTAATCTTGCTTGTCTGGCACTTCCTCATTTTCGGCATGGTCGTAGGGGTGTTGCGACGCACCACATGTGATGCCCCTCCAGAAAGGCGACTATTTTATATGTCCAAAACCAAGATAGTTTCTGCTCATGGACAGGTGGTTATTTCTCAATAATCATTATCTATAGCCCTAACGGAAAAGCTGTGCACTCCTTTGGTCGTCGGTTTTCGTCCGTTTCAAGCGGGAAACTTTCACACTTAAGAAGTTGGCATAGTGCTTTGCATCGACCCTACTAATTTACAAATTTACGAATCGACAAATCAACAATCTCTTACCAACCAACTAATCAACATTTCCTTAACACAAAAAAGGGCATCCTTGCGGACACCCTCCTCATTACTCATTGCTCATCTCTCATTACTCACTACTCACACCCACCAATACCGCCTTCACCACCACACGCCATGTGTAGGCAGCTTTGCTTTCGTCAAAGCCCTGGCAGGTGATCAGGGTCAGGGTCGAGTCTATCTCATGCCGCAAGGCATTCAATTGACTGGGCGCAACACGTTCGACACTGCGCACTTCATAGGTGTAGACCCTGCCATAGGCGTGTACCAGCACTTTGTCGCCCCACTTCAAAAGATGCAGGTTGACAAACGGTCCGGGGGTGCCATCGGCGTTGTAAACATGCGCGGTCAAGCCGGTGTTGCCACTCCAGGTCGGGTAGGCAGTCCCTTCCAGGTAACCGATCTGGCGACTGAGCCAGGTTAGATCCCACCCACTGCGATTGAAGGGCACGCCCACAATCGGTAGGCTGACATTGTGTTTTGGTATCTCGAAGCGCAGATCACCCAACGCGCTGTACTGGCTCTCGATCGGCTGGGCCGCTAGAACCGTGACCACACCTGCCTCAAAACCGGTATCCGGCAGGGCTGGAATGGTGATGACAGCGCTGGAATTGGCACCGTAGACGTTCACACCCGAGCCGGGTACAAAGGTGCGCTCATTCGAGTAGGGATTGTAAGGCGTCTGTGGTGCAGAGACATCACCCGGCAGGCTGGTCCATACCAGGGTGGCCAGGTTCTGAATCTGCTGATTGGGACTGCCGCCAGTCAGGGTCACCTGGTAGGTCAGGATGGTCTCCTGGGTTGAAAGGGGTAGTACATCCCAGCCTACGCGCAGGTAGGGATTATTGACATCCGAGATGGTGGTAGGCGCTACCCCACTGACGAAAGCCAGGGAACCCACGACATAGGTCAGTTGCGGCGGGATCAGGTCGTTAAGAAGCACGTTGAATGCATCCGTCTCACTGGTATCTGTGTGGCTAATCACCAGCGTGTAGGTTAGGGTCTGGCCCTGCAAGGCTACCGCCGGGTTGACTGATTTGGTCACTTCCAGTTTGGGTTCCAGGATGGTAAGGTCAGGAGCTTGCAGACTTAACGTGCCACCATCCCAGCTCCAATTGGCCTGATTTCCAAGATGTGTACCGGAGAGGTTACCCTCGCTGTTGAGCACGACAGCCTGATACTCAATTGTTAAGACAATATCATCCTGGCTATTATTGTAGAGATCACCAAAATTGATTATCATGCGACGGCCGTCATCCAGCACACTGGTACTGGTGGACGGGTGGCGGCTGATGGCTGCCATGGTGCACAAGCCGTCAAGGGTGTAACCGCTGGCCGGGTCGAGCACCAGAACACCTTCTGGTGCGGTGGTGATGGATGTGCAACCAACAAAGGCCATTCCGCGGTCGAGGATATCCTCAAACACCAAGTTCTCGAGCTGATTTTCCAGATTTCCCGGGGCAATGGTCAGGTTGACCTGGTATGTAATCACCTCACCTACGGCAACATCCAACAGATCGGTGTGATCCTGATTTGTATCGGAGATCCACTTGCCAATCTCACTCAGAAGATCGCGATCACTGGCTTCGTTGTTTTCGGGTGACGGGTCTTCACCGTTGCTGCCGTCATCGTTGACCTGCACGGTATTGAGTACTTCATTGGTCTCGGCCGTGAAAGGATTATCCACCTCTACGGTCAGGGTCAGGGTCAGGCTGGTGCCACCCGCGAATTCAG
>JBBQNI010000086.1:0-8344 GCA_038329785.1 Anaerolineales bacterium | reverse complement strand
AGCCCGAATTACAGATGGACCCTCAGCGATCACATCCAGATCCAGGATCAGACTTTCAGGCGATTTTGTTTCGATATAATACACACATCCGTTTTTCCGAATGCCTGAAGCGGAAGTGATAAATGCGTCAACAGAAAGCGCTGTAGGAATGCATACCATTGGAAGATTTTTCTTTTTTGCTATGTACTTGGCGGCATCAGCAGTCAACCCTCCACCAACAGAATAGACAACCTCCCCATGAAAATCGTCCATCAATTTATCCCAGTTTTCAACGGTTGCTTCAAACACTTCAGTTTTCCAAACCACTGGAAGATGCAGTTGCTCTTTGACCGCATTTAAAGCTGGACCGCTGTAGATCAACGCGACATCGCGTTTCTCTTCAATATCTCCAAGAGGGATCAAAACCACCTTAGGTAAGTTCCAAATCGTTTTCATCGGGCTCCCTTCCTTTACTTAACCCAATTGGGCAATTGCGCGAGCAACTGAACCCGTTCATTATCGGCAAGGCGCCGGATTTCGGTGTCTGATTTATCCGTATCTCGAGTCTCCATGATGGCAAAAACAGCGTCCTTTGTTGCTAAAAGATTGTGCCAGGTTCCGGCAAGGATGTTGTAAACCAACTCTTGTTCTAATTCCTCAACCTCCAATGGTTGACCCTCTTCGACCAGGTAAAAAGCGGCATTTCCTTTTAATAGAATAAATACTTCATCAGATTGTTTGTGCCTTTCGATCTCTTGAGCTTTTTCCAACGCCATGATTTCTTCATAATTGAGCAGTGCAACCATCCAATCGTGGCTGTATACCAGTGGTTTATAGCCTGCACCATTAAATTTGTGAATCTCAATCCCTCTCGCCATTAGTTTTCTCCTATCGATTTACTTCATCAGGCAGGTCATACCATGGCAAATGTCGACCTATTTTTGCCCGCGCTTTCCAGCGCAAGGATTTAGGAGCCGATTGCATTGATTGAACGATTTGATCGATCCGTTTTGTCACTATTTCCGACTCAGTCTCATCCAAATATTCTGGCAAGTGGGTCCTCACTTTTACAAAATTATCACTGCTCGTTGTATAGAGCCCCCAGTCCTGGCTGGTCAAACCGATCAGATAATCCAAATCCAGGCAGTTTGGCGATTCATGCCCAGGTTCATGGTCAAGTAGGATGGAAAGGATATCCCTTAAGTCTTTTTCATTTATTTCAACGATCTGGATTTTGGTGATCAATAGATCGATCAGTGTAAGAGTAAGATAACCACCAAGAAGCCGGTTCTTTAAGTTGAGCTTGTGGCACATCTGGAAGCGGTCGAGAAATATATCCACATGGCTTCCGTCTTGTGGGTTGTAAAAAATCATGCGAGATTGCCCGTGAAGCGCATTAAACCGCTGGTCGGGCTCATAACCCAACTTCGTAAAAAATTTTCCCAGCAGCGGTCCGTCCTTTCCTAAACCCACCAAATCGATATCGGCATACACTCTTTTAAGGTGGTGGTGGGTAACCGCGGACGGACAAGCCAAATACACCGCCAAACCGCCAAGCACGCGTAGCCTAACCCCCTCATCTTCCCCCGCCTGGATGATTCGTTCGACCTCCAATTTTGCGTCTTTTTCGATCATAATCCTACCCACTCGTCAACATGTAATCGCGTACTTTTCCATTATCCAACCACAGAAGGCATCCACGCAGGATCCCTTCGCTGTATTCGCTGCCAGGGTTAACGCATAGGGTTTTTCCAATTTTGATGGCTGCTCGGGACTCGTGAACATGTCCGTGAAGACCTAGGAGAGGTTGGTACTCTTTGATCGCATGTTCAACTGCTTTACTGCCCACAGAGGTCATTTCAACCCCGGCGATACTTGTGACGGGTTTTAGCGTCTTATCGATCTTCGGTGCAGTGTCAAGGCCAGAGTTAAATGGCGGAACATGGAAATTAAAAATGGCTTTATGAGCATCGTTAAGCTTATTAGCCATATTCTCGATATGTGCCTGGAGAGTATCTTCTTCCATTTCACGTGGGGAATTCCACGGAGTCCGATTGGAAAAACCAGACGCAATCATTTCATATTCATCTTTAACGACAACAACCTGCCCTTCCGGGTTGATAACAAATTTGGAAGAATTAAATGCCTCATCGATTTCTAAAACGTCATCATTCCCAGGCGTGACAAAACATTGAGTTCCGGTCTTTTTGAGACGTTCTTCAGCTAATGCCAACCATTGAACAACTGAAGCGCACATTAATTTGGCAAAGAGCTGCTTTAACTTTGGTGGTTCAGCTTCAATTTCTGCAATTTCCTCCGGAGTTGTCCGATATGGATAGCAACCTGACATCCGCATTTGTTTTTCAAATTCAGGGAGTTCAGATTCCACAAGAGAATAAGCTGCCCCCAACCATTTGAAACGAAATTTACCTGCGGATTCGGCGACAAGCGGGATTAACATCTTTCCGGTCATATCGCCCCCCATGATGATCACATCTGCCTTATATGCCAATCCCGCGTTAAGGAATTTCCGAAAACAGGTTTCAGATCCATGGATGTCTGTTGCGAAAAATAAGTGAAAACCTGACACTTTTCTCTCCTTGAAAATAGCTGCATGAGAACTAAGACAAACATACCCATGCAGCAGTGAATCGGGTGATTTTATTCCGGGGGTAATTCCTTGTACGCAAACATGGGGTCAAGTCCGCGTTTTTTATTGATCGCGAAAATAATTCCGTAAAGCGGGAAAGCCAGGATAAAAACGCTCAGACTGGAGAGCAATGAAACCCAGGTCATGGCTCCACCAACCGCAGGGACGGTGAAACAGATGACCACGGCAACAAACTGAGTAATTAGCGTGAAGATCCCAGCCCACACAAGCAAAGGAAGTCCCAGTAGTTTCTTCTGGACGAGCTTTGGTGCTTTTTCAAAAATATCCTTCCGGCGGTACGGGAAGATAATTGCTGCAATAGAGACTACCATGCTTACAAGAGCTCCGATGCCAGCCAGGTTGAGTAGGTAGGACCAAAATGGAGTCATAAGAGTGACCACCAGCATGACCAGGATAAGGATCGCTGTGATGATTGTGGCATTCACCGGCGAATGGGTGCGGTCGTTAACTTTTGCAAACCAATCCGGTATCAATCGATCAAAAGACCAAGCGAACAGGTTGCGTGTGACGATCAGCATTTGAGGTAACAGGATCCAAAGGGATGTTGCAACAAACCCCAAAGATATTAGAATCCGTAAAATTGGGTTATCCGTCATAAAAATGACCAAATTCGAGATATAGTTTCCGAGTGGTAAATTACTACTCGCTGGGGCTGTGTTGTTGAAGTATGCCAGGGAACTTATGAACTCCTTGCCAAAGTACTTGATTACCAGAAAAGTGCCGGTGACGAACAATAATCCACCAATTCCTAGTGAAGACATAATCGCCTGCATAGAGGCTTTATTGACCTTTTTGATCTCACCTGCAAAATATCCGATCATCTGAAAACCGCTGTACATTTGCAGTGCATAGATAATCGAGTTAAAGGTATTCGCTCCTGCTATACCGGATTTGGGCGCAAAACCTGCGGTTTTAGCAGCCGTGATGAGGTTTTGGTAGGCGTCCGCGCCCATCATCATGTTGAAGCGGTTGATAAACGAGGCGTTGGATTGGAAAAGCATTATTCCCAGCCAGAGAAGCGTTCCTGCCATACTGAGAACGAACAGAACCATCAATACCTTTTTAACGGATTGCAAACCGCGGGAAAACAACCAGACTAACAAGACCAACGCTGGAACTGCCAAAATTAATGCTGAAATTGGATTTGCTGTGATCCAACTAGCCGCGCCGGTTAATCCAAAAGCATAAAGCGCTGGGGCAAGAAAGATCGAGTCAAAATACCAGATATTGACTGCTGCTGCAGCGATCACACTAAAAGTGAAGAAGAAATTGACCGCAAAGCCGAACAAGGGGCTAATGGAACGGCTGACCCAAACATAGTCTCCTCCAGAACGGGGCATCGCTGCGGTAAACAATGCGTTAAGTAATCCCAAAAAGAACGCCCCTGGGATCGCGATAATAAATGCGATCGGAATATTTCCGTTCGGGAAAACAAACGGCGCATATGCAAACGTTTGAGTCAAGCCCAACCCCACATTCAAAATACCAAATGCACATAGGAATGTGTCGAACCACGAAAGCTCACGAACCAATCCTGTAGCATCCCTAACAAAGAAACTTTTCGTTACCACTTGACCGTTCATTCCTTACTCCTTTTAAATATGTTTTTAACTTCTAACCTTGGATGGGGTCAATTTTTCGAGGCTGTAATTAATTATGCAAACGAGGGACGACCTCAGGGTCGAAACAGGGGCGGGTGAACATTTGATCCGGTTCTCCGGGTAGTGGAACACTGTAGGCTTGTACGAAGGATTCGTACGCCCCGAACCGATTCACCCGGAATACTTCAGCGTATTTGCCTTTAGGCAGACCGAATTCAATTGCAGTGTCTGTGGATTCGGATCGGATGAGTTCGCCTACCAATGCCTTGAAATCGCCTTTGATCGATTCGTCAATAGCCGGAACACTGCGTCCCCAAGTGTTTAATTGCAATTGGAGTTGGTGTAAGGTGTTACGCAGCATTTCATCATGCGCGCATAAGGCATCGATTTTGCGCTGAATCGTGTCAGTGATATCCTCAACGTGATTGGGATGGAAGGAAGTGCGTGCGTAGTACCAGCGTTCACAAACAGCGTGTGGAAGATAGCCCTCTTCGATATGTTCGGGGTGGTGTAGATGGAAATTTGAAACCCAATATGCTTCCTCTACTGCTTGGGCAACCCGAATATGATCCTGATTGGGTTCAAAAGCAGCATAAGGGTCAAAGCTGAACACTGAGTACGGCCGGAATTTCCGAAATAAATATATAATGCGCTCGCGGATCTGTCCTAATGGAACATCCGCCAAAGTATCTGTGATAAAACCTAAATTTACCGTTTCTGAAGCACCTAGGATCTGTGCGGCTTGAATAAATTGTTCAGCATTGACACTTTCGGTTTGCCCGCGAGTGGGCAGGAGCATACTATCTTTATCATCATTCGTGACCCGGGCGATAACCACTTTCCAGCCCTGATCAGCAAAACGTGCGAGTGTTCCCCCACACATGGCAGCGGCATCGTCAGCATGCGGAATGATTACCAGAACAACTTTGTTCATCTTTTAGTCTCCTTCCACTTTCTACACTTCCCATCTAATTCATCATTGGATTTGCTATGATTAATCATCTATGGTGACCAATAAAACGTTAGGGATCCAAAGTTTTTTAAAGTATTTCACTCACTCTCAAACATCAAAGTTATTCTTGTCGATAAAATCAAGCATTTCATTTTAAGATGAAGCTAATCAAAAAGCTTAATAGCTGACACCCATAATTAATTCTATAAATCTTTTGCCAACCGTTGGATCTTCTTCACCGCGGCTACTATTTCATTCGTATCTTTTTCTTCACCAAGCAAGACGCTATGAACGAGCCAGACTGTGTTGCGATACGCTATTTCAGAGACCGGGAATTCGGCTTTCAGAAAATCTTGGGATTCCGCCGCATGATCTGGAGACAATTTTTTAAGATATTCTCCACTTTGAAAGAGTGCCAGTTTATGAACAGGAGGATAACTCGCCTGCGTCGGAATTCCCTCGGCATTCAGAGCGCCAATAAAGGTTTCGGTCGATAATCCATTAAACGATTGAGGCTCATAAGTGAAGATATAGCAGTATTGCCCGTGGCGGGTAACTCGGGGATCTAAAAATTGAGGTGTAATTCCTTCAATTTCATTAAGTTGCTTGTTCAAATACGTTGCATTCCGTGTTCGAATGGCGGCCTGAGCATCGAGCCGTTTCAATTGCTGACGTAACAAGGCACCCTGCCACTCGCTGAGGCGGTAATTGCTGCCATTGATGAAGTGGGAGTAAAACCATTCTCCAGGCATTCGACCACAATCATGGACAGAACGAAGCCTGATTGCCAGAGCTTCGTCATTAGTTACAATTATCCCACCCTCACCGGCAGTCATTAGCTTGCTTTGTTGAAAACTAAATGTTCCTACGGTTCCGATTGCGCCGACTTTCCTGCCTTTCCATTCACTTCCATGTGCGTGGGCGCTGTCTTCGATCAGGAATAAGTTATGCTTTTCCGCGATTTCCATCAGCGCATCCATATCCGCAGGATGTCCCGCGAGGTGAACCACAATAATGGCTTTCGTTCTTGGAGTGATCGCCGCTTCCACTTTTGTGGGATCAATGCAATAAGTTTTTGGTTCTACATCCACCATAATCGGCATGGCACCGTTAACAAGCACAGCACTGGCGGTGGCGACAAATGTTGAATCCGGGACGATCACTTCATCGCCCAACCCGATCTCAAGAGCTGCAATTGCAATTTCCAAGGCGGCGGTTCCGTTTGTACAAGCGATACCGTATTTTGCATCATGGTAGGCGGCGAATTCTTCCTCGAATAACTTGGTGAAGGATCCAGGTGTACGCCACCAAATGCGGCTATCTAAAACGTCCATCAATGCTTGGCGTTCGGTATTATCAAACTGTGGCCAAACCGGAAAAGGAGAGCTTTTTGTGGGGCTTCCTCCCAAAACTGCTAAATTCTCCATATCATCCTCCTTATAATTTGTAAAAATTTGAACTCAATAATAATTTCAATCTTCTCAGGAGAGTTTGCGCACTGAATAAAAATCGGATGTGTTGTAGAGGGTTTCGATGATCGCGCCCATAATCGTTGCGCGATGACCCAATGTTGAGACCAAGATTTTTGGGCAAATCGGAATCACACCTTCAATGTTCTTCAATATCGGCTCGATGAGTAAATCCGCGGATTTTGAAACGCCCCCGCTTAATATGATTACATCAGGATCGAAACACACTGCCAAAGTTGCCAACATCTGGGAGTAGAAACCAATCGAATCTTCGATGATCGGTTTAGCCCATTCTTCATTGTTTCGGTAGGCATCAAATACATACTCTGCTGAAATTTCTTCCAGATTTTCGGTTGAACCTCGATCCGCCAACACTTTTCGCGCTTTTTCTGCAATAATTGCTCCGGAAGCTTGTGATTCCAGGGCTCCAAAGCCATCGCGCTTACTGCCCAGAAATGTTCTGTCGGGTAGCAGGAAACCGATCTCACCGGCAGTCAGATGAGAACCACGGTAGATCCCACCGTCAATGATGATCCCTGCACCGATACCACTTCCGATGATTACCAAAACCAGGTTCGAACAGTTTTGCCCCACTCCAAACCAGGTTTCTCCAAGCGCAGCCAGATTCACGTCATTATCCAGAATAATCGGTAGGTTAAAACGCTTGTGCAAATTTTCTTTTAATGGAAAATCTCGCCACTCAATCGTTGGCGCCCAATGGACAACACCTTCATCGTAATAGGTAATCCCAAGAGCTCCTACCCCAATTCCGAGGATGTTTTTTCCGGTAGTTTTGGCATATGCAAGCAGCCCATCAATAGTTTGCACGAGTAGTTCGTAACTTTCAGATCCGCTTGTGTGATGTGGAACAGTGATTTCTGTATAAATATTTCCAGCCAGATCAGCCACGGCTCCGTAGATTCGGGATTCGTTAAGATCCACTCCAATAATCACATGTCCCTGACTGTTGAATTCCAGAAGGGGTCGCCTTCGACCGCCGGTCCATTCCTTAACCCCTGAGTCTTTCACCATGTCTTCAGCAATTAACTCGTCGACAATCCGAATCACGGTCATTAGACTCACCTGCAGAGTTTCAACGATGTCTGACCGCGCAATTGGCCCTTTACGGCGAATAATATCCAATATTGCAGACCGGTTAATTCCGCGCATTTCTGTTGCCGAAATCGTTGGGGTTGATCTCATAAACGGTTTTGTTTTATTCCTAATACTGTATGATACTTATTAACTTTGTGTTAATAAGTATCATACAAAGAACAAATTAAGAAGTCAAGCACCAATTCGTAAATCTGGAAAACTTGTTGTAATTTCCCGTTGTACTAAATTTCAAGTATTTCGGATCAATGGGTTTTAGACCCCAAAACGCCCATTTCCAAGGTCTGGGCGTCCCCGAATAAAGGTCGTGAGAAATATGGGAGCATGGACAATCGGAGCGAGGCTCAGATTCGGACTGAGAACCTCCGGGTTACAAGGTGCCCGGTAGGGTATGGGTGATTTTCCTGGTTTCGGAACATTTTTCATTTTCACTGGGGCTCTGCATTTTAGCCTGGCCTGAGGAACGCTCTTCTGACAAGGCGGAGGATTTTTGGTTACGAGTAATGTGTCGTAAGATTGCGACTTCTTCTGAGCCAGTCACGTAGTAGTTTTTTTCATT
>JBBQNI010000085.1:0-8821 GCA_038329785.1 Anaerolineales bacterium | reverse complement strand
GAACAACAGCTCTTTCAGGTGGCTGACGTGTACCAATCTGCCAGTAACTGGCATTTGCAATCGCCGTTGATTTCAACTTAATCGCTGTGTTTTGATCCCCGCCAGAAAACAAGTTTAATTTTCTTCTTTGCTATAATTAAGCAATAAGGACTTCAGTTAATTGCACAGCTCAAAGTACGCTTATTAAGCCTGGAGGGGACTCATGCGCCAGATAACCAGAAAGATCAATCGTGAAAATGGTTGGAAGATCATCGGGGTGATTGGTCTACTGTTGATCATCATCAAGATCTTTATCGGTCAGAACGCAATTTCAGACAGCATTTTTATCGTTGGCTTCGCATTGAGCTGCAGTACTTGCATGCTGATCGGCGTTTACATTCATCAACCTTATCCAGTGCGAGGCTGGTACATGCTTTTTCTCGGCCAGTTGTTTGATTCAATTGGCAATTTCTTTTTTTGTCGCTATTTCTACCTGGATGGCGGACAAACTGACCTGATATTTGAAGCTTTCTTTTACGCTTTAGGCGGCTTATTCTTCTTCATAGGAATTCTCGCAATGGTAAAAAAATTCCGAGAGGAGATCTCATCCAGTACATTTTTAAACGGTTTAATAATCACCCTGGCAGCCAGCCTTTTTATTTGGGTTGTCAGTATTAAAGACGATTTACTCTTGCCTACCAGCACCATTGATGCGCTTTTACTGACAATTTTCTTGCTGGGTGTTGCTATGATCATTTTTGTGCTGTCGTTGATCATCATGATCCGCTCTGGCCAAAGCATATCAATTTACATCATTTTCACCGCCGGCCTGGTTATGATTATTGGCATCCTTAATTACTTTAAATTATATGGTTGGACTGCCAATTACTTTATTCTGAAAGATATCGGTGTGATCACCAACATGGATCTCTTCTACCCGGTTGGCTATTTATTAGTTGCGATGGCTTTCCTTCATCCCTCACTGGCGAAATTCAAAGAAAATCAGCTGTTTCTGCGCATTGATGCCAACAAATATATCATCAATATCCTCGGGATCTCGTTCTTGATCATCCCAATTACCTTTTTGATTCAGTATTTCAAAGGTGAGGATATCAACGACCTGCTGATGATCTCCTCGGTTGCGATTGTTTTCATCCTGGTATTTATGCAAGTTCTCAATCTTAGCCGCACCTATTATCAGATTAAAGACAAGAACCTTGAGTTGAACAATCAAAATGAGATGTTGAAGACTCTTGCCAATATCGATCACCTGACCCAACTTTTCAATCGCAAGTTTTTGTTTGAATACGGCGAACAGGCAATCAAAAACGCAAAGTTTGTGAAGAAGCGATTGGCTTTTGCAATGGTCAATCTGGATGAATTTGACTTCGTCCTCGATCGTCTGGGGAGAAACCAGGCAGATAACGCCTTGCTGGAAATATCAAATGGGTTTCTGCAAATCAAGCGCAAAGACGATATCGTCATCCGTTATGGCGGCAGCGAGTTCATCATCATCTTTGACGATATCCGGCCAGAACTGGATTTTGAAAGCCTTATGCGTCGTTTTAGAGAACGGACCAGATTTCCAATGATGATTGATGGCGAGGAATTTATTGTTACATTTTCGAGTGGTATTGCTTTTATGCCCGATGACGGCAGTGATATTCACACCCTGGTAGAGAAAGCCGACCGGGCATTGAACCAGGCTCGCCGTGAAGGTAATGGAAAGATCAAATTTTTCACCGATCTTGAAGAAAATAAAGCGCTGGAGCCTTCACCAAGTTTCTAATTGCGTTGCCGTACAACTTTTTTTGTGGTAATCCGTATATTTTAAATGAAGATCGCCAAGGAAGCGCTCTGAATGATCAGAAAGGATTATCAATGACAACATCAACAGTACGGATTGAACAAGAAAAAGGCCCCGGCTTTTTGGTTAGAGCCTTATATTTCATATTTGTCGGCTTATGGCTGGGCGGCGTCTGGATCGGTATCGCCTGGGTACTGGTCGTTTCTATCATCGGGCTCCCCCTGGGACTGCTTATGCTCAACAGGCTGCCGCAGGTCATGACACTCAAACCAGTACGCAGCAATCGTTACCTGGTTCAGGTTGATGGCCGCTGGGTCACCCGCACGGTGACTAAAGATCAACCAGCCTGGTTGGCGCGTGCCATTTATTTTATCCTGATCGGTTGGTGGTTTAGCGCCTTATGGTTGGGAATGGCATGGGCGATTTCCGGAATTACCCTCGGGTTAGGCCTGCCGCTGGCATTCTGGATGTTTGATCGCGTGCCGGCTGTAACCACCCTTTCAACCTATTAATCCATCCAAATTCCATTTTCTCCCCTTGTGTCAGGCTGCCCAGGTTAACGGGCAGCCTTTTTAATGACATAGACCGCGAAGAGCGCGAAGAAAACTATTTGTCTCAGGGCAGTGCTTCCCTTAAGCGTGCAGTAAAAGATGTATCCGTAGGTTGGGTACGTCCGACGGGGAGATCTCACAGATGGCATTGGATCAATTCTGGAACGCCTGACCATTTGCTGAGTGCCCAACAATCAACACGATCCAAGAGTGTTGATTGTTGAATACTTCTTCGTGGCAAATTGGTAGCGCATTCGAAGGATCACATCCGCCGCTCGCAAGCGGGTTGAGCAATTCCTACTCACTACTTGCTACCCGATACCTGCTCGCGCAGCCTCTTCCAACCTGACAAACTTGGTGATATGATGCCAGAATTAACGCCATTTCATTCCTGGAAAGCCGAGATCCCACCATGCCAGAATTGACATTTCCAATTTTCTTAATCCTTTTCGCTGGCGGCTTGCTGGCCGGCTTTATCGATTCCATCGCCGGCGGAGGTGGTCTCATCTCAGTACCTGTGCTGCTTTCAGTCGGTCTGCCACCGCATCTAGCACTCGGCACCAACAAACTGCAGTCCAGCTTTGGCAGCTTCACTGCCTCCATCAACTATACCCGTGGCGGATTGGTTAAGGTCAAAGAAATCACCAGCGGCATCTTCTTTACTGCCATCGGCGCAGCATTGGGCACATTGACCATTCAACAACTCTCCGCAGATATCTTGCGAATCGTCATCCCTATCCTCTTGATGGCAGTATTCATCTTCTTATTGATTACAAAAAACAATGGCGCACTTGACCAACCTTCTAAAATAAAACCCCAATTATTCTATCTGCTATTTGGTCTGCTGTTGGGATTCTATGATGGTTTTTTTGGTCCGGGGACGGGAAGTTTCTGGATGCTGGCTTTCATCCTGTTGATGGGATTCAATAGCAAGAAGGCAACAGCCCATACCAAATGGCTCAATTTCACCAGCAATATTATTGCATTGGCGTTCTTTGCCTGGCAAGGTAATGTTCTGGTCATTCCGGGGTTAATTATGGCAGGTGGGCAGTTCAGTGGGGCATTCCTGGGTTCACGGCTGGTCTTGCGCTCCGGCACGAAATTGATTCGGGTCTTTCTCCTGCTTATCATCGCAGCTACCATTACCCAACTTTTATATACAACCTATTTTTCTTAATCAAACTCTCTTCCATACGCAACTTCTCTTCTTTCTACTCTTTAAACTCTTGAACCCAACCCCGTTTTTGAGTATGATAGATAAATAGAGATATATCATCCTATTTGTACATTATTTCACATAACAAAGTGATGATTTCTCGCCACTCTGTTACAACCAACCTGTTTCTTACCCCTGAGGAGGACCCATGATTACCGTCCGTAACCTGATGCAGATGAAAGGTCAGCAAATCTGGCAGATTTCTCCCCAAGCCAGTATTCTTGACGCTTTGAATTTGATGACTCAAAAAGATATCGGCGCTCTGCCCGTTGTTGATTCCGCCAGCCTGGTCGGAATCATCTCGGAGCGCGATATTGTCCGCATTCTTGCGGAAAAACATGGCTTCAAGGCAGAAAGTGAGGTTGCTCGCTATATGACCCATGAGGTCATCACCACCAGCACCGATTCGACCGTTGAAGATTGCATGCAGCTGATGACCACCCACCATATCCGTCACTTGCCAGTGATGGAAGAAGGCAAATTAATTGGCCTGGTTTCCATTGGTGACGTAGTTAAGGCTTGCATCACGGACCGTGATGAGACCATCAACCATCTTGAAAACTATATCGGCGGGCAAGGATACGGTCAATAAATTCTGCAAGGCTAATTTTCCCGGGAAGAAAACATCTTGAAGCGAAAATTGATTTGTGGTAAAACTATATTCGGACATAGGTTCAATATCATCCTAGGAGAACAGCCACCGTGAATGTCGAATTACGCCCGGTCACAAAATCCAATTTTGAGGCGGTTATAAGCCTGGAAGTCAGTGATGAACAGCAGCATTATGTAGCCAGCAACCTCTATTCACTGGCCGAATCCAAGATTTTTCCTGAATGCATACCCCTGGCCATCTACGAAAGCAACCGTCTGGTTGGTTTCCTGATGTATGCTTTCAATCTGCAGGACGAAAGCTACTGGGTTTGCCGTTTAATGATCGATCGTTACTTTCAAGACCATGGTTATGGAAAACATGCCATGCAAGCCGTCATCAAAGAGATTCGCAAACGTCCAAGTTGCACCAACCTCAAGTTGAGCATTGAACCCGGTAATCAGGCTGCCGAGCACCTCTATCGCAGCCTTGGTTTTGTAAAAACTGGTGAATTGGTCGATGGTGAAGAGGTGATGTGCCTGCAATTCGAGCAAGATTCACCCACTTTCTGAAAGAATTTCTCACCCGCAAACATAGTCTATCGGTATTCAAGTTTTTCCTGTGTTACTTTCCTTTTCTCATACCGGTCAGACGGGTATTTTTGGGAAAATATACTCTGGCTTTTTTTCATCCCCAGCCTGCCTATCCTTTCCATATCATTCTGCTGCCACGTAGCGGGGCGTCAGCTCTCGTCAATCTCACCCCTGAGGATAAGTTTTTCCTGCAAGAATGTTTCCTGCTAATTCCCCGCTTGATCCAGGACTATGCACTATCCGTTTCAGATTACCAGCTGATTCTGAATGGTGGTCAATTCCAACAATTTCCAATTATACATTTCCACCTTGTTTCACAAAGGAGCACGCATGCCTGAATTAGAAAGCGACCGCATCCAGCTCGTGGCTTTAAACACCGATCAATTAACTCATTTACTAAACGAACCCACTGCGCTGACCTTACCGCCGGGATTTATTCTGGCAGCTGGTTTGGTAGATGAACAGGTGCTGCATGCGCTGCGGATTAAACGTAAGCGAATGGAAGGCAAAAACGAAGCAGAACAACTGTGGAGTACTTACTGGTTGATCTATGCCCTTGATCTTGAGCTGGTCGTAGGGTTGATTGGCTTAAAAGGCCTCCCGGATGAATCCGGCTATGTTGAGGTTGATTACGGCATCGTTTCACAGTACCGCAGGCGTGGGTATGCAATCTCCGCACTCAACCTGTTGACCGAATGGGCTTTCACCCATGCCGAATGTATTTGTGTGACTGCTGGCACAATGAATAACGCTGCCTCTGACAATTTATTGGACAAGTCTTGTTTTATTAAAACAGAGAATTCCAGGAGCAGTATCAACTGGTTCAAGTTTCGCACGACTGAGGAAACTATCAGCCCGATGACATTCAACCCAATAGGGGTGATCCACACACCTTTCCAACAAGCATCCGGCACACCGATCCAGTCCATGCAATCCTCCGGCGCACAGGGAACCATCGTACTGCAGCAACAATTTGTGCCCGGGTTGAAAGATCTGGAAGGTTTTTCACACCTGATCCTGCTCTATGTTTTCAACCGCACGCAACCCGCAAAGATGCTGGTTACGCCGTTTTTGGATCAGCAGACACATGGTTTATTTGCCACGCGCGCACCCGCCCGCCCAAATCCACTGGGCTTATCCGTGGTGCGGCTGCTGGACATCCAGGATAGACTTATCCGAATCGCTGATATCGATGTCTTGAACGGCACACCACTGTTGGATATTAAACCCTTTGTACCCCAGTTCGATTGTCCCGCAGATGTGCGCATCGGCTGGTTACAAAAGCAAGTTCACCAGGCTGGCGAAACCCGCGATGACGGCCGCTTTTTATGAAGTTGCGATTGAAATTCCACCACTCAATGCCCACCACGAATATACTTTTCCAAATCCTCAATCAAGGCATCGCGCTGGGGAAGAACTTTTTTGATCAGGTCGCGAATAGACACAATTCCCACCAATTCATCGTCTTCCAGAACCGGCAGGTGACGGAAGTGATAATCGGTCATCAACTGCATACAATCTTCCAGGGTCGTTTCTGCTGAAATAACAATCACCTCTCTTGTCATAACCTGATTTACTGATAAATCGAGAGCACCCACGCCTACGCGATCCACGGCTCGGACAATGTCACGCTCCGAGATGATACCTATCACGCTTGAATCTTGCACCACCGGCAGTGCCCCAATTCTCTTTTCAGTTAACAATTGAACAGCCGTGCTCACACTTGCATCAGGTGAAATCGTCCAGACCGGGTTGTCTGTTAAACGAATCAATTCCTTTACCTTTAACATGGTTGCCTCCTTGCCGAACGAAAACCAATAATGCTATCCATAAATTAAGAACATATATCCTCCATATTACGAAAAAATAAAGAAATTTCAAGCAAACGCGCCAGCTTGTGTAAGTTTGCCTTATACTTAACTGCAATGAACCGCGTTGATCGATACATGGAAAAACTTACCAGCCTGCCAGATTGGACAGATTATCTTCTAAGCGAATCGCACCTGCCCGGTCCACGCGGAAACCTGGAGCTGGCCCAAGCTGTGGTCACACTGGGCAGTGCAATCCAATTTGAGCGCTTCCTGGAATGGACAGCAGACAGAGCCCCCGAAAACACACCAAACTGTTTCCTGGCCTTCTGTGGTACCTGGGGGTTGGGCAAGTTGATCGCCAGTGGAGATCAAGATCGGCTGGCAACCCTGCGCCTTCAGACCAACGACACGCGCTGGCGAGTGCGCGAAGCGTGCGCCATGGCGTTGCAGATAATTGGTGACTGTAGCATGCCTTTTCTACTGAGAATATCCGACCAGTGGTTGGATGGCACCTGGCTGGAACAGCGCGCCCTGGTGGCGGGTCTCTGCGAGCCGCGTTTGCTCAAAGATCGCGGGACAGCTGCTCATATCCTGCGGATTCTTGACCGGATCACCACTCACGTGGCAGAGACGAATGCAGGAAAAGACCCGCATCTCCGTGTGCTGCGCCAGGCTTTAGGATATGGCTGGAGTGTAGCCATTGTTTCGTTATCGGAGACAGGAAAACAATATATTGAGCAATGGGCAGGCAGCAATCATCCCGACATCATCTGGATTGTGAAAGAGAATTTAAAGAAAAAACGCCTCATCCGGCTGGATGCGGACTGGGTACAAAGAATCCAGGCAAAAATCGATTTGATTAAATTTGGGGATTGAAAAACGATTCTATTTATGTTACGATAACTGTGAGAGAAAGCCAGGGCTCATTGAGGAAGCGAAATGCTTACCTCGTTTGGCACCAAGAGTGTCTTAATAACTTTCCCGACTTTCTCTCAATTTATTTAATAACTTGGCTGCTAATAGATACTGTTCTTCTCGTTTCTCTTTTTTTTACTGATTTGTACTGTCCGACTATTTCACAACCCAATTACAGCTTTGCAATAATTGGTAGGGTGTGTTCGCGCAGCGCGACGCACCAATCTATCTATCTCCCTATCGACCCAAGCCTGATGCAGGATTTGACACACCTTCTCCGCAGTGAAAAGGGCAGCCACTAGAAAGTGCGTCTCTCCTCTCGCCTTCTTCACAATCCGATTACAGCTTTTGCAATAGTGAAATAGATGAACAAACCGGTTGCATCCACCAGTGTGCTCATTACCGGGCCGGAGACAACGGTTGGGTCAATCTTCAATCTGGATGCCAATAAGGGCAGGATAGCCCCCAGGATGTTCGCCCAAATCACAATGGTCAGGATAGCCACCGAAACGGTCAAAGCCAACTGGGGAGTTGACCCCCAGGTCAAAGCACGCACATAGGCGAAAATCGACATGCCAATCCCCAGCATCAGGCCGATGCGCAGCTCATGCCACAGAGATTTGAGCGCGTCGCCCAAATCAATATCCCCCACTGCCAACGCCCGAATGATGGTGCTGGTGGTTTGAGAGCCGGCATTGCCGCCCGTTCCAATCAACAAAGGGATAAAGAAAGAAAGTGCCACAACAGAGGCTAATTCGCTCTCAAAATGCCGTAAAACGGTGCCTGTCAAGCTCTCGGTCACGAACAATAAAAGCAGCCAGCCGATTCTTTTTTTGGTGACCGCCCACGCGCTGGTATTGAGATAGGCCTGCTCGAGGGGAGCTGAGCCGCCCAGACGCTGGATGTCCTCGGTGGTTTCTTCTTCCAGTACGTCGATGACATCGTCAATGGTGATGACACCCAGCAGCCGGCGCTCACGATCGATAACCGGCAAAGCTAGCAGGTCATACCGTGCAATCAAGCGCGCAACTTCTTCCTGGTCGGTGCCGGAAGTAACGGCAATCACCTGTTCATCCATGAAGCTTTCCAATATCGCAGCGGGATCGGCGGTGATCAGTTGGCGCAGGCTGACTACGCCCACCAGCTGATTGTGGCCATCAACCACAAACAGGTGATAAATATCATCACTATCCGGTTTCCAGTCACGAATGGCCTGCAAGGCATCTCCGGCGGTCATCTTTCTACGCAATGCCAGAAACTCTGAAGTCATCAACCCACCGGCACTGTCATCGGCGTGCAATAGTAAAGGACGCACATCCTCGGGATTCTCCATGCCGGCCAGAAAGGTGGCAGCCTGTTC
>JBBQNI010000084.1:0-9121 GCA_038329785.1 Anaerolineales bacterium | reverse complement strand
GTAAAAAGCAATGACAGCCCTACCGTCGTTAAGCGCCACAATATTCGCCATAGAGTAACCAAAGCTATCGTTCGCAAAGACCAGGCGCGGGCCAATTTCCCCGCCACGGGTTCTTTGGTAATATACCCGGCAATAATCACTTACATCTATAGGCGGGCATTCGCTCCAGACGACGTGTTTGTCTCCATCAGCTTCCACGGCGATCGACACATTTAAGGCGGACCAATCTGTTATGGTGCTGATCAGTGGAATGGTCAATGTCCCTTCCGGCAGGCCAGGGGAGCAGGCTGATAGCAGGAAGAAAACGCACAGGATGAGAGGGAATATTCGTTTGTACATGATTTTTCCTTTACTTTATTAGCACAAAATAGACATAATTCATCTTAATTGTAGCATAAGTATAAAAAAGAATTCCAATTTCAAACGGATAAATATTTCTTCATAGAAAGTTTGAATGGAAGTTTTCCTGATGCACACCACCGCTGTCCTGAACTCTCACCAGAATCAGGTCTGAGATTGTGATTGATGTACTTGTTCTGCCCGGTCCAGTGCAGTGTGCTGTCCCCAAAACGCCCACGATGGGTTAATTAGCCATTTCGGAGACCGACATGAAAAACGGATTGGTAATTTTATCTCGAGGATTTCAGAGCCTGGCAAGGTGATTTCATAACCTGCGTTCAAAAGCGAACGCACCGATCCGTATCTCGCCGCATCGATTTCACCCAGACAAAGGTTCTACTGCCAACACCGCAACAACTTATTCAGGCATAAATTAATTATATCCACTGTCCTTTTTTGAAGGCAATAAACCTCAATCTTTGGCGTTCCTCCTACCCGCCAAATAGCAAAACCCCACTTCTTATGGTGCGGTTTAAGGATACAACTTCAGGGCATTCAGCAGATTTATCCAGCCAATTTATGCCCACGCAACAATTGTGCATTAATGGCGACAATTACTGTGCTGAGGGACATAAGTACGGCACCCATGGCAGGAGAAAGCAAGAAACCGATCGGCGCCAATACGCCGGCAGCTAATGGTAAAGCAATAATATTGTAACCCGCTGCCCAAATCAGGTTTTGGATCATTTTACGATAACTGGCGCGACTTAAATCAAATATCTTTACTACGTCCAAAGGATTGCTTTTTACCAGAATAATGCCGGCGGATTCAATGGCTACATCTGTACCACTGCCGATCGCAATTCCCACATCTGCGCGGATTAATGCCGGCGCATCATTAACGCCATCACCGACCATGGCAACTTTTTTTCCTTGTTTTTGTAGCTCCATGATCTTCTTGTCTTTATCCTCAGGCAGAACTTGTGCAAAGTAGGTATCAATTCCCAACTCGTCTGCAACCGCCTTTGCCACTGCCTGGCTATCACCCGTCAGCATAGCAACTTCAATTCCCATCTCATGTAATTTTTTGATAGCTGAACGACTCTCCGGACGTATCACGTCTGCCAGGGCAAATGATGCCAGGACACGTTTCCCGCCAGTGCCATCTTCAACCAGGTTAACAACACTTTGCCCCTTCTGATTGGCTTGTTGTTCAAACTGGGCAAGTTCTTCAGGTAATGCCAAATCCAGCATTTCGAGCATTCGCGGTCCACCTACATAAACAGTACCTTCATTATTTTTCGCACGCACGCCGCGTCCTTTGATCGCTTCAAAACTGGAAATCGAAGGCATTGCAAGTTTTCGTTCCTTGGCAGATTTGCGGAATCCACGTGCAATTGTATGTTCGGAATCGCCTTCAATTGCAGCCGTTAATGCCAATGCTTCATCTTCGGTTATATCATTGGTGGTACGAATGCCCACCACACCAAATTCGCCTTCGGTCAAAGTACCGGTCTTATCAAAAACAATCATATTTATCAGACGTGCCTTTTCCAACGCCAACCGGTCACGTACCAAAATACCATTTTTTGCACCCATGGCTGTGGTGATTGCAACTACAAGCGGTACCGCCAATCCTAAAGCATGGGGGCAGGCGATCACCAGTACCGTCGCAACGCGGGCAATTACTTCTACATTAAACCCTACTGCAATCGTCCAAGCCACGGTTGTGATTGCAGCTACGCCCAACGCCACGTAAAACAACCAACCAGCGGCTTTATCTGCCAGGATTTGGGTGTTTGATTTGCTTTTCTGCGCCTGATCTACCAGACGCATAATACCCGCCAATGCGGTTTCATCCCCCACTGCAGTTATTTTCACACGTAAACTGCCATCTCCATTGATCGTGCCGGCAATTACTTTGTCCCCTTCTCGCTTCTTGACCGGCACTGATTCCCCGGTCAGCATTGCCTCATTTACATCAGATTCCCCTTCCTGAACAGCGCCATCGGCAGGTACACTCTCCCCAGGGCGTATGAGCACTAAATCTCCACCTTGCAACTGTGTCACTGAAACGGATTCAAAATTGCCATCCGCCATAATGCGATTTGCGGTATCCGGCATTAATTGTGCCAGTTCGTTGAGCGCCCCGGAAGCTTGGCGGATACTGCGCATCTCGATCCAGTGACCCAGAAGCATAATATCGATCAAGGTGACCAGCTCCCAAAAGAAAGTGACACTGGTAGGCAAAAACAAAGCTGCCACACTGTAAATGAAAGCCACACTGATAGCCAGCGATATGAGCGTCATCATGCCTGGTTGTCGATTTTTCACTTCGGGAACTGCCATTTTCAAAAAGGGCATCCCGCCGTACCAAAAGACAATAACCGCAAAAACCGGAGTGATCCACATGCTGCCGGGAAAAGCCGGCAAACTATAACCCAACCAGGCCTGGATCGATGAACTGAATACTAAAACCGGAATGGATAGCAAGAGCGATACCCAGAATTTTTGGCGGAACATTTGCTCATGCCCGCTATGATCCACATGTGCGCTATGATCCTGCCCGCCAGGTTCGCTATTATTCTTTTGATGGTTTTCGTGACTCGTCGCATGAGTGCCATGATCCATCTGTTGAGCGTCTATTTTCTCCGGGTGATTTGACTCCATATCATTTTGATTGTGTCTGGTTGGTAGCTTGTGCTCATGTGTTTCGTTCATTTTTATCTCCTGTCCCTGTTCAATTACTGAATTGGCTTAAATTACGATATTATTGTAATAAATTCATTTTATATCTTCCATTCGCTGAAATTAATCGTTAGTATAATTTTTGTCTATGTAATGCCTTACGTTCTTTACGTAATTTATCAATATCACTATTCTTGCAGTTTATTAATGACGCGCAACAGCCTTTCCTGTGCATCTTGAGCAACAGGTACTAAATCGGGATTATCGGCAACATCCATCATTATTATCGGATTCAAAATTTCGATGACACTGCCACCGCCTTCTTCATACACAATTACATTGCAGGGGAGTAATAATCCAACATTCAATTGAATGTTCAAAGATTGATAAGCCAAGGGGGGATTACAAGCGCCTAAAATCACGTATTGGCGAAATTCGATATCTAATTTCTTTTTAAGAGTTGTTTGCATGTCAATTTCGGTTAATACACCAAAACCTTCTTCTTTGAGGGCAGAAGTCACTTTTTCTTTTGCTTTTTCAAAAGAAATATTTAATTCCGCGCGGTAAGCAAACTTTCCTGATGAAAGGTTATTCATAATATTTTCCTCCTGGATTCAAAATGTTCATTTGTATACTTAGCTTATCAATAAACCTCAACACTTTTATAAAGGGAATATAAGCTTTTGTAAAGTTTATAGCTAAGGTAGTTACTGTAGTAACCCATCTTACTTATTCAACGATTAACTTTCCACGCAACATCCCCATCTGACACTGAAATTCATATTCCCCCGGTTTTTCAGAAGTAAATTCCAATGAGACCTTCTGACCCTCCGGTAATTCAGCAATTTGGTTAAAATCTGGAAAGAGTACCTTTTCAGAGCATGAAGAACTTTCCAGACGAGTGAAATGCATTCGAACGGGCTGGCCAGCCTTGACTACGATAATATCAGGGGTGTAACCACCTTTCACAATGATGGACACTTCTTGAAAACCGCTTGAACCAGCCGAAATCCGGGTTTGCCCTTTTGGTGCTAACCAAAAGAACCATATAATTAGTAAAGAAAGTGCAAGCCCGCCAAGTGTTACTGCAATTTGCATAGAATTCATTTGTTCTTGTCCTTATTTATCTAAAATTTATTGAGTTTCAGACGAAACATTTCAACCGTAAAGTAATTTAATTTCCATCAGAATTCATTTCACTGAAAACCTGGGTTGGAAACTTCGCAGCCGGTTGGCATTGCTTACGACCGTTACGGAAGAGAAAGCCATCGCCGCGCCAGCCAACAGGGGGCTGAGCAAAATGCCAAAGAATGGAAATAGAATACCCATCGCTACGGGAACGCCCAAAGCATTATAAATAAATGCTCCCACCAAATTTTGTTTAATGTTCCGCATGGTTGCTCGACTTACCTCAATGGCAGTAACCACACCAAATAAACTTCCTTTAATGAGTGTAATATCTGAGGCTTCGATCGCAACATCGGTGCCTGTGCCTATTGCTAATCCAACATCTGCCTGCGCCAATGCTGGAGCATCATTAATACCATCGCCAACCATGGCTACTTTTTTGCCTTCCGCCTGTAACAAGTGTACATTATGGGCTTTATCTTCAGGCAATACCTCAGCCAAAACTCGATCGACACCCACTTCACGGGCAATCGCTTCCACCATAACGATTTCTTGTACCGGATTCGCTACTACTCTTTCAATCCCTGCCATCTTGTTGAATGTCGAATGGATTAGCGCCCTGCCTGATTGTCCTTCTTTTGAAAACCCGAGAATTGGAAGTTCAACTTGGAGCAATCTGGAATCAGGATCAAATCCAGTGATTGCTGAACTGATAGACTCTTCAGAGTGTTGAACGTATTGTGACGGGTCAGCATCAAATTTGGCTGCACAACTTTCGGAGCAAAAATAAAAAAATTCTTCACCTTGTTTGCGAAATGCAATAGCTATATCTGGATTAACTTCCATGCCACACACTGGATCTCGTGCCATCAAATCACCTCTTCATCAAAAAATAATAACTTAATTTAATCCTAGCGCGAAGAAAGATGATTGAATAGAGCAAATCAGCGAGTTAAGCCGTGAGCCAAAAGGCGTGACAGATTATAGGCAGTTTTACTTACGAAAAAAAAAGGAAGTTATAAGGACCGGATACACGTCTTCAGATGGAGCACCTTCGCATTTAAATCTCGAATGTGTCTATAGTTTCTTTGCGCGATTCCGGAAGATCAATCAAGCCAAGGGATAGACCACGCATCACGGCTTCCGTTCTGCTATTTACCTGTAATTTTGCAAAGATTCGGGCTAAATGCCCTTGAACAGTTCGATCACTGATTTGCAAATCCAGCCCAACCAGGCGGTTGGTTAGCCCTTTAGCAACGAGTGCTAGTATTTCAACTTCGCGATCGGTAAGTTTTTCATAATTTGATACCTCGTTATTCCCATTGATCTGAGCGATTATTTTAGGCAGGATCGTTGTATCCAGAACGGAAATACCTTTATGAACTTTTCGAACAGCCTGGATAATCTCTTCGGGAGAAGATGTTTTTAGGACATACCCATTTGCACCCGTTTTCATAACAGCGGTTACATAAGGTTCATCGTCGTAAGAGGTGAGAATTAATACGCCAACCGGTAAATGACGGGCATGAATTTCTCGAGAAACCTGAATACCACTCATTTTAGGCATTTGGATATCTAAAAGGGCAACATCTGGTTTCATCTCTTCAATCATCGCCAAAGCCATCTCACCATCAGAAGCTTCACTGATAACCAAAATGTCGCCGGCTTGTTCTAAAAATTGGCGAGTGCCAGACCGCACAACTGCATGGTCATCAGCTATAATCACGTTTATTAATGTATTTGCCGATCTATTATTAATTTCCATTTTCGCCTTCTTAACTCAGCCGGTTTTTGGTTGGTTAGCCAAACGCTCTTTTTCTTTTGTTAGTAAAGACTGATATTGAACTTTATACTTGACGACCTCGACCGAATTTTTGAAGGATTCATCAAGATACGGAAAACCAAACCAGACTAATCCTAAACCAAACAAGACACCACTGATTAGTCTCATCCAGGCATTGAAAGAACCCCAGGCATCGCCTGCATAAAAAGTTGCGGCAAACTGCTGATTTGTAATGGCAGCTAACCAGATATTACTGTCTCGGAATCCTTGTCCTATGCCTGCGAAATCACTTAACAGGTGGGAAGTACCATCTACTGCCATCGGAAGTATTAAGAGGAAAAGGCCCCACCATGGCAATGGTTTAATTTTTTTCTTGATAGAAGCCCACAATAAGATGAATATCCATATACTGGTATACATGGATACCATCCGGTCTGACCAGGCCACCTTCCATCCCATTTGAGAATTACCGGTGAATTGTCGCAATAAAAGAATATTGCCGGCGTCCTGCCAAACAGAGCGTATCTCTGAAAGACTGTAAGAAATATTTGGACCAAACAAAAAATATGATCTTTGAGGCAGTTGGTGGCAAAAAAAGGAATAAAACCAATAGATCACTCTTCCTAGATTGGTGAAACCTGTAGCCATGAATATCGGGGCGAGAAAAGGGGTTAAAACATAGATGCCAAAGAAAACACCAACTGTAAGAACCCAATGCTGTCCTAACCAAAAGACAAAACGGTCCGCTTTACTTATAGAATGAGGAGATGGATTGGAAGATAAACTCATCAGAAAATGCTTTAACTCCTGTTGCTTAGAGTTTCAAAAAAGGGATCGTTTTTAAAATTATGAGCATAGATGGTCATTATTGAATTTTTAATTCCAATTCTTTTGTGAATTCCAGGTTTTCTTTTCGAACCACCACAGAAACTTTCCAAGCTCCAGACATGGGAAAGTCTGCGGTGATAGCATATTTACCATTACCTTGTTCAGTTGCTACACCATTCATATCCATTCCGCTCATATCGGTATGATCAGCATTGACAGTAACTTCTGCACCAATTAAAGGTTGGTTGTCCTGGTCCTTAATATCAAATATCAATTCGGTTTCACCTGTGCTTGGCACAGAAGGGTTGCTAGTAAACGTGATTGTTACATTGTCTGCCGAAGATTTTTGAGGTTGTGAGGTTGCGCTACAACCTGCCAGTAATAAAGCGATTAATAAGATTATTATACCGAACCAAATTGTTTTGTGATTCATATCTATACTCTCCTGATTTATTCACTCACATTGATTATTAACATTAAACCACCAGGTTCTACATTTTCGTTGGTAGTATGATGCAATATATGACAGTGCAATATCCATTGCCCGGTTTCGGTGGCAACAAATTCAATATCATAACGCTCGCCTGGCGAAACTAAAACTGTGTCCTTTGTCAATTGGGCTGCCTCTGGCACAGGATGGCCATCGGTCGCTACAATCTTGAAAGGTACGCCATGTAAGTGGATAGGATGAACAAATTGACCAATCCCTGCCAGGCGAAGGCGAACGAGTTGTCCCTTTTTTACATTGATAGTCTCCGTGTCCGGAAAAGATTTGCCGTTGATGGTAAAGTAGTTAGGCTCCATACCTGCCATTGGCATTGCAGCATAAGTTTGTCCATTTCTAACTAACCACTCGGAAAACATCAAATTGATATCGACATCCGGCTTAGGGGCATTTAACACTTTTGGATCAATGATAAAGGGCGCATACAGACCTGCGGATACTTGAACATCTCCTTCATAATGTGAATGGTACATGTACGTACCGGCGGGCTGTGCAACAAATTCATATGTGAAGCTTTCTCCAGGGAGAACGGGTTTTTGAGTGATATCCGGTATTCCGTCCATTTCATTGGGTACCGCTATGCCGTGCCAGTGGATAGTAGTAGGCTCATTCAATTCATTTTTTAGGATGATTCGAACCACATCCCCTTCAGTTACCCGAATCATGGGCCCCGGAACAGTGCCGTTATATGTCCAGGCTGTTACGGAAATAGCATTGGTAATATGCCAATTAATGGGTTTTGTGACCAGTTCAAACACTTTAACATTATCTTCTATTCGAAATTCAAGCGGTTGTCCGCCAATTTCTTCTATGGCATCCTGAACATTTTCTCCGCTGATTGGTTCCATCATATGGCTATTTTCAGAAGAAGGTGCCATTGTGCCCGGTGTAGCAGTTGTAGTTAATCTAATTTCAGAACCGGAAACATTAAAGTTCTCAGATTTATTTTGTGGTGTACAGGCGGCCAAAAAAAATAAGCCAGAAAATATAATTAAAAGTAGTAAGTGAAATTTTCTCAATGAAATTTCTCCCATAAAATGCAAAATCTTATATGTTAACAAGAGTAAAGCATGGAACAAATTCGTAGAAGCGCTTAATTGCGGTATTTATGCTAAGTGATAATGCCTATTTACATTCGACAAAAAATGTATCATTTAGAAATTTGATAGAGATAAGCAGAGGAATTGGGAAATTTATTCCCAAGAATTTTATATAGTTTTTTTTGCAAATTTTCTGAATGAGAAATCTTGCTGGAACATGGTAAAAAGAGAGATTGAGAAATTGCTAAATCTAAGGCAAACAATAGGTTCTTCTGTGGGTCTTTAGAAAATAAGCCGTTACCTGAATGTGACCATGAATTTGCTAAGTAAATTACCCCTTCTCCTAAGAAATTACCGGCATCTAGTGAAAGTTCCTTCCGCAATATTCGAGTAACCTGTAATAGCGGTAGTACAGCATGTGAAAGATTGTTGGTTACCATTAACAATTTTTTAAATGCCTGTTGGGGAGTGCGAATAAAGGATTTCAATAATGTCTTTTGAAGTGATAGTTGATTTAAAGATTCTTTTAATATTTGAGAAGAAGAGAAATTAATGGGGGAACATGGCAAAATTGTAGTTTGTGGTAGTAAATCTGAGTCAACCCAGGTTGAGATGGGTTTATCCATAGTTCCAATGATGGATAAATTTTTCGGATAAGTGACCGGATCAGAGAAATGAGAACCTGGTAATCGCATTAATTGCCCGTGCTTTAATTGGAATGCAGTCTCCGAAAAATATTCAAGCAACTCTCCGGGGCTGATTTTTGCCATCATGGCAATAAACATTCGATCTTGATTTTGAAATAACCCT
>JBBQNI010000083.1:0-9335 GCA_038329785.1 Anaerolineales bacterium | reverse complement strand
ACTTGTCCCATTCGCATTGCGGGCTGTAATAAACCACGGCAAAATGGTCAGGCTGAGGGTCATCAGAAAAAGAGCACTGCCCTGTATAAGCGGCCGCCGGGCTTTAGGGCTTACCCAAACAAAAAGTACTAAAATTAATGGTACTAAAGCCAGTGAGTTGAAACGCACTAGAATTCCCAGACCCAACACGCCGCCTGTAAGAACAGCCCATTTTTTTTGGGCCGGGTTCTGCAGCCAACGAAAAAGTAAAATGGCTACACAAATAACTAACAGAGTCAGTAATCCTTCTGAGTTCTCAATCTTAACGTTCATTCCGGCGACACGGGGATAAAGCCGGATCTCGTTAAAGCCCTTTAAAATCATAAATACAGCCAACAACCCAGAACCTGAAAACTTAAGGATTTGCGCCCCAAAATAGAATAAAACGGCCGGCATAAGCGCCAAAATGGCAATCTGGAAGATAATGTAACGATCAATTTCATTCCCAAAAAGCGCCTGACCGGTTGCCAAAAAGACCTGATAGAGTGGTTTATCGGTTAGCCACTGGTTATATACACCCTCACCCAAACCAACATAGAACGACCCAATACTATAAACCGCATCATCAATCGGCGGATAGCAAACGTCATTCGGAGGGTTTGGACCAGGGCGATCTTCGACACAGGTAAGCGGAGTTTGTATCCATGTCATGAAAGCTGCCAGCCAGATGACAAGAAAAATAGCCGCAATCCAGCGTGGTTTTTGTAAAAATTTACTGGTAAGCGTGGGAAAGAGGTAATTTAACAAATACCACACTACCCAGGCAGAAAAGATTTGCAGACCCGTTAATATAGAGCTGGGCGGAAAGATGAGTGGCAACTCGCCACCAACCTGAAGCTGCACCAGTCGCAAGATAACAAAAAGTGACCCAATTACAAATCCAAAAATTGCCAGCAAGATGATCGTCTTACGGTTTTCAGAAATAAATTGAGCGATCGTCTTTTTCACAGGTTTTTTTAATGTGCCTTGCAAAACCAGGAAATATTGTAGAGAAATGATCAAAACCAGAATCAGTAAAGGCAAAAGACGCAAATAATCATCTTCGAAGGTTTTCAGCCGCTGCGGAGGAAACCAGATGACCAGCCATAATAGAACCGCCGCCACTGCTCCCCATATTTCCGTCCTGCGCACCAAACGCGATCCGCGCAGATAATCCTCGACCAGCCTCAGCAAGCGTTGCGGGCGTTGAAAGAGATTGAGCTCCGCTATCAGAATGGCCAATGCAAATAAGATTAACAGCCAGCGCTTCCAGGATAAACCCAGCAAGGCAGCATTCTTAGGATCGGCTTGAATGGTAAACAAAAACACCAGAACGATAACAGCCTCAACCGTGGCCAGCAGCGCTGCCCATCGCAGAGTTCGAATAGGCTGGTATGTACTATTTTCCATCGAAGTCCTTAAGCACCCATTTTCCTACAAATCTGTTGCAATGACAGTATTTTCATCCCTGCAAGCTACGCGGGCAGAATGGATTATGTGCGCATCTTTACAGAAAACCTGTAAAAATGAAATTCTTTTAATCATCTATTCTCCACTTGCCTGATCAGCTGCTTTTCCAATTATCTATACGTCATTATAAACGAGATCAGCCATGTACTCTCATTCGATCAGCAAAGCTTTCCTTGAAAAAAGAAAATACCAGGATCAAAATGACTACCTTGTATTACCTTATTCTCTCCAACTGATCAAATAAACACTCTTTTCGAGTAAAATGACCAAAGAAAGGAAAACCTTGAAAAATTCACAAAAATGGCTGATCATCCTGGTCTTCCTGTTTTTACTATTCTGTTTCTTTAGTTTGCTATTTTGGGTCAAGCCCCTTACTGGTCAATCCTGGCGCAATACACTTAACGGCCGGTCCATTGATCAGATATACACTGAAGGTGATACCCTCCTTGGCATTATGTTTTCGCGTAGTTCCTTCAGGGCTGGCAGCCAGGATGCTGTCTGTGGAAATGTGCCTGAATGGCAGGTGCTTGCTGTCGGTATAGATGAGCGCAGCAGTGAATATTTGTATGGACTGGCCGATGTGATTCGCATTGTCCGCGTCGATTTTGAAAACCCACAGATTAATGTGGTCGCCCTACCGCGCGCCACCCTGGTTAACCCACCCAGCGGGTTAAGCAGAGTGCCCGCACCCATGCTGCTTAATCAGGCGTACTTCTTTGGTTCTCCTGGAATGAATTACTTTGAAGGCTATGGGTATGGTGCTGGTGCTCTGGCAGCCACCCTGGAATCGAACTTTGGCGTAGAAAATGATAATTATCTGGTGGTTGACTTTCAAGCCTTTGTGAAATTCATCGATGCGATTGGTGGAATTGAAGTTGACTTGCCGACTTTTGTGGATGATCTACCCGCCAGTTATTTTCCGGCCGGCAAACAAACCCTTGATGGTGCGCAAGCTTTGACCCTGGCAAGGGTGCGCTCGAAATATTCTGATTTGGTCAGAATTAACAATCAGACCCTCATTTTGAAAGCAATTTTTCAGAGACTCAAAAACCCCGCCACAATCATTCGTTTGCCACAAATATATGCCAGCCTGAAAGACTCGTTTCAAACTGATGGATCACCGGCTCAAATTACATCGTTGTTTTGTTTGCTTACTCATCTGGAAGGCGAAGACATATCCTTTCATAACCCGCCGGAAGACTTGTTGCTTCATGACTGGGAATTCATACCCAACATGAATCAGCAGATGGAGATTTTCCGCTGGGATGAGCGTTTGAGTGGTTGGATAGAGCAATCTCTTTCCAGCAAACCTGCTCCCTGACATTTTGCCGGAACGACCCTGTCGCTACGACCCATGATGTTTATCCTTCCCAATGTTACAGTTCAATCCCCCAACAGATTTCTGAGGAAGTACGGCCATTGTTTTCGCCACCAGGGCCAATCATGGTTGACATCGTATCCCCAGTAATCCACCCAAAAGGGGATTCCTTTTTCCTCTAAAATACACTGCATTTCGCGGGTATCGGCCAGCATTTCATCTTCCCAGGCTCCCTGGCCAACACAAAATATAATCTGGCTTTCCTGATATTGTTCAAGATACCATTCATCCTCAATTCCAGGCAGGTATGCTAAAGGACTATTGAAATAAACCAGATCATCCCTATAATCACCGATGAACATATCCAATTTGTAGATGCCGCTCAAGGCAATTAACCCATCAAAAGCATCCGGGTGACGGAAGAAGAAATTGCAGGCATGATACGCACCCATGCTGGCACCGCTGACCAGGCACTTCGCCAAATTGTCGTCACCAGGACGGCGGATGAAGGGTACCACCTCTTGCATGATATAACGATCATACTCTTCATGGCGGCGAGCGCGGTCTGCGGGGTGAGCATCCCAATTCGCCCAGGACTGACTATCCACGGAATCAACCGCAATTACCTTTATTTTTCCACAATCAATCCAGGGTTGAATTGCCGCGATCATGCCATAATTTTCAAGATCAAAAAAACGGCCGCTTTGGGGAGGGAATGCCAGCAGCGGTTTGCCACCAAATCCATACACCTTCAATTCCATGTCCTGGTTGAGAGTATGGCTGAACCACTTAAAATATTCTGTTTCCATCATTTGTTTCCCATCCGTCTTTGTTGAATCTGTTCTACCATACCGAAAATCTGATCCAGATCCGAAGAGCGGACAATATAGCCATAATCTCCCAGTGCGTTTCGCCACACCGGGCTGATTGGATCATGTTGCACGATCTCATCGCGGAAAGTGCTGAGAACCTGGTGGTGCGGAAGCTGATAAACAATTTGATTTTTACGGCTGATATAGGCACAGTGGTAAGGACATTCTACAGGCGGATCGACTGGCTCTCCTGCGATCATCTTAGCATAATCAGTGTAGATATCGTAGTCATGAGCGTAATTGAACATATCAGTGGTAAATCCACCCGGTGGGCGAATATTAACCTCCAGAGCAACGATATCTTCTGAAGCTGTTTCAAAGAATTCCAGGTGAAAAAAGCGTGCCTTGACATCAAAGGCTTTTACTGTCTTCATGCCAATTTCAAGAATCTTCTCCGGAATGTCTCGTAAGGAGTAATAGTAGATATCACGATCTTCATTGACTGTTTCCATAATGCCGCTGCTGAACACATGCACAGTATAAAAGATCACCTCGCCTTCTTGATTAGTGAGCCCATCGAACGAAAAAATATCACCTTCAATAAATTCCTCAAAAATGTAATCTGTCGGCGGTGGGTTTTCAAAAAACGATTGCAATTCACTTCGATTGCCAATCTTAAAAGTTGCTGTGGCGCCCACACCGATATCCGGTTTAGCAATCACTGGAAAACCTGTATCCTTGATAAAAGCCTGTGCATCCACCAGGTTTTTTAGGACCCGTCCACGCGCCACCTTGATGCCTGCTCGAGTATAAATTTGCTTCATTTTTGATTTTTGTTTGATCCAGCCAATTGTATCGCGCCGTGGACCGCGAATATTAAAATCTGTCCGCAGATTCGCTTCAGTCTCAAGCCAGTATTCATTATGGCTCTCAACAAAATCGAGCTTGCCATACCCATGCGTGAAATAACCCATTGCTCGCACCAGTTCATCGTGATTATGCAGGTCATTCACGCGGTAATATTCAGTAAGATTGCGTTTTACCGTTTGACTCAAATGATCAAAAGCGGTAATCCCGATCCCAAGAACATTAACACCATGTTCCCGCAGATTTTGAATGAAAGCAGCATAATTGGGAGGAAATTCAGGAGATAAATAAACGTAATTCATAATTCTGCCACACAAATTTCTATTTGCTCAATGGTGATTTCTTACTGGTTCGAATAAAAAAATATCAATGAGATACGAAGTCTTGCAAAAAGTCAGATCAAAAATTTCCAGCGGAAAATCTATTCTCGATTTTTCGGTGTTTCTCTACGTCATTATACAAATAAAACCTGGTTCAGCAAAAGTTTGTATCTTTTTATGAGCGCAGAGCGTTCGTATGCCGCCTGCCGCGTGCCGCATCCCCCGTAAAGCTGCTTTTCAAGTACAATTGTGGAAAATATTGAAAATAACTTATTAAGGAAGATTCCATGGCTCACAGGCACGCAATCGATTTTGATCCTCGCGAAAAAAAGTACGTACTGGCTGAATTCCCTTACCCTTCCGGGTCCGGGTTGCACATCGGTCACGCCTTTACATTTACTGGAGCGGATGTATATGCCCGCTTTCAGAGAATGCTGGGTAAAAACGTGCTTTTCCCGATTGGTTGGGATGCTTTTGGTCTACCCACAGAAAATTACGCCATTAAGACCGGGCGCAAACCGCAGGATGTCACTGCCGAAAATACAGCCACCTTTCAAGCCCAGATGCAGCGCCTGGGACTATCTTTCGATTATGAACGCATTGTCAACACGACTGATCCCTCCTATTACAAATGGACGCAGTTGATTTTTATCAAGCTGTTCGAAAAAGGGTTGGCATACAAACAAGAAATGCCAATTAACTGGTGCCCCAGCTGCAAAGTCGGGCTGGCCAATGAGGAAGTCGTCAACGGCAACTGTGAACGCTGTGGATCCCCCACCACACGCCGGCGTATCAGCCAATGGGTGGTTCGCATCACTGAATATGCAGATCGTCTGATTGACGGGCTGGATCAAACTGATTTTATCGAAAAGGTAAAAGCCGCTCAGGTTAATTGGATCGGTCGCAGTGAAGGAGCGCGCGTGAAGTTTAAGCTGGTTGGGTTGGATGAAGAGCTGGAAATCTTTACCACCCGGCCTGATACCTTGTGGGGCAGCACCTTCATGGTACTGGCACCCGAGCATCATCTTGTACAGGAATATTGCCTGAACCATCCAGAAGTGAATGAATACGTGGAAGTCAGCCGGGCTAAATCGGACATGGAACGCATGGAAATCTCCTATGAGAAAACCGGCGTTTATAGCGGTCTGTCTGCTATCAACCCAGCCACCGGAGAGGTAATCCCGGTCTGGATTTCCGATTTTGTGTTACTCACCTACGGTACGGGTGCGATCATGTCAGTCCCTGGTCATGACCAGCGTGATTGGGATTTTGCCACTCGCTTTGGCCTGGAAATTCGACCGATCATCCAACCCTCGTCTGGTTGGGATTATGATAGGGCTGCTTACACGGAGCATGAGGGTGTAATGATCAACTCCGGCCCGATCAATGGCATGCCAGTAAAAGAAGCCATCCCGGCAGCCATATCCTGGCTGGGGGAGATGGGCATTGGGGAAGCCACGGTTTCCTATCATTTGCGAGATTGGATTTTCAGCCGCCAGCATTATTGGGGCGAACCAATTCCGATGATCTTTTGTGAAAGCTGCGGCTGGCAGCCTGTGTCAGAAGCTGACCTGCCCATCAAACTGCCGGAGGTGGAACAATACGAACCCACTGATACGGGTGAATCACCGCTGGCCAACATCGAGGAATGGGTCGATACGACCTGCCCCAAATGCGGTCAACCCGCCCGGCGTGAGACCGATACCATGCCCAATTGGGCCGGCTCGGATTGGTACTTCCTGCGTTTCACCGATCCTTTCAACCCCAACGCCCTGGCGGATATGGAAAAACTCTCCTATTGGATGCCAGTGGATGTATACATCGGTGGTGATGAACACAACACGCTGCACCTCTTATATTCTCGCTTCATCTATCAGTTCCTGCATGATCTTGGTGCTGTGCCGGACCATATCCCCGAACCCTATTACCGGCGCATGTCACATGGCGTTATTCTCGGGCCGGATAATCAGCGCATGAGCAAGAGCCACGGTAATGTAATTGTACCGGATGATATTATTCTCGAATATGGCACCGATGTTACCCGCGCTTACATAATGTTCATGGGACCTTTCGACGCGACCATGGCCTGGAATGAACGCGCCCTGCTGGGAGTGAAGCGCTTCCTGGAACGCTTTGAGAAACTGGTCGATACGCAAGCCGGCACCCGTCAGGAAACGTCAGCGGCTATCAAAACTTTGATTCACAAGGCAGTCGATAAGGTTAGCAAGGATCTACCCAATTTTAAATTTAACACCGCAGTCGCCAAACTGATGGAAACCCTCAATGGAATCAACGACAACGGCGGCTCAGTACATCCGGACGACCTGCGCATGTTGGTGCAGGCCATCGCTCCCCTGGCACCTTTTTTCGCCGAAGAAGCCTGGCAGAAACTGGGCGGCAAGGGCTCGGTACACGCCTCCGATTGGCCACAAGTCGACCCTGAACTGCTCAAAGACGATACCGTCGAGATCTCGGTACAGGTCAACGGCAAACTGCGGGGAACGGTGACCATTGCGCGTGATGCAGATCAGGCCGCAGCCGAGGCAGAAGCACGCGCAGTCGAGAGTGTTAACAAATATCTGCAAGAAGGCACCATCCGCAAAGTGATCTACATTCCCGCCAAGACAATTAGTTTTGTGGTGAAATAATCTTTAAGAACTAATCCAACTCAGTAGGATGTAGTAGTAAATTAATTCCTGAGAGAATTTGCTGGATTTTTCGTCTGGGTAACGAACCACTATATTCACCCAGGGACATCTTATCGACAGTAAAAATCTGTGAAACATTCACCACACTTGGCTTTGAAAGCCCCCCTTCGCCTTCTTTAAGCAAAACATTGCCTGGCGCTTCAGCTCTCTTTAAATTGGTAGTTAAAGCACAGACGACAACAGTTCTTATTTGGCTCTGATTAAACAAGTTGTTTTGAATAACGACAAATGGCCGTCGATATCCTGGTTCAGAGCCTTTGGGCTCATCCTCATCAATCCAAAAGATTTCGCCCTGCTCTATTTCCATTCATCTTCCTCGCCCAGTTTCGTTTGATGAGAGCGGATAATATCTAAAATGGCTACATCTTCCGAATCGAGCTCGTCGGAATAGGCAGCATTAATTTGGGCTAACATTTTTTTGTTTTGATAGCGGCGGTTGTAGTCTTTCAATGCCAGAGCAACCCATTGGCTGCGGGGAATATCTAACTCATGGGCGATGAGATCTGTCTCTTGTGAAAGGCTATGATCAATTGAAATTGCTATTTTTGTCTTCTGATTCTTCATATTTCTATTCATACTATTAGTATACCATTTTCTCATACTAATTCAAGGACCAAAACTTCAGAACCCAATTCGGATAAGTCTAGAATTTCCCCTATCCTAAACGAATAAAAAGATTACAGAATCAGTAATTTATAAGCAAAAGGAGCAGGGATGAGGTTTTATTCAAGTCACCTAGATTACCAGAATGAAAAAGCATTATATTCCGTGGCACATCATGGTTCGATCAACTGATACATATTTATTTGTTGCCGCTTGAAGATGAAGAATCCCTTGCGGTCTTCGCATGATAAATAGTACTACCGCAAAAGTCGTTATGAGGGAGGTGCATTGGGGATATTTTTCCAGGATTGCAGTAGTTTTTTGAGTTGAGATTCGGATGAACGGGCCGAACGCGTGTGAAGTCGAAAAGGGGCGCGGTGGATGCGCACGCGTTGGCGCTCATCCAAGAATTGGTCATATTGGACCTGGGAAATGGCAGCAATGGTCTCGGGCAAAGAGCCAGGCCCCGGAATGAGTTCCCAAGCACCTGCGCGCTACAGCAGGCGTTTTGTCGCTCCGACTTGCCCGGTCGTGGATAATAGGCGTTGGCAAAGCCTGCGGAACTCACTTTCGCGGTCATTGTTGGTACGGGGTAAACCAGGAACATCGTAGGTGTGAAACAAGCCGGGCATATAACTTCGAGACACCTTGCTAATTTTGGCGCTGAATTCCTGTAGGCGCGGTGAAAGCGAAGGATTTTGGTAACCCAGCGAGCAGGGTCAGCAAGCGCGGTTCTGGCTGGTGTTCAACAAATTTCTGCAAACAAGCGACCAACTCCTGAAGGCGGGTGAACAATTCGATGCCTGCCAAACGAAAAGGGGGGACGGCCTTTCAGAGTGAGCAGATAACGCACACGGGACAGGATGTCTTGCACAATCCCTTCTCGTTCTTGTTTCGCGGCAGTTTCTGGATCCAATAGCGCAGGAGCAACGGGCACAGGCGAGGGGATCATCCCGGTCACCACGGGCACGAACGTCTTTTCAGCCTGTTTTTGGCGGATCAGATCCCCCACTTCGTCCCGCACCGCCTGGCGCAGTTCGATTTTCATCTGCTCGTCTGCGTTCGCAATCGGCTCGGCGGCGTTGTCCAGATAATGGAACTGGCAAAAGCTATGCAACGCATGCGGAAAGACGGCCTTCACGGCCAGCGGCAACGCCCGTTGCTTGTCGCTCATCACGGCCTTGACACATAGATTCAAGTCCGCTATCGGTTGTAGGAA
>JBBQNI010000082.1:0-9562 GCA_038329785.1 Anaerolineales bacterium | reverse complement strand
TTCCCCTACCAGGGAGCGCAATTCGTTCAAGTATGAAAGAAATGACTTGCCTGAAAACTTGGTCTTGACTAGCGGCTCAACGCTCATGCTTGATTTCCCTCGGTAGTGGATTTATGTTTCACGATTAAGCGTCATGATCATCCATTATATTATAAGCAAAACAGTCTTTTTAATCACGCAGAAAATATACAACTCATCAATAATTATGGACAATTGCTTAACAATTCTGACAGGCGTCTGTGAATATGCCATCAAAAAGGCCATTCATGGGCATAATCATGGTGTGCAAGGTTTAGGCCACAGTGCTGAGAGGATTGAAGTCATTAAGATAAAGACGGTGAAAGACCACACATGACAGACTGTAATTGCTTCGTTGGTTTTCAGAAAAACACGAAATTGGGCTCCCCTCGGGAGGGTTATTAAAAGGCGTTATTGGTTATCGAGACCAAAATATCTCCTCAAGTCATGCCTCCCGGAGGGTAATTTACCGACAGGCAGCCATAATGGAATCTCCGGGAGGGTCTGGTAAAAGCCGAAGAGTGGTTTGGCAACCATATCCTCCCGAGGACGCGGGACACGGTCACAATAATTAAAAGTCACGAAAACCTTCGGGAGGGTTATAAAAGGTTTTTTGTTTATTGAGACTAAAATAACTACTCAAGTTATGCCTCCCGGAGGGTAATTTACCAGCAGGCAGCCAAAATGGAATCTCCGGGAGGGTCTGGTAAAAGCCGAAGAGTGGTTTGGGGGAGATTTTTATTTGTACTTCTTTCGCGACCAAAAATGTCGACATGACCAACTTGGTTTTCGTCCCTATGAAAGATTAGATTCAACACACCAAAATTTTTTGGTCGTAATGATGGTGCACCCGCTTGTATTGATACTCTGGAGGGGCTAATGATCGGATAAATTAAGTGTTTTTGGAATACAGAGACCAACATCCGATCCTTCGCCCAACCCGTCGAGCCTGCGCCACAGTTCATTCTCCCATATTTGTAGGTTGGGCATGTGCATCAGGACAGATCGGCGTTTGCGAGGGTGGTCGTCAAGAAGATAGACGGTTACCTGAGTGCCCAACAACCACAAACGGGAGGAAACCAGTCCTTGAGCATGGATCACATGAGGTATTTTAAATGAATTTATAAGCAGGCCTTCGAATGATGAGGATCTTCTACACAAGAAATGTTGGGCACTCAGGCATCCCTCGATTTACTTTCCATGTTGTTTTGGCCACCATGGATCTTTACGGCCGGACCTGCCCAACCTACAGGTAATATTGCAGCTCGTAGGGGTGCGGTCACGCTACGGGCGCACCTGTGGCGCTCTGTGCAGCTGCCCTTGCAATTCTTCCTCGGCATGGAAAATTTTGACCACCCGCTACAGGCTACACGCTCTCTCACTCGCTCAAAACAGTTATAATCAAGGGTACAGGCATTGATGAAAACAAGGAATGCTTCCCGCGCCTATGGTCACTTTTTTCTGGCAGCTGCGTTTTATCTCTTGATCGCGCTGTTGGTCACTTTTCCATTAATTTTGCATTTTCGCGATTCAATTATCGGGGGATATGGGGATGGACTCTACTTTTCGTGGCTGGTGCGCTGGTATCAAAAAGTGATCTTCGAAGGCGGTGCCTCACCCTTCTTCAACCCGCTTATGAACTTCCCCGAAGGATGGAATCTCTCCACCACGGATACAGCCCTGGCTTCCACACTGCCCGGCGTGCCCTTCAGCCTGGTGTGGGGTCCGCTGGCCGGGTACAACATTGCCATGTGGATTACATTTATGCTCTCCGGGCTTACGATGTACATCTGGGTTCATCATCTGACGAAATCACGTACCGCAGCACTGCTGGCAGGCACCATCTATGCCTTCTTGCCCTACCGCATCGCTCACTTTCAAGCCGGGCACCTTAACCTCTCTGGTACAGCCTGGTTTCCACTCTATTTTATGGGTTTATATGAAATTCTGCGGACATCCAAGCACTGGCACTGGGCCGCCAGCATCACCACTGCACTATCGCTGGGCTTGATCGCGCTGAGTTCAATGTACTATCTCTATTTCACCCTGCTGATGACTGTGGTTTTTATTTTTTCCTACTTTATCTTTGCAAACCGCAAGATTTTTATTGAGAAGTGGTTTTGGCTGCGTGCTGTGGTGACCGCGATATTCAGCCTTCCGCTGCTCTATCTGGCCCTCAAGCCGTTCCTCTCGCTCTCAAATCAAGGCGGACTGGCAGATCGCAGTCTGGAGTATGCCAGTCAGTATTCGGCCAGCCCAACCGATTTCTTCGCCTTTGCCTCCAACCACTTCCTTTTTGGGGAGTGGAGCAGCCGCCTATTTGATCACTCTCTCTGGATGGAAAGCTCGCTCTATATCGGGCTGGTCAGTCTTATTTTGGTCGGGGTTGCCATCTGGCAGCATAAAAAAATCAGTGACCAGAAAATTCTGGCGATCGCGCTGGTAATGATGATAACCGCCTTCATCCTGGCACTCGGTCCGCAGCTGCACTGGAACAATAAACTGGTCGAATTCGTCAGCCCAACCAGCGGACAAAGAACCCCCATTCCCTTGCCGGCTGCTCTGCTCTTTGAATATTTACCTTTCTTCTCAAAAATGCGGGCAGTCATGCGCATCGGAATTTTCACCCTGGTCTTTTCCACACTGGCAGCCGGTCTGGGTGCCCACTGGCTCATGACCCGTTTCAAACTGCCCCAAAGAAGGCTGGTCGCGGCATTATTAATCCTCCTGGCGTTGTTTGAATTCTTTCCCGGTTCGATGCGGCCTTCCCTGGAGAAAACCGAAGCCCGACCGGTCGATTTTTGGCTTGCCGACCAACCCGCGATTGGAGCTGTTGTGCAGATGCCTTTTGAGTATTCAACTGACCAGGCCCAAATTTTCTACACCCTCACGCATCATAAGGCGATTACAGGCGGATTCTTCAACGCCAACCAGCCCCCGCAATACCAGTACCTGCAAACCGTATTGGCTTCCTTCCCGGATGAACGCTCAATTGCAACTCTGCGCGAATACCAGGTAGCCTATGTTGTCATCAACCCGGCTCATTATGACAAGTTTGATAGCGTTCAAGCCGAATTATTCAAGAATGGATTGGCCCTACTGACCGAACAGAATGGAATACATGTCTATGGTTTTGAACCTACACCTTGATATGGCAGGGATCAAATGAATAAGACTCGCATCAAAAACTGGCTGTACAACTACTGGTTCTACGCCTTCCCAATCGGGTTTGCGTTGCTGGCAGCGGCCATTATGGTTTACGAGATGAATTGGGGGCCGTGGGCCTTCAGCGATTCTGCAGCTTATATTTCTGCCGCTCGTAATCTGGTCGCTGGTCATGGCTTGAGCGTATCAAAACCCAGCGGCAATTTTTCACCCCTGACGTTGCACCAGCCGTTATATCCGCTCATCCTTAGTTTTTTCTTGCTGTTCGATATTCACCCCTTCACCACCACCACCGTTATCAACATTTTCAGCTTCAGTTTAGGCATGTTGATTCTGGGAGTCGGAATATATTATTTTACAAAATCCAAAATACTGACAGTGGCAATACCCGCTGTATTGATCGTCACCCCTGCCTGGATTGATAATTTTTCTGGCGCAATGAGTGAGCCGCTGTTTCTGTTTCTGACGATTGCCGCGTTTTTTGGACTGCTCCTGTATCTTGAAACGGGCAGATTTTGGCTGATCCTCTTGAGTGGCTTCCTGGCAGGGCTCTCGCTGCTCACCCGCTATATTGGCATGGTGAATATATTTCTCGGATTCCTGCTGCTGCTGCTCTTTGCGGCTGGCAAATGGAAAAGCAGAGTGAAATATCTGCTGGCCTATGCCGGCTCTGTGCTAATCCCCACCCTGATCTGGACGATAGCTGCCAGCCAACCTGCATCATCCAGCCGTCAGATCGTATTACCGATCGATCTGACGCAACGATTGCAAGGGTTTTTTCTGGAATTCCAGCAGACCATCATCGGCTGGCTGCCAATCCCCAATCAACGACCGCTTTCAGCGGGTTTGCAATCCACACTCCTGCCGGGGGTTGCGCTGCTCTTGATTGGTATCATCATTTATCTGCTCTGGCGACTTCTGCGAACCACATCACCTGCCAGGCGAAGTGCTTTAATGGTTCCGCTGGCAGCCGCTCTCTTTTGTGTGTCATATAGCCTTTTCATGCTGGCAGCATCCTTCTTTTCGAGCCTTCCTCCGGATATCAACAGCCGCACACTCATTCCTCTTTTGCCATTCGCATGGATTGCGCTGGCCTCTGCGCTGGTACTTTTACCTTCTAGCAAAAAAATGGTGTGGGGGGCATCAGTGATCCTGGTCATCTATGCCGCTTATGCGGTCAACACCTGGTATCCTATCAGCAAAGAATTGCTCTATGATCGTCGGCATAACGGTCTCGGTTATACCGCCCGCTATTTCCAGGAATCCACGATCCTCAAAGCGGCCCGCAGCCTGCCGCTTGATGCCCCCTGGATCGCCAATGATCCCGCCCTCTATTTACTCTATTTGAATAAATTTCCTTATGATCTCAGCGATATTTATGGTCGCTTTGATCAGGAAGAGACCCTGCAGTTTGGATTGGGAGATACCAAACTGGATGGGCTCTTCCAATACGAAGGAGCTTATCTGTTGCTACACCAACCCCAGTTCGAACGCGATCTGCGCAGCCGCTATGGCGATATCGCTGTAAAGAAAGTTGAACAGTTTACTTGCGGCCTGGCTGCGGTGGATGATTCAGATGATGGCCAGATTTATTTTTGGGTGCCGCCGGATAGGTGAGTTAATTCAAAGAAAAATCGGCCGGCTATGAGCTGGAAGTCAGGGCTGCAACCTTTGCAAATACATCCTTCAAGGCGGGATATAGCTCCAAATAAATAGGGTATCGCTCACGATATACTTTTACCTGCTCAGGTTGAGGCGAAGTGTGTTCCAGTACTTGGATGGTCGCCTGGCAAGCTTCGACCGCATCTCGCCAGGTGCCGGCTGCCACGCCAGCCAATAGGGCAGCCCCAAAGGCAGCTCCCTCACTGCTATTGACAGTCACCAATTCCGCATCCAACACATCTGCTAGAATCTGACGCCACAATTTGCTTCTGGCACCGCCACCCGAGATTCGAATCTGCTGAGTCTCATCCAGACCGGCCGCCTGCATCAACTGCAGGCCGTCTTTGAGACCAAAGGCCACCCCCTCCAGCAAGGCGCGCGTCATATGCGGCAGGGTGTGACGACGGGTAAGCCCGATAAATCCCGCCCGCGCAAACGGATCCGGATGTGGGGTGCGTTCGCCGGTCAGATAGGGCATAAAGAAAAGTCCATCAGCCCCGGCCGGGATTCCTTCAGCAGGTAACAATAGCTCATCAAAACTGGCGTCTACATTAAAATTGTCACGGTACCACTGCAAGCTGCCAGCCGCACTGAGCATAACACCCATGAAGTGCCAGCGATCCGGCAGAGCATGGCAAAAAGCGTGTAACAAACCATTTTTTTCAATGAAAGGTTGTTCAGTGGTCGCAAATACTACACCCGAGGTACCCAGTACCAACGAGACGATGCCGGGGATGACCGCGCCTACCCCAACTGCCCCGGCAGCCTGATCCCCCCCGCCTGCGACGACTGGTGTGCCTGCCAGCAAACCGGTCTCAGCGGCTGCTGCCAGCGAGATTTCACCGGTAATTTCTTGGCCCTCGAAGGTAAGCGGCATAAGGCCGGGGTCTATCTGTAAGGCGGTCAGCATCTCCGGTGACCAATCGCGTTTTTGCAAGTCAAAGAGAAGTGTTCCGGCAGCACCGGCTTTGTCGGTGGCATATTCGCCTGTCAGCCGGTAGCGGATGTAATCCTTCGGCAGAAGAATGTGACGGCACCTTGCATAAATATGCTCCTCATGCTGCTGCACCCATAGAATCTTGGGAGCGGTAAAGCCGGTCAGCGCGTCGTTGCCGGTTAAGGCGATCAACCTTTCACGACCAATGCGCTCTCGTATTTGATTACATTGCAGGCTGGTGCGCTGATCATTCCAAAGGATGGCTGGGCGTAGAACCTGCCCTTCCTGATCCAGCATGACCAGGCCATGCATCTGCCCGGTTAAGCCGATCGATTTAATTTCAGTAGCAGACACAAGGGCCTCAGCCAGAACAGCACGGATACTGTTGCTGACAGCCTGCCACCACTCTAATGGATCCTGTTCTGACCACAATGGCTGAGGGGTGGACAGTGACAACGGACTGGAAGAGCTTCTGACGACCTGCCCGCCGGTGTCAATGATTAAGGCTTTCGCACTGGTTGTGGATATATCGATACCGAGAAAATAGGTTTGAGCCATGCGACTTCTCCGCTTGATTACGAACAGACACCTAGCAAGAGTTCGTTGGTTAACTGATCTAATTTTTCATATTGCAAGCCACGGGCAGCAATTTCCTGGCGGTCAAAAGCGTAAGCTTTTAATCTATTTGCCATTTCCAGCGAAAACGGTCCGGAGAAGGCCTGCATGCTGTTGTCATCTGCATTAATTTCAGCCAGCAGCGATTGAATGGCAGGGTCAGTGTTAAATTGAGCTGCTTTTTCCTTAAAGATGAGATAGGATCGCATACAGCCGCGTGCAAAGTCTTTGACGCCTTCATAATCTTCTGTACGCATGGCGTGCGCATCAAAATGACGGCTGCCCTGATAACCAACATCCTCAAGCAGCTTGACCAGGAAGAACGATTGCTTCAAGCTCTGCATACCAAAACGCCAATCCTGATCAAAGCGCACGTAATTCTGGTCGTTAAGGTCGATATGGAAGAGCTTGCCGGCATCCCAGGCCTGCGCCACTGCATGCATAAAGTTCAGTCCGGCCATGTGTTCGTGCGCCATTTCCGGGTTGACGCCGACCATCTGGGGATAATCGAGGGTGGCAATGAAACCCAGCATGGCTCCTGTGGTGGGCAGGTAGATATCACCGCGCGGCTCATTCGGCTTGGCTTCCAGGGCAAATTTATAGGCGTAGCCCTGCGCATTGGAGTACTGGCACAGAAAGTTGATGCTCTCGCGCGTGCGCTTGAGACTCTCAAGTGCGCTTTTGGTGGCATCTGTTTCCGTGCCTTCACGCCCGCCCCAGAAGACATACACCTCTGCGCCTAACTCAGCTCCCAGATCCATATTGATCATCGTTTTCTGGAGAGCATATTTACGCACGCGGGTATCGTTGGAGGTAAATGCGCCATCTTTAAAGATGGGGTCGCTGAAGAGATTGGTAGTGGCCATCGGCACCTTTAAGCCGGTCTCCGCCAGGGCCTGCTTAAAATCTTTAATGATCTGAGCCCGTTCTGCCGGGCTGGCATCAATGGGAATCAGGTCGTTATCGTGGTAATTAACGCCATAGGCACCCACCTCAGCCAGTAGGTGCACCAGTTCCACCGCTGAAAGACCGGCACGCACCGGGCCACCAAACGGGTCCCCGCCGCGATTTCCGACTGTCCATAGGCCAAAAGTAAATTTGTGTTCGGGTTTTGGTTCGTACATTTTTCCTCCAGTATGTATATTAATTCAGCCAGTTGGTTGGGTCCCGCATGACTGCATCGAGCACGAGCGCAATGGCCCCATGCACACAGGCATCCACGCCAAGTTGCGAAGGTACCAGCTGAACGAGCGCATGCTCACCGGCCAGGACCTGGTTGGGAAGTTGTTTTTGAATCGCAGGGATCAGCAGCGTACCAGCCTGTGTCAGCGTTCCGCCGATCACAATCGTGGTGGGATTGAAGATATTGACCAGGTTCCCGATCCCAGCTGCGAGGTCCTGACCCAACTGGGTCAGGACCTCGGTCGCCAGACCATCACCATGCTCAGCAGCCTCAAGTATCTGCCGGAAGGTGAGGGCATATTCACTGCGCTGCAGCAATGGAGTTAAAGAAGAAGCAGTTCCCTGCTGCAGGGATTTGCGCACATTTTCAATTAAAACTCGTGGACTGACATATATTTCCCAGCAGCCGCGTTTTCCGCACGCACACGGAATGCCATCACGCTGAATCTGCATATGGCCAATTTCACCGGCAAAGCCCTGACTGCCATGAAATACCTCTCCATCAATCAAGATACCGCCACCCAGGCCAATGCCGGCACTGAGATAAATCAGGCTATTAACACCCCGAGCCGCTCCGTAGCGATATTCGCCCAAAGCGGCACAATTGGCTTCGTTTTCCACCAGGATGGGGGCATTGAACTCGTTGAAGAACAGCCACCCGATATCAAGATCGCGCCAACCAAGGTTGGGTGCAAAAATCAATTTTCCGCCATGTGAATCAACCACGCCCGGTAAGCCGATGCCGATACCCATGAAGGGTAGTTCCTGCTCTCGCCCGAGCTCCACCAGAGTGGTGGTCATGCGGATTGCAGTCATCAAGATCTCGTGCTGCGGCATATTCGTATTGACAGAGCGGTAGAGTTTGCGACGCAGCTGACCATTGAAATCGACCAGAATGGCGCTGACGTAATCCACGTTGATTTCAAGACCGATCGCAAAACCGCCATTCGGGTCGAGGGTTAAGGGCATGGCCGGCCGCCCAACTCGATCCATGACCAGCTCGGTTTCGCGCACGAAGTGGATATCCAATAGGCTTTGAATGATGCTCGAAATCGTGCTGCGATTCAGACCGGTTTTCTTGGAAAGACCTGCCCGTGAAATGGGCTGCATACGCCGTAAGGCATCCAGGACGATGACAGTGTTGACTTTGCGTACATAGAGTTGATCAGCGGTTTCGGTCATGGGTATTTGTGGCCCCGTGATTGATTGAGTGGGTGGTTTGGATTCCCTAGTAAAGCTTTGTTTGTTGCCGCAACAAACTATACAGTTATTATAACATAGCTGGCTCTGAATACAATCAATTTTTAAATTAATTAAGCTTAGCGGGGTAACAAGCGATTGGATACTGAACGAGCAGAGGGAAAAACGGAGTGCGTGTTTATCGCAGGAGCGAGCTTTTAGGATCAGACCGTCAGCGGTGTAGGGGGCAGGATCGAAGAAAAAACTCTAATGGAAAATGAGAAAATTATGAGATCCTTCGGCCTTAGTCAAGACCATGTTCAAAGACTGCATAGGCAACATGGTGCGTTCAAGAGCGAACGCACCCTACAAAAAACTCAAGAACGAAGCTGAGATTGCGGCAGGGGCAGCGTCCGGATTGCGACGACAAGACGACGATCATCGGAGGGGTCGGGCCTTACCCCTAGCTCAGATTCGTGTTTCCTAATAAAACCCTCCCGAGGGCTCTCATGACTGCCGGGTTCTGCCACCGAATCCTCGGGAGGATATGGTTTGATTGAAATTTATGCGCAAATTCTCCCGGGGACGCGGAGCGTCGAAAATCGTAAGTTGTAAATTAAGCCTCCGGGAGGGATCACTTGATTGTACTTCAAGACTACAAACCACTTTCTATCCTCTACATGCTATTCCAACCCCCCGAGTGCTCTTGAGACCGCTGACTCGGATAAGGAAATCCTCGGGAGGATTTGATTTGAATGAATTTTCTTTGCAATATCATAAACTTCCCACGGATTCCTCGAAGAT
>JBBQNI010000081.1:0-9593 GCA_038329785.1 Anaerolineales bacterium | reverse complement strand
TCCGGATGAGACCCGCATTTGTAGGTTGGCTCGGATTGTTAATCATTGCCTACCCGCTACCTGCTCGCGTAGCTCGGCTACGTGCTACCCGCTCTTTTTCTCATCTGCTACTAAATACGCGACTGCCCGGCTCTCATCATCGTCCATTAAAAGCCGTAGATGATGATCTATGCGGAAATCACTAACGCGGATCAATCGCAATGCTTTCGCAATCTGCGGGTCCAAATCCAGGTATTTGCTTACGCAATTCGGAGAATCATCAAAAAATGCGCAATTAATTTGATTTTCTTCATTATCCAGCGGAATAGCCAGCGGATAAATCTGCGATTCCAGCAAATCCTGGAAAAAATGTGTTCCTAAAGATGGCTCCGGTGGTAAACCAATATTCGCTCCAGCCAGTTCAATAAGGGCACGTGCGTTATAAATATCGCCATAAGCGATGGAGACACCCAGGTCGGAATTGGAACTGCCCCATCTGCCCGGGCCGACACAAATAAACGATTCCTTTTCAAGCAATTTATTGATCTTGCCCACTGAACGTGCCAGGGTTGTTCGTTCGGTTTCCGTTTTGAGTGAAAAATAGGGCAAATGTGGCACATACACCACATAATCTATTTTTTCCACCATGCCATGTGGTACTACAAAATGAGTCTCAAAGATTAAATCTTCAGCAGCTAATTTCTTCGGGATTTTCACCTGAGCGGTTGACATCAATTGGGCTTGCGGACGACATTGCACCAGACTGATGCAAAATTCAGGCTTGCCAAGTTTGGATTCGTGTATCGCAATCGTGAATTCAACATCCACCGGCAAGCGATAGGCTTTCTCGAGCACGTTCAGCATGTCGCGCATGATTTCAGCAAAATCGGTTCTTTTTAAGAACTCATCATAAGTCACCACCAGGTTGCTGGACTCTCCATCCAAAACCCGGCTGCGAATCGGATTAAAATATCCGCCATGATCCATTTGAGCAATGTAACGCAATGGTTCGTAATCGGCATTTAGTACTTGCCCAATTGGCAGAGTGCGAAACGAATTGCTTTCGAGATCAATTAAATCGACATATTGCTGCGAATATTGCCGAATCTTCTTCGGGTTGGTTGTCGGCCGCAAGAGCGGGTGGCTGAGTGCGATCACGCGCGGATAGTCGTTTCCAACCCGATCGACTGCGCGGGTACCCAAACCCCAAACCATGCGGACAAAGCCATCTTCGGCCTTTATTTGCGGTGCCCAGCGGAAGGTGTTGCGGCTGAATGCGACTCCGGCTCCATGCGGCAGGTAGTAGCGGCCAAATTGTTCACCCTGGACTTCCTGTATTAAAACTGCCATCCGTTCGTCATAGTCCTGCAATCCGCGTGCCCGCCGGTAAAGCAAGGCATTTGGATTAAGCACCGAAGCATAAATGGTTGCAACCGCGCGGGTCAAGTCTTTCAAATTTTGGTTCAGGTTGCCTTGATTCGGGAGGAAGATACTATCGTACTTGCCCGCAAATGAAGTGCCAAAATTATCCTCCAATTGGGAAGAAGATCGCACGATTAACGGCTTGCGGCCAATTTTTACCAGCAATGTTTGCAAACGGTCCAAAATATCAGGGGGGAAATCACCTGCCTGGAATTCTTTTACAATGGAGGGGTATTCAGCCCGCATTTCTTCTTCAGTCTTATACTTTTGATCATTCCAATAGCTCAATGCATTTACGGTCATAAATGTATAAATCTCATTGGAACCAATAAAATAAGATTCAGGCGGATTCATACACGAGCGCAAATTAAAATCGGGGGATTCGGCCAGAACGCGGTGAGCCAGCAGCATCCCGGCAGCCTTGCCCCCTATTTTTCCGGCCCCTATCTTGCGGCGGCGGATATCGAGCAGATCCCCAAAGGTAAACCAATCCTTGGCAATATTGATATATTGCAATTGGTCACTGATTAACGTCCGAATCAGCACTACTTTGGTTTCGTGCATGCGTGCTTCATACTTTATGCGCTCTTTTGGGCTGAGGTGCTCATACATCATCGCCTGCTCGAAAACGATCTCCTGTGGCGCCAGCTCGGGATTGATCAAGAAAAGCTGTTCAGTCTGATTGATGCCCCGTTCCGATAAGACCTCAGTGATAATCGCCTCAAAATCTTCAAAAGTAAGTTGGTGGCTGAAGAGCAGATCGGTCAACTGGTCGCGCGTGCGTTGCATGCGTAAATCCCATACTTCGGAGGCTTCTTCGTTGTATGGATCGTGGATACCTTCGCGCTCCTGTGCCAGGATGGCCATTTCACGGACGCGGTTTTCAAATGCCTGCGGTTGGATCACGCCGCGGTCAAAGAGTATCCGCCGCATCCTGGCGCGGATACGGCTGCTGAGGATTGGATATTGTCCCAGCGCCAGATAGATGGAAAGTAGTCGATCGGTCGAATTGGAATTAAGAGTCATTCAGCTGAGTAACCTTCCCGCGAACGAATATACCCTTATCTTATCGTATTTTTTAGGAAGAGAGAATGGTAAGGGAAGGGATTTGAAGGTTAGTTGGTTGGTTGGTTGGTTGGTTGGGTGGTTGGTTGGTTGACTGGTGTTGATTCGTTGATTTGTTGGTTTGTTGATTTGGAAAGGCAAAACAGCGAGCCTGTCAATTGGAAGATTGGCTCGTTTAGCCTAACCTTCAAGCTCGCTTTGCGCGCCTCTGGCGAATTGGGATTTCACCATATCTTTCAGCCCGAATCCGAGCTAGGAAATAACATATAGATGGGCGTAATTCTCCCAACCCATCTACGATAACGGCCCCAATCTCGGCTTCGAACGATACCCCAGTCCTGCCGGCAGAATGCAGCACGCAAAGCAAACAAGTGCCGTCTTTCTTTTTCTACCCGCTCAAGCGCACGAAGTGGACAGCGACTACCCGCTACCCGCTCAAGCGCAGCGGCAATAAGCTATCTGCTATCCCAAATGCATGGGCATGATAACGTGGATAAAGCCTTCTTCGCCGATCGGTTTTATTGTCGCCGGGGTGTTATTGGCGTTCGTTTCCAGGACAACATTCGGCGTCTTGATTACATCCAGCACTTCGCGCAGATAGCTGACATTGAAAGCAATTAATAAACCATCGCCATCAATATTGGCATCCAGTTGTACCTCGGAGGTACCTGTTTCTTCTGTCTGTGATGAAATCTCAATGACCCCAGGGCCATCCGGATGGGGCTGCAAATGCAAGCGAATAATATTATTGCCTTCACGGGCAATAATTTCGGATTGCCGGCAGGCTTTTGCGAACGCCGGGGTGGATACGATTGTATGCGTTTTAAACGAGCGCGGTACAATGGCTTCATATGGTGGAAAATTGCCCTCAATTAACTGTGAAACAAGTTCTGCGTCTTTCAAATGGAAGATGACCTGGCCGCGTCCGCTGGGAATATTCATAATAATGGTTTCATTGCCGTCACTGGCGATGCGTGCCAGTTCTGACATAGCCCGCGCCGGCACAATGATGGACACAGGGGTTTCAACCGGGTTGGAAAGCGAAGCGGAGCGAACTGAAATGCGAAATCCATCGGTGGCAGCCATGGTGATTTTATTGCCTTCCAGCTGGGTTAATACACCTTGCAGCACCGGCCGCGCCTCATCGGCCGAGGCGGCAAAAGCTACCTGCTGAATCATTTCTTTAAATGTAACCACATTCAACTCAACGCCTTCGGAAAGTTTTGGTACAGGCATGGGTGGATATTCCTGGGCATCAATTCCTTTGATGTCGGTAACATTTGACCCACACATTATGTTTAAAGTTTGGGTTCGTTCATTGAGCGTGAGCTCAACTCGATCGTTAGGGAGGGCACCAATCAGATCGGAAAATGTGCGCGCAGGAACCGTGATCGCCCCATCTTCTTCGACCACCGCATTAATCCAACAGGATATACCGAGCTCCAGGTTTGTAGCGGAGAGACGCAGGCGCCCTTCATCGGTCGCAATGAGAATGTTCGCTAAAACTTGCAAGGTACTGCGCTGGGATACTGCCCTGGAAACTATACCTAAACCGTGTGCTAATTCCTGTTGCGAGACCGATGCCTTCATTTGCTACCCTCTATTCGTATTTTTCTTTGCGCGTTTTCTGTATCTTCTCAAGTTAATGGGATGCTATTATCGAAAGGATACATGTGGATGATTTAAAAAGTATACAACGAGTACCATAAAAATTCCAGTCGGAGCAATAGTTCAAATTGAAAACTACCCATTCAATTTTAATCGATTTTTAACACCTTTTTTATTTGCTTTCTTTCACCTTTTGAATATACTGGTAAAATATCTCAACTGATTCAATTAGGATGACATCGGGGAAATCTTCAACCCTTTCTGGCCAGGATAATTTCGCATTGGTGGAACCCCCTGCCACCAATGAAACAGCGTTGCTTTTATGTGACGCTGTTTTTTTATATACAAATCTCTTTTCCATCTTCACTTTCATGTTACACTCCATTTTGAATAGTAAGGAAGGTAGAAATGAAAGCTGACTCCCCCGAAAATGAAGTTTTTTCATTCCCATTCCCGATTTCATTAAAAGCGATCGGTAAGGATGTGAATGACTACCGCCAATTTGTTGTAGAAACCGTCAAGGAACATGTCCTCGATCTGGATCTTGACCAGATTCGAGCCAAACCAAGCCGCGGGGATAATTTTCTATCGGTGACTGTTCCTTTTGTTGCCCAGAACCGCGAACAGTTGAATGCCATCTATGAACAACTTGGCAAGGATGAACGCACGCGCCTATTGTTATAGTTCGGAACCCTGGTCAATATCCGGCCAAATTACTACTTGGTTGCGACCTTTCATCTTGGCTTTATAAAGAGCCTGATCTGCTTGATCCAACATTTTGCTGACATCTATAATCACCTGATCCTGCAGACTCGAGACTCCCACGCTGACAGTCACCGAGATTGACTCACCATTAAAAGGTACATTCAAATCATGGATAGCCTGGCAAAGGCGGCCAGCCGTCGTGGTAGCTGAGAGGATGTCTGTTTCCGGTAATAGGATGACAAATTCTTCGCCGCCATAACGGGCTGCCAGATCAACCTGACGCAGATTGTTGCGTATGCATTCGGTTAATGCTACCAGGACTTCATCCCCCGCCAGGTGACCATTAGTGTCATTTACACGTTTAAACAAATCAATATCCATCATAATAATGGATAGCTGATGTGAATAGCGCCTTGCTCTTTCAAGCTCTACGCGCGCCAGGTTGAAGAAATAACGGCGATTAAAAAGACGCGTCAGCGGATCAGTCACCGCCAGCTGATTCACTTCCGCAAACAGGTAAGCATTTTGAATGGCAATTCCAGCTTGACTACCAATGGATTCCATCATGGTAAGATCGAACTTTGTAAATTTTCGTTCAGGGTCTTTACTAAAAACACCAAGGATCCCCATGACCGTCAAACCAGACATAACCGGTACGCCCATGAAAGATGTGGCATCCATTTCCAGAAAATCTCTGGCAATATAGCCGTCCAAAGATTCAATCTGGGAACGCTCGAGAATCACTCCCTTGCGGCGATCGACAATTTGCCAGGAAAGATAGCGAAGGTTCCGTGGAATCTTCTGATCAATCAGGAAACTGTCCTCTCTGTTCATCCCGTATTGGAAATGAATATAAGCACCATCTTCCACCAACAATCCCAGACGAGTCTCATCCGTATCTGTTATTTCAAGAGTCTGTCGCAAGAGATCGGAAAGGATCGTATCCAATTCCATACTGCTGGAGATGGTGCGGGTGATGGTGTGGAGTTGTTGTTCACGACGTAGGGCTTCTTCTGTTTGCTTTGTCTGCTCCTCCGCCTGATGTCGGGCAGCCAGTAAGTCGCTTTCATACTGCCTCCTGCGCGTAATATCCCGTGAAACACCTTGAATAGCAACGATTTCTTTATCGCGATTCAGTAGTAAACTGGTCTCCACTTCTGTCCAGACGGTTGTGCCATCTTTGCAGGGTTGCTCAAGCTGAAAGCGATTACTGAATGCGGTTTGGATTTTATCCAGGGGAATACCTTGCTGTACGCTGGCACGCAGTTTTTCAAGCGCGTCAGCAACTTCCACCCACGAATCGTGGGTCAAAGCTTCGGATATGTTTTGTTGCAAAACTTCAGCGACACGATATCCGCGTAATTTTTGGATGGATGGGCTGACATAAGTAAAGTGACCATCCAGATTAGTTGTCCAGATCACATCCGATACATTTTCAGCCAGAAGGCGATACTTTTCCTCACTGGATCGCAATCGTTCTTCAGCTTCCTGTTGTTCGGTCAAATCATGAAAAAGAACCAGCCAGTTTTCAAGCAACTCAGCGTTAGCTGAAACCCGATAACAATTTACCTGAAAATAATGGCCGCTTCTACTGACTTGAAAAACCACTCTCTCCGCTCCAGGCGCGGGTTTGAATGACCAATCTGGAATAAACTCTTTTACCGATCTGCCCAGGGCATGCAATTGGTCAGTATTCAGAATTTCTTCCGCGTACGGATTGAGCGATATGATGCGATCTGGTTCCGAATTCTCAACCACCATCAAGCCAAAAGGCAGACGATCTAGAATGGCAGGCGTATTAATCGGCATTAAAGTAAAGAATTTATTGCGAAAAAGTCCGAGCGCCATTACAGGAAAACTAAACCCGAGTAGGAGCGGCGTGGAATCATAGTGTTTTGGAATAATACCCATAAAAGTCAAAAAGGCTCCGATAAAAGGAATTAGCAATCCCAATAAAATAAAAGCGATCTGTTTTCGAAAGATAGAAGTACTTTTGAAATAACGAATCAAGAGCAATATCACTGATGCGATTGTGATGCCAGCACTATAAGAAAAATGCAGGTAAAGACCTGTGCCGAACTGAAAATCAAGAAAGGTGAGCGAACCGATATGCAGGAGCTGTGGGTTAACGCGCATGAAGCCAAATTGCGCATTATTCCAATAAAAATAAAGGACAATCAGTGGTTCAATAGCCAGAAAATAAATCAACCATTTATTGATTGATTTCACAAACTGCGAATAGCGCAGCGAAAAAACCAGGGTGGCAGCCGGAAGAATCACATTTCCCACCTGTTTAAGATTGGCAAAAAATATTTTCTGCGATAGCTCAGGGCTTAACACTTCAATTAAATAAGATAAGGACCAGATGGTAACACTCAAACCAATCAGCGCAACGGCACTACCACCCGGCAGAGTTCTGCGAGTTCGAAAAGATACCCATCCAAACATCAATGCAAATAGACTGGAGAGCGTTAGCAAAAGGATGAAAGGCAAATTAAGCAGACTCATTCGTAGTTTGAACGGCACCTGTGATAAAGATCAAATTCCAACCCCATTCCGGACTATTTATGACTTACAATTGCGGATAACTCGAATAACATTCTAAATTATAGCGGCATTTCGGATTTTAATGCGCTAAAAATGGAATGAAAAAAGTTGACGAATGCATGTCAACTTCAAATCTGGGCAGTTTGCCTATGATATAATCCTGTGTGCCGAAGGTGGGAATTGAACCCACATACCCGAAGGTACACGATTTTGAGTCGTGCGCGTCTGCCAATTCCGCCACTCCGGCTTTTTACTAGGATTTAGTATATCCAAGATTCTTGGAAGGGTCAAGGTACAGTATTTTTATGAAACTCGGCATCATCGGTTTACCTCAAAGCGGCAAGACAACCCTTTTTAATGCAGTCACTCGCGGGGATGCCCCCACCGGCATTTCCGCCGGGCGAGTACAGGTTAATACCGCCATGGTGGATGTGCCTGACCCACGCGTGGATAAACTTTCCGCCATGTTTAACCCGAAAAAGACTATTTATGCCAAAATTACTTATGCAGATATCGCCGGGCTGGATGGGAGCGCAGGCAAGAGTGGCATTTCCGGAGTTCTGTTAAACCAGCTCACCCAGATGGATGGTTTCATTCATGTGGTGCGCTGCTTTGAAGATGATAATGTTCCCCACATCAATGGGAATGTAAATGCTACGCGTGACCTGGAAACCATGGATACCGAATTCATTCTGAATGATCTCATTGTCATTGAACGCAAGCTCGAACGTCTGGCAGATGAACGGCGTAAAGGTGCCGGCAGAGATAAAGCCACGATTGACCGTGAAATCGGGTTGTTTGAAAAAATGCAAAATGCGTTAAGCCAGGAAATCCCTTTGCATGATATGGACCTCAGTAACGATGAAGAGAACAGCCTTTCCGGTTTCGGATTCCTGAGCTTGAAACCCGTGCTGGTAGTCTTGAATCTGGCAGAAGGGCAAACTGCTCCGAAAATTGAATACCCCCACCGGCACAGCCGGATTGTCGATTTGCAAGGCAAGCTCGAAATGGACATGGCCCAACTCTCTGCAGAAGATGCTGAGCTGTTCATGGCGGAATACAATATTACTGAATTAAGTCTTAATCGCATGATCAAGCTTTCCTATGATCTTCTCGGTCAGCTTTCATTCTTCACGGTTGGGCCAGATGAATGCCGAGCCTGGACGGTGCGCAGCGGGGCTTTTGCTCCTGAAGCCGCCGGGGTGATTCATAGCGACCTCCAGAAAGGATTCATTCGTGCTGAAGTGGTTGCTTACGAAGATCTCATTTCCGCCGGCAGTATGAACGAAGTCAAAGCCAAAGGCAAATTGCGTCTGGAAGGGAAAGAATACCCGGTGAAGGACGGCGATATCCTCAACATCCGCTTTAATATTTAGATGGTAATCTTCACTTAGCTGCTTACAATTCACGCAAGTATCAGGGCTGGACACAAGACCAATCCGGTAATTGGCTGAATATTACTTGTTTTTCATTATCGGTTTGGATAACCACATTGGTTTTCATAAAAACATGTTCAGAATTCCAAACCGCCTCCTGCCCAATCTTGCAGCCTACCAGGGTCACATCGCTGCCCGAAGTGAAATACCCCAGTTTACTAAATGCTTTCATTTGGCTTACATAGACATAATCGCGACCGAGACCCATCAGTTCGAAGATTTCCATGCCCGGGGCAAACTTCTCATTGCGATAGATGCGCGGATGATATGCCCGCACCGATACCACCAGGGCATTAGGACTATCTGTAAAACTTATCCATTCCTGGTTGGAAAGGAGGTCTTGCCGTATCAACATCTGGCCAGTCTCCCCACGAAGAATTTCTGATGTTTCGGCAGCCAACTGTTTGGGCAAAAAGTTTACCAGATAGGTTGAAGCCCCAACCAAAATAAAAATCGACATCCATAATATGATTGCCAGAGGCTGCTCCGGAGGTCCACTTTTTGCTGTTACACCCTCCACAGAGGTTTTAATAACAATTATGGGGTGTGTCTCACTCGTCCAAAACAGTTCCTGCAATTGGTTAATCACAGCCACGAGTCCAATGCAATAATAGAGCAAAGTTACCCAACCCACCGGCATGAGATAGCGTTCACCCGAAGTCATTGCGGCAGCGTTTCCCAGGAAATAACTGCCCTGGAGAAGAAAGGGGCTGAGCCCTGCCAGACCATACTTTCGCCAGGTTAGGCTAACTCCCACCAGGATCAAAATCAGGCTGAGGGACATGCTCAGTAAATTGGCCGGGGTAAATCCTACCAACCAGATCGGGCGGC
>JBBQNI010000080.1:0-9668 GCA_038329785.1 Anaerolineales bacterium | reverse complement strand
ACCGCCAGGATGCATCGATAAATGCCGCGGTTGATCCAGCAATCGTCTGGCTTGCTCAAAAACGCCCTGGTAGCGTGGATTCGCGCTTTCAAGCGCAGCAAATGGTTCTTGATCTGAATGTGCATGATCTCCAAAGGCGTGATGATGGGGCAGTGATTCCACCAACCGGCGCACTTCACTACTCGCCAAGCCAAATGCCTTAGCTACCTCACCCAGCGAGGAGCGGGGACGGTAGCAATTTATGGTTGCCACCATCGCGACCCGCTCACTGCCGTATTTGTCGAACACATGCTGAATGACCAGATCCCGGCGGCGGGAACACAGATCGGTGTCAATATCTGGCGGGCTGCTGCGAGCCGGATTGAGGAAACGCTCGAAATAAAGATCCAGAGCCAGTGGGTCCGGATTGGTAATAAAAAGACAGTAAGCCACCAATGAAGAGGCAGCCGAGCCACGTGAAGAGATCGGCACTCCATTCTGGCGTGCAAATTCCAGCAGTTCTTCAACAATTAAGAAGATGGGTTCGTATCCGCGCTTTGCAATGACGTCCAGTTCATATTCCAGCCTGGCGGAGATGCGCTCATCGATCTGGCCATATCGCTGGCGGGCACCGAAATAAGCTTTTTCTTTGAGAACTTCAGCAACCGTCTTTCCGGCAGGTAAATCCACTTCCGGAAAATGAGTACCGCCAACCGGCAGATTACAGTTGCACAGGCTTGCGATTCTACGTGCATTCGCGAGCGCCTCAGGAAGCCAGGCAAATCGTTGTTCCATTTCCGGACCTGTTGTGAAAAAAGCCTGCGATGGTGCTGTTTGATGGGGCTTTAGGTCCTTCACTTTCATATTCAGGCGGATGGCAGCGAGAGTTGCCTGCAGCGCTTCATCGGCAGGATCGAGATAATAGATATCCTGCGTCGCGACATAAGGGATATTCGCTAACTGTGTCGATTTAACCAACCTCCGCAGGTGAATTTCCTGTTGTGATTCCTGTTGCTGAAGTTCAATATATAGATTGTGTTGAAAAATCTTACGGAGCTCCTCCATCCAGACAAGTGCCCGTTGCTCGAGTGACCGGCTGATGAGGGTATCCAGGAGACTGCGTTGTCCACCGGTCAGGGCAATTAACCCTTCTGAACAAACAGCCAAATATTCGAGATTAATGGCAGTCTCGCCTGCGGCACTTTCTGCCAGCATCACCTCGCTGCTCAGACGGCAAAGGTTTGACCAGCCTTCCTGATTGGTTGCCAACAAGACAATTATTCCTTGCTGTCCCTGCCAGGACAGTTCAATTTCTAAACCATATATTGGTTTGATTCCAGCGCTCCGGCAAACTTGTTCGAATGCAATCGCCCCACTCAAACAACGATGGTCAACCAGCGCGATGGACTGCATGCCATTCTTTCTGGCTGCCTCTACCAGGTCTTCAGGCGAAATTAATCCCTCCTGCAAGGAGAAGTAAGAATGAGCATGCAAATGAACAAAAGCTGCGGGCAAGTTACTCACCTCTACTGAATATTGAAATGTTAATCGTTACCCTTTTGGACCCGGCGCTATACCCATCAACAAAACCAGGCGCTTCTCTGTCTGATTACTGACGCCATGCGCAACTCCAAGCGGTGCCCAGATCACGTCGCCTTCAGCAGCCGTGAATTGCTGATCTCCTACAATGAAAGCAGCGCTGCCTTCCAGCACAAAATAGAATTTGTCTTGTTCGGGATGACTGTGCAAGCGATGTTCCTGCCCTGGCAGCAGGCAATTTAACCCCAGCATCAGATGCTCTCCTGAAAACAAATTGGTCTTCTGCATTTTTTCAGGGTTTTCCTGAACAAAATCGTGGTATTTCTTCTGATAAAGATTCATGTTAGCTCCCATCCAAATGTATTTTCGATTACGCCGCGAAGCAACTCATAGATGCTGCCACCAATTTTTCCTCAAACTCTTCTTTCAGGTCAAGCATCTTTTTCCAGCGTAAAGCGGAATATTCACTGATCCCCCGCCACAAAGCCAGTCGGGCCGGCCAGTCCATCGCAGAGTTGAATCAAGCAGTCATACTCATCATACGTGATCGTATCCAGATAATTTTGCAGCCATCGCAAATGCTGATCACTGCCATCCCAATCGATACGTCCTTTATAGGCATCTCTCAGCAAAAAGGAATGTGTAAGACAAATGCGGGCAGCCTGTGGAAAGCCTTCTGCCACCAGAAATTCATACCCGTGAATGTCATGCAGCAAATCGCTGACGCCAGCTCTGCGGCCGATATCGTGCAGCAGATCGAATATATATGCCCGTTCCGGGTCCATTCCAGGCACATGACAAGCGCTCAATTCATCTGCCTGACCCGCATAGCGCGAATGATCAACGCATACACCCGGGTTAAGCCGTTGTGCTTCTTGAAGATATTTCTCTGCCTTATTTCGACTCGGAATCGACATCATCCTCCTGAATTTTCTCTCAATTATAGCGGATCACTGCGATCACAATCCAGCCAACTGTTTACTGTATTTCGTCTGCCAGCCCCTCTTTTCCCACACCTGATTGACCGGCACAAGGATAACCACTGACTGTTGAACGAATTTCGATTGTTTGATGCATTGTTTATATACATCGTCTTGACCAATAAATAATGCGTCCGTGAAAAATTACAAAAACTCAACTGACGAACAACTATTTTACCAACATCGAATTTTCTAATCTCTAATTATCTGCCCTTCTCCATGTTATAATCGCCAAATCAGATAAACTTAGGTTAATATTACTCCATCAAATCAAAAGGATGATATACCATGGAAAAGAAATGCATCGCCTGTAACACGACCAACCAACAAGCCCCCTTGCTGCAGCTTGATTACCAGGATCACGAGTATTATGTTTGCCCTCAGCACTTACCTGTTCTGATCCATCATCCCGAGGAATTGATTGGCAAACTGCCCGGCGCAGAAAATTTCATTGCGGGGTAGAGCAGCGGGTAGCTAGTAGCCTGTGGCCGCTGCGCTTGCTTTGCACGCACCACGCGCTTGAGCGGGTGGCTTGTAGCTCGAAGCGGGTAGTAATTGTTTCCTATCCACTATGAACTCGCGCAGCGGCTATCCGCTCGCATTTCGTATTGACATCTTTGAAACATCGTTATAGACTCATACATATCCCCTAAACCTCAGCCAAATATGAAAAGGAGACTATATGAGTAGTTTCTCGCGCATGCCACGTTATGATGTCCGCAACGACGGTGCCGGCCCCTACGGTGTTTTTTATTGTGATAGCTGCGGTCGAGAATTCCGCAGTCAGCCGGATGTGATTAATACGGTCACTCAGGATCTGGGCAAGCAAGCTCTGGGCGGGCTCTTGCGCAAGGTTCCCCTGGTTGGTAATACTGTCGCCAATAATGTCACCGGTGAAGACCCGCGCTATACCTACAAACTTACCCCGGCTCAACTGGAAAACGCCTGGAAGCAGGCACAGGTTCACTTCCGCGAATGCCCCAGCTGCAGCCGCATCGTGTGCCTATCGGATTTTGATACCCAGAGTGGTTTTTGTAACGAAGACAGCCCGCGCATGAATGAAATCAACGAAGCGCGCGGTGAACAGGCCGGGGCAGCCATCAAAGGCTTTGCCAGTGCGTTCGGATTTGGTGATGTGATCAAAAAAGCATCACAGGCTGTTGAAACAGCCAGGCAGGCCAGCACACAAATGGCCAAATGTCCCAATGATGGCACACTAGCAGCCCCCGGTACAAAATTCTGCCCTGAGTGCGGTGCACCCATGGTACAACCGGCAGAAACACGCTGCTCGAATTGCAATGCGGAAACTCACGGCGCCAAGTTCTGCCCGGAATGCGGCATGAAGATCGAAGTTAAGCCGGCCAGTACCATTTGCCCAAATTGCGGCACGGATGGCAAGAGTGCGAGATTCTGCCCGGAGTGCGGAACAAAGATTTTGTAAGAAAGAGAAGATTCTTTATCACGAATGCTTCGCACGAATGATCGAATAACGCGAATTTTAAATTATTCGTGTCATTCGATTATTCACGAAATTCGTGATTTACATCCCGTGTTACTCGCGATCAGCATCCGATGGGAAAGGGTCATCCTCATAGCGGTAATCCAGGAAGGGGATGGCTTTTTGCAATTCCTCTAACTCCTGCGCCGCCAGTTTGCTATTTTCCGGGTAAGCGGAGATACGCGCCATCTCCACCAGGCTGTCTAGCAAGCGAATGCAATCAGCCATTAAGATGCGCTCGGGTGAACGCACGTCCTGGGCACCTTCCATCAACAGCGGATGCCGTTGTAATGCTTCCTTCAGGTTTTTCCCGCCCGGCAGGTGCGCTATGGCTACCAGTACCTTGATATGATTAAGGAGATGGTCAACCAGTAAAGCCAGGTGGCCATCGTAAACCTCGATGTCCTCGTAAATCTGGAAGACATTGATGTTCGTCTCAAGCGGCGTGGGAGAGAATTTACGAATGGGCATGGTTTAACAGATCACCAATCCAGCAGTGGCTTCGTCATCAGCGAAAAGATCTCCTTTGACAAGTTTGGCGCCCAGATCCAGCCCTTTGGTAGCCCTGGTTACCTTTGGCAGAGCTTTGATATCCACTCGTACACGTTTAAGCTTTGCCGAATAAATATCCACCTGATCTTTTTCGCTGCCAACCACAAAACCGACCACATTGCCAGTATCAGGGGTCAGCTTCCAGAGTTGCACGCCCTGACCGCCACGCCCTTGAACAGGAAATTCTTGCAGCGAAATGCGCTTGATATGGCCCTTCTCAGTGACAGCCACTCCATATCCACTCTTGAAGCTTTCCGGCTCAATGATAACGGTAGACACCAGCGTATCACCCATCATTTTGATGGCCGTAACGCCCTTAGCCGAAGGAGTAGCCTGTGGGTTGATTGATCCGCTTTCAAAACGAAGAACACGAGGGGTTAATTTGGCACTGCCTGCGCTGCAGATGAGTACATGAGCATTATCGCTGGCAACCGCGGCGGCCAGCAGCTCTTCATCCCCGCCATTCAAACCAATGATAACTGCCCAGGTGGCTTCTGCCCTTGAACTGACCACATCAGCCATCTCAACGCGCTTGATCTGACCGGCTGTGGTAACCAGAATAAGCTTTGAATCCGGGCGCGCTACGCCCATCCCGATCACTTTCTCCCCGCGTTTCAGACCAATTTCGGTAAACGTACCAGCCAGCGGTAAACGGCCCGCATTTCCCTGCCATAATCGCCCCTGGTTCGAGATCAAAAGGACAGTTTCTTCAGGTTGGGCTACGGCTCGTAAAATCGGGATGGATACTGCCCGGCTGGTTGGTTTCTCCTTGGTCACGCTCTCACGGAAACCCTTCGAATCAACCCGCTGCAAACCGTCATCGCTAATCATGATCAACTGGTCTTCAGTCGGCGTGACCAGATCCGAGACTGTCATGGCAGCCTGATGTCCCTCCTCGCTTTCCACAATCACTGTCTTACGCGGCTCGGCATATTTATCTTTAATTTCTTCGGTTTCTTCTACCACAACCTCAAGCCGGCGCTCCTGAGAGGAGAGAATCGTTTTAAAGTGCTTGATCTTGGCCATTAACTCTTTACGCTCATCATCCATCTTCTTGCGTTCCAGCGACGCAAGGCGGCGCAGGGGCATATCCAGAATTGCCTGCGCCTGCACACCGGTCAGGTCGAGCTTTTCCATTAAATTCTTGCGCGCAGTCTCGGCATTTTGTGATTTGCGAATGATGCTGACAACCTCATCGATCATACTCAAGGCTTTTAATAAACCTTCAAGAATATGATTGCGTTCTTCGGCTTTTTCCAGTTCAAACCGTGAACGACGGCTGATCACATCCAGACGGTGGCGGATAAATTCGACGATCATGTTCAGTAAAGTCAGGTTCTTGGGGGCTGCCTTGCCATTTTCATCGTTAACCAATGCCAGCGCATTGTGTGAAAGACTCGACCGCATCTGGGTATTCACCAAAAGCCGGTCAAGAGCATCATAAGGATCGGATCCACGGCCCACTTCAAAGACAACCCGCATTCCCTGGTAATCGGATTCATCGCGCACATCGGTGATACCAACGAACTTATCACGGGCAGAAGCCAGACGCTCTAAAATGGTTGATTTTTGGGTCTGATAGGGCAGCTCAGTAATAATAATTTCCGATTTGCCACCGCCAATATCCTGAATATCAGCCTTTGCCTGGCAGACCAGGGTGGAGTGGCCGGTTTCATAGGCCTGGGCAATCATATCGGTGGCTTGATCGCCGCCATTGACACGGTAACGATAAAGCAGCCCACCCGTGGGTAAATCCGGTCCCGGGATCAATTTCATCAGCTCAGGGACGGTGATTTTTTCACGCTTCTTCCAATTTTGGGCAACATGCTTGACCGCATCGCAGACCTCGCCCAGGTTATGCGGCAGAATACTGGTCGACATACCCACGGCAATACCGGTAACCCCATTAACCAGTAAATTGGGGAAGCGTGTGGGCAGTACATCCGGCTCTGCCAGGGAACCATCAAAATTGGGGGACCATTCGACCGTGTCTTTTTCGATATCAGCCAGCATGACCTCACCCAGGGCAGCCAGCCTCGCCTCGGTATAACGCATTGCCGCTGCGCTATCGCCGTCAATGGAGCCAAAGTTGCCCTGGCCGTCGATCAGCGGGGCGCGCATGGAAAAATCCTGAGCCATACGCACCATGGCATCATAGACGGATTGATCACCATGGGGATGGTATTTACCCAGCACTTCACCGACCACACGGGCAGATTTCTTGTGCGGCGTATCATGGCGCAGACCCATATCGCCCATCGCAAACAGAATGCGACGCTGACCGGGTTTGAGCCCATCGCGTACATCGGGCAAAGCCCGATCCAAAATTGTTAGAACGGCGTAACGCCGGTATGCATCTTCAATAAAGCGGTCCAGCGCATGTTCCTGGACAATTACTTCTTCATTCTCTTCGTTCTGTTCAGCCATAGTTATTCCTTGAAAAAATTAGTCTTCCTGGCTCCAATCCACATTCATAAGCCATTCCTTACGGGGAGTCACTTCAGTACCCATCAATCGCTGAATCAAAGAGCGGGTGCGGTGGACATCATCAATCACCATGCGCATATCACGCTGTGAGAAATCATCTGCGGTTAAAACCCGCTCGGCCGGGTTGACAATCTCTTTGGTGCGCGATTTTTGCTTCTTTTGGGTTTTGGCAGCCTCATCCGGGAGCAAAAAGACTGTTTCGCGCAGCTGCTCGGGATTCATTTCACCCAGGCCTTTGTAGCGCTGAACGGTCACGCTGCGCGCCCCACCCCAGCTCTTTTCAATTTCTTCACGTTCTTCCTCAGTATACGCATACTGGGTCGCCTTAGTACGCGTATTGCGCACCAGGTAGAGGGGTGGCCGAGCTACAAAGAACTTGCCTTCCTCGATGATCTGGCGCATGGTGCGATAAAAAAGTGTCGCCAGCAAGGTGGCAATATGCGAGCCATCCACATCAGCATCCACCAGTACAGAGATACGGCCGTAACGCATACCACTGACGTCGCAATCCAGGCCTACGCCCGTGCCCACAGCGGCAATCACAGCAGCGATTTCGCGATTCTTGAGGATATCATTCAGTTTCATCTTTTCGACATTGGGAATTTTGCCACGCAAGGGCAGAATGGCATGGTAACGCGAATCACGCCCCTGCTTGCACGAGCCGCCCGCCGAATCACCTTCCACCAGGTACAACGCCGTGTGTTCCAGTGGCACCACCGGGTTGCCACCGCGGCGCTGGATATCTGCCAGCTTGCCCAGTACATATTCACCGGCTTCCATGGCCGACTTCTTAATCACCAGCTTGCGCGCCTGTGAAGCAGCTTCGCGTCCACGGGCAGCCGCCACAGCCTGGTTGACGATCAACTTGCCGACCGGCACATTCTTTTCCAGAAAATCACTCATAAAGCTGTAGGTGGTCGAGAGCACTGGACCGTGCACTTCCGGGCTGGTAAGGCTTTCCTTGGTTTGTGAGAGAAATTGCGGTGTGCTGGTCATGGTTAGTTTAATGATGGCGGTCAAGCCCAGCAACGCATCATCTCCGCGTACATCCATGCTGCCTTTTAAGAGTTTTTTGTTGGCAGCAAATTGCTTGACTGCTTTGGTCAGGCCGGCTTTAAAAGCGGAAACATGCGTCCCCCCCATCGGTGTGGGTATGGCATTGACGAAGGAATAGATCTGGGTTTCCTCCCCCGCGTATTGGATGGCGACCTCGACTTCAATACTATGTTTGCCACCTTCAGCTTCAATTTCGGTCGATTCCTTAAACAGAATCGGCTTGTGCAGGGGCTCCACGTCCTCATTCAAGTATTCGATATACTCAACCAGGCCGCGCTTAGAATAAAATACAACCGGATCCTCTTCCTTGTTGCGCAAATCAAGAAATTCAATGCGCACGCCCGGGTAAAGGTGTGCGATCTGACGGAAACGAGTACTCAAGCGTTCGCTATCCCAGGGCACATAGTTAGTCGGGTTGGGCCATTCCATTTCACGGGCAAATAGGGAACGATTGGGATGAAATCGAAATGTCGTCCCATTGCTTTGCTCGCTGTCGGCATCGACTGCCAGGCGCATATGGTTAATCTCCAAAGCCGTGGCAAGTTCCTTCTTACCTGTAACGATCAGCTTGGTATTCGCGTCAATTATGCCAGCCTTGTTTGCTTCTTGGATGGCGTGCGTATAGATTTCGACGGGAGTAACCGGAATTCCGCCATCTTCAAAGCGTTGGTAGAAAATGAGCCCATGCCGGCGCACCTCCACTTCCAGAAAGGTGGAAAAGGCATTGGTGCATTTCAAGCCGATACCATGCAAACCACCAGAGCTGCTGTAAGCTGAGGAATCTCCCCCAAACTTACCGCCGGCATGCGGTTTGACCAGCACCTGGGTTAAAGTGCTCATTTTCGTTTCGGCTTTATAGTCAACCGGGATACCGCGGCCATCGTCAATGATTTCCACCGTGCCATCTTTTTCAATGGTCACCAGGATTTTGCTGGCATAGCCAGCAATACACTCATCGACGGCATTATCCAGCACTTCCAGCAAAATATGATGCAATCCGTGCAGGTTGTTATTACCGATATACATTCCCGGCCTGCGGCGGACTGCCTCTAAGAATTCAAGTTCAACAATTTGCTCTGAACCATATTGTTTACTCACAAATACCCACTCCATTTCAATAACGCGAATGTGCTGAATGAGGCCAGAATCTAGAACGTATGTTTTATATTGTCTATTATACATCAATCAATCAATAGACGCAATAAACCCCTTTCAGGCACTGTATTCAAACAAGTATTTTATCAAATAAATGGCCCCGCCGGGAAGACAGGCGGGCAGCAAGATAATTAGCTACGGTTAATTTTCTGCTCCCTATGGTCGCGATGGGATGTGCATAATCGCCCCGCTCGATTGTCGCACCACATGATGTCGTATTTTGTAGGGTGCGTTCGCTTTTGAATGTGCCAATCAGAACGTCATCTTCAAACTATAAAAGCTGCAACTCTTACCCACACGGTGAAAGACAACGACAGGAAAAGCTGATTGGATTTTTTTTATTATGCCCCTTATCGATATAGTTGCAGGTTCACGGAAATGCCGATCCAGACACTCAATATAAAGATTAAGGATATAGTTGA
>JBBQNI010000079.1:0-10047 GCA_038329785.1 Anaerolineales bacterium | reverse complement strand
CATCTCCCCCACCTCCGACAACCCAATCTACGAGCAGATCTTTGATCAGGTCAGTGCGCAGATCATCAAGGGCGAGCTTTCCAGCGATTATTGCCTGCCGCCCATCCGCACCGTCGCCAAAGAACTTCGCATCAGCGTCATCACCGTCAAGCGAGCCTGGGAAGAGTTGGAACGCGCCGGCTTTATCTACACCATGGCAGGTAAGGGTTGCTTTGTTGCCTCTTTAGCTCCCGAAACACTGCAGAACAAGCGTACTCAGCTTGCCAAAGAAAAGTTTTCCAAAGACATCGAGTACTACAAGTCACTCGGTCTCTCTCTTAAGGAGATCGTCGCACTCGTCAAACGCAACTACGAGGAGTAATTTCAAATTTCGGCTGACTAGTTCCTGAGCAATTTTGATATATGGCCAGCCAGAGCCAACTATGACCTCCACCTTTGGAGTACAATCATTTCATTGGCGATAGCCCTATGAAAAATTTCTTCAACCACCAGTTTTTCCCCATTCTCTTGCGCCATCTCGCTGCCGTGGTCACGATTATCTTCACCACCTGGCTACTCAAACCACTTGAGCCGCTGCTCGCAAAACAGTTAATTGCCCTGCTCTTTTTATTACCAGTTATGCTCAGTACAGTGCTATGGGGGATGACACCCGGCGTATTGGCAGGGGTGCTGGCATTTTTATTCTTCAATTATTTTTTCATTCCTCCCTACTTCACCTTCGCGGTTCATCAAACCCAGGATGTGATCACCCTGATCGTATTCCTGATTGTGGTGGTGGTGATGAGCAACCTGATCGGTCGGGCGCGAGAAGGTATGCAATTAGCTCGCCGGAGAGAATGGGAGGCCACGCGTATGTACGAGCTGATCTCGGCTCTGTCAGGCATGCAAGATGCCAAACAGATTGCGCTGGAATTAGCCTCGCACACCCAGGAAACTTTCCATTTCAACCGCGTAAATGTGGAAATCCGAGCGCAAAAAGATCAAATCGCCATCTCAATTATTTTTCCACCTGGCAAAGCACTGCCAGTGGAATCACCCCAAAAATATCCCATCCGCACAGCCCGCGGATTGGAAGGCGAAGTCATGTGCTGGCGGTCAGAAGATCGCCTGGATGCAGAAGAAAAGCGTCTGCTGGAAGCATTTACCAGCCAGGCTGCCCTGGCGTTGGAGCGTGTGCGTCTGGTGCAGAGTGAGTATCGCACGCAGATTCTGGAGGAGAGCGACCGGCTGAAATCCTCTCTGCTTAATTCGGTATCGCATGAGCTGCGCTCCCCCCTGGCAGCCATCAAAGCCTCAGTCTCAAGTCTGCGCAACAACAGTATTGAATGGCCCAGTGAGGCACGCCAGGATCTCCTGGCCACCATCGAAGAGGAGACTGATCAATTGAACCTGCTGGTCGGCAATCTGTTGGATATGTCGCGGATTGAATCCGGTGCGCTCAAACCTCAAAAAAGTTGGAATTCCATTTCTGAAATTGCCATGAGTATGATCGCGAAAATGCGCAAACAGTTAGAAAATTACCAGCTTCACATTGATTTCCCGTCGGATTTACCCCTGATTGCCACTGATTACATCCTGATCAGCCAGGTTTTTTCCAATTTACTCAGCAACAGCATTAAGTACGCTCCAGCTCACACCCATATCGACCTGCAAGCTTGCATCGAAAATAATCTGATTCACGTTCAGGTCAAAAATGAAAGCCCGGCGGTGCCTGAGCAGTATTTGGAGCGCATTTTTGATAAATTCTATCGTTTCACAGCTGCCGACCAGATCACCGGCACCGGACTTGGCCTCTCAATCTGCAAAGGTATCATTGAATCACATGGCGGACAGATCTGGGTCGAAAATCAGCCCGAGCGCTTTGTGTTTCATTTCACGCTGCCGCTGGATTTTAACGGAATACTACCGCAGTACCCTCAGGTGACCAGTGACGAATAAAGAAGCGCACATTCTGATCATCGACGATGAGCCCCAGATTCTACGGGCACTGAAAACCATATTGAGCGCTAACCACTTTCAAGTCTCCACTGCCAGCAATGGTGAGCAAGGCCTGGCGCAGGCGGTGGCAGGAGAACCGGATCTTATCATTCTCGATCTGAGCCTGCCGGATATGGATGGGTTGGCGGTCTGTGAACAGATGCGTGAGTGGTCACGCATACCCATCATCGTGCTTTCGGTACGTGATAGTGAACGCGACAAGGTGGCTGCCCTGGATAAAGGTGCCGACGATTACCTCACCAAGCCCTTCGGCATTGAAGAATTAATGGCTCGCATCCGCGTTGCATTACGACATTCGGAACAGAGTCCCGGCAACAAGAAATCGATCATCACGGTTGGCCCCATATCGATTGACCTGGCACGCCATCTTGTCACCCAGGACGAGGAAGAAATCCGCCTGACCGTGACCGAATTCAAACTGCTGGCATTTCTGGCATCCAATCCAGATCGTGTGCTGACGCATCAGGCCATTCTGACCCATGTATGGGGTTTTGCCGAATCGGATCATGTGGAGTACCTGCGGGTTTACATCGGCCAGCTGAGAAAAAAGCTGGAGATTGACCCCGATGATCCGCAAATTTTGGTGACAGAACCAGGCATTGGCTACCGGCTCAAAACCAACCGCTAATTCTTTATTTTTTCTTTATAAATCCTGCCCTTTTTTTGTTTTTTCTTTATTCCTTTTCTTTATACTTCAAGAAAACTGAAAGGAAAGGAAGCCACGCCTCTTGCCTGAATGTAAAGTGCAGGGTGTGGAAGAAAACGCAATGCCAACACAAAATGAGCTGGAATCATATCCTAATTTAATCGTCATTTTGCCTGAATCACTGGCCGGTAATACCAGCCTGGCGCACCGCATCTACTGGATGGCCGAACAGGAATCACGTAATGTCCTATATTTCACCCTGGCAGAAGATCAGCAGCATCTCTTACAGATTTCCAGGCGGCTTGCCACCATGAAAGCGCTAACATCCAATCCAAAAACCAGGACTCGCTCAAAAATTGTGCCAAAAAACGATGCCATGCGCATCCTGCCACAGATCTTCCAGGACGGCGACCGGATCGTTTGTCCGCCAGAGCTGACTGTAAAGACAGGCTTTTTACGCCAAACCCCCATCATCACTTACCTGCAAGAAGAATTGCATCTGGCGGTTGTCCCAATTCCTGGATTTTATAAACCCTTAAAAGTGCAAACCCAACACTGGCTGCAAGTTCTTGTTTTTTGGGCAGTCTGTCTGCTTTTGATGGGCCTCTTCACTTTTTTAGAGGTTGAAATCGACCAGCAAATACACGGTGCACTCCGCTCCATTCTGTTCTATTCAAGTATTGGCCTCGAATTTGGCGCTTTATTGACCTGGAATCATATCTATCCGATTTAAGCTGAAACAAACATGAGAATTGACACAACTTCAAGCACTACGATCTACGAACACCCTTCCATCACTCTGCCAAAACGGACCTGGCGGGAATGGCTGATTGGCAACCCGTTACGCACCGCCGATGCCCCACACCAGACTATCAGCAAAAAGGTTGGCCTTGCTGTGTTCGCCTCGGATGCGCTTTCCTCTTCAGCCTATGCCACCCAGGAAATCATGATGATTCTGGCCGTTGCAGCCAGTGGCGGTCTGCATTACGTCTTCCCTATATCGATGGCGATTGTAATCCTGATGGTGATCGTAACCATTTCTTATGAACAAACCATCCACGCCTATCCGGGCGGCGGGGGCTCGTACATTGTCGCCCGTGATAACCTGGGCGAGCTGCCAGCCCAAACCGCCGGCGCCGCTCTGTTGACCGACTACATCCTGACAGTCGCTGTCTCGATTTCATCCGGCGTGGCACAGATCACCTCCGCCTTTCCGCAGTTGTTTGTATACCGCGTACCACTTGCCGTCGGCCTGATCTTTTTTGTCATGTTAATGAACCTGCGTGGCGTAAAAGAATCCGGCAAACTTTTTGCCATCCCGACCTATTTCTTCGTGATAGCCATGCTGATCACCGTCTCAATCGGTCTATTCCGTTTCATGAGCGGTTCACTGGGCACAGTGGTTAACCCACCAGTATTCACATTGGTCGGTGCGGCCACAGTCATCACCCCCTTCCTGCTGCTGCATGCCTTTTCTACCGGCACCTCCGCGCTGACCGGCATAGAAGCCATCTCCAATGGCATCACCGCCTTTCGCGAACCGCGCAGCAAGAATGCCGGCATCACGCTGGTCTGGATGACCTCGATCCTGGCAGTGCTTTTCCTGAGCATCTCATTTCTGGCAGGTAAAATCGGTGCGGTTCCCTCCGAAGGTGAGACCGTTATCTCCCAATTGGCGCGCACAGTTTACAGCGGAACAGGGTTTCTCTACCTGGCACTCATTTCGGGTACAGCTATCATTCTGATCATGGCCGCCAACACCGCCTTTGCCGATTTTCCACGTCTGGGCGCTCTGCAAGCCGGCGATGGTTTTTTGCCGCGACAGATGACCTTTCGCGGCAGCCGTCTGGTATATTCATGGGGCATTGTCGCTCTGGCCATACTGGCTTCGCTCTTAGTCATCATTTTTCAAGCCAGCGTCACGCGTCTGATCCCTCTGTACGCCATTGGAGTCTTTCTCTCATTTACCCTTTCTCAAGCCGGTATGGCCCGCCGCTGGTGGAAATCCGGACATCTCAAGCAAGGTGAAGAGGTTCAGGAGCATGGCTCGAAGGTTGTGCACGATCGGCGCTGGAAATACAAGATGATCGTCAATAGCTTTGGTGCCGTCTGTACCTTCGTGGTCATGATTGTCTTTGGCGTCACCAAATTCAAAGATGGCGCCTGGATGGTCATCATCATCATACCCATGCTGGTGGCGTTTTTTATGGGGATCCATATGCACTACAAGGGCCTGGCCAAAAAACTGTCACTGGAACACTACACTTCGCAACCCGTTGCTTTGCGTAACCGTGTGATCCTGCTGCTGGCCGGTGTACACCGCGGATCGTTGATCGCCTTGAATTACGCCGAATCCCTCAGCAATGATGTTACCGCTGTGCATGTCTCGATCGACCCACTGGAATCGGAAAAAGTGCGCAACAAATGGGAGACCTATGGAAATGGTGTGCGTCTGGTCATTCTGGATTCGCCCTACCGTCTGCTGGTGGAGCCGGTAATTGAATACCTGGAGAAGTTAATGGCCGACCGCCAACCCAATGAACTCTTCACCATCGTCGTGCCACAATTTATTCCCCGGCACTGGTGGGGTAACCTGCTGCATCGCCAGACCGCGCTGCTGCTGCGTTTCGCCCTGCTCTTCAAACCCGGGCTGGTGATTGTCGAAGTACCGTATCAGGTATAGACCATTTAGCAAATAACAAAAAAACACAAAGAGGCTGCCGGACAGAACGGCAGCCTCTTTGTGTTTTTTAAAGAATCTACTCCCACTCTTCCGGCTTGTACTTGCGGATACGTTTCAGGTCCCCGCGCTTCTTCTTCTCGCCCACCCGGGCGGCTTTGGCCGTGCGGCTGGGACGGGTTGGCTTGCGAATTTTGACCGGCTCGAGTGCCCGCTCAATCAACGTCACCAGGCGCGCAACCGCATCCAGACGATTCTGCTCCTGCGTGCGGTAGCGTTTGGCCTCGATCAGCAGGACGCCATCGGCGGTCATACGGTTGCCAGCCAGCTTGATCAGGCGTTCTTTGATCTCTGCCGGCAGGGAGGGCGAGTTACGCACATCAAAGCGCAGCTGCACCGCCGAGGAAACCTTGTTGACATTCTGTCCCCCCGGTCCGGAGGCACGAATGTAAGTAAAGGCCAGTTCCTCGTCATGCAGAGAAAGTGCGGGCGTGATTTCGATCATAGGGATAGTATAGCAGGAAGGCAGAGGCGTTGATTGATTTTCATATGGGATAATAGACAAAAAATGTCTATTATCCCATATGAAACATATTACCTTTTATCAACGTTTTCTTAAGTTTTTATTGGACAACAACCTATGCATTTTGCTGTGCCAATTTCCTTTTAATGGGAGCATTGTTCCTAAACCAGGAAACTCATTCCCGCAGAGGTACTTTGGCACTCTACCTGGCAGTTGAGCCTTTAGCTGGATATCGAATATTTTGGGTTCGGGAACAACGGAGATAAGTGGATTTTGCCGTGATCTTGAAAGAATTAGTGGACGATATTTATCCGGATGCAGAAAAAATTGTTTTGGTCACTGATAACCTCAGCATTCATCACAATGCTTGTTTGTACGAACAATTTCCACCGAACGAAGCACGCCGAATTACTGAGAAAATCGAGTGGCACTATACGCCGGTTCATGGAAGCTGGCTAAATATCGCTGAGCGTGAATTATCGATTCTTTGCAGACAATGCCTAAAACCACGAATGGCCGATATTAATATTGTTACCGAAAAAGTCGCTACTTGGGAACTTCATCGAAATCAAAAGCAAGTTGGCATTGATTGGTGTTTTACAAACGATGATGCTCGTTGTAAACTCAAGAGACTTTATCCTGTTGTTAATTTACAGGATTCAGCTTAATTAAGCAATAGAAATTTCTCCTAATTGTTGGAAAAAGCTGTCCCAATGTACACTAATGCTCAGGACAGTCTTAATGAGTTGAATCTCAAGTCTCTCATCAACTGTGATGTCATCAATTTCAAATGCTTGCAGCAACGGCTAGCAAGCCTTCGGCCAGGCGCTCGGGCATCTCCCCTTTACTTATAAACGTATCTGCCCCGGCGGATAGGGCTGCTTGATGACGGGCGTCTAGATGGCTGATGAGGAGGATGACCAGCGCAGCTGAGCAGGCCTTTCGGAGCTTTTTAAGTGCCGCTGACGTTGAATAGTGGGCTCAGGATGAAACCGCCTACGAACGCACCCACAATGCCGACAATAATATCGACGATCAGCCCCTGTCGACTATTAGTCTTCATAATCAGGCTGGCTACCCAACCGACCAAGGCCCCTGTATTCATTTTTTTGTTTTCCTTGACATGTTTTAATCACCCGCTCAGGCCGGCTGCTTATGGCTGGTCAGCTTCCAGCCAGTGGTTCTGATGCCAAAAATCCAAATATCTGGGTTCCGGCCAGATTTTTCCGGGAACGAAGTCAGCACATTCCACGGGAAAGATACCTCCTCCACGATTGGGTTGCGACCAGCCAAATTCGATCTCGCGATCACAGCTAGCGCAATTCACATAAAACTTGTCATTTCCCGGGTTGTCCCTTGGCTCGAATATTTCATAATCTTCTGGTTTAGAGGACGAATTGTCTTTTGTATATGCACTAAAGTTCCATCGCTCATCTTTCTCTTTCTTATTTTCCTCGATCTTTTCCTTGAATTTAAAGCGCCAGTGATGATTAGCCTCAAGTGGACCCCATTCCTGCCAGCTTTCACTTTCAAGCCCGGCCAGGATATTCCAAACGCGAGAGACAGTCAAATTGTGGCCGCCGCATGTTTTACAGGTAAAATTCCAGTGTTGGGAATCGTTCATGGCTGTACTCCCTTTTGGAGTCTTACAAACTGGCTCCATTCTATCATCGTTAAAGTGATCGAGATGGGTGGTTTAGTAATTCCGCTCTTGAGTACGACGTTCACGAACTTGCCGTTCAACAGCACCTAAAGCGCCATTCAATGTGGCTTGAAACTGCTCACCTTTTTCGGTAGCTGCTATATGGTCTGATCCCATATAGACGACAATTGTCACTTCGTTCATATAATCAGTCTCACGTTCTTTGGCAGGTTGCTTCAAGTTAATAACCGCGCCTAAAATGTCATTGTGACCTTCCGCCAATTTACTAAGCCGATCTGCGGCCAATGTGTAAATCTCGTTCTCGCTTTTCTTTACTTCATCGATTTCGTTATTAAATTCAATGGGAAAATTTAATTTGTCCATTTTTTATTCCTTTGTTTTTTAGAATACAATAGAAGTGAATAGATAGATTTACCAAAACTAATAATGGAAAAAAGTTGCAACTGGTGAATCCTTTGGCATTTCCTTCTGAGAAAGGCCGTAAACGGTTCCATTATTTTGAAGTGTCTTCAACGCCACGAAATCTAACAGGACAATATCATCTACTTTTCTCTGCCCTTCCAAATTACGAATAACGTTCCCAATGTCAGGATTAAATGCACCCCATTTCTGCGTCTCGACAGCTAAAATAAGTTTGTCAACACGCGCATTAAACGCTGCAGCGATAATCGCATCAATGTTATCCGTTGCTTTATCTGTACCGGCAAGCTGCTGATATTGCTCCATAGCCTTTTCTGTCTCCTTACAGAAATAGGCTTCTGCTATTGGCCAGGCCTGTTTCTGTAATTCTTCAGGGCACAAATGTTCAGGCCTTCCTATGATACTTTCTTGCAAAATATTCACATAGTCGCTGACTTTCCGATAAATCGGCAGCAAATAGTCGACACCAGCCAAGATAAGTGGGGGTTGCTGTTCACGAAAAATTTCTTTGAGGCCAATACCCACCAGGTTGAGATATCGCTCAATCCAAACCTTCTGTTCCTCCTCGCCGGGACCTTGCCCATAGAAAGTAGCATCTCGCCCCACACCTGTCGCCGATCCTGCATGAAGCTGTAATTGTTTTTGTGGATCATCCAATTCGAGTGCTTCCTCCAGGCTTTCAGGCGTCCCATTCGGTAGCTCTATTTGCCGCACACCGCGGCGTGTTCCCTCAAACAGACAAACTGCATTTTGGCTAATTGCCAGGATAAAGTAATGTCCATCATTCGTGAACAGCGGCAAGACTGGTTTAATATAATAAGATCGATCGATGACAAGTAACTCCTCGACACCAAATGGAAGGCGATAGTAATGGAAGTCATCTGCGGCCAAAAACACAACCAATCCTTCGTACTGGTGCTCCCAGAAATAGCTATCCTCTAATAATGCTTGCGCGGGTTGGAGCAACACATTTACTTCGCGAGGTCCCATCCCGCTCTCCAAAAACTGCTTTTCTACCTCACGAAGAAGGTTTTTAAAGCGTATCGGATTTTGCTGGATTTCCTGACCGGAGCGATGTGTTGGCAAGAAAATCGATATACTTGGACTTGCCGTTTGTTGCATCAGCTCCTTGAGTTGATCCAAGGCTAGGGTTTTTATCGGTACCTCCTCAATAACATGAATTATGGAACCATCTTTTTTATTTTTATGACAATCAGGGGCAATGATTTCGGTCATATACAACCAATGCAGGATGCTCTATATTGGTTGATGACTCTTACATCTCACAACAAATTATCCAAATTTCAATCCTTTGACAATTGGTTGTACAAGCTATTATTCCTTTTAAGTCAAGGTTAGCCGTTGACTGGTATATAACGTTTCAAAAAATGTTTGCACTTTTTCATAGTCATTACTAATTCGGTATTTATTACGCACAGCGATTGCCGCGTAATCCACCCCGTGCATCATGCAGGCTTGAAAAAGATCCTTCAAAAATTGATTGTTAGCGACTGCCCTACCGGCTTCAACCTCGATAACAAAACCCTCCTGTTCGCAATATGCATCTGCTTCAAATGATTGTTCAAGTTTCCCTTCTCTTCCATATAATACCGGCACTTTGATTATCTCGTTCGCTTTTCTTCCTGATTCGACCAGGAATCCCAATTCAACCAGCCCATTGCGAACTATCCGAAGAACCATATTGCTAACCTGCACTAAATTTGTCTCAGAATCGATTTCATCTGCGACGGCCTCAAACACGCTAACAACATCAACAGCCAATTTTGTTGGGCGATCACATAGGGGAAAATAAATCCAGTTGATCATAATATATACCCCTTCAACCCTTCGTCGTCATTATGATTGATTATCCCGACCGCGATATTGCCGATCAAAACCTTGTTGACATTCTGGTCCCCCGGGCCGGAAGCACGAACGTGGGTGAAGGCGAGTTCCTCGTCAGGAAGAGAGAATAAGGGTTTAATCTCGATCATAGGGATAGTATAGCAGGAAGCGCTATTCGTGCTGCAGGGAGCATTAAGCCCGACTCGGCAACTTGAGAGAGACAATCAGCCTTTGAATAATACACACGATTATGGTATTATATACACATAAAC
>JBBQNI010000078.1:0-10326 GCA_038329785.1 Anaerolineales bacterium | reverse complement strand
CTGCCGGTCACCCTGGCTGCTCTGGGTTTGGACTCACTGCCACAGAATACACCTGTCAACCATTTGAGCGGTGGGCAAAAGACACGCTTGATGCTGGCTTCTGTATTGCTGAATAACCCCGATTTCTTGCTGCTGGATGAGCCTACCAACCACCTTGATTTTGACATGCTGACCTGGTTGGAAGATTGGATCAGCACCTTCCCCGGCGGAATTCTATTGGTCAGTCATGACCGCGCCTTCCTTAATCATACCGTCAACGGGGTTCTTGAACTGGATGAGCATGGGCACGAAATGCGTATTTTTAATGGCAATTATGATGACTATCTTGGACAGAAAACGCTCGAGCGTGAACAACAAATTCAAGCATTCAAAGACCAGCAAGATCAGATTCGTCGCTTACAACACTCCGCCCGGGAAATACGCTCCCGCAATCGTTATCATAAAGGTGGCAAGACCGACCCGGAAAATACCGATGGCTTTTCGATTGGCTTCTTTGCGGATCGGGGCAAGGAAGTTGTGCAAAAAGCGAAAAACATCGAAAAGCGGGTCGAAAAACTGCTCAATGAAGAAAAGATCGATAAACCTGCCCGCAGTTGGCAGATGCATGTAGCCTTTGATCAGCCACAGGTTCGCAGCCGCGAAGTGCTGGTGATGGAGGATTTGCACGTGGGGTACCCCGGCCTGACGCTTATAGATCAGGTCAACCTCACGCTGCGGTATGGTCAGCATATCGCACTGACCGGCGCCAACGGCAGCGGGAAAACCAGTCTGATTAAGACGGTCAGCGGGCAAATTGCGCCATTGGGCGGTACTTATCATTTGGGGAGCTCCATTCAGCCCGGGTTGATGTCCCAGGAACAAAACGAACTGGAGTTGGAATTGAATGCCCAGCAATCACTGCAAAAAGTTAGTGCCGGCAGTAAGACTGAATTGCGCCGCTTCCTTTCACTCTATCTCTTCATCGGGGATGAAGTCTTTGTACCGGTCGCGAATATGTCGTACGGCGAGCGGGCGCGTCTGGCTTTAGCCTGCATGGTAGCGGCAGGTTGTAATTTCCTGCTGCTGGACGAACCCATCAACCACCTTGATATCCCCTCCCGTACCAATTTTGAAGCTGCCCTGGCACAGTTTGATGGAAGTGTGCTGGCAGTAGTACATGACCGCTATTTTATTGAAGGGTTCGCACATCAAATCTGGGATTTACACGATCAGCGCCTCTGAGTGAGGGAGGGGAGTGCTGAAAGCGGGTAGCCGTTTATTCTGCAAGTTCCAAGGAAAATCCCATCACACACAGTTTGCATCAAGCTCTTGCTGCAATCGATTGAACATTTATACTTTTTTTATGCTAGTTCCAAAAATACTTCAGGCTTTTGTTCTGCAATCCGTAACAATGCTTCAGCAGGGCCGCTAGGTTTTCGCCGGCCTTGCTCCCAGTCTTGAAGAGTTCGTAAGCTAACACCCATCAAACCTGCAAATGCCGACTGGGATAAATTGAGATTAGCACGAATCACCTGGGGTGCTGCAGGTTCTTTAAACGAGTGAGTACGCAAGGTGCCATGCCCCGCTTTGAAGGCTTTGATCTCTTGAATTCCATCCAGTATTTCCTGACCAATATCACGTTTAGACATTTTGTATTTCCTCTGCAATTTTCCGCAAGATATGAGCTGGAATATTTTCTGTTTCTCTTTTACTATAGATTGTCAATAACCAGATTTCGTCATCTTGTTTTTTAAAATAATAAATAACCCGAACACCACCTCTTTTACCTGTTCCTGCCATCCACCATCACAGTTTTCGGACACTACCTGAACCAGGAACGACTTTTCCGGACTCGGGGAATTGTGGTAAATAACTTTGTAGTCCCAGGTATTCATCATCAGTCAGGTAAGTTTAAACATACTTGGTGAATAAGGAGGCTTCAATGAACTCCATGAACCAATTATACGGCATTGCCGTATATAAATCAATAACTCTACATCTCCTTATCCGCCCAATTTGTAGTCCGTTTTCTTAGGCACCATAGCTTCTTTGCGCCATGCTCCACAACACTGGTCCTATCTAGAATTCGTAGATTGGGCACGTCCGACTGGAAGATCTCACAGATAGCAGTGGATTAATTCGGAAATACTTGATCGTTTGCTGAGTGCCCAGCAATCATCACCTTTTAGGGAACCATGAAATTAGGTGGGGATTTTCGGTTCCCATCAGCCTCGCTCGTGAACTTGTCCATTGGTGTTGGGCACTCAGGCAACCAGCTCGACAATCTACTTGTCGTATTCCTAGCCATCGCTCTGTTCCGTCCGACATGCCCAACCTACAATTCCCTTATTAACCCACGTTGTGGTTCGATTCATAGGAAGGTTGGGTACGTTGGATTTGGAGAATCCATAGAATGCAAAGGTTTATTGCTGGTTCACTTGATCATTTGCTGAGTGCCCAACAATCATCACCTTTTAGGGAACCATGAAATTAGGCTGGGAATTCTCGATTACCATCAGCCTCGCTTGCAAATTTTCTCATGGGTGTTGGTCACTCAGGAAACCATCTAGCTACTCGATATGTTGCCCTCGTAGCCAATACTCTGTTTTGTCCCACATGCCCACTCTTGTATGGTAAATTTATTGATACTTTTCGTTTCCTTGGCGACGAAAGAATAACCAGATCCAACGACAACGATCAATACGATCAGGTAATTACAACTCTTCCACCTTCAGCCAGCCACGACGCAGTGCAAAGAGGGCTGCTTGAGAGCGGCTGGTGAGGCCTAGCTTGGAGAGGATGCTGCCCACATGACTCTTGACTGTTTCCTCCCAAGCCGATTAGTGGTCATGAGCGACATTTTCACCCACAGTCTCAGCTTCTGCGCTTGTTCTCCTAGCTGAGATTCGCGCTAAGTCCGTACGAGGTTGGTGAAATGATGCTTGTCTGAATGCGAGTTGCGAAGCTGGCTTTGCGTGCCTATGGCGGATTAGGTGTTGGATCAACTTTGTGAAAACCCGAATTTGAGCCAGAAACTCAGTTCACACCCATGTGAATGGGTGATCATTGGCAGGTTTCTCAGTTCTAGTCTCAGCTTCTGCGCTAGTTCCCTTAGCTGAGATTCGCGGTTAGTCCGTACTAGGTTGGTGAAATGAAGCGCGTCTTAATGCGAGTTGCGAAGCTCGGATTGGGGGTCTTGTCAGCATTGTTGATAACACGAATCTGAGCCAGACACTCAAATTCCTCCCAAGTCGATTGGTGATCATGAGCGACAATTACAGTTCTAGTCTCAGCTTCTGCGTAACATTTTTTGGAAACACGGCACGGGCTCATACTTCCTGTCAGTTAACCGCTTGCTACGCATTCTCCCAAAGATCCAAGATGCCGCGCGCAATGGCAAACTCACCAATGTGGTAAGCATTGTGGTCGGCAACTAGCAGCACTTCACGCAGGTAGGTGTACCCGGGCGCAAAAGGCAGTTCGGCCGCCAGGTCGATGCCTTCGTCCTGAACCATTGCTTCCAATGTATTCAGGTCAGCTTGAATGGCTGTCACCGTGGTCTGCCAGTCCTCTGCCGTTGCCTGCTCATCAACTGCCGGCCAATAATCCTGCGGCCAACGCAATTCCTGGTAATCCGGTCGGATAATGAAACCAATGATATCGCGTTGTGTCCGGCGGATATGCTCGAGCAGATGCCAGAAGGTGTAGGGCATGTTGGGGATGAGTGTGTTGTAATGCTGGGCGTGAAAATTATCTACGGCTCTGAAGCCAAGATGGGCTTGCCCACCACGTAGAAGGGCAGTTAATTCTTTGCGAAGAACTTCACTTGCAGACATAAAAAATCCTTTCCGCTAGGCGGCATCCAGTACAATCTGGCGTACATCCTGCGGCAAAATATCAGCGTGCTCGCCGATCTTATTGTCCCGCGCAGCCATGCGTTCGGCGATCCGTTCTGCCGCCAGCTCCGCCTCAATCTTGTAATCAGCAAGTGTGGTGGGCATGCCAATTTTATGGAAGAACTGTTCTGTAGCCGCAATGGCCGCTTCAACCCGCTCTGCAGGACTGCCTTCGGAGATTCCAAAAATCCGTTCCCCATATTGCAGCAGTTTTTCTCGCTTGATATCGCTTTTATAGCGCAAAAGGGCCGGGTAGATGATCGCCAGCGTTTCGGCGTGATCAAGCCCATAAAATGCTGTGATTTCGTGCCCAATGATGTGAGTTGCCCAGTCCTGCACCACGCCACATCCAATGAGGCCATTCAACGCCTGTGTGGCTGACCACATGAAGGTTGCCATGGCATCATATTGTTTCGGCTCGGCCAGGATATTTTCGGCATTTTCGACCAGGGTGAGGAGGATGGCTTCTGCCTGACGATCTTGCAAAGGTGTCTCAAGCGGGTAGGTCATGTATTGCTCAACCACGTGTACAAATGTATCCACAATACCGTTGCGCACCTGTCTGGCCGGCAGCGAGTAGGTGCTGGTTGGGTCAAGGATCGAAAAGCGCGGGAAGGTCAATGGTGAACCAAAATCACGTTTTTCCTGACTGGATTTACGCGAGATGACACCCCCGGAATTCATCTCCGACCCTGTCGCCGGCAAGGTCAATACACTGCCAAAGGGAATTGCGGTTTTAATCTTGGCATCATTTGCCAGGATATCCCAGGGATCCTCGCCCTCATACGGAACGGCTGCAGCCACGAATTTGGTACCATCCAGCACTGAACCGCCGCCAACCGATAAAAGGAAATCAACCTTTTCTTTGCGAACAATCTCTACCGCCTTCATCAGCGTTTCGTAGGTTGGGTTCGGTTCTATCCCACCAAATTCGAGTATTTGTCTGCCACCCAGGGCTTTTTGGACTTGATCATAAACACCATTCTTAAAAATAGAACCGCCGCCATATAAAAGCAATATCTTCGCATCCGCTGGGACAAGGTCTTTCAATTCGGCTATGGTACCAGCACCAAATACGATACGGGTTGGGTTCCAATATTCAAAATTATTCATACCTGCGGCGCTCCTTCGTTTTCATGCAAAAATCAATTACCAGATTTAATCTTACCAGTAAATGGGCAGCCGGGAAGTGATTATACAAAGGTTGTAATCAAGTTGATATACCGGATCGCGAGTAAGGCAATTTGTTTATCCGCACAACAAATATGTCCGCCGCGCCAATGCAGGTGCGCAAACGGAGTTTAACCCTTTTGGTGCTCTAAATAATTCGGTCAAAACCTTCCCCATATGCGCAGGGCCATTCCATATCTCCCTTCCATCTGCACTCATGAATCCCGGTAATAAAAGACTTGAATGGCAAATTAAAATTGACAAGGGAAAAAATTCAAAAACACAATTTGACGGCTATACGAAAATCAAGCATTATTTCCACAAGCCGCCATACCCCCTCAAACCTCGCAGCTCCTCTCTCTTTACTTCTTTCTAATCCGCAATGGCATAACGGATGATACAGTAGATTGCCTGAAATCCGTCCTTCCAGCCAATTTTTTTCCCTTCTGCATAAGAGCGCCCGTAATAGGAAATAGGTGTTTCAAAAATACGCCAGTTTCGGCGGGCGATTTTGGCTGTGATCTCAGGCTCAAAACCAAAACGGTTGGATCGCAACGGAATCGGCTTGATCACTTCTTTTTTAAAGACCTTATACCCGGTTTCCATATCACTCAGGTTGAGATTACTGGTCATGTTAGAAAGCAAAGTCAAAAGCTGATTGCCAAGGTAATGCCAGTAATACATTACCCGATGCGGTCCCCCTAGAAATCGCGATCCATAGACCACATCGGCTTTCCCATCCTTGATGGGTTTAATCAGCATTGGATAGTCTTCGGGGTCATATTCCAGATCGGCGTCTTGAATCAGGATAATATCGCCAGTCGCCTCTGCAAAGCCACGCCGCAAGGCTGCACCTTTACCCATGTTGACCGGCTGCTTGAAAAAAACCACTTCGGGATGGCTGGATGCGAATTCTTGAACGATAGCGGCTGTTCGATCCGCAGACCCATCATCCACAACCACGATTTCTTTTTGCATGTCAAGTGTATTAGCAGCCAACACTTTTGCCAGGGTAATGGGAATATAATTTTCTTCGTTAAAAACCGGAATAATGATACTGATTTTCTGCATGAATTCTCTCCAACTCTCCTCGCCAATGGGATTGCCTGACAATCACAAATATATATTATCCATGATTTGTAACTTTCATGGTAAATGGATGTATCGACATTTTTCAAATTTTTAGGATTATCCTAAATATTTTAATCAAAGTATAAGAAATTCAGTCGTTGACATTGGCAACCCCCACAAAGAAACTACAGCCCGGAAAGAGTGTTCTTTTCACTATAAATATCGCTGGATACATTTCGTTATGGTGTGGCAGGTAATCATTTCCGCCTGATCATCCATTCTCCAATCGATTCATTATAGTTATTATTGAAAAAAGAGGCTTGATTTGTTATATTTTATACTAAATTAGCGCCAGAGAGGTCGGAATAAGTCAATTTCTGACCGGTGAAGAAAGGTTATCCGTGGAATCTCAGATCCATTCCCCATTAGCCAGCCTGCTTAAAGGGTTAAGATATCTTGAAACCAGCCAGCAGACAATTGATTTTGCCAATCAGTGGCTGGTGAAAAACTACTGCCTTTTCGGTAGTACGTATGCTGCCTTACAAAGCGGCAAGGGCTTTGGCGTCAAGTGGCTTTCCTGGTCTCCCCCCGATTTGTTTACGTCAAAGGTGCACGAGGTTGATTTTAATGAAATTTCGCTGGTCTATCAACGCAGTAGCCAACCACGCATCATCACGAATACCGAAATGAGACAGATCAACCCGGAGACAACTGAATGGGCAGAAAGAAATCACATCCAGAGTAGTATGTCCATTCCAATCCAATTTGAAAAAGATATTAACGGAATCTTCATACTTTACCGCTCGGCTGATCAACCCCCATTTGGCAGCGAGGATCTGCAAATGGCCGGCGAGGTGGCGATTTTGTTGTCGAATGTTTTAAAATGGCAAATACGCGTTGAAGTCTCTGAGAAAAAAAATAACGAACTGGACCAGATGCTGCGTGCCAGCCTGAGCATGACCGAAAGTCTTGAACTGGAGGCTGTACTTAATGCCATTTTGATCAATGCCTTGAAATTGTTGCCCCTGGTCAATGATGCCCATATCTTTTTATATGACAATGACAAATTGCAATTTGGCGCGGCCCTTTTTCAGGATGGGTCGACCGGCAAAGCCTGGGCTGAACCACGGCAAAATGGCCTCACCTATACCGTAGCACGCAGCGGAGAAATGATTCTGGTCAAGGATATGTGCAATCATCCCCTCTTTGCAAATTCACCTGAGGGTTGGTGCGGCAGCATCATTGGCATCCCGCTGATCGTCAATCACAATGTCCTGGGGGTGATGACATTGGCCAAACTCGCTCCGGGCAGCATTAATAATCATGAAGTTGAAATTCTTAATCGATTGGCCATTCAGGCCGCCCATGTGATCCAGAATGTTCACATGCACGCTGAAATAGCTTTGCAAGCCTTCACCGATCCGCTCACCAACCTGGCCAACCGGCGCTCATTTGAATGGGAAGCCCAAAAAACACTTGATCTGGCCCGCCGCTACGAACGCACCTTCTGCGTAGCCATGCTGGATTTTAATGGATTCAAGCGCATCAATGACACCTATGGCCACGCCACTGGTGATGATTCGCTGCGCCTGCTGGCCCAATGCATGAGCGATACCCTGCGCAAAACGGATTTTTTGGCAAGATTTGGCGGTGATGAGTTCATCATCCTTTTTCCGGAAAGCACACGGGGGCAGGCGCGTGAAACAATTGAATTGCTGCTTGAACGGGTTAGAAACTGTCAGGTGCCGGTGCGCCCATTAATCAGTGAGTGTCTTTCTTTTTCCTATGGTCTGGCAAGTTATCCGGATGACGGGTTGGAATTGCCTGAATTGATTTATCTTGCAGACCAGCTGCTCTACAAAGCCAAGGAAAACGTACCACCGCCGGCGGTGTGATATTAAGAATACAGGCATCCATTTATTTAACAATCACCCTATCGGAATTATTGAGCGTTAAAGAGGTTGGGGCAAAATTGCCAGGGGTAGCAACCTTGCCCCATGAGATAAATACTCATCGTTAAGAAAAATACATGCAAATAATCCAAAATAATAGAAGGTATCCCCCTTCCACTATCATTGTAGCAAAGTAAACAAAAAATGCAAGTTACTGCTGTCATATAAAGAACAGCAATTATGACACATATCCAAAAAAAAGTGATGTTTGGCAAATTAATTAATCTATGCGCATTATTTGGATTGGTTTTGAAAAAGAGCTTAGCCAGAATGCAATTATTGCATCTAGGCCAGAGTGATTATTTTGCCTTAAGGCCTGATGGCAGCTTTTACCCGCAGGCCAGAAGGTAAATTTTTCCTCCTGGCGCCGGCATGCAAAATTTGCACCCCTAGTAAATGCATTTTTTGCACCCCTATAGCGTGCAAAATTTGCATGTGATTCATATTCAATACTTTTTAACTACTTAATAATTACTGATGGGTTAATGAATTACATTGTTGTGATTGTTAATTTCAATTAGAAGAAAGGTAATAAGGAATGAGTAAAGAAGACAGGCAGATGTTTATTGATTAGTGAATCAGTTTTGGCGCGCCTTCTCTGCAAAGCGATTGCCCCGTCGGTCTTCGATTTCTTCGCGGATAGTGTGCCCGCATTACTCAGAACTCTCTCTCATTTCCCAAATCTCATTTCTCTACCCCTACCGCAGTAAAACAGGTAAATAAACATACAAGCGATACTCATCTACGCCGATATCCGGCAGGGAATCGCGTAAATCGCCATCGATATCCTTTGTGAGTGTTGTCAAAATCCCATGGTTAATGGCTGGAGAGTCAGAAAGGATATGATAGCCATCTAGCGAAAACCGCGGATCAGAATAAAGTAATCCGTTCGATGTAATTCCATCTCCTCTTGTATCTGTCAAATTATTGTAGAAAAGAACATGATCCAGGTTGACAGCGGTTGTCCCTGAAGTCTGAATTGCATCCCCCTGACTGATATTGGCAAAAATTGAATTTCGTATGTTGAAATTGACACGGTCAACAATACGGATTCCGTGTGAAACCACACCATTTAAACTCGTCACAGTATTGATGGTTATATGATCAAATGAGACCGCGCCATTTGGTAGCCCGTACACATCAATCGCTGCACCGTCATTGGGTAAAGAATTAATTATGGCAACATTCTTGAGTTCAGCAGTCGTGGCACCAATTTCAATTACGGCCCCAGATTGGGTTCCAGTTCTATTTGCAGAGAAGATCGTATCTTTGATCTCAAGCGACGAATCCTGACCGGCTGAAATCAGTGCACCCCCTTGATTTACGCCGTGGTTATTTTCAAAGAAACAATTCGAAACGGAAGAAGTACCCAGCAGGTTAGTACCACCCCCATATCCTGAAATATTCCGCGTAAATGTGGTTCGTTCGACCTGCGCATTAAAAGCATATATTGCTCCGCCATTCCAACCATTATTCTCAGTGAAAATAGTATCTTGAATCGTAGTCAGGCCGCCCACGGATGTATGCGCATATATTGCTCCTCCATTCATACTGCCGCATCCTGAACACGCCAAATAGTTTTTTGTGAATTCACTGTTTGTGATGGTTAATGAACTATTGCTGGTGATATTTTCAAAGAAAATAGCTCCACCGATTGCGTCGCGGCTATCTTTGGTGTCGGCAGAATTGCTTGCGAAGCTGCTATTGCTGATGGTCGTACTGGCTCCCTATTGGATATTAATGGCACCACCTTGCAAAACAGCTTGATTGTATTGGAAGGTAGCGAAATCCAATAGTACGGAAATGTTGGAGTCATTATTCCACTGGTTAATAGCCCCCCCAAATCCGCCGCTGATATTGTAATCAAAGGTCGTCCGGGTAACTTGAAGGCTGTTGTTTATATTGATACCGCCCCCATTTCCGGCCCTGGCTATATTTTGACTAAAAAATGTATCTTCCAATATAGTGTCACCATTCTGAACATGGACAGCGCCACCATGCCGGTTGGCTTGATTGTTTTCCAGGGTTGAATTTGTAGACAGAAAATCTTCTACCACAAAAAGGCCACCCCCGTCTGTTGACGCGGTATTGAAAGAAACTTCCGATTCAGATAATCGGACATTGCCGTTAACGTAAGCGCCAGCCCCAAAATCTGCCGAGTTGTGATCAATGACACAGTTATCGACCACCAGATTTCCGCCAGCCAAGTAGACACCACCCCCCGAAACGGCGGAACCATCGCTGATAGATAGATTTCT
>JBBQNI010000077.1:0-10733 GCA_038329785.1 Anaerolineales bacterium | reverse complement strand
TGATTAAGATGATCGTCGACTCGTCGGAATCTAAATTCCGCAGGCTCACACCCAGCCAGCTTGATCGGCTCCATTCAACCCCAACTGCATTGGCATTATCCACCAGCAAATGCATATCACTGCCATCGGGATGAACCAGATAGATGCTGCTGTTATCTCTGCCACGGTATGCGATCCAGTTCCCATCTGGTGAGAGCTTGGGATTAAGGAACTTCGCTGTACCGTTTTCAATCGTAAACTGCTCTGTTGCAGTTCCGCTGGAGAAATCATAGGCATATACTTTCCAGGCAGCGCCACCTGTATAGGGTGCTGCAAAGTAGATTTGATTTCCGTCCGGGGCCCAGCCGATAATGGCTTCATAGCTCAAGTCAGAGATGTTGTTTATCTGGGTACCGTCGGTATTGATAACAAAGACACTATTAATCGAACCGTCACCTATCCCCACATAAGCAATCCGATTCCCATCCGGTGACCAGTGCAGGTTAAACCCGCCGGCGCCTGGCAAAACTTTCTCTGTCTGCGCTGTCGTCACATCAACAATGTGAATACTGTTGTCTGTGGACGAATAAGCTACCTGGCTGCCATCCGGCGAAAGCGATCCCCAATTCCCATTTGGAACCACAACCTGTTTCTGACTCCCATCCAGATTGTAGACTGCCAGACCCCAGGCACCTGTATCCAGCTTTTCATAAATCAGGGCTTTTCCATTTAACAATGGTTCAGGAGCTGGTTGGAGGTTTGAAAGGGAATCTGTCGTCAGACACACGCCGGGTTGGGAGATCGGGTTGGCTGTTAAATCTGTGCGCGGCGTAGTCGGGGACCACTGGCTTTGCCAGGTGACGAGGTCACCGATGAGGGTCAGGTTGGAAAGAACGACCGTCAATTCACCGGTTGGGAGTTGTGCATAGCTCAGACTTGTATTGAAGGTGCCATTTGTCAGACCTCCTCCGCCTCCACCGCCTCCGCCATTGGGTGTATATCCCATTATTTGGACGTCGGCCCTGAATACTTCTGGGTCAGCTTCAAAATGGAAGGAGTAGCCACCCCGCGAATCGGCTGTGATCAAGACCAGCTTGAGGGAATGCCCGGCGAGTTGGATTTCTTGATTGAGAGTCCACTCCTGACCGGGTTGCGGATTGGAGCCGGCATCAAAGGTGAATTCAGTCCTGGCGTTTGGGTCAGCCGGAGATAGTAGAACGCCTGAGAAACTGATGGTTAGTGGATAGGTCAAGTCGGCGGCTTGGAACTGCGCAGCCCAACCAGAGCCAGGATTTCCGTTTTCTACCTCATTAATCCCCTCGTTCACACCCTCTGGGTAGGAGTACGAAATAATCTTCCCGGTCGCGTCCGTGATCTGCATCATGCCCGTCGGCTGAAAGGATTCCCCAAGGACGGTTTGCGGCTGAAACTGACCGATCAAGATGTAGCCATCACTCGTTTCGATCTCTTTATTTACAATTACCGGGCTAGCCGCAGGCGCATCTGATGTCTCATTGGTCATGGCACTCTGGGTAAGGCTGATCTGAGGAGAGGGTGAAAGCTCGATCACCGGCATCACGGTCAGGTCGGGTGGGGCAGGGACAAAACGCAAGGGTAATTCCCAGTTTTCCGGGGTAGTTCCTGGTAAGGTATTGAAGATACAAGGAATAACAAAGGTTGCCGTATCGATTCCAGCTGGAACTGGTGCAAAGTCATTGTCGATTCGCTCAAGCCGCATCCCATCCTGCAGACGCAGGTATTCCGCTGTGGTGCAGCCCCCCAGATCTTCCTGCTGTGGGTAGGCAGAACCCGGCACACCGAAAATGCGGTATTCGATATGGGTCTTATCTCCGGTCAGGGCTGCTGAAGTCACCGTAATGGATATCTCATCGCGGATGACAGTTACCGGCTCAGCCAAAACGCGGATCGGGGCGCTTTGATCAACGATACCTACACCGGGGATATAACCGAACAGGCCGCGCACTGCCGCAAACACCCGTTGTGGTCCAATCGCCAGGGTACTAATGGTCAGCAAAATGAGCAGGGAGAATGCTACCGTCCAAACCGGTCTCAATTTAGGAAAAGTAGAAATTTTTTGGGTCTTTCCTTGAGCGCGCTTTTGTAAATCGGCAGCAAGTTGATTTACAAATTCGGTGCGAATTTCTGGGACACCAAACGATTGGTGGACACTATCTTCAAATTGTGGGGTTATATTCCATTCGGCCATTTTATTCCTCCAACTGGCTGTGTAGTCGCGCCAGTAAGCGATAAATTGATTTTTTGACAGTATCTTCTTTGAGATGAAGCATTCTGCCAATTTCCGGAAAACTCATTTCGGCCAAAAAACGTAAACGCAGCAACTCGCGATCTTGCTCGGGTAATGCCTGGATGAGCTTCGCCAGCCTTGCAGATTGCTCGGATTGAATCACAGCCGATAGAAAATCGTATTTAATATGCGCATTTGTCGTATCAAGGTCAGAATCAGTGTGTTTCACATGCCGGAAGTGATCCATGGCTTTGTTGCGCGCAATGGTGAACAACCAGGATGCAAATTGACGATCATCCCTCAGTTTCTGAAGAGATTCAAAGGCTGAAATGAAAGTCTGCGCGGTGAGATCCTCCGCATCATGCACGTTTCTAAGGCGGCTGTACAAGTATCGAAAAACACGCTCGACATAAAGTTGGTATAGCTCACCAAAAGCTTTTGGATCGACTCTGGCTGCTTTGACCAGGTTTGTTTCTTGTGATTGAGGGGATATTTCTCGATTTTTCAAAAGAATATCACTTTCTACCATGAAGGTCCTTTCCGTTTATTCTAATACCGGCCCGGAGAATGGTGAATTTTAGCGCTATAGATAAGACGGAAGAAAGTCTTAGAAGGGACATAGTAGGTGATATCTCATAGTTCATAGCTGCGCGGGATGCTTGCGCGGGATGCTGGCTTATATGCGATAATGGGTAATGCATATTCAGTGATCTGCTGTTAACTGTAAGTTGTCAGCTGTCACAACCTACGGGAAAACCCTGCCCCTTTTTGATGAACTTCCTGATAGAATATCAATCAAGATCTGATTTTAGTTAATTCATTACTACATCCATTTTTACACGAGTGAGAAAGAGTTCGCATGGCAATAGCTACCCGGGAAATAGAGAGCCAATCTGATTGGATTATTGAAACAAGTGAATTAACAAAAAAATTTAACAACCAGGTTGGGGTGGAAGATGTCACCATCAAGATACCGAAAAATGCCGTTTTCGGGTTTATCGGCCCCAGTGGCAGCGGGAAAACGACAACCGTGCGCTTGCTGCTGGGTATCTACCCGCCCACCTCCGGTTCTGCGTTGGTTTTTGGCCATCAGCCACATCGTTTTTCACAAAATGATCGCGAAAGAATTGGGTACATGCCGCAATTATTCATGCTGCAGAATGGGCTCACTGTCTGGCAGAATCTGGCATTTGTTGCATCCCTCTACGGCATGACACGCCACCGTAAGCACCGCATTCGCAAAATACTGGAGCTGGTAGAGCTGACCGGTCACGAAAAGAAACGGGCTTTGGATTTATCCGGCGGAATGCAACGCCGCCTGAGTTTGGCTGCTGCTCTGCTACACGATCCGGAATTGATTTTCCTGGATGAACCAACCGCAGGCATCGACCCTATCTTGAGGAGGAAATTTTGGGACCATTTTCACGACCTGAAAAGTCAGGGCAACACTCTGTTCATCACCACCCAGTACGTCGCTGAAGCTGCTTATTGTGATTACGTCGGGGTTATGTCAGATGGGCGTTTATTAATGGTCGAAACCCCGGAAAACCTGAAACGAATTGGCATGGGTGGGGAAATCATCGAATTAAAATTTGCAGATCCTCTATCTCCAGCTCAGATGGATGATATTCGCGGACAATCAGATGTGGCTGCAGGTCAGGTTCAGGTGTTGGATAGCCAGACGCTGCAAGTAATCGTTGATGATGCAGCCGAGCGTCTTCCTTCCCTGTTACGCTGGTGTCAGGAGAATGAGATTACGGTGAAAGAGGCTCAAAAACTGGAACCCTCCTTCGATGATGTATTTGTTCAGATAATCGAAAGGCACCGCGATGATTCACAGATTCTTTCATAACATCCTTAGTTTTTTCGTTAGAATATCAGCCTTTATATCCAGGGAGTTCTTTACGGTGGTCAGCCAGCCAAGACTGGTGGGCATCCTGGTATTGGGCCCATTTCTAATTCTGCTGCTATTTGGCGTCAGTTATCAAAATACGTACCGAACTTTACGGACTACCTTCGTCGTACCTGAGGAAAAAGATGTGGAAGCGTACGTAAATGCTTTTGCTGACCAACCCATTCCTAATATCGAAATCGTGGATGTGACAACTGAAAAAACTGAGGCAATATTCGCATTAAAAAACAGACGATTGGATCTGGTCATGGTAGTTCCTGCGAACATACCCAAAAATATCGAGGACAATCAACAATCCGTCTTTACCTTCTATCATCAAGAGATTGATCCCTTTGAAATCAGTTATGTTGAGATTATTGTTAATCGCTTGACAGAGCAAACCAATCGCGATGTTTTGATTACATCCGTGGAACAGAGCAAAGAACTGGCTCAAACTTACCAAACGAAAATTCATGCGCTGGCCCAAGGGGAAGCGCAAATACCAGAGGGGGATAATCCGGATGCTGCAAATAACCCATCGAATGCGAACTCAGCCAGTTCCTCCGCCATCCTGTGGCTGTTATTACAATCACTGACCAGCCCTGAAAACAATTCTTCCACTCCCGCTGCGGAAACTCTTTCACCGAGTGAAGAAGCCCAAATGGAGACCATGGACAACCAGCTCAGTAAGTTTGTCAGCATGGATTCGAGGATCGTGATTGCGCCCTTCAGAAATGAAATGCACTCATTAAGTGAAGTAGAAATCAAACCTGTTCATTTTTACGTGCCTTCGGTACTGGCACTGCTCTTACAGCACATCGCTATTTCTTTAGCAGCCTTGTCGATTGTATCCGAGCGCTTCAGCGGCACGATGGAGGTTATGCGTGCCTCTCCCGCAAACGCTTTTGAAATCTTAATCGGGAAATATCTCAGCTTTTTCATTTTCCTGGGTGTCCTGATCGCCATACTGACCGGACTGCTTCATTTTGGGTTGGGGGTACCGATGCTGGGCAACTGGAATGACCTGGCGCTGGCTGCCGGGTTAGTGGTACTGGTTTCGCTGGGATTTGGGTTTCTGATCTCCAGCTTTGTGCGCAGTGATAGTCAGGCTGTGCAGTTTTCAATGGTGTTTTTATTGGCAAGCATCTTTTTTTCAGGTTTCTTTTTACAACTTTATCAAATGCGCTGGCCGGCAAAAATTGTTTCCTGGATATTGCCTACCACGTATGGCATAAAAACCCTGCAAGATATTATGCTGCGCGGCATTCAGCCCCAAATGAATCTGCTGTGGATATTGGCCGGCATTGCCGCAGCGCTCTTCATTATAAATTGGGTGCGGCTCAGGAGTCTGTTAGTGCAAAGGTAAGCGCAAGAGTTTGGAGCTTTGGAACTTTTTAATTATCCGCTACTCGAAGAGCGAGCGAGCAAGGCACGTGCTTTGCACGAGGGCGCTAAGAATGATAAGTGTATTCTGAATGTTCCTCAGGCAGCATATTTGGATTTCCACCATTCCCCAAGGTTAAAATACGTGCCAATTGCACCAATAAAAACCTATTTAAGGGCCAAAATCTTTGTGGTCAGTTTGAATGGATGGCAATTATAGCGGATTAGAATGTAATACAGGATTGTATTAACTATCCTAATATATTTTAAACGAACCTATCCAAAATCAAACCGTTTCAATTTTTCTTTGCGTTCTTTCCAATCTGGCATGACACGACCAAGCAATCCATAGAACCGTTTGCTGTGATTTTGTTCTACCCGATGACAGAGCTCGTGGACTATTACATAGTCTATCAGTTGTTTGGGGACCATGATAAGTTTCAGATTCAGTGTAATTTTCCCCTGGGCAGTGCAACTGCCCCACCGAGAGCGCATTTGACGGACAACCACCACTGGCGGATCAAAACCAAAGCGCTCAAAATGCGGATACCAGACTGCCACACGTTCATCAAAAACTTCTTTAGCACATTGACGGTACCAATTTTCCACCAGTTTTTTGGCGCGCGCCCTCGACCTGCACACAGTCGCCACAAGCTGCTCCCGATCAAAGGTGACAGACTCGCTTTTATCAGTGCTGAGCAGTACTTTAAGCAGGTATTGCTGTCCCAGATAGCGATGAGTTTCTCCACTGATATACTGTCTTGGAGGAAAATCCAATGAGTGTTCCCCAGGCTCCCAAGGGGTTAACCTATTTCGAATTTATCGCAGACCGGATTGATGCTGCTAAAACGGTCGAACCTTCACGATGTGGTTGGGGAATGATGCTTTCCCTGACTGCGCTTGGCTAGATTTATTCTGAGGTATACACATCTGTCGGCGTCAATCCTGAGGGTAACCTGGCAAAAGTCACTTCTCCTGATCCGCAAATTCCAAAAAACGCTGATGATGCAAAGTGGTACGAAGTCCCGGATATTTGGTGGCAAACCGTTGAGAGATTGTTCTGGACATGGTGGGGAAGCCGGCTGTGTATGGATGTAAGTTTAGATCAGTAGCAGTCGAAAATTCAGGGAAAGATTAAATGCCGCTCTGTAAAAACGGTTGATTTAATCACTCGAATGATAAATCTTTATGAGACTTGATTAATGGCTTATTCCTTATTATCGAATACAGCCATTGCTTCCAGCATCATCTGTCTGTCAACCAAACCCAGGGGATGACCTTTCTCGTTGACCACCACCATCCATTTGCGCGCGTCAGCCAACATCATTTTTAGAGCTTCGACTACAGTGATTTCGGGTGCAACAGTAAGCGGGCCAGGAGACATCAAATCGAAGGCGGTTTCTTTGCCGGCAGGTGGTTTACCGATATTTTTCAAAGCTTCCAGAATCCCACGTCGTTGATGAGGTTGTACCCGCGCGACCACATCTGAATCACTGATTAACCCTATGGCTTTTCCATCTTGATTTACAACGATCAATCTGTGCGATTCTGTCTTTGAAAATTTTTCGACGATTAGTGACAAATCGTCATCTTGGTTGATTATTGGAATTTCGGAGCTCATGATATCCGTTACTAATCTAACCGATCCAGTAGGCATATGAGCGATTGGGACTTCATAAGATGTTTGGGCTACCTGTCGTAAGATATCCAAACGAGATAAAACACCGACTAACTTGCCTTCACTGTCTACGACAGGTAACCGTTTCATTCCATACTTCACCATGCGAGAGGTAGCCAAACCTAAACTTTCATTTTCGAGAACTGTGATGACAGGATGCGTCATCACGTCATTTACTTTGAGAGTTGAATCTTCCAAGGAATGGAGTTCCTGGTTGATTTCATTCGTATCCATTCTGATGGCAACTGAAAGCCTTTGATGAACTCCAGCTCGTTCCAATAGATCCTCGTCTGTTAGAATACCCACTACTTTTCCGATAGAGTCGATGACGGGGGTTGCTTTTACCTGATTCTTTAGCATTTGATTCCAGGCTTGTTGGACTGACATTTCTGGAGTCAATGTCACAACTTCACTAGTCATCACTTCTGATACTAACTTATCAGCCGGAAGTGGATTTAGGTAGCGGTGGGTGTATTTTACAATTTGCAAATCTTCGATCGTGATCAGGCCTTCCCGTACCATCGGATAAACCACATCCAAAACAGTCGTGATCTTATCCGGAGAATCTACACATTCAACAACGATCGGCAGATCAAAGGATAGCACTTCGATACGGGCGGTGTGGATCCGAGAATGTGCACCAAATCCGGCCACACCGCGGAAAATGGTTGCCCCTGCCATCCCTTGGGCGCGAAGGGTTTCTAACAATACCCCATCCAGGGCATGTCCACGCCAACGATCGCTCTCGCCGATGTAAATGCGAAGACGTTGTGCTTTTTTCTGTAAGGATAGTTCAGGCATGACTACCTCCTTCTTTTCCATATCATTATAGTGATTTTCCAAGGAAGACTCCTAATCCAACAGCAATAACGCCCAATATAGTACTTCCGAGAAGGTTAAGCATTCCCGATAACCATTGACCTTGATATAACAGAGCAAAGCTTTCATAGGCATAAGTGGAAAAAGTGGTGTATGCCCCTAAAAAACCAATGGCAATCAGAAGACGCCATCGCGGATCCAACACAAAACGCTCAGTAACGAGAGTTAGGAAAAAACCTATCAAGAAACAGCCAGTTAGATTAATTATGAATGTACCGTAGGGAAAACCAAGACCAAACTTTTTGGAAGCCCAGTCACTGATCCAGTAACGAGTGTTTGCGCCTAATATTGCACCGGCAGAAATTAATAAGAATTTTTCCATGTAGAATAGTGTACGTTCCTTCCGATATTGCGATTCAAAATAAAAAACCTCTGTCTACGACATATGTCGTTGGCAGAGGCTATCAGCACGAGGGCGGTTGGGATAAGTGAGCCTCATCACTCAAAAAGCATTGTAAGCGATAAGGATGCTTGCGTCAAGAAAATGCCGTCTGAAGCGAGTTGAAGTATAATACCTATAACTTAATAAAAAAGGCGATGAGGCTCGCCGTAACTGTCAACGGACTGATAGCCTCTACTGGAGCAAATGCTCAGTAGAGGCTTTTTTGTTAATTGGAATTTTTGAAAATTACAGAGTACTTGAAATTCTGAGGAACTGAGCGTTGCTGCAACTTCAAAAGGAAGAAATTGAATGGCAAATCATAGTGTCTTATTCGGAAAAATTGACAGAACATTAAGTCGGGAGAGTACGGACGTCCCCGAATTCTTTGTAGATTTAAACCTCGACCAGGTTGTTGACGCCATCACTGCCCGAAAACAGGAATATAACCTCAAACCATTCTTTTTTTCACCGTTGGATGACGTTGATGCAATTGAATATAGGCAGGAAGTTTTTCAGGATCTTGAGGTTGAGAGCTTGTTAACAAAGATAAAATCTTTTGCAGAGAAAATGGTGCTCATTCGTCGATATATAAATATGGCAAGCAAGCTCTATTACAAATTTCATCGGGAAGGAAGGGTCTTAGAAGCTGCCATTATATATTGCGAAGCAATCAGTTCCCTCACAGATGATTTAAAACAAAGTCCGATCCAATCAAGAGGTCTGGTAGATTTCTCAAATTTTACTGAAGAATATACCCATTCGCAACGATTTACAACACTAACCCAGGAAACCAAAGAACTCAAGACGAGGTTGGAGTCCATCGAGTACAATGTCATTATCAAGGGAAACTGGGTCAGAGTCCGTAAATATGAATCTGAGATTGATTATAGCAAGGAAGTTGAGCGCACCTTCGAGAAATTTAAACAAGGGGAAGTGAAAAATTATAGGGTCGATCTCATTGTTTCTTCAGGAATGAACCATGTAGAAGCACAAATATTGGATTTTGTGGCAAAACTCTATCCTGATATTTTCAAGGAATTGGATTCGTTTTTCTTGAAGCACAATGGCTTTGTTGACGAAACCGTTCAGACATTTGATCGACAAATACAGTTTTATATATCGTATCTCGAATTTATCGATAACTTAAAATCGAAGGGATTGGAGTTTTGTTTTCCCAAGGTATCTACCCAAGAAAAGCAGATTCATGCTAATGAAACATACGATATCGCTCTGGCAAATTTGCGCTTATACGATCAATCCCCTGTGGTTTGTAATGACTTTTACCTGGAGGGTAAAGAGCGAATCATCGTAATTTCCGGGCCAAATCAAGGTGGAAAAACCACTTTCGCCAGAATGTTTGGCCAACTTCATTATTTGGCCAGTCTGGGTTGTCCAGTTCCAGGTAAGAATGCACAGCTATTTCTATTTGATCAGATCTTCACGCATTTTGAAAAAGAAGAGGATATCCGGAATCTTCGCGGTAAGCTGCAAGACGATCTTGTCCGTATCCATTCCATTTTGGCTCAAGCTACTTCAAACAGTATCTTCATCATGAACGAGATATTTACATCAACGACTCTTAAGGACGCTGTTTTTTTGAGTAAGGAAATCATACAAAGGATCATACAGCTTGATGCATTATGTGTATTTGTGTCATTTATTGATGAGTTATCAACATTAGGTGAACAAACCGTCAGTATGGTAAGCACTGTCGTCCCTGAGAATCCTGCCATGAGAACATTTAAAATTATCCGTCTGCCAGCCGACGGGTTGGCATACGCAATCAGTATTGCAGAAAAGCATCACCTTACCTATAACATGATCAAGGAGCGGATAGCTCAATGAAAGCATTCTTGATGTTTAGAGATCGGGATTTCAATCCTCAGCAGCCGTTGCCAACAAATGCATCTGACCTGATATGCGATCTTGAATTGATCTCCGTACTTAATACAATGGCACTTGGAGATCATTTTCTGTTCGATATTTCAAAGGAAGCGCTTTTAACAAGTCTCGATAATATCGATTTAATTCTTTATAGGCAACAGGTTTTGAAGGACTGTCTGATTAACGCTTCAGTGATTCGAGAGATTTATCAAATTCCAATAAAGTCTAAGGATAGAGAGCATCGGCGTTGGTTGGGTATTTTTACACATTCACCAAGCGGAGTCTTGAGCAGCGCAGTAAGTTTGATGGAAATGTTTGTTGTTTTACTAAAGGAGCTAAGAAAAATTGCCGATGTACATTCAAATGAATTTGAGTCTGAGGGATTCAATCG
>JBBQNI010000076.1:0-11261 GCA_038329785.1 Anaerolineales bacterium | reverse complement strand
TTATTTCATGCTACAAATCATTCAGAATCGATACCGACAAACAAAACAGATTTCTTTACAAAATCTTTAGAATATTTTCATCAACACTTTATGATCGACAAGTAAACTAAATTATGTAATCATAAAACAATTGATAGGAGTAAATGCAAAATGAAGAAAACTTTATCAGTATTAATTATCATAGTTAGCGGATTGATTGTCAGCGCGATCCTTTTTGGGGCAGGTATGATGATTGGTCGATCCTCAGGATGGGGAATGCAAAGCATGTTTCGAAATGGTCTATCAGGCTGGGATAATAGCAGAAGCGACTTTCGTCAAGGCAAGATAGGCAATGGCTACGGCATGATGAACAATGGCTATGGCATGATGAGCAATAACGGTGGTTCAATGATGAAAAATGGCTATGGCATGATGAACAACAACGGTTGCGGCAGGATGGACAATGGCCACGGCATGATAGGCAACGACGGTTACGGCATGATGGATAATGGCTATGGCATGATGGGAAACGGTTATGGCATGATGGGCAATAGCCCTGGCATGATGAATGAAAATTGGCAGGAAAACAACCCGAATGTTAAACCCCTCACTATAGATCAAACCAAGCAAGCCGTGGACGCTTTCCTGTCTAATTTAAATGATCCAAATTTAGAGGTTGGGGAAATCATGATCTTTAATAACAATTCCTACGCGCTTATCATTGAGAAAGATACCGGTATTGGTGCAATGGAATTATTAGTCGATCCAGCCACACTTTCGGTTTTTCCCGAATATGGCCCAAATATGATGTGGAATCTAAAGTATGGAGCGATGAATAATGGCGGTATGATGGGTAACAGATACAATCAGCGTAATGACCCACAGGAAAGTATGACAATCTCTTCCCAACAAGCCAGCGAAATAGCACAACGCTACCTGGATGAGCAATTACCCGGCTATCAGGTTGCGGAAGATGTAACACCTTTTTACGGCTACTATACAATGGACATCCTCAAAGATGGTTCACCAACAGGTATGTTAAGTGTTAATGGTTTCAATGGACAAGTTTTCTTACACACCTGGCATGGAACGTTTGTTGAAATGAGCCAATAAATCCACTGGTTTTCCTTTAATATAATAGGGATCGGCTTTACTACCGATCCCTATTAGGTATACTATAAATAAGTATCAGTCACAATTTATGAAGGAAAATAATATTTTGACAAAAGCAAAAATCCTTTTAGTGGATGATGAGCCCTCCGTTCATAATGTTGTAACCGCATATTTAAAGGCGGAGGGGTACGAGTTTGCCTCTGCAATGGATGGCAATGAAGGATTAAAACTTGCAAAATCATATAAACCAGACTTGATATTGCTGGATGTAATGTTGCCCGGCATGGATGGCATTCAACTATTAGCAAACCTGCGTCGTGATTCTTCCGTATATGTCATCATGTTGACAGCCCGCTCTGAAGAGACTGATAAAATAGTGGGCCTTTCGATGGGTGCGGATGATTATCTAACAAAACCCTTTAGCCCACGTGAACTGATGGCAAGAATTCAAGCAGGTTTAAGGCGAGTTCAGACCATGAATTTAAACTCTGGCACAAGCTCTCCTTTAATATTTTCAAATATCCGCATCGAGCCATCAGAACGAAGAGTATGGGTAAATGATTTACTTATTGATCTTACGACGATAGAGTTTGAGATTTTGTTAATTCTGGCACAACATCAAGGAAATGTTCTAACCAGAGACCAACTTCTAGAAAAGGCTTGGGGATTCGATTATTACGGTGACACACGGGTTGTTGATGTCCATATCGGTCATATCAGGCAAAAACTAGGCGAGGATCATTTTATTGAAACAATCCGAGGTATTGGTTATCGATTTGAAGATAAATAGGTAATGAAATGTTAAATCTTTTTCGCAGCAGGCTTTCATGGAAAGTTTTTTTTTCTTATATTGTGGTAATTTTCGTGGGTGCTATTGTGGTGGCAACTTCAACAAATTTATCCATTCCTGCAACATTTAATCGCCACATGGCTTGGATGAGTACAGCTATGATTTCGAATTCCATGGGAGGAGATATGCCTGCCATGGAGACGGATCTATTTTCCAGTTACCGTGCAGCAGTTTTTGAGGCGCTTTCTCTAGCAATCATAGCCGCGTCAATTGCGGCATTGGTTGCCAGTTACTTTATTAGCCGGCGAGTTGTGGGCCCCATTCAGCGGATGATGACAATGAGCCGCTATGTTGCAGAAGGACATTACGACCAAAGATTAGAGGTTTCAGGAAGTTTAAAAGATGATCAATTGGATGAACTAGACCAATTGGCTTTAGCATTTAATCAAATGACCGATAAAATTGAAAAAACTGAGATGATGCGCAGCCAGTTAATTGGAGATGTAACGCACGAATTGCGTACTCCGCTTACAGCCATTAAAGGATATATGGAGGGAATGCGAGACGGAGTTATTCCAACCACCTCAGACACATTTCAACAGATATTTCAGGAAGCAGATCGTTTACAAGGTTTAGTTAATGATCTTCAGGAACTCAGCCGAGTAGAAGCGGGGGTCTATCAGTTAAATCTCCAATCCGTTGCTCCTGTTACATTAGTAAATGCGGTTATGGAACAATTAAAACGTCAGTTTGCAAATAAGGGCATACACCTGGAAACAATTATTGAAGAAAATCTTCCTGATATGTCTATCGATAAAGACCGCATACAACAAGTTCTTGTAAACCTGTTAGGGAATGCACTGCAATACACCTCACCTGGTGGGAGAGTCACTATTGGGGCATCTTTGGAAAAAGACCATATTATTTTCAGTGTTGCAGATACAGGAATTGGGATTTCAGCAGACCATTTGCCCTTTGTATTCAATCGCTTTTATCGAACGGACAAATCTCGTACCCGTGCAACTGGCGGAACTGGAATCGGATTAACAATAGCACAGGCTTTAGTGAAAGCACACAATGGTCGAATTTGGGTAAAAAGCGCGGGTGAGGATAAAGGAAGCACGTTTTATTTTTCGCTGCCAATTGCTTATAGAAAATAGAATCAGCTCTTCCTTTCTTTATAATTTCTTTACAAACTCTTTAATAAGAGTTCATACTTATTTGTTATCATATCTATACGTAGAAACATAAAACAATTATTTAAAGATAGGGAGAACTTTATTATGATGTATGGACATGGTGGAAGTTGGATTGGGATGATTATCGGTTTGATCATAACCGTGATTATTATCATTGGAATAATAATTTTGGTAGTTTGGGCAGTTCGGCGAATGAGCGGAAATTCTGAGACTTCAACTTTATCGAAACGCTCTGGAGAATCTGCTCGAGAAATAGCACAAGCGCGTTATGCCAGAGGTGAGATCACCCGAGAAGAATATCAAATGATATTATCAGATTTAGGCAAATAAGGTAGATGTGATATGTCTGGTTTTGGCATGCTGGCTGGTATGATCATTTTTTGGATCATCATCATAATTCTTGCGGTATTTCTTATAAACAGTTTGTTTCAACAAAAAACACAATCGTGGGATAAACGTTCATTGAAAAATCAGCCAACAGCACAGCAAATTCTTGAGCTAAGATATGCTAGAGGTGAAATAAATCAGGAACAATTTCACTTAATGCAGCAAGATATTAATTAAGAAGAAACAACAAAATAGAGGTTGACAATTTATAGGTCAACCTCTATTTTGTTGTTATAAGGTATTAATAAACAACCTAAATACATTTCATATTCGGACACGAACTTATAAACTTGCCATAATTAACAAAGCTACTTAAGTGATGAATTAATTGAAATCCAATTATTCTTTGCTCTCCAGATCGGAGATCAATGCTTTCATCTCAGCAATTTCTTTCACCTGCGCGCTGATAATACTATCTGCCAAATCCCGAACGCGTGGGTCTTCAATTTGGGCGCGACCGCTGGTCAGGATAGCAATAGAATGGTGGGGAATCATCGCCCTCATATAAGAAACATCTCCAACGGTAGCCTGGCTGCGTACCAGCCAGAGTGAGAGTGCAAAGATAGCAATGCTACCAACAATAATGCCGGCATTCGCCCGCTTATTGGTATACATTTTGCGCATAAACAACAGCATGACAATCGCCATAACCGCGCCCATAATCAGCGCCATATAAGCCCTGGTTTCACTGAAAAAAATGTGGTCCCATTGATAAGTATTTAAATACATCAATCCAAGCATTATGATCGTCGCTGTGGCAATCATTGCCCCAAACCTTGTATAGTTATTCATTAGATTTTCTCCTCATCTGATTTTTTGTTTATTTACGAAATGATTATAAATACCCACTCTACTTTTTTTATTAATCCTAATTCCCTTTTAAGTATAAAATATCTTCAAGAGGATGCAATAAGGAAATTCACTACTTAAAATAAGGGGATTTACTAATACTGAAAAGTTAAAATTTATTTCAAATTCACAAATTGCCCCTACAGTATTCATTGATTCTGAAAGCCTCCTGCGACACGGTCAAATTGGAGCTATTCCACTCGATAGCCTGGAGCACTACTTTTCTAAACTTCTTCCCCATAAAGAAAAATTTGTAATAAATTCAAATGTTATTCGAGTTTATATCCCGCTCAAGACATGTGGCCAGATGTTGTGCCAGTTCTTTGACGTAAGGTTTTACGAGCAGTGCAACATGATTAGCAGGTATCGTATGAATAATAACTCCGTTATTGGCAAGCTTTTGCCAGCCCAATGTTTTATCAGTATTTTCATCCTGATGCAAATCTTGACCAATGGCGCGAAATAATGTGATTTCACCTTGATAAGGTTGTGCCGTGTAAGAGCGAACCAATTTTTGATGGGTTTGAACCAGTTGTAGAATCCGCTTAATTTCAGGCATTTTAATTAGCAATAAACTTTCTTCCTGTGACACCATTTGGGCTACATCTGCTTCCCGAAGTAGACGCGTCCGCCAAGTATCCAACCTCGCCCAACCTAGCAAATCTCTTATTTTCAATTTCTGCTGTTCTAATTCATTGGCTTGATTTACATTTCTTGATATTAAAAATAAGCCACTGCGGATATAGTTTAAGACAGGGTCAATCGCCGACCATTTTCTTTTAATCTGCTTTGGAAACTCATTAAGCCATTCCTTAGTTTGTGCAACCCTTTCATTTAATTTCGGTACTGGCTTGTCTTCATTCACAAAATGAGGGGCTTTCGTATCCAGCAATATCAGATTTCTCACCAACAACCCTTGTTTAATTAATTGTTGAGCCATCTCATAAGCGATCACACCGCCTGCAGACCACCCCAAAAGCTGGTAGGGACCATCAGGCTGAATAGTTTTGATAACCTCTATATAATGTGCCGCCATCACTTCGATGCTGTTTTTACCATTACGTGGCTCAAATAGGTTAGGGTCTTGAATTCCGTATAAGGGTTGTTCAATCGGCAAATTTTCAGCCAGGGAATAGTAGGGGAAAACTACCCCCCCGGCAGGGTGGATACAAAACAGAGGAATTCTGTTTCCTTTGGGTTGGATTGGTACAAGAGTGGTGGAATATTCAGGTTTTTCCGGGTTTACCGGCTGGGAAATATCAATATTGAGAAGCTGAGCAATGGCTTGTGGATGATGCTGTAACAGGTAGTCTGACAGCGAGGAGACTGAAGGTGCTTCAAAAATTGCTGTGAGAGGAACAGGTTCATTGAGCTCATCTTGAAGCTGGGAGATACAAATGGCAGCATTCAACGAATCCCCGCCCAGTTCAAAAAAATTGTCTTCTCGTTTCACTTCTTCCAAATGCAGCAATTTTTCCCACATTTCCATCAGGTATTTTTCGAGTGCTCGATTCGGTTTATCAGGTATAGACGTAACCCTTTTCTCTTCTGTAGAATCCTTTATCGATAATTTCTTATCAGGTAAATGGGTATGATAAACTCGATTATTTTCCTCCGTTAATACGCCAAGGGATTGATTTAAACTGGCAGGCATGTTTTCGAGTATCGCAATTAATTGGGATAATAATTGCTGGATAAATTCTTTTTCAAATTTTCCTGGGTCATAAAGGATGCGCAGGTTAATAAGTTCATTTGGTGTAATGGCAACTGTTAATGGGTAAGGTGTTTTCTCTATTGAGTAAATATTACTGATGCTTAACCCATCTAAAGATTCACGTAACAATTTTTGTGTGGGGTAATTTTCAAAAACCAGAATACTGTCGAAAAGTATTGTATTGTGCGATTTACCAATCCATCCAGGAATTTTTGTTAAGGGGCTATAACTATATTGTTGTATCCTATTGACAGTTTCTTGAATTTGTTGAAGCCACTTTGGCATCAAAGTGTCAGAGGAAACAATAATCTTTAATGGCAGGGTGTTGATAAATAACCCTAGCATAGACTCCACGCCTTCAAGTTCATGGGGGCGACCGGAAACAGTGATGCCGAACAAGACTTCATCATCGCGTTGAAAGTGGTGACTTAAGAGAATTGCCCAGGCTCCCTGCATAAGTGTTCCCAATGTAAGCCTTTGATTTCGGGCAAAGGTTCGTAAATTTAAACTAGCCTCGGCAGAGAGATTTTCGACCAACTCTAATGATTGAACATCAGCTGCCAATAATGAAGATGCGCGCTCCTCTGATGACCAGGTCATTGCTGCAGCCCCTTTTAATTCATTCCGCCAAAACGCTTCTGCTTTGGATTGATCCTGTAATTCCAACCACGAGATATAGTCTTGGTAGGGATGATAAGCGGGCAAAGAAATCTCTTGATGCTGTCTGAATGCTTTATAAGCAGTAAAAACCTCCTTAAAAAGGATTGGTATAGACCAACCATCTAGCAAGGCATGGTGGTGATTAAACAAGAAACGATATTCGTTATGAGATAGTTTTAGAATGGATATTCGGAAGAGGGGCGGAGTGGAGAGGTCAAAACCATGTTTTCGTTCTTTGCTGATTAAGGTTTCAAAACGAAGATTTTGTTCATTTGAGGGGGTGTCTTGCCAATCCTGAAACTCGATATCGAGTGTCACAGTCTTGTGTACAACCTGAAATAAATCGGTTAAGCCCCGCTTAACAAATGACGTGCGCAGGTTGGTGTGCCGATCGATGATAAACTGCCAGGTTTTTTTGAAATCGGCAATATCCAGTTCTCCATACAGCGTAAATACTATTTGTTGAAAATAAATATCCGAAGCTGGTGCAAACAATGTGTGAAATATCATGCCGCGCTGCATTGGAGAAAGCGGATAAATTGATTCAAGATTTCTTTTTTGGGGCGAAGCCTGTAATGCTGGGGTGGTTTGAATCATTCCATCAAGATCGGATTGATTTATTTCTATGTTTGGAAAATCAGAGGGAGTATATCCCCAAACTTCCGGCTTTTTGCAGTGTTCAATTAAGCGATGCAATTCAGTCAAGTACGCAGCAGCCAATCGTTCGATGGTTGATTTCTTGTGTAAGTAGACACCATAGATCCAATCCAGTTGAAGTCTTCCCTGGAAAATAGAGACATTGATTTCAATTAAATGAGATCGGGGAGAAGCTGGGCTGCGTTGTGGCTCGATAGATTGGGATGCAAAACCAGTAATAATCCCTCCTAAGCCTTGCTCAGGAAGCTGTCCTAAATAATTAAATAGGACATCAGGTGTGGCAGCTTGCCGGAATTGGCTTATCTCGGGGGTAGATGGGCTAAGATAGCGCAGGATGCCATACCCTAAACCGTGATTGGGAATACGACGAAGTTGTTCTTTAATAATCTTAATAGCTTCACCCGGACCTGCCGCATTCGGAATGGATAGATAAGCAGGGTAGAGTGCAGTAAACCAACCGACACTGCGGGTCAAATTAATTCCGTTAAAAACATTTTCTCGTCCATGAGACTCTAAATTAACAACCAATCCGTCTTCACCAGTCCAATCTTGAAATGTGCGGGTTAATGCGGCGATCAAAAAATCGAAGACCTCTGCACCATAGGCATAAGGCGCTTCTCCGAGCAAATCCCGGGTTTCTTCCCCTCTCAGAAAAACAGAAACCCTGCGAGCGGAATCTTCTTTATTTTGTTCAATCAGAGACCGGGAAGTAAGCGGAAGGTCAATAGGCAACGTTGATAGATGATTTTTCTGCATTTCAAACCAAAAATCTGTTTCTTGTAAAAGCTCAGGGGATTTGGCAAATCCAACCAGATGTTGAGCCCAAACCCTGTATGGTGTGGTCTGTGAAGAAGGATGGATCGTTTGATTCGATTCAGATTGAAGATATATTTTTTCGAGTTCACGAATGAAAATACGCCACGAGAATGCATCCATTACCAGATGATGGACTACGATAAGCAAGAGTGACGCCTGCTCTTTACCACAATTAAAATAGGTCAGGCGCATCAGGGGACCGGTAGTTATATTCAGGCTTCTTTGTTGAATGGATGCTTGTTTCCTGATTTCATCATTCTGTTGTGCTATTGGTAAATGGGATAGTTCTACCGCTTCACAAGGGATACCATCATCCGTACTTGTGCTAACCAACCAGCTTGAATCTTGGAAAGTGTACCGCATCCTAAAAACTTCATAATGTTTAACAATCGCATTGATTGCCGCACGCAGGTGACTTAAGTGCAGCGATTCAGATACCATAAACATTAAGGACTGATTCCAATAGTGTCGGTCTGGAATATCTTGCTCAAAGAACCAGTGCTGAATGGGTGTCAGGACAGGCGCTGTATTTTCATATTCTGAGTCTGAATAACCGGGAAAAGGAACCGATTTTTGAGCGCATAAAGCCAATTCCTTGATGGTTGGTGCTTGGAAAATGTCTTGCGGGCTGACACGGTATCCGGCTTCTTCTGCATGAATGCTAACTAAAATGCTCATAATCGAATCACCGCCAAGTTCAAAAAAATTATCTTCGACGCCAATCTGTTCAATTCCCAACACCTTTTGCCAAATTGAAATCAGAAATTTTTCTGTTTCCGTAATGGAGCGAGAATCGGGGTCTTTCCGGGCGGATGGCAGCATATTTGCATTGGAAAGTGCGTTGCGATCAATTTTTGCCGTAGATGTCATCGGAAAGGTTTCCATCATCACATAAGTTGTAGGCACCATCGCCAGTGGCAATTGCTGACTCATGAATCGCCTGAGCTCCACCGTGGAGGGTACTGTGTTTTCTATCGGCAACACATACGCTACCAATTGTTTCGCCCCGGAATAATGGGTTGATAACAATACAGCAGCTTGTTTGATAGAAGGGTGTTGTGACAAAACAGCCTCTACCTCCCCCAATTCAATCCGCATTCCATGAAACTTAACCTGAGTGTCTGCCCTGCCCACAAAGACCAGATTTCCATCCGGAAGGTAACGGGCTAAATCGCCAGTGCGATATAGAAATTCCCCAGGGATAAATGGAGAAGGGATGAACCGATTGGCAGTTAATTCTGGCTGGTTTAAATATCCGCGTGCTTTTCCTATCCCGCCAATATAAATTTCGCCCAGCATTCCTAAGGGAACTACTTGGAATGATTCGTCCAATAAATATATTTTTGTGTTTGCTACAGGTTTTCCGATAGGTGCGTTTCCTGAGTATGGATGAGCGGCGTCAACCTGATATAGCGTGGAACAAATGGTTGTCTCAGTGGGACCATAGCCATTCAATACACATAAATCGGGAATCTGCGTGTACAGTTCAGTCAGTAAGTGGTCTGAAATAGGTTCAACCCCAACCAACAGACGGCGAAGGGACGAAACAGGCGGGTGATTATTAACCCAATCTACAAAATCCTTGATTAAAAATGGTGGTAAATATGCGCTGTAGATTTGTTTTGTACTTAACCAATCAAAGAGTTTTGGAGCTATCAATCGAACTTCTTGCGGAATGACGTAGAGGCTGCCACCTGTCAGCAACGCTGAAAAAATTTCATAGACCGACACATCAAAGCTGGGACTGGTCCACCAACTGCAATGCTCTCCTGTTTGAATCGGCTGACGACGTTGGAAGTCCGCCAGCAGACTGACAACACCACGATGGGTTAGCGCAACCCCTTTAGGTCGACCACTCGAACCGGAGGTATACATCACATAGGCAAGTTGATCCGGTTTTTCTTCACACAATAGATTCATTGAAGTTTGGGGGAAATGCTGGTAAAAATCGCTGTCCACAGAAAGTACAAATCCATTGATTTCAGGTAAATTTGAAAGTAATGTCTGCCTGGTTATGACCAAAAATGGTTCTGAGTCCGCAATCATGCGGTCTAAACGTTTTTGAGGAAAATCGGGGTCCAGAGGAAGGTAGGCTGCTCCTGCCTTTAATATTCCTAAAATCGCGGCGACAAATTCTATCGAAGGCTCTAAATATACACCGATGAGAGATTCCGTAACGACACCTCGTTCTATGAGCAAATGCGCGATTTGATTGGCATATTGATTAAGTTCCCTATAGGAAAGCTGTTCCTTCCCATCAACAATCGCTACAAGATCCGGTGTCAATTCCACTTGCTGTTCAAATAGCCGGTGTAGAAAAGCGGGTTGAGGATAATCTTTCTCAGTAGCATTCCATTGTTTGATTAATAATTCTTTTTGGGAATTCGATAGAATTTGAAGCCGTGATACAGGTTTGTCGGGAAAATCGGCGATATCCTCCAGCAATGCGCAATAACTTTCGATAAAGCTTGCGATATTTTCCTCAGTAAATAGCTCCACGGCATACTCCATTGTTATCGCAATGCCGTCTTCGGACTCAGCGGCTAACATCATCAATTCAAAGGGAGCAACCCGATGAGGAATGAAAATCGAACGGAGTGAAAGTCCTTCCACATTGATCTGTTTGCCATTCTGACCTAAAAACAATGGCCCTGCATTTTGTTTAGGAATTACGGGAGGTGCTTGCTGCCAGGAAAACACCGTTTGAATCAACGGTGAATGACTAAGGTCACGCTGTGGTTGGAGTCTGTGTACTACTTCCGAAAAAGGATACCAGTCATATTTGGCACTCTCCTGGATGGATCGTTGAACTCCTTTTAACAGGTCTGAAAAATATGGATTTTCCCCAAAATCAGTTCTTACCACCATTTGGTTTACAAAATAACCAACGATTCGAATGGTAGATAAACTACGACCTGCTTTAGGGAAACCGACCAAAATATTCTTTTGACCGCTATAACGATATAACAACGTCTGATATGCTGTGAGTAGAAGCGTATAGAGAGGTACGTCTTGTTTTTCTGCCAACTTTTGGAGCTTTTTGGTGAGTTTTGAATCGAGATAAAAATTTTTGGCAGCTCCGTGACCTGACAAATGG
>JBBQNI010000075.1:0-11309 GCA_038329785.1 Anaerolineales bacterium | reverse complement strand
TGGAAGATTCAATTGTTTTTAGAGAAATTATTTCCACAGCTTCCTTAATCATCTTATTCAATCTTTATGGGCAAGTTATATCTGATCCGGAATTATGAACTTTTTTTGATTGACACACCTAGAATAGTTTATTAAAAATACACTCCTAATTATTATTTTACTTTTGGCAAAATTATAGAAAAAACCTGTCAATTTTGTAATGTGTCACTTTTAGCCTCATGATGTATTTCTCTACCTAATCACTTTCTTGACTCACTTATTAATTTCCTGGCCTTATCATAATCTTTTGGTTTGACAAAAACTGAATAAACAAAAGATGGTTGGGAAGACTCTTTGTACATGGCCAGATTTGCATTGGCATAAGAACGAGCATCCATGGCTGAACCGATGCTTCCTCTTGTACGTGTGGTTCGGATCTCATATTTGAGGTGGTTTTGTTCAAGGATCGTAGTCGTACTTCTGATTTCTTCCGCTGAAGTGTCTATAACAAGTTTTTTCATAAATAGTGCGAACATTTTTATCACCTCATTCTTGAGAAATTAAAAAAATAACCAGAAAGAAAGATTAAAGACGGATGTTCTTGTTGTGTAATAAATATCCCTGATTCCAAAAAAATATAAAAGTCATATTATCATAACTACACTGAAATATCGACCGTGAGAGGATTCCATCTCGCGGCTCTATGCCCGCAAGCCGAACTTTTTATGTTATATTATCGGCAAATAAAGCAACACACTTGTGAATGTGATTTGTCAGTGGTACATGAGGATATACAATCTATTTGCGATAATATCTTTATGGAGTTACTCAGTGTGAGACCAATCCATACCAGACACAGGAAAAAGACAGCACGAGGAATTAAATAAATACAGTCAATTTATATTTTCAAAACTCTCAGTAATAACCGAAAAGTCAGGTTATTGGTGTGAGTTCTCTGCTTATTACAAATTATTGCTCGATCGCTTTCCCAGCCAGCAGCTTTTTAATATCGGTCAGAGTTTCATTGATACGGAAAAAGAGAATCAACAATTCACAATAAATGCGCACGAGTAGAATACCCACAATGGCAGATAACGGTCCGCCAATCAGACCACCGAGGATGAGCAGAACATCCCCATCCGATATACCCGTTATCACAGCACTGAAGAAGACAATAACGCCGCCGATGATGCTGAGAATCATGCCAATCCAGAACAATACTTTAATGATTACCGGTGTAACCATGCGCTCAAAACTGATAAAACTTTTCCAATTCATGGTACCCTCCTGATTGAAGAATAAAAATTTCTTGAAAAGAATTTCTTCTGAATGATTAAAATCCTTTGTTTTTAAGTATAGAATATTCGAGGCTTTTTTGCCAACTTTTCCTGGCATATTTTTGATTGACAATATCGGGTGCTGGTTGTAAGATAAACTAATCGTTAAAATATTGAGGAGGTGATCCTATCCGGATGATTTTACTTCTCACTTTTTCCCCTTTATTGCTTTACCCCAGATTAAACCCATTGCAATCCCAACCCTGACCCATTCCAATCCCAATCCAGTTTCAACGTAGCATCTATCCCATCCCTCCGCTGTCCCATCGCCGCTAAGATTAAATAGTTTTTTGGAGGATTTAGAGATGAAAAAACTAGCCTTATTTTTAGGCGTTATTTTGGTTTTAACAATGTCGATAAGCGCGTGTGGTGGTGCAGGAGGCCAGGCGCAGACGATCAAAGTCGGTGTTGTTGCCGAACTTACCGGAGACATCCCGGCGGTAGGAGCATCCTGTAAAAACGCAGCTGAAATGGCGGTCCAGGAAATTAATGATGCAGGCGGCCTGGAAGTCGGCGGGCAAAAATATCAAGTTGAACTTTTTGTCGAAGACAACGCCGGAAAGGCGGACCAATCTGCTTCTGCTGCCCAAAAACTCATCACCCAGCAGAATGTGGTAGCTATTATCGGGCCGAATGCCAGCCGTTATGCCATCCCCGCCTCTGAAATCGCAGAGAGTTCAAAGGTTGTTTTGATCAGCCCCTGGTCAACCAACCCGAAAACCACCCTGGATGCCAAGACGGATCTACCCAAGAAATACGTCTTTCGCGCTGCATTCATCGATCCTTTCCAGGGACGCGTAATCGCTAAGTTTGCCCTCGATAACTTGAAGGCGAAGAAGGCGGCGGTTCTATTTGATGTAGCTTCGGATTACAACAAAGGAATTGCCGAATTCTTCAAGGCTACCTTTGAGGAAAATGGCGGAACCGTGGTGGCATACGAAACATATACCACTGGTGATAAAGACTTCTCCGCCCAGCTGACGAAGATTAAAGAAACTGGGCCGGATGTGATCTTTTTGCCGAATTACTATAGCGAAGTTCCTTTGCAGATCCAGCAGGCGCACCGTCTTGGAATCGAAGCACCTTTCCTGGGTTCGGATTCCTGGGGCAGTTCAGAGTTGATTACTCTGTGTGGCACCGATTGTGAAGGTTACTATTTCAGCACCCATTATGCTGCTGATGCTGCCACACCAGTAGCCACCAAGTTTATTGAAAACTATACCCAAAAGTATGGAAATACACCGGATGATGTTGCTGCACTCACATATGATTCCTTTGGTTTACTCTGGCAGGCTCTCCAATCTGCCGGCAAGGTGGACCGTGAAGCAGTCCGCGAAGCAATGTCCAAAATTCCGGCATTTGAGGGTGTAACCGGGAATATGTCCTTCCAGGCGGGATCAGGCGACCCGATCAAGAGCGCGGTGATTCTGCAAGTGAAAGGTGACAAATTTGTCTGGTTCGCCAATGCGAATCCATAATTCATAGCAACCAAAAAATCCGCGGGTTTGGCTTTTCCAGACCCGCGGATAATTTTATTCAAGCGGGGTAGCCAATGACCTATCTCCTTCAACAAGTACTGAATGCCTTACAGCTTGGTAGTATTTATGCATTGATTGCTTTGGGCTATACAATGGTCTATGGGATTTTGACAATGATCAACTTTGCCCATGGTGATCTCTTCATGGTCGGTGCTTTCTTCTGTTTTCTGGCTGCTACAGCACTGGGGCTTTCATTTGTCCCTACACTGCTGGTATCGATGATTGGTGTCGCTCTCTTAGGGGTGCTGATCGAGAGATTCGCATACCGGCCGTTGCGCAATGCCCCGCGTGTCTCAGCGATCATCACTGCATTAGGGGTGGGTATTTTTCTTGAAAATTTTACCCTGGTGTTCGCACCTTACCCCCAACATGTACCAACATTAATTCAAAATAAGACCTGGGTAATCGGTGGAGTAACAATTTCTTCGTTACAGATCCTGATTATCGCTCTTTCAATTGTTTTGCTCATCTTGCTGGATACTATCGTCCGCAAAACTATGGTCGGAATAGCAATGCGGGCTATCTCATGGGATAAATCCATCGTTCCCTTAATGGGCGTACCGCTTAACTTGATCATATCTGCCACTTTCGCTTTGGGCACAAGTTTGGGCGGTGCAGCCGGGGTAATGTACGCACTGGCTTTCCCGGTAATTGATCCTTATATGGGTATTCTGATCGGATGGAAAGCCTTCATCGCTGCGGTCGTCGGCGGAATTGGTAATATCCGCGGCGCAATGGTTGGCGCATTTATCCTGGGTGGTGTAGAGATCATGGTGGCAGCGTTTTTGCCTTCCACGTATCGGGATTTTGTTGCCTTCACACTGTTGTTGGTCTTATTGATCTTTCGGCCGTATGGCATTTTAGGTAAGCCCAGACCACAGAAGGTGTAACAATGAAAACGAATACTTCTCAGAACCTGACCTGGCAAGAATGGCTTAAAGTCCAAATGGAAAAGTTGGCAGCAAATCGCAAAATACTCCCAATTTTAGTTGTGGCAGGTTTAATTTTGTCGTTTGCTATTCCCCAATTTCATTTATTAAATGATTATGTGATACTGATTATTATTTATGTGGGTATCAATATCATATTATCGACCAGTCTTAATTTGATCAACGGTTACATGGGAGAGTTTTCGGTGGGTCATGCCGGTTTCATGGCAGTTGGTGCGTATATCGCTGCCATTCTCACAACACAATTGATCCCCGACAACCTGGCTATCTGGTTGTTTCCCCTGGTGGTGATTATCGCTGGGTGTGGGGCAGCATTGATCGGGTTGGTAGTGGCTATTCCTTCCTTTAAAACGCGCGGGGATTATCTGGCGATCGTAACGCTGGCTTTCCTGATGATTGTAAAATCGGTGATTGAAAATATCGAAGCGATTGGAGGACCACGTGGTATCCCGGGGATATCAAAACTTTCCACCCTGCCCTGGACGTTCATCTGGGTAGTCATCGCTGTGGCTGTGATTCGCAACTTTGTCTACTCCAAGTATGGGCGGGGAGTGCTTTCCCTGAGAGAGGATGAAATTGCCAGTGATCTGATGAGTGTCAATACCAAGCAGGTTAAATTGCTCAGTTTCATCATTTCATCGTTCTTCGCAGGTGTAGCCGGTGCTCTTTTTGCTCATATCCTTCAATTCATCAGTCCCCGTGTTTTTGACATCGTCAAATCCACGGATATTTTGATCATGATGTACCTGGGAGGGATTGGCTCAATTGCCGGTTCAATTATCGGGGCGGTAATATTCACTGTACTGCTCGAAGTTCTTAGACCTCTGGGCATGTGGAGAATGGTTCTGATGCCTTTGGTGCTGGTATTGTTAATGATTTACCGGCCGCTGGGTATTATGGGGATGCGAGAGTTGCGCTGGTTTGTGCCAGGCTACGAACTGGTCGCCAGCAAACTCTGGCGAAAGAATAAGGGGGTTGATCATGTTGAAAGCTGAGGGTTTGACACACTACTTTGGCGGGTTGTGTGCAGTGTCCAATTTCAATCTCGATCTGCAACCCCATGAACTTATTGGCATCATCGGTCCGAATGGTGCTGGCAAGACGACCATTTTTAACCTGATTACCGGTGTTTACAAAGCATCCAAGGGCAGTATAACTCTCGAAGGTGTTGAATTAGTGGGGCAGACTCCCAACCAGATCACCTCCTTGGGAATAGCCAGAACATTTCAAAACATCCGCCTGTTTAAAGACCTGTCAGTACTGGATAATGTGCGCATCGCGAATTACTCACAAACCAACTACAATCCTTTTGAAGCCATGTTCCATGTTGGCAGGTACAAAGCCGAAGAGGAGCGCGTTACAAACCATTCGATGGATTTGCTGGCTGTCTTTAAACTTGACGACTACGCGGATGAAAAAGCTAGAAATTTACCTTATGGGTCTCAGCGACGATTAGAAATCGCGCGCGCTCTGGCAACCAATCCGCGGGTTTTGCTATTGGATGAACCGGCGGCCGGTATGAATCCGAATGAGATTGAATCATTAATGGAATTCATTCGTTGGATTCGTAAAGAGTTCAATTTGACCATCATCTTAATTGAACACCAGATGCGGTTGGTGATGGGAATTTGCGAAAGGCTAAAGGTGCTCGATTTTGGTGCAACCCTTGCAGAAGGTTTGCCTCATGAAATCCAGAATAACCCGAAAGTGCTGGAAGCTTATCTGGGTGTGGAAGGTGACCTGTGAGTGCTGACAATGTTCTGCTGGATGTAAAGGATTTAGCTATTTCATATGGCAATATTAAAGCGGTGAAGGGGATTAACTTCAATGTGAAAGAAGGTGAAATTGTCACATTGATTGGCGCGAATGGGGCCGGAAAATCCTCAACCTTACGTGCAATTTCCGGGTTGATTCCTTACAAGGGTGATATTGTTTATCGAGGGCAGAGTCTGAAATCCACTCCTGCTGATCGGATTGTAGCACTTGGGATTGCACAGGTGCCGGAGGGCAGGGGTATTTTTGGAAATTTGACAGTGATGGAGAATCTTAAACTGGCAACCTGGAGCAGAAAAGATAAATCTCAGTTAGACAATGACTATCAACGTATCTTTAATATTTTTCCACGATTGCAAGAACGTCGTGGTCAACTGGGTGGCACCCTCTCTGGTGGAGAACAACAAATGCTTGCAGTGGCTCGGGCTTTAATGAGCAAGGGTAAGGTGATGTTGCTGGATGAGCCATCCATGGGATTGGCTCCTGTTTTGGTACGGGAAATTTTCAAAATCCTTCGTGAAATCAATCAGACGGGTACTACCATTTTGCTGGTGGAACAAAACGCCAATATGGCGCTCCGCATCGCTCATCGAGGATACGTACTGGAGACCGGTACAATATCGCAAACTGGCTCCGGTGAGGAGCTTTTAGGAAACCCGAAAGTGAAAGAAGCCTATTTAGGAGGATAGTTTTCACGATCAGAATGATGAGATAATAAACTCAATCAAGGAATAAGAGCGCCAGACCTGCTATGGAGTACTGTATAATTTTAATGATGTTTGGAATAAATTGGAGAAATTTACCTGCTTTTCCCCGTATTATTCCTGGATGTTATTCGGGGATTGCTTTGAAGGATTATTTCCATAAAATGTTTTTTCGAATTTCCTGAAGTGGAGGATTAGATTGTCAGGCAGCAAGAAACGCATCTTTCTAACCGGTGCCTCGGGTTATATGGGCGGTGCTGGGCTCAAAGCTTTGCTTGAACGTGAGGATCTGTTTGAGATTATTGCCTTAATCCCCCCGACCAAAAATGATCAGGCGATTATGGCACCGTTTATTAAACGGGGAGTAAATGTGATCTGGGGTGACCTGACCCGTTATGAAGATGTCCTAACGTGTGTTAGTGGTGCTGATATCGTGTTGCATGTAGGTGGCCTGGTCTCTCCCCTGGCGGACGCCCACCCCGAGTTGACCATGAAGGTCAACGTTGGCGCTGCCCAGAATCTGGTACGGGCTATTCATGCTCAGCCCGAACCTGAACGGATTTCGCTGGTCTATATTGGCTCCGTAGCACAGACAGGCAACCGGCCTTTCCCCATTCACTGGGGTCGCATTGGTGACCCAATTAAAATCAGCACATACGATACCTACGCACTCAGTAAGACAATTGCGGAAAGGATAATCATCGATGCGGGTTTGTCTAACTGGGTCTCCTTACGCCAGACGGGGATTGCGCGGGTTGCGGCGGCGGATTCTCTTGATCCAATCCTCTTTCATGCCCCACTTACAGGTGTTTTGGAATGGGTAACTGTCCGCGATGCCGGCGTTTTGCTCGCCAAGCTTTGTGAGGATTCAGTCCCTGGTGATTTTTGGGGTCAAATTTATAACATCGGAGGGGGACAACCCAACCGGCTCACGAATCTAGCGTATTTTGAGAAATTATTACACACCATTGGCATTCGAGATCCCAGGCGTTTATTTGAACCATCCTGGTTCGCAACAGAAAATTTTCACGGACACTGGTTTTCCGATTCAGATCGCCTGGAAGCAATCCTGCATTTTCGCACCCAGACACTGGATGAGTACCTGGCTGAACAAGCCGGTCATATTCCCTGGTATATCCGATTGGGGAGTGCTTTTCCGAAGCTGATCCGTCGGAAGTTTGAGCAAGCAGCCCGCGGAGCAGGTGGAACGCTCAACTGGATTACGAATGATGATACTGCCCGGGTGAAAGCTCACTTCCAGTCTCATGAAGCCTGGAAAACAATAGGCGGCTGGGATCAAGAAAAGATCGATTACCCCTGGGAGACCGTTGTTCGGCTGGACCATGGATATGATGAGGGCAAGCTGCGTGCGGATTTCGCCATCAAGGATGTTCAAGAAGCTGCGCGCTTTCGCGGAGGGGAATGCCTGCTGAAAGATATGCGTATAGGTGACTGGATCTCACTACTCCCATGGCGCTGTCATGCCGGGCACGAATTCAAGGCCAGTTTGAATCTTATTTTAATGGGAGGTCATTGGTGTCCTGAGTGCATCGCAGATACAACCGCCTACCCAGAACTGGCCCGCCACAGCTCATTTTTCCGGCAGGTTTTTTCACCCACTTTGTCTTAGCAGAGATCACCTTTTTTTCACCGCTGTGTTACCCCTTCTCTGGCAATTCTTGCTTTATTCAGCTGCCAATCGATACTACTGAGAGCATGTTTGCGCCGGCATTGATTCCGTTACCTCAAAAATGATATCACTGTTCCGATCTGCAGCAGCGCAACTTCCCTGCAGATATTGGCTGCCAGCGTTATTTATCGCAATTATTCCTGCAAGTTTCCGATCCGGGATGGTGGAGAATCCGATATAAGGAGATTCCCTTGCTGAAGATGAAATTTTATTCGATGAGAAAGAAAAGCGGGAGGGTAACTCTCAAAGAGGTAATTTTCACTGCAATTCGTTGTTCAATTGTGTGATTCTCAAGTTAATTTTTTATATAATGGGTTACTGCTCCGGGCGTGACTATGGAAAAGGATAGAAAACTAATAATAATTACGGAGAGTGTTTACCAGACTGAATGAGGAGGATTAATGACGGGAAAATTGATCGGGGTGGGGGTCGGGCCGGGTGACCCGGAATTGCTCACATTAAAAGCTATCCGTCTGATTAAAGATGCGGAGTTGCTGGCCTATACCGTCGATACGGCTGGGAATAATTATGCCCGCAAAACGGCAGAGGCCCATATCCGTGCGGAACAACGTGAGCTGCCATTGATCTTAATAAATACACCTGATCCGGAAAAGCAGACAGAAAACTGCCGGGAAAATGCGCAAAAAGTGCTTGAGGTTCTCAATCAGGATCTGGATGTTGTCTTTATCAGTGAGGGGCACCCGCTTTTCTACAGCACTTTCATCCAGTTAATGGAAGAAATGCCGCGGAAGGTGGATGTACAGGTCTGCCCAGGAATCAGTTCGATAGATTCAGCCTCAGCGGATGCTCACTTTCCCCTGGCCAGTGAAGACCAGCGACTGGTGGTTTCACCAGCCAGGCAGGCACTCGGGCATCTGCAGGGATGGCTTAAGCAGGGGAACAGGGTGGTACTGCTTAAGATTTCCGACTGTATTGAAGCTATTTCGGCTGAATTGAAGTCTTCCACGCTGCCTTTGGAAACAGTCCTGGTTGAGCGCGCTTCCCGGGATGTTGTGGCTTGTATACGTGGGATTGAAGAGTGGGAAGAGCGAGATCCAACCTACATTTCGCTGATCTTAATCCGGCCAATTTAGGGTTCAGATTTTCTTTCTGATCCTGCTTCTTTCACCTGATCATGGTGCATATGCACTCGGCACCTTTTCAAGCCTCACTGTTTATTAACTTATGATCTCCACGTCGCGGGTACTACGTTTCAGCAGAAAGAAAATTAAGGCAGACCATAAAATTAATAAAACATGAAGAATATCGTTTTCAGTAAACCATATTCCAAAAATCAGGTAGATTATGTTGCCTAGATTTGAGAAAAAGAATATAAAGTAAACCACGTTCAATACCAGAAAAGTAAGCCAGATTGTCATCAAATTTCTGTTCAAAATATCTCTATATTTGAGATAGTACCGAAAGTTAAGTATGAACATGATTAACCCATTTTGAAAAAGGAATAAATCTTGAGAGGACCATGGCTTTTTAGGATAATTTTGCTCGCTCCATATCTTTCATCTGGGTTACCAACAATGTACTTATCACCAATAAACTAATTGCCAGCAGCAACGAGGGTGTGAAAGAACCGTCACTGCTTTTCATTGCCTCCATTATATATACAAATACTACCCCTCCTTGCCCAAACAATTGGATGAGTCCATTTGAAGTGCCTTCGGGAGTAGGGTAAGTTATTTCAGCGGCGTACTGCATGGCGATCGGATTGGCACTCACAAGAAAGAATCCCAACCAGATTGCAGAAACAAACAGCAGGTTGCGTGATGTGGCAAAGGTCAAACCAATCAAGCCTGGTATGGCTCCGACAAATGCAATTAAAAGAAAGCGCTGGCGTTCGGCCTGTTTATCTGATAGAGCCGGCAGCACCACCGCGCCGAATACACCACCTACAATAAATAATGCTCCTAAGGTCCCTGCGTCAGTTGGTGTGAACCCTCGGGGGCGAATAATATTCTCTACCCAGGTCGTAATCCCGTTAAAGATGCCAAGCCCAATGAAAGAAATAAATAAAATGAACCAGAATGTGCGAATATGAAGAGCGTGTTTCAACCCATCCAACATCAAAGCCCGAGTCTCTCCACCAGCAGCACAAGGCGGGGTTGGCGGCTTCTCCCGAGCCAGGATAAGGAATAATACAGCTGCGAAAGCCGCAAGCGAGCCGTATATTAGCTGAACTCTGGCGATTGATATACTTTCAACCAATAAAGGTGTAATAACCATCCCAAGGGCTATACCTACCAGGCTTGCCAGGGTAACCAGACCTACGGCAGTGGCGCGTCCTCGCAATGGAAACCATTTGGCTGGAACCGTGGTCCACGCGTTCAGCAAGAATGGCTGAGCTGCCGCAATTCCAATCGTACTCCACAATACGAGCGAATAATTTTGACCTGCGAATCCGCGCAACAGACCAAAAAAAGCCATAAGAACCACCCCAACACCTACCGCAAGTCGGTACCCGTAGGTATCCAGCAACCAGGAGACCGGGGTGGAGAGCGGAATGAAAGCGATCATGAACACCATCGAAAGAAAACCTATTTGAAGATCCGTGACGCCATAATACGAGGCTGCGATACCCGTGATGGGAGCATAAGTGATCCACAGAATCTGAATAGTTATGTTAACGAACATAAAAATTGCCAGTACCACCCAGCGATAGCCATAAAGCTTAACCTCTTCATTTTGCATGTGAACCTCTTAATCTTTTAAGAATTATGCAGATATTTTTGAAAACATAAACGTAGAGATTGCCAGGCTGATTTTTTCAAGAATTGCCATCAACATGGCTTGTAGCACTAAAACCCTTTAAAGCTCTGGTAGTTTCTAAGCTGACAAAACAAAAAGGTATTATTTATGGATTGAGCTATCATTGGATTACCAATTCTACACCTTTTACATGCAAAATCACCTGATCAAAGACCTGTAACACCTCAGTGATTACTCCGTACAAGGTCCGCCTAAAACGAGAAAAGGTGAGAAAAAACCAGGATGACCACTAATGGCAAATATGAATGAGCTTCCCGAGCTTTTTCACGAATGTGATTGTGGAATTTTATCTCTTGCAGAGATTTCATAGGATTCTTTAAATTTAACTTCATCACCCTTCTAAAAAATTTGAGAAAATTTAGTTAAATTGAAATCTCATGGATAACGAATTACTCCTCTTAATCACCATGATGGGATGATCGGTTCCTGTGAGGCATCCAACTCATTGGCAATAGCTGGTAACAACTTTTAAGAAACCTTTTTGCTTTTTCGATGCCAGTTGAGAAATGTAAGAAACCCAGAGGTCTACTTTTGCTGTTTCCTGTACTTGAGATAAA
>JBBQNI010000074.1:0-11543 GCA_038329785.1 Anaerolineales bacterium | reverse complement strand
CCCGCTGAAATAATTTCGGTGCTGGTGAAGGACTTATCAAATGAGGGACGCAGTGTACTGATCTGGGCGGTATCGCTTAAATCTGTGACCACGTGATCATCGCCGCCTTCTGTGCCGGCGTATTGGGTCAGGGCTGCCGTATTGGTCAGAGTAGAACCTGCTGAAACGGTTGCATCGACACTGACCGCATAGGTAATAAGGGCGATATTACGGCCGCTGCTGGCATCATAGGGATCTAACGCACCCGCAGGGGTCGCCGTCGGGCCGGGATCAATCAATTCCAATCCGGCTCCAAACAGGTTCCCCGTGAAAGCCATCGCAGCGCCACTTCCATCCACAGCACATATGCTGCTAGGAACAAGGGTCAATCCTGCCGGCAAACTATCCCGCACGGTGACATCATAAGCACCGTTCAAGCCGCTGCCAGTATTTTCAACCACCAGGGCCATTAACGCGAAATCGCCGCTGTCCAGTCCAGTCAGGTTGCTGTTGACCGGGTTAGCAGCCATGCCGCTCGAAGAGAGCGTGCCGCTGAAGCGGCTGCAGTCGGAAGGATTGGCGGTGTTGAAGCTAAAGGCAACCGGTCCGACTGTTGTTGGTGAATAAACAGCGTTACTCTGATCGGCGGAAGCCCAGACTACCCCTTTGCTGAAATCCAGCACCGGTTCGGTCAGTTGAATCTGCACAATCGCATTTTCGGCACTGACACCGGCATTGGTGGAATTTTCAATGGCAGTCACCTGGTTGGTCAGGAAAAGCCCATCCGCGAATGGCCGGGTATTAATTGAAACAGAGAACAGAACATCAATGACAGTAGAGAGGTTAGCAGTGTCGTCGTAATTACCGTACACGAAGGTGACACTGTTCTGCGCTGAGCTGGTGCTGATGGTCGGCACAACAGCGCTATAAGCAAAAAAAGTATCACTGGGGCCGAACTTGGCATGGCCGGCCACGGGTGAAGCGGCACTCTGCACAGCATCGAAAGTGGTAACCTCCCCAGCTGAGAAAATAGGTAAGGGCAGGTAATCAAGAAAAGATAGGTTTTCGAAATTACTGGTGGGCAAGCTGTAGGTGAAACGATAGGTAACCACATCACCAGGGGCTACGCGCAGCGGTAAAGGACCAGGGGCAACTCCATTCAGAGCATAAATGGATTTGGAGAGCACACCGTAGGCAAGGTTGAGCGAGGCCGAGCTGCCATCCGCTTCCGATAGGTAGCCAGTATCGCCTAAATCTTCCACCGAGAGCAGGTCGCCTCTGACGTTGACCGTATTATTAAGCACATCACCCTGGTCGACTGATGGATCCCCGGAGGGGTATGTATCGCTGAATTCATCCTGAACCACTGTGCGGAAGGTAATGGTGGCTGTGGTAGCGCCATTGTTATTTAGACCACAATCGGGGGTCAGACCGGGGTTAAGTGCTATGTCACGCCCGCTGCCATCCGGCAGCATGGGGATACAGCCGCCTACCATCCAGGCTTCCCCGGAAAGGGCCAACAATTGGTCGCTCATATTAAAGGTGACTGTTGTGGTTCCATCCGTTGTGGAATCAGGATCATTGCCGATTTCACTAATATCGACATTATAGTTCCCCAAGGCAAAATTGCTGGAATTGTCACCAGGGTTGCCGGAGACAGCCAAAGTGGGCGTAAAACTGGTATCCCAGCGTTGGCCATCACTGTAGGTATCCGAAACGATCAGGTTATCAAAGGCAAAATAATCGGAGATCTGAACAGCGAGCGTATATTGCACCACATCACCGGGCGATGTGCCGGGTGCGTTTTGATCGCTGACAATCGCTGCGCCTTTTTGTATGGCGACGGATTTATCTTCCAGGCGATTCTCATGCGGTTCGCCGTTGCAGTTTCCATCTGAAGAACCAGCCTGAGCGTTATCCACGGCTCCTGCGTCACGCAGATCCAGCGGAAACCAGTCTCCCAACCCGGTAACCTGGTTACAGGAAAAAACATCATCCCCACTGGTAGGGTTGATCACGCGGTTCCCGCCAGAATCATTCAGGGGTACATAGAACTGTACCTGCACCACCAGGTCATTGGCGGAAACCGTGCCAACAATGCTGTTGTAGAAGAGTGCCAGCTGCCCTCCCGGTGTGCCGGTGAATGGGAATGAGGAATTGCCGGCCACGTAATTGGGCACACTCGAGAGAACCGCAACATATTGAATATTACCTGGCAGGTAATCCACCATATCAAAATTGGTGAGGGTCTGACCATTGGCCACATCCACCGTTAATTTATACGTGCGCAAATAATTCGGGCCGGTGGCTGTTTCATTTTCGGGACCCACGTACACTTTTGTGAGGGTGAAAAGTGTCGGGTTGACCGGATTGTTGACAAAGGCTCCTACCAGGGAGGGATCACCACTGGTCGGGTTATCTAGCGGATCATTACCGAACATATAGCCGCCAGATGAGCGGATATTGAGATCCTCACCCAGATCGGCCAGGTTACTCATACTGGCAGAAATGGTCAATTCTGCCGGAGTCTGGTCAGGGACAAAGGAACCAAAGGGCAGCAACAGGGTTACGTAGTGATCACCCACTGACAAACCGCAAATCACAATGAAACTGCCGCTGGCATCCTTCGCATAAGGATGTGTGACACATCCCAGGCCATCACCAATCGGGGCAGTATCTGTAACAATTTGATCGACTGTTTCAACGGGCAACCCCAGATAAGTGGCATTTAAGAAAGTGATGCCGTCGTCCCCATCCATACCGCTGGTTGGGAAGATCAAATCGATATAGGGTCCGTACCCAGTTGTATCGCCTGAATTGTCAAAAATGACCGGGAATGTGAAATTCTCACCGATCAGCACATCAGCAGGTTGGTTTACGCTGACAACAGGAATAGCGGTTTGCAGAGGTCGAGCTTGAACATCGACTGCGCCCCCCCACTGAAATAGCCCGATTAACAGGCAGGCAACAATCATGGTACGCAATGCGGCATTTTTCATTCTTCTGTCCCTCTCAAAAGGTAAATATTTTTTTGAATGTTTTCAGAGTGAGTGTGTATTGAATTTAAGAAAATTTAAATCAATAATTTCCCTGAGTATATTTTACTTGATTATTAAAATAATGTGAGAAAAATCGGCATATTTTTCCAGAATTTACGCGTGCTTTTTGGTTAGGAATATAATTAAGTATCTCTAGATCCCCCTGGGAGGGATGATTGTCAGATTTCATTCAAGTTGATTGTGGACCGATGCGGCCATGCGGATTGAAAATTCGCGCGGGTACTTTCGTGACGCTCTTTCAACGCGGTCAGGGTTGGCTGATGATCGACAGTGGATACGGCATTGCCGATGTCCACAATCCCAATCTGGTTACCAGACTTTTTTGTGCCTATGTACGCACCCCATTAAAGGAAGGGAACTGCGCAATCCAGCAGCTGGCGGGGCTTGGTATTGACCCTAAAGATGTCAGCGATATTATTTTGACCCACCTGCATCTTGACCATGCCGGCGGCATCAGTGATTTTCCATGGGCCAGGGTACATATTCTGCGCAAGGAGCTTCGGGCTGCTGAAAAACACCGAGGCCGCCTGGGAATCGGTTATCTCGCGCGTCAATGGCAACATGGTCCTCACTGGCAGATCTATGAAAGCATCGATAGCGATTGGTTTGGTTTCCCGGCTATGCGCGTAAACGGGATAAAGCCAGACGTATTTATGATCCCCGCCCCGGGACACAGTCCGGGGCATGCCATGGTCGCCTTCCGGACTAAAACCGGCTGGGTACTGCAAACTGGATCGGCCGGCTACCCGGCATATGGTTCGGATGATGACCAGCAAGCAAAGGCACCCGCCTGGTTCAAACGCTGGCTGATGGGAGATTACACTACTCGCTTGCAAACCTTGTGGGAAAAACATCATGAAGAGATCACTTTTCTAAGCAGTCATGAGTTTAGGAGAGATCATAGCGTATCGCTCATAGTTCATAGCTAATAAGAGGTGACCGGAGCCTCCGGCAGTATGCAAGGCGGGTAGCGGGTAGCAAAATAGACCGGGGATTAGGGTCGGGGGCATTGGCATACTGAACAGGCTGGGCAACGGTATTCTGAAGATTGAGTTTCAATTTAACCCACCAGCGAACATTACTCTGGTTTGGTCCGCGCTGCCCTGACCTTGTAAAGTGACAGGAATGTATGGTATGTAATATCTCCTGGTATTTTCTATTCTTGTCTCCGCAAATAATTACCTATCAAAATAATGCAAGAAAGCTTTTACAGCCACTGAACAGGAGCGAGACTACTTGCTACACTTAACAAAAGAAAAGGATTTATCCCCTCAGGAGGAGTACGATGATCAATAATTTTGGTTCTTTTGAAAAATTAACGGATGCCGCCGTGCAACCAGATAAAAACTTGGATTACAAAATGATCTTCAGCATAACCAAGAAAACAAAAAAAGAAGAAGAAGGAAACCCCGGATTGGTGCATATCGCCAGGACAATCAATATCTATGAATGGGCCGGCATCCCTGCTGAGAAGCTTCAAATGGTTGCAATCGTGCACGGAAAAAGCACTGTGGATTTCTTAAGCGAGGATGCTTTTCAGCACGAATTTCAGAAAAGTAACCGTAACACGGATCTGATCAATCAATTAGCAGAAACCGGTGTAAAAATCTTTATTTGCGGACAATCATTACTGAGATTAGGCTATGAACGAGATGTACTCAACCCCAATACCATCTTTGCTCTGTCGGCGCTGACGGTCTTGCCAACTTATCAACTCAGAGGCTATGCCCTGCTGACCTATTAGATTGGCCGCTACCATGAACATACAACCACCATGGTTAAAAAATACAGCTCGCGGCAAGGTATTCTCAGTTGCTGGTGTGGAAAATGTGCCTGATCTGCACGGGGATATCGTCGATCCGCAATTGACCATCTTTTTCAATGGAAATCAATTTATGGTGGTCAATGAATTGAGAAACGCATTTCAAAAACGTTTTCCTCAATATAAGCGCATCTTCATTGAAACTCTGCCGCCTGGCATTCTGGTAGAGCAAATCAGGCAGGGCACTTTGATCATTGGAAATATGCGCATCAAACACCAACCTGACGTGTTGACGGCCGGTCAGGGTCTTATAAAAAAGTTACAGCAAAAAGAAGGCTGGTTCGAGCGCTATCAGGTGTACGCCCGCAACGACCTGGCCATTATGGTACAGACCGGGAATCCTAAAAGAATCCAAAACCTGTCAGACCTGGGAGGTGATGATGTGCGTGTCAGTATGCCGGACCCAATAATTGAAGGTATTGGAAAGCTCATCAAAAAGGCGTTAAAAAAAGCAGGTGGACAAGCTCTGGTCGCAAAGGTGATGAAAGAAAAGGTATCCACGGGAAGTACCTTTCTGACACAAATTCATCATCGCCAGACACCGTTGCGCATCATGCAGAACGAATCTGATGCAGGTGTAACCTGGCGCACCGAAGTACTCTTTCAACGCCAGATTAAGAATCCGATCGCCATGGTTGAGATTCCTCCTGAATATAATCAAACAGGAGTCTATTGGGCAGCACAACTGAAAAACGCGCCCCACCCTCAGGCTGCCACCGACTTCCTCGATTTTCTAACCGGCATCGAAGGGCAAAAAGTGTATCAAAAATTTGGGTTTCTGGCCTCTACTGACTAAGAAGAATAAATTGTTCGTGGCATAAACAAATCGCGTAACCGACGTATCCCTTTTGCCGATCATTTAGCTTTGATCGGATTCATCCCTTATTACTCCATTCTTTTTCCATATATAATTAATAAAAAAAACCACTCATCAAAAGGTGCCTCATGCCCGAAATTTATCATCTCAACTGTGGCCCCATACAACCACGTTTTTCAAAAATGACCAGCGTCTGCTATGTTTTGCTGGTAAAAAGCAATCACGGCTGGTTGCTGGTCGATAGTGGATTTGGTAAGGCTGATTTACGCAAAGACAGTGCCTTGATTGTGCGCTTATTTCAACGAATGCTCTCCATTCCCAAAGATCCAGCTTTCACCGCTCTGGAGCAGGTCAAGCAGCTTGGCATCAATCCGCATGAGGTGCGCGATATCATCGTCACTCATCTGCACCTTGACCATGCCGGCGGCATCCGCGACTTTCCCTGGGCACGGGTACATGTCTATCAACCGGAATATGAAGCCGCCAAAAAGCGTAAAGGCAAGATCTGGATGGGGTACATCCAACGTCAATGGAAACAGCACAACAATTGGGTGCTCTATCGTCAACCGCTTGACCAGTGGTTCGATTTTCCTGCCATTCAGATACCGGAATTGGAACCCTGCATTTATCTGATCCCGACACCCGGCCATACTATCGGGCACTGTATGGTGGCAGTCCAGAACCATAACCGCTGGATTTTGCATGGCGGCGATGCTTTCTTCCCCTTTTACCACCCCCGATCAGCCGCTAGCCCAAAGATGCCGCGTTGGCTGGATCGCCCCGGACCTGAGAACTACGTGCCTGCATTGGAAAAACTACGGGCGCAAATGGGTGACCAGATTCAAATCATCTGCGGGCATGACGGTATCAGTTACCGCCAATATTCATCTGGAAAATAAACGCTCCATATGTTTTGTATTGCATTAGAACTGAATCACTGAATCACTGAATCACTGAATCACTACAAATTATCATAGACGTAGAAAACAAGATCCTGAGGCGAGGTTGTGACTCCGAAATCATGGATTGTCCGCAGAATTTGAGCACGGTGATCCGTGCCGTGATCAACCACATGTAGAAGCACCTGCCGCAGAATCAGGTCTTTGTCCTCTTCTTCTGCAAACGGTTTTTTCAGTAACATGTCATCCCGTAAATTGGCAAGATAATCACGCATATTTTTCTCACCGTTGTCCAAGTATGCACGAATTTTATTGCTGTTGTAAAAGTGAACTGGATTAAACGAATTTGGCATTTCGACACCTCTCAACTCGCTGAACCAGCTATCATCAACGCTTATCAGATGAACGATTTGGTTTCGAACGGACCCTATCGAGTTGTCTGCTTTTTGGACGAACTGATCCAGGGCGGGCTGAGCGGTATGGTCGCATTGGCACAACAAAATCAGGCTGGAAAACACTTCAAGGGTAAAGGGTGTAAGTGTTTGAAAACATGTGAAAGCGGAGGGCTGTCTTACAGAAGTTGAGATAGTCCTTTTTTTATTTGGTGGGGGAAAAAACAATAAAAGATAGGATCCAAAAGAATAACCATCTTCCTCTATCGTCATGAGGCTTTTCATTCAATTTTTATGATGAAATAATCTTAGTCAACTTATTAATTAGCCGATTTTGCATCTTTATCCAGAACGTGCAGCAAAAACCTGGTTAAGATGTATTGATTAAGCTCCAAAAAAGGGTTAGTATTTTTACTGGAAATGCAGAGTTTGAAGATAAAATAAATTATTTGCTCAAGTAAGAGCGCTTACGGATTTTGATGACCCAGTAAAAAAGATGAGAATTTAATCTCATCATAAAGATAGGAGACATAATTGGAAAGCATTTTTTATTTAGGGAACAACCTCATTTATTCTCAATCTGCCATAACATATGGAGGTTCAAAATGTCCGGGCATGTGACCGTTGAATTGTTGAAGGGATTCCTGGATGCGTTCAATCTCCACGATCTGGATTCCATCATGGGCTATTTTGCTGAAGATTGTGTTTTCTATATGCCACGCGGTGCAAAACCTCGCGGTGATCGGTATGTCGGGAAGAATGAGGTTCGCGCTGGCCTGGCAAAACGATTTGAGGGGATTCCCGATGTGCATTATGGAGACGATCTGCATTGGACTTGTGATGATTTCGGCGTCTCTGAATGGACTCTTACTGGCACATTTGCGTCAGGACAACACATCGAAGTGCGGGGGGTTGATCTGCTTGAATTCGCTCATGGGAAAATCATCCGCAAGGACTCTTTCTGGAAAATTCTAGAGTGAAAAGCAAGCTAAGCTAATCCTACTGGTTTAATTAAGCGAGGTTATATTCACTTCAATTGATAAGACTAGCGAAAGAATTGCAACAAATCCAGATGTTGGGCGTTTTTTTCAAACAAAAACACCCGAAAGTAGGAAATTACCATGGCTAAAGTAGTTGCAGGAATGACTATGTCTGTGGATGGATTTGTCAATGACATTCGTAATAGTATGGCTTCTTTATATTCTGATTTCAAAGCACTTGTGGATTCTGGACCCTTAAAAGAATCGATACAAAAAACAGGCGCAGTCGTTATGGGTAAGAATTCTTTTGCACCGGCTGAAGACCCGGATTGGTATGCGTTTAATTACGAATTTCAGGTTTCTATTTTCGTGGTTACACATGAGATTCCATCCAAACACCATAGGAAACTGACAAATTAACTATTCCCTTCGTGATTGATGGCGTTGAAAGCGCAATCCAACAGGCGAAATTAGCTGCAGGCGATAAAGATGTTACCGTTTTTTGCGGCGCAAGCACCATACGACAAAGTGTAGAGGCAGGCGTTGTAGTTGAACTGCACATTGATGTCATGCCAATTCTGCTTTGCGACGGTTTTCGGTTATTTGAGGCATACGGCATTACGCCTGTTCAATTGGAAAGATTAAGCGTTGTAAATTTGCCCTCTGGTAGAACGTGTTTCAAATTCCGAATTATAAAGTAGGCACCTTTCAAAAATTGGTCAGGTTGGCAGTGTCATTTTTCAGCCAGAGAATTTTGAATAACTCAAAAACACCTTAAAAAGCGTGGATTGGACAGGCGGGATTGGTGATCACGCTTCGATACGAGCATTGACCACGCCTACTCTGCTGATGTAACGCTCGTCGTCTCAAAGCATTGATATAATGGACTGAATAAGAAGTGAGCCTGAAAACGCCAGATAACAGGTTCCAGATCTGACAAGAGGTCACTATATTGTGGAAAAAACCATTATTGGAGAAACATGAATCATCCAAAGCCAGACACAGCTAACTTGTCAAAATCCAGGTCGATTATTCTGCCATCTCCTGACCAAATGTATACAAGATTTTTGGGAGGACCTCCTGAAACAATGGGCATTAAGTCGGGATGCGTGCTTCTTTCCCCCGGAGAAGCTGTTGGGCTCACAGCTCTGGTGAATTCGAAGAAATCATTATCCCACTTTCGGGGACTGGTCAACTCATTGTTCCTGGAATGGAATCCATTCCGGTAAATCCGGATTGCATCCTGTACAATCCCCCGCACACTCAACACGATGTCATCAACACCGGAGATCAACCACTCAGGTATATTTACATCGTTGCCAGGACTTAACCGACCTGGACCTTATTTCACAACCCTTTCACCAACCCTGAACGACATTTCAAACAAAATTATTTCACAACCAATAACGCGAAACGAAAAACAACACCATCTCTATTCCGGTTTGGCAGGTTGCGGTTATCAGTGTTCCTGGACTTAGTCCAGTATCCCAAGTTGAACACCCGCGCATCCATTTACCCGACACTTCGCTTACCAATAATCCTGCCTACTAAGGCGCGACAGACTGATATGTTGGGTATTCTTCAGGCTGATTTTGTTTTATTACATTGGATCACCAGTTTTCAAGTCGGTTCCAATGCGTATCAAATACCTGTTGACCCTTTGACAGCACCCGATAAATTGAGTTGAATATCAAGTCGAACCATTGTATTATTTCATCAGAAAAGTCATATAATCAGCGATCGCCGGCTAGCAAGTCAGGTATCCCATTGCACAGCATCTTAGGCGTGTGGCTACAGGAGAAAGGTGCATGCTCCAAACAACGATCGAAACCGAACGTCTTGAAATTCGTCCGTTTGAACTGGACGACTTGACCATTATTCACCGTATTCTCGATCAAACCTTTGGGTCCATTGATAAAATGCCCGACAAGACTGCGCTGCAAGAGCGGCGATCGTGGCTGGAATGGTCCATCCTGAACCAGAAATGGTTCCCGCAACTTCATCAACCACCTTACGGAGATCGGGCGATCGTCTTGAAATCTACACGGGCATTGATCGGTTCGGTTGGATACGTGCCGTTGTTGGATGTTTATGAACGAATTCCGGAATTATCGAGTGGCCTGTCTTCGGGTGACTACGCAACAACAGAGTTTGGATTATTTTGGGTCATTGATCCACCCCATCAACGGCATGGTTATGCAACCGAGGCAGCCCAGGCAATGATCGCGTATGCTTTCAAAGAATTAAAGCTCAAACGTGTTATTGCGACAACAGAATATACCAATACCGCCTCTCAAGGTGTCATGCAAAAGGTGGGTATGCAGATTACGCACAATTCGCTGACAGAACCTTTCTGGCTGCAGATCGTAGGCGTTATTGAAAATAAACACATATAACGCCTGAAATAGCGAAAAAATTCATATCGAGGCAAAAAGGTATAAAGGAAAACAAAACAATGCGAAAATTAAAACTTCAAGTACAAATGACAGTCGATGGATTCGTTGGCGGACCAAATGGCGAAATGGACTGGACGAAAATCAAATGGGATGAGGAACTGAACAACTACGTTGGCAACATCACAGAACCGGTTGACACCATCATTCTTGGACGAAAACTTGCCCAGGGTTTTATCCCGTATTGGGCGTCCAATCCGGAAGGAGAAGCAGGGCGGGGTGCCGAGAAATTCAACAATACGCCCAAAGTTGTTTTTACCAAAACCGTGGAAAAGTCAGCATGGGACAATACCGTTTTAGCCAAAGGTGACCTGGTGGCGAAATCACGAAACTAAAGAATCAAGACGGAAAAGACATCATCGCTTATGGCGGTGCGACTTTTATTTCGGCGCTGGTCAAACACGGGCTGATTGATGAATACAATTTATTTATCAATCCGGTAGCAATCGGTAATGGCTTATCAATTTTCAAAGAACTGGACAGCCAACAAAAGATGACACTTATAAACTCAAAAACTTTCCCTTATGGAATTGTAGTGCTTTGTTACGAACCATTTCGTAGCTGAAGCAATTTAGCTCAAGCGACTGTCAGGTGCTAAAACCTTGTGGTTGGCATACCAGACATCGATTTGCCATTCGTAGACTCGCACACTGACCCGTTTGCCTTTCAGCCCACTCGGAACGGTGTAACCGTTGGCACCCACCCGCAGGATGCCATTATTGCCCACCCGGACATTGAGTTCGCGCATGTGAGGCCAGTGCGCCACCAGGAGGGATTTCATTACCGCCAACTCTTCAGCCAATTTATGCTGCCGTCCGGCGTTGCGTTTTTCCATAATTCCAAATAGAAAGGTTTCGTAAATAGCAATGCTTTCGAAATCACGGGAGCCTCGCAGTAGCAGGTGTCGTTCTACCGCTCGCTTCAAACCACCGTTGGAGGATTCCACGTCACCATTCTCGTTTGGGCTTGCTATGTGGGTGGTACGCCCTTCCAGACCATAGTGCGCCAACAATTGCAGGTATTCCTCGTTAAATCCTCTTTCTTGGAGACTTTTATGGCGACCATCTAACCCCAGTTTGTGAGTGGCGGCGGTACTGTTATCCGTTTGATGTGCCTGGGGTATGTATCCAAGTTTGATCAGT
>JBBQNI010000073.1:0-11573 GCA_038329785.1 Anaerolineales bacterium | reverse complement strand
ACACCGAATAGACCAGGCGCATGCCCAGCAAATGATAATCTTCCAATACGGCAATTGCCATGGGCGGGTTGACAGTCCGGCCTGGAGAGGAGGGTGGTAAAAAAAAGTCCACGATCTCTTCGCTCATCCGGCCGCTCATATATACCTGCGACAGCGCCACAGTGCCATCTTCCCAGCCTTTACCGATGCGCTCCAACGCAGGCACGATCACATTCTCTACGTCTTGCAGGAAATGCGATTGATCTTTCCGCGCAAGCAATATCTGTTCGGCACCAGCCCGGTCCAAAGACAAGAGCGCTTGTTCGAATTGGGTAATGTCATCAGCAATCGAGATCATCTTTTCCCTTTCATCAATATATTGGTACATCCTCACTCTACGAAATCTATCTACATTATAGATGTGAATGAATAACTGGTAGTTTTTGGGATTCTAATTTTATGTTTTGAACTCTACGCCTCTTACACAGGCATTGGATCCGTTAACCTCAAGAGAAAGAAAGACGCCAAACAACCCCGCAAACCACGCGTGCAAGAGATCTATGAGGCTTATAGCTTATTTTAGGGAAAATTTAAGTTCTATATGCCTTCTTTCTATGTTGCCAAAAACAGATTTACAATCTCTGGGTCAAAATGAGTGCCTGACAATGATTTGATATACTCGAGAGCCTTTTCTTCACTCCACGCTTTGCGATAGGGACGGTCAGAGCGGAGCGCGTCCCACACATCAACAATCGCAAAAAGACGCGCTGCTATTGGAATCTGTTCGCCTTTTAAACCCCGCGGATACCCGGTGCCATCCCACTTTTCGTGGTGACAGTATGGAATATCAAGAGCTGGCTTTAAAAAATCGATCGGTGAAAGCAGGTCAAAAGCGTAACGCGGATGCTCACGCATCATGACCCATTCTTCATCCGTGAGCGGACCTGCCTTAAGTAAGATGCCATCCGGAACACCTAACTTACCCATATCATGCAGTAATGCCCCGCGGCGAATCTGCGCGATCTCTTCTTCTCTCAAACCCTGCTCTCGCGCCATCCGGACGGTAAGTTCAGCGACGCGTTGGGTGTGGCCTTCAGTCTCCTTGTCGCGTAAGTCCATTGCTCGTGACCAACCTTCAATTGTTGTGTCATAAGCTTGCAAGAGTTCAATATTAGATCGTTGCAATCCATTGAAGAGGGTCGCGTTGTCGATGGCGATCGCCGCCTGACCAGCAAGAGCTTCCATGAAATCCAGCCACTCCGGGTCAGGTGTGAGGAGAGATCTGTTGAAAATATCCAGCAACCCGATCACTTTGCCTTTCGTAACAAGGGGTACGCCGAAATATGAAACAAATGCTTCGCCAGCCAGCAATTTTTTACGAGTGAATTTTGATCCAACTGTACGAAGGTCTGGAACGTTTACCGTTCTGTGTTCAAGTGCAGCGTAGCCGGCATATCCTTCATCGAGGCGTAAATGTGATTTTTCAATTGCGCGCGAGCGGAACCCTTTTCCGGCGGAATAATCGAGGGTCATCGTGTGTGGATTGAGGAGCAGGATATCGGCAGCAGTTATGTTGAGCAAAGCGACGACATGCTCGAGCAAGATATTTAAAATAATAACCAGATCATCACTGGTACTGATAGCCATATCAATCGCATGCAAAGCAGCGAACCGCCGGGCATCCCTTTGAGTTTTCTCACGGAGTTGCATGCGGCGGATCGCGTTCGCGGCCTGATCACCGATATTGAGAGCCATCTCAATCTTCCCAGGCGTGAATGGCTCGCGTTCTTCACCGCGTTCTTCACCCAACATGAGCAAGCCCAAAATGAGCTTGGAATCCTGAGTATCGCCGCCAACCACAAGAGGTACCATGCATAGCGTATGGGTGAAATCCAGCAGGAGAGCCTCCCGCTCGTCTGCACTGATGTTTGGATCACTGGCATGCAGAAAAACCGGTTTCTGCTGTTCCAGTACAAGTTGGCAATTGGGTAGATCGATGATTGGCGTGCGTTTGCCCAACATAAGGTCAGGTTCTAAAACACGAATAGGATAGAAACCGCGCGTTACCAGTTCTTTACCTTCTAAAAGTGCAACACAGGCAAAAGTGCATTGAACATTTTCGGTCGAATGGCGAGTCACGAGATCAAGAATCTGATCTAGACTGTCCGCTTTTGCCAGGGCTCGCGCAACTTTGTAAAGTTTCAGGATCTCATTATTGCGAGTTTGAATTAGTTCCTCCGCCTGTTTGCGCTTGGTGATATCTTCGTAGATCCCGATCACACCGACAACACGTCCTTGCTGGTCGTGGAATGGTAATTTGATTACATGATTCCATTGCTCTTCTTTCCCTATGACCTGGTGACGTTCTTCGATATCTTTGATCGTCCCAGTGTCCATGACGAACTGGTCATCTCTGCGATAACTTTCGGCCAGTTCTGGGGAAAAGAAGGCAAAATCGTCCTTACCCACGATTTCCTCAGGCGAGATTCCAAGGTCCTGCGCATAGTTTGTATTGCATGTAATATAAACCGATTTGCGGTCTTTAACAGAAATGAGAAGCGGAAGATGTTCGAAAAGACTCCTAACTAGCGTTTCGCTGGTTCGCAAAGCCTCCTCCGCGTGTTTGCGTACAGTTATATCCGCAGCAACATATGAGAAACGAACATTCCCAGATACGGCAGGACCGATATGCGCAACTGTTGCAGAGAGCCAGCGGGGACCATTCTGGGTCGGATGGATATATTCAAAATTGACAGGATGGTTACTTTGCTGGCTTTCGCGATATGCATGAAGCCAGCGATCAATCGCTTCGGTAGGAGCTCCAATTTCGCCGGCGGACTTGGTACCGTAAGACAGGTATTCGACATTAAAGAAAGCTGATGTGGCCGGGTTATCTGTAATGTGAATAATTTCGTCATCGCTGGTAAGTTCGATGACACCCATTAACATCGGCACGCTTTCATAAAAACTGCGTAGAATAGACTCGCTATTGAATAATGCTGCATCTGAATTCTCCCGATCGGTGAGATCAGTTACAACAAATAAGACTCCAACGAACTCTCCCAGCACCAGGGGGCTGGAAGAGATTTGAACTGAGATTAATAAATCACCGGCCAGAAGGTGGAATTCCCCTTTAGCATCCGCCTGGGTTGAGGAGGCCAATAAGTCTGAGAATGCTGTTTGCTCATCTTTTCTCACCAAATCCCCAAATTGTGAGCCAACCAATTCCTTAGATGGCAATCTGACCATATCGCTAAAATGTGAATTGCAGAAAAAAATGGTACCATCCGGAATCAAGGTCACAGCGCCCTCGTTCATGGCCTCGACCATTGTGCGGTAAGGATAATCGGTCCCATTCAGTGGGATGGTTTGGATATTTCCGGTTTTGGCGACCAGGAAAGCGTCTACTTCGCCGTTGCGAATGGCGATTAAAGTTTCTTCTGCTTCTTCCAGTCGCGTTCGCATTTCCAAAATTTCATTTTGAAGCTGTTGCCGTGAAGGCGTTAATTTTTTCATGGTTTGTTACTCTGCGGATGATTGGTTGCGTGTTGGTTTCGTTTTTTCTGCTTTTGTTCATACATCATTTTATCTGCCTGGTTCAACATCTCCTCTACCAATGTTTGCCCGTTTAAAGGTGAAATCTTAACTCCAACACTTATTGACAAATTGAAGGGAAATTGTTGTAAGATGTTAAATTCTAAAATATTCTTATCCAGGCGGTTTATCAGGATCTGGTAGTTAACATTATTGTCTACAGTTGCCAAAACAACAAATTCGTCTCCTCCGAGACGCGCCAGGATATCGGATTCCCGAAACGTTTTTCGAAGGATTAATGCAGTTTGAATTAAAGCCGTATCGCCTACTTGATGCCCCAATGTATCATTGATTTGTTTTAATCCATCCAGATCGATGTATGCCAGCATGATCGATTTATCTTCCCGGCGTAACAATTTTAGATATTGTTCGGTGAGGAATAAAAAACCACGTCTGTTGTTGAGGCTTGTGAGTTCATCTGTGATGGAGAGTTCTTGCAACTTTTGCTCGATCTGTTGGCGGATTTTAAGTTCGCTTTGAAGTGATTCAAAAAGGCGAGCATTTTCAATTGCAATTGCTGCAGTCGCTGCCAGTGACTCAACGATAGTAATATCTACCGTTTCAAAACGCCCTTCCTGGGGGTCCAGCACCTGTAAGACACCGAAGACAACCTGCTTTAACCGTAAAGGAACGGATAAAACCGAAAGATATGCCAATCCGGTTTGCTTATAGATTCCATCATAGTAACGGGGGTCCAAAGTTGTATTTGGTATGATGAGTGACTCGCCATGTGTTACCACCCAGCCAACAATCCCTTGACCTGGAAGCAAATGCTTGTTCTGAAAATTTTCCTTGAATGGCCCCGATGCATGCCGGCAAACTAATTCTCCTGATTCGAGGTCAGTTAACCAGAACATGCCTACCACCTGCATTTGTTGGTATAACTCTGCCAGCACAAGTACAAGGATCTGATCCAGATCAAGCGAAGACGTAATTACTTTGCTTGCCCGGTCAAGCAGGGTTAATTCACGATTACGTTGCTGCAATACATGCTCGGTGTGTATTCGCTCGGTCAGGTCAGTTATAATAATCGAGATGCCAAGTACCTCATCCATTTCAAATTGATAAAAGGAAAGCTGCACTGGAATACTTGTCAAAGTATCTTTCTGAAGTTGGAACTCACCCCGAGTGTTTGCCTGGCTTGATGTTCTCAACAAAGTTATAAACGCATTTTTCTCATCTGGCTTTATCAAGGATTGGAAAGAAGATCCAATCAATTTCCCGGTCGGTATCTGAATCATTTCAGAAAAATACGAATTAGCGTAAAAGATTGTCCCATCCGATATCAAAGTGACTGCACCTTCGTTCATGTTCTCGACCATTGCGCGATATAAATAATCCGTTCCTATGGATGCGTGGGTACGAACCTTTTCAGTCTTTGTAACAACGAAAGCGTCTACTTCGCCGTTGCGAATGGCGTGTAAAGTTTCTTCTGCTTCTTCAAGACGATTTCGTAGTTCCGCATTCTCTACTTTGAGTTGTGACTGCAATAAGTTTCCTTCACTCATTTAGTAGTATCCTCCAGTTTGAACTGAAAGATCATTTCGTCCTTATCAAATCCAGTCCAATAAGAACGCGTTCCGTGTTCGATAGATCGCCAATTATTTTCTTAATGGGTTCAGGCAATTTGCGAACGAGTGTTGGGATAGCCAGGATTTGGTCCCCACTTGCCAACTGAGGATCTTTGAGAAGATCGATGATTTCTATGTGATATTTCCCTTTCAGGTGCTCCTCACAAATCTTCTTCAGATTGTCAAATGCGATCAGACTCTTTGGCGTTTGACCGGCAACGTAAAGGTGCAGCTCATATTGGACGACTTTGACAGATTTTTCTTCCGGCGATGCAGTTTCCAGAGATTGCGACTGTTTTATTTTCATTTTGCTCTCATTCATCTGTTAACTAATCAGTCTGGCGATTAGTTGCCATGGTTCCGCGTTCGAGTGCAAGCAGTGCATCTCGTGTCTGGGCTTGTTTGATATTCATTTCAACCTTGGCTTGTTCTGCTTCAAGTTCGGACCTAAGAGCCGTAATTTTGGCTTCGATGGTTTTACGGTTACGTTCCAATTCGGTTTGTTGTTGGCTAATTTCTTGATATTGTGCCAATTGAGCGGCTTTGTCTTGTTCTTCTTGCACCAGACGAGCCGAACCCGTGAGTACGCCTTTCGGACCCACATATACGTTTACGAGTTCAGCGCCGTGATCGGTCAAACGGAACTCACGCACCTGGTTCGAGTGCGCCATGCCGCGTGATTTGATTAAGTACAGGGCGCGATTACGCTCACCATTTCCCTCAAGATCACGCAACAGCAACCACGTATCGATCAGGGATGAAATTCCAACCTCAGTAGCCTCCAATATCGCACCTCCCGCAGTCAGACTTGTAAAGAGCGAAGTGATTTGATTCGATTTCAGAAAATCGACCAAGCGCAAGAACAAGGATTTGGCATCCTTTTCGTCTGCTATAGCCAAAAAACTCGTCACGGGGTCAATGATGGCACTGGTAGGCTTGAAACTAATAATCTCCTCAACCATCTTTGAGAGGTGCAATTCCATCCCATAAAGCGTGGGACGCGTCATATGAAACCGTAAATTCCCTTTATTGACCCACTGCTCAAGATCAATCCCGATGGAACGCATATTGCGGACAATTTGGCTCTGTGATTCTTCAAACGAAAAATAGAGCACGCGCTCCCCGCGCTGACCGGCAGCATTCGCATAGTGGGCGGAAATACTCGATTTACCACTGCCGGCTGTGCCCGAAATGAGGACACTGCTGCCGCGAAAAAATCCTTTACCACCCATCATGTCATCGAGTCCTGAAATGCCCGTTGAGACGCGTTCGGTCGAAACAATCTGATCTAATATCAGAGACGTTATTGGCAGCAATGAAATCCCATTTTCAGTGATTAAATATGGGTACTCATTAGTGCCGTGTATCGACCCACGATATTTGACCACGCGTAACCGCCGTGTCGTTATTTGATCATTCACACGTTGATCGAGGAAGATCACGCAATCTGAGACATATTCTTCGAGTCCCTGGCGGGTTAATGTGCCATCTCCGCGCTCACCGGTGATAATGGTGGTAACCCCCTTATTTTTCAGCCAGCGGAACAGGCGGCGTAGTTCAGCCCGTAAGATCAGCGTATTGGAAAATCCGGAAAACAGCGTTTCAATTGTATCCAGTACAACCCGCTTGGCCTGGACCGTATCGATGGCGTGACCCAGGCGGATGAAAAGTCCTTCTAAATCATATTCGCCCGTCTCTTCGATTTCGCTGCGCTCAACATAAACATAGTCGACAAAGATTTTTTTTTGTTTCACCAATTCGTCCAGGTCGAACCCGAGCGATGCAATGTTCTGCGACAGTTCTTGAGCAGTCTCCTCGAATGACATAATGACGCCCGGTTCATTGAATTGTGTCGCGCCGCGCACTAGAAACTCCATTGCCAGCAGTGTCTTACCACAGCCTGCGCCGCCGCACACAAGCGTTGGTCTACCGGTGGGTAAGCCCCCGCCGGTGATTTCATCCAGCCCATGTATTCCGGTCAGCGATTTGGGTAGTTGGTTTTTTGTTTTTTCCATATTTTATTTCTCCGTCATTCGTTTTCCAATTCGGTGCCACGGTAGAAACGTAGCGGTGCGCAGACATTTAATTTGTTTCCCAGAATCAGGCAACCCTCATAGTTGAATTCGAAATTCATAATTTTTCTATGGCAGATGAATTTCTTCCAGTTTGATCTAATTATATACGAACTATCTATGTCTCTGATACAAACTATAAAATATCTAAAAATATTTGTATTTTTAGTTCACCAATTTAGAGGTCAGTTTTTTTCTTCCTTACCATAAATCTATCACCTTGAGCATCTTCATTCTTAATAAGAAAATTGTCTTTGAAACAAGGGAGTTTTAATCTTGATCTAACCCAAAAAAACGGAATTGGAACTTGAAAATGTAATTTAGAAACAAAATGACAGTTTGACAAACAACTTCATTAAGCGGACTGAACGTATATCTAAACCAAAAACGACCAATTCCGCGGTCTTAGCGTCCCCGAAAGGAGGCATTGAGAGGGATAGTCGTCTGGAAAATAGTAGCGTGGCGTGGACGGGCAACACCCTATCACTACTCTACAAGTACTTCGTGAGCAATAATCCTGCAGTCCGTGCCACACTTGTGCCCCTGAGCATAGCGAACGCAGCGAAGGGGGTGTGCGGCGGGCACTCCAATTCCAGGACAAGAGCGTCTGGTTTTAAACGTCACGCCCACCTCCTTAAAGGGGGCAGGCCGGCGAACGCTGGTTGCGAAGCACCTGCCCGGCAAGCAACAGTAGCTAATCGATAGGTGTATAGTAGCCCTTTTACCTGGGTTCGTCAAGTATTTTTAACTGTCTTTAATCAGAAAGATACAGTCACTTCTGTATAAATTCATGCAAGAGATATTTGCAAACGTTTCCCTAAAGCACGAGCCGCATGATCTAATGTCTGGAGAGTGACTGCTCGATTGGCTGGATCCAATAAACGATCTAAAGCAGCTCGACTAGTGTTCATACGCCGTGACATCTCAGTCTTGGAAAGTTTTTGTTCAATCATCATTTGCTCAACCTGAAAAGCAATGGCTCGTTTGACGGATACACTTTCAGTTTCCGCGAGAATGCCTTCTTCTTCAAGGAAATCATTGAAATTGCTGCCTATATGTTTATCACTCATTTTTTACTTCCTAATTGGGCTAACCTTTGGTGAACCACTTTTAAATCATCTTGCGGAGTTTTATCACTTTTTTTGATGAACCCATGCAATAGAATCATCTTTTTGTCTTTTACAGTGAAGATAACACAGGCAATCTTGTCGGCCAGTCTCGAGCGTACTTCCCAAAGACCTGGCTCTAGCTTTCGTACGATTGGCATTCCCAAAGGCCAGCTAAACTGCACAGTCTTAATGTCTTCACCGATAATCCGCTTTTCATCAAATGGAAGTGATTTACAACCAGACACGAACAGGTTCCCTTCCGTGCTCGGACCGAAAGAAGAAAACCTCTAATCGGATACTGTCATCATCCATACCTTATTGTATCATAATTGATACAATTTCAATAGTCAAACTCGTTTCAAACTTGTTGAAAAATATTATCAAGTAAATAGACGCTAAACGGGAGATTACTTTTAGAATATCTTGGACTAACTTATTAATCCGTGCCACATCGTCCTGATCTTTAGGATTTGTACGGCGGGTTCTGCAATCCTTGGTAATCACATCCAGAGTATCCCATCAGCCAACCTAACGATCGCTGGTTGCGAAGCACTTGCCGGGCACGCAGCGGTAGCTAATCGATGTGCGTGGAAGCTCTTTTACGTGGGTTCGTCAAGTCCCATCTATTTTCTGTTTATTTTCTTCTAACGGATATCTGTCTGCATTTACTGCTTTACCAGATTCAGGTATTTACGGTTAACAAAACTTACATCCAATTCAGGAAACAATGGCTTCATGCCATCTGAGGGATTTAACGATTGATTCGATCCAATTGGGGGTTGAAGGAATTAAGCATTGGTTTTCTCCACTGGGTGACAATGTGCTAGTTTCATTTGTCAAAACACTGATTTATTATATAAATAAACATTGAGTTTGACTTGTGGTCAATCGTTTTCAATTGGTGGAATCCTGCATTCAGAGTAAAGGATCCCACGCAGACAAAATGGGGTCCTTCCGGTAGAAATAATTTCTAAAAAATGTGGATCTTATTTGTTAGGCAATTAATTTATGCAGCTACTTTGGCAAAAGTCGCTTTGGCTTTACGATTCTTTTGATACACATCAAAGGCTACTGCAATTAATAGAACAGCGCCTTTGATTACCGTTTGGGAAAAATCAGGAAAGCTGGCTAATTGCATAGCATTATTTAATACACCGATGATGATGATACCGACTATCAAACCAAAGACGGATCCTTCACCACCTTTGAAACTGACGCCACCCAAGAGTGCTGCTGTGAGGCAATCAAATTCGAGACCCTGTCCTGTTAAAGTCTGACCAGCAAATACTCGTGACAGAAGCAAAACTGCAGTGATCGCAGACCCGAAACTGCAGATCATAAAAGGTATACTTTCATTCTATCAATATTTACACCAGTCTAGCGAGCTGCTTCTTCGTTACCGCCCAATGCAAATACATGCCTGCCAAAGTAAGTTTTGGTCAAGATGAAGGAACCTATCAACGCGACCACAACCATGATAATAACAGGAACCGGGATTCCCCATATATATCCCTGGCCGAGCCATTCTGAGAAACACTGATTTCAGCCGGCTTGCAGGTTTTATATTCCAGCTTGATGCACCGGTAGCTGGCCAGATTCCATGCTGAGGCTATAGTAACCGGGTCATGGCCGTGGAATATTTCTGGTTGAAATTCACCGCTGTATGATGGAAGTGTTCGACCCATCGGGCCGTGAAGTGACAATGAGACCGTCTTTGGCGAGCGTGCCGGAATAGGGCAGGTCTCCGGGGGTGACCTGCCACCCGCTTAGAGTGAATGGGACAGGCCCTTCGGCGGAAATCCATTCACCATTATATTTGCGTGTAATGTGGACATGCGTTCCGGTGGCTTTACCGCCCTCGCACGAAGGGTGCCCGATGTGGTCATCAGTTTCGAGCCAGGTTCCGGGGGGGACTCGGTCTTGCTCAGCGATATGAAGGTAAAGTAGCACCCAACCAGTTTGTTCAAATCCGTCGCCATCCAGGTCGAGGATCACTATCGCGTGATCTGAGCGTATGACAAGGCCGGGCGCAGAGGCGGTGACCCAGACGCTGGAAACAGTGCAACCTGCTGTTGTAGAAGCGGGCGCAAAATCCAGCGCGCCGCGCGGGCTGCCGGTACCCCACGCGATATGCGGGCCTCCGCTAAAACTCCAGTTCAGACCAGGCAAAAAAGGCAATTCAAGCGCGGGTTGCTGAAGATCCGCAGAAAGGATGGGTTCAACTGCAATGGCGCGCTGCCAGGGGTCTCCGTAACGGGATTGATAGAATTGGATGAACGAATTGGGGGCATAGAGTGCCATTTCCCATTCAGACGGTTTGTAAAGTGTTGCAAAAAGATATTCTATGGCGGCTGACCCGGCGTTGAGGGTGGGCGCAATGCGTAGCTGGCTTTGGTCGGTAAAAGTGAGCTGCGCGATATCCCCTGATCGCCACCCATAATACCCTATCGTGAGTTGTCGGGCGGTGAGAATCATCTCTTTGTACAACCCGGTATATTGCGGCACTTCAAACCCGATTGGAAAGTTGATTTTCCGGACAGGTGAAGGCTGGCCGCTGACCCAGCCAGCTCGAAAATCGAGAACAGCCAGAAGAATGCGGGGGTTGATAGAGGTTTCGAGCGCTACTTTGTGGATAATCTCTGCGCCGCTGAGGGTGTCTTGATCTACAGTTTCGGAGTAAGCAGACAAATACCCATTTTCTTTGCGAATCCAGTCCTGAATGTCAAAATCGATGGTTGAAGGGCTAAAAACGATTTCACTGTCAGGAAGCAAAGCGTATGCCGGGGTCGTTTTATCTAACAGGTTTGGGATGGACAATGCCTGCCCGATGGGAATGAATCCTGTTGAGGGAAGTTGTCCCTGAGAAACAATTTGCTCTGGAAGCACAGCGAAACGCTTTGCCAGGGCAGGCAGCGTGTCACCAGGCAAGGATTGATAGAAAAAGATTTCAGGAGGAGGCGTAAGCAAAAAGGATGGCGCGGTCTCACCTGATTCGAGTGTGCTCAAACCCTGAAAGGGCGAGATTTGAGCCGTTGGCAATGCAGGAACGGCTGTGGCGAGAGGTTGATCGGGTTTCAGCAATGAATCTGGTGACTGGGTTTTATCTTGCGGGGCAAACAGCGTGGCCCACCCAGGGTCAATGGATGGTTGAATGGCTCTCACGGGTAAATTACAGGCCATCGCAGGCAGCAGCCAGATCAGAATAGCCCAAAATAATGATAATTTACGTTTCTTCTTCAATCTTATTT
>JBBQNI010000072.1:0-12338 GCA_038329785.1 Anaerolineales bacterium | reverse complement strand
CATAGAGGGTGCCCTGTGTCAGCGGGTCGATCGCCAAGGTAGTAACATCATTCCCTGTCAGGCCGGTGTTAATCAAACTCCAATTACTGCCACCATCAGTGCTCTTGAATACTCCGCGATCCTCCACCCCTGCATAGAGGGTGGTTGGGGTTACTGGGTCAATCGCCAGGGTGTTGACAGTGGTAGCGATCAGGCCAATGTTAGCCGCGCTCCAGTTATCGCCGCTGTTCGAGCTTTTGAATACACCGTGATCCTCCATCCCTGCATATAGGGTTGTCGGCATCGCCGGGTCAATCGCCAGGGCATTAACATAGTAACCATCACCATAGTAGGCGAAAAGGCCGGTGTTTATGGGGCTCCAATTCTCGCTGCCGTTCGTGCTTTTGAACACGCCACCGCCAAACATTCCTGCATAGAGGGTTGCCGGCGTTGTCGGGTTTATCACCAGGGCGTAAACATCACCACCCGTCATACCAGTGCTTGCCAGGCTCCAGTTATCGCCGTGGTTCGTGCTTTTGAACACGCCGCCCTCCGTCCCCGCATAGAGGGTGGCCGGTGTCGCCGGGTCAATTGCCAGAGTCCAGACTTTGTTTTTGGTCAGACCGGTGTTGACCGCGCTCCAGTTTCCACCGCCGTTCGTGCTTTTGAACACACCACCGCCATTCGCACCAGCATAGAGGGTGGCCGGTGTCGCCGGGTCGATTGCCAGGGAGAAGACTTTGGTAGTGGTTAAGCCGGTGTTGACTGCGCTCCAGTTCCCGGCGCCGTTCGTGCTTTTGAACACTCCGCCGCCATATATACCGACATAGAGGATGGCCGGCGTCAGCGGGTCAATCGCCATGGCGTTGACTTGGGTCGTGGTCAGGCCAGTGCTTGCCGCACTCCAGTTCCCACCGCCGTTTGTGCTTTTGAACACGCCACCACCATTTGTTCCGGCATAGAGGGTGGTCGGCGTCGTTGGGTCAATTGCCAGAGTCCAGACTTTTTTATTGGTCAGACCGGTGTTGACAGCGTTCCAGTTCACTCCGCTGTTCGTGCTCTTAAACACGCCACCGCCAATCGTTCCTGCATAGAGGGTGGTTAGCGTCACCGGGTCAAACGCCAGGGCGTAAATGGTTCCGCCTGCAGGCCCATTGCTGGTCCAAATATTGTTACCGGCAGAAACGATGCCCGTTGGGCTGATACTAAATAGAACAAGAAAACTGAAAATAAAAATTTTATAAATTATGGTCATTGCGCGTCGCATGGTTCTTCTCCTGTATTTCTTGAGTGGGCAGATGGTCCAGTTTGTCTGGATCTTGCTCCATTAATATTTCCTGGCTTGCCAGCCGGTGCAGCAAAACGATTAATGATTCTTTATTTTTGTACGGAAAGGTCTTAAGTTTCGGCAATACTTGCACATCCCCGCACAATCTTTCGGGAGCTTCGGAATCAATGTAAAGTCGTAAGATAAAAGTCTTGATCTGGCGCATAGATAACTCCTTAAATTACTGTAACAAATGGCTTAGCCATAGCATTGCCAAAATTTGGCGTAAACCCCCTCATTTTTGAGTGATTGCCAATTAAAAAACGTGGCTGCATGGACAGCCACGTCTGAAAAAAACATGAGTTGGTATTTCTACGAGGCGCGCTTCTTTACCGCGGCATAAAGCAACTGCAATTCTTTTTGTGGGGCGATCCCCAACTCCTTCATCAACACTTTCTCAAGGCGTTGGTACAGCTGCAGGGCGGAGATGCGATCCCCAAGCGCAATTGCAGCTTGCATACCCAATTCCACCGCCCGTTCTTGCCAAGGGTTATCCTGCAATGCTTGCCGAATTAATTCCAAACAGGCTGTTGGATTGCCATCCTGTAATTTGCCCTCTGCCAGTTTCAGCAATGCCGACTCAAATTGATCGGCCAGGTGCTGACGGATGGGAATCGTCCATTCTGCATAGCGCAAGGAGGGCAGAAATTCCCCGCCGTATATGTCGATTGCTTCGGACCAGTTTTTTTGTTTCACCGCCCGCTCAAATTCTTCCCAATCAAAACTGGATCCTACGGGCAAGACCAGGCGCACGCGCTCCTCGTCCACCTCCAGGTAGCGGCAGGGAAAACGCCGGTCGGGCAAGTCCGGTTCCAAGAGGCGGCGCAAGGCGGAAAGAGCATGGTGGTAAAAGTCCAAAGCTGAATCAGGGTCTTTTTCCGGGCACATTGTTTCGCTGATTTGTTCGACGGTCTGAGTCTTTCCGTGACTAACCAGGAGAATAGCCAATAGCTCTCCGGCTCGGCGCTGGCGTAGTGCTTCTTTCGAGAGGAAGCGGCTCCCAACTCGGATGGTCTGACTGCCCAATAGTTTTACGTGCATGGGTGTTGCAGGAATGGTTTGCACCCGCTCAAATAAATCCTGGCTGGTTTTTATCAGCTCTGGGTCAGCAGAGTCCAATCCGGCAGCAATCAAGGGCAAGACCAGGCTGCGTTCCTCTTCCAAAAGGAATTCATAACCGTTTGTTTGAATCCATTGGGCGGTTAGACGCCATGTATTATTTGCCTCCGGGCTGTGTTGGGCAAAAAGCACAGCAGACAGGAACAAAGCGGCGCGGGTTTGATCAAAGTTTGCTTGACATTGGGTGGCAATTTGAAGGGCGTTTTCCAGATCCAGGATTGCTCGGGCCAAATCACCCATTTCAAGAGCCATCCGGCCCCGTTCGACCAGGGCTGCGGCTTGAAACTGACCATAATTTGTGCGGAGGACGTTTTGCACCGCATCATCGGCCCATAAAAGTGCGGCTGGCAAATCTCCCGCCAAACGGTAACTGCGGCTCAATCCCAGCCGAACTTCAACATTAAGTCCAGGATCACCCGTGGTTTCTGCTATCGAACGGGCCCTCTCATATAATGGCAAAACAATATTCAAAAAGTCGTCTTGCCGGATCATCAGCCCGGCCTGCAAGCAATCATAGAAACCTTCACCCAGCGAGCCGGGGGTAACTACGGCTTGCATCTGTTCGGCAACCTCTTTAGCCAAAGCCCATTGGCCTGTGCTCCAATAAGCCCAGGCAATATCTGAAAGGGGAAACCAAAGCTCCTCACCCAAATCCAAGGATTGCGCCTGAGCCAGGGCTTCTTTTCCTGCTGCCAAACACAGGTCAAACTGACCGCGCGGCCAATAAATGTTGGTTGCCAGGCTGTGCAGGCATTTATAAAGGGCATAGGGATAATCGATCTGGCGTGCCAGGTCGCTGGCTTGATGGTAGTACGTCTCGGCGGAATTGGGGTCTCCTAATTCCGCGGCGCAGTTGCCGAGAATGCGGAGTGCATCGCAGTACCAGCGGGAATCTGGCTGGGCATCGCGCAGCACTTCTGCCGCCAGAGTCTGAGTCTGATCATAGTGCCCCTGGCGAAAATGCAGATGCGCCAACTGGATCAGAGAGGTGTAAATATTCCGTGGGTCTCCTCCGCTTCGCGCTTGTGATAATATGAAAGTTGCCTCGCGGACGGTCAATTGGCTGCATGCGAGTTCAAGTGTATCCCCACTGCTTTGCTGCTCATCAGGCGTGGAATCTAACATTTGATTAATTATACTTACAAATAAAATATCCGTTCAGCTTCACCACCAACCAACTGAACGGATATCAAATTTTGGCAATGGAATGGCAAACCTATTTATTAGGATTTTCAAAACCCACTATTAAGGAAAAAGCCATGTCCATAAAAAAATTTATCAAGGTCACTCGAAATCTTACGGGGATGATCGCCTTCTTCGTCATAATCCTACCGTCTCATCAAGCTGCGGCAGGCGTCAGAGGGGATATCCCTCAACCGAAAGGCTGTGGACCGGCAACTGCCGGTCTCATCAGCCCGGCGAATGAAACCACTTTGACCCGCCTCGACCCAACTTTCACCTTTCAACCCGTCAGCGATGTTAACGAATACCGCGTGGAAGTTTCAACTAAATCTGATTTATTAAATTTCGATGCCGCGAAAAAGTGAACGTGGCTATCAACTTTCCATAGAAGGATCACTCTCCTAACCTTTTCCACTGGATTCCGCCTTCGCTCCGATTTGCGGCGGCGTTGCTGGACCGTATTCCGCGGGATTCAGCTTCCTACGCCCTAAGGTGAGACACTGCCAGATGAGCCGGTCGGACTGCTGCCTATTGATGGTTTTGCAACTGCGGCCAGAGGGGTAACGTTTACCTGGGAATGGGTGCACGGGAAACATCCTATCTATTGCGGTTCTATCAATTTGAATCAGATGCCCTGGCTGATACCTAATACCTTTCGAAAAGAATTTATAACGTGATCGGTTTAACCTCGCCTTTATTTCAATCACTCCAATTTCCCTTTCAAACCACACTTTACTGGAGTGTGGCGGCTGCAAACAATTTTGGCAGCGGTGATTTTTCGGAAGTACATAGCTTCAAAACCCCACCTGAAATCAACACCGATCATTTTTCGAGGGTGGGCGGCAGTTTTGAGTCCGTAGGCGGCGCGGTAAAAAGCTGCAGATGCAGCAGCTGTTGCAGCTTCTGCCGAGATCAACCAGCAAGACTTTCAGGAAACCGGCAGTTTAGTACCCACTTCAAGAACGTGGGGGAATCCCCAATCTTATGTAACTTCCAATACAACAGGTTTGTCTGCCAATGGGGTTCATGCATTCGTGACAAACATTCAGGTCAATGGAGGAGATAATACCGTTCGCGTGGATGTGTTCGCTGATTTGACCATTTTGTTTCCATCGGTGGTATCAAGGGTGCTTGTTACGCAAATCTGTGTAGCAAAACTGAGGGCTTTGACTCATTACGTTCGCTAACGGTTTGCGTAACCTGCATGTGGGGGGGCGTGGACTCTGCCTGGAGGCAGAAAAAACTTGAAGCCACGCTTCGCGAAATGCTTGCCTGCACCGTTCCGCAGGTACAGGTGAAAACGGCGCACGCGCGAAGCGCAGTCCTCTGCGTAGGGTGCACGCTTTGTTAGGCGGCGACCGGGTTAACTGTCGGGCCCCAGCTTACTCTTGTCTGACTATATCGACCGAGATCTCTACCGCCGCCGTCGTTCCTCTATTCTCAAGCCAATGCACAGTGTTCTTATCCTCGGGCCAACCCACTCCAGGCCCATACTCCTTAGCCTCTCCATTTCGATGGTCAGTGATCGTTCCTTGCAATATGTAGACCATGCCCGGCCTGTCTTTATGGTCGTGAATCGGGCCGAAGACACCTCCAGGTTCGAAGGTTACCATACGCATTCGAAGTTGGCGCCCTACCATGCCCTCGATTTCAGGGCCAAGGTCAACCATTTCAAGTAGCTCCACCGTAACACCTTTCGTCCCAGGTGCCGCCTGTTCGTCTTTCATTGCTGTCTCCTTTCTGTACGTCCTGGCCGCCTTCCGGTTTGCGTTACTGGCTGGTGGGCGGGCGTGGATTCTGCTTGGAAGCAGAAAAAACTTGAAGCCACGCTTCGCGAAATGCTTGCCTGCACCGTGCCGCAGGTACAGGTGAAAACGGCGAACGCGCGAAGCGCAGTCCTCTGCGTAGGGTGCACGCTTTGTTAGGCGGCACACTGGTATCAAATCACTTTTTTATTTGGTCTCACGCTCGTTTGGCAGTCAAATCCTTATCTTCCATTTCCCAGGCGTGATCGAGCGTGTGATACGCTGTGTGCCTAATCAGGTACCTCAGCGGCCAGGTGCGGGCCATCTTGCCCTCAGCGTGGAACGTCTTGATTGCTTTGCAGTAGTCGCGGCGAAAGGCTTTCAGCCCTTTGGCGTCAGTGACCCACTCACCGTCTTTGATACCCACCCCGAGCCCCTTCGCCCAATCCTGTTCGTTGGCGCAAACATGCAGAACGATTCGGTCCCGGTCACGTCCGCCCCCGCGCGGACCCTTCTGCATTTCGGTCGACACGCGCGAACGTGCATTGTCGAAATACTTCCAGCACGCCTGCATCAGGGTCAGTTCCCGCTCCAATGCTTCATCCGACATGGCTTGTTGGTCAATGCTCGAAAATGCGAACGAGATACCCCAGAAGTCAGTAGAGCCTGTACCCTTATATCGCTCTACGACGTCGACGTTGGTGATGGCCGAAAACTCTGCATCCATACCAGCCAGCTTCGCAACCTTTGCGTACCGGGGAAGGTAGGAGCGTAATCGTTCGATCGCAGCCTCCTCGGTCTTTGCCCCGCGCTCAAGACCGGGCCAGTCCGGTGCTACGGCTGCTACTCTCTTGCCTTTCGGTCCAACTTCTAACGCCAGTCGAATGTTATTAGTCATAGCTTCTCCTTTAATAATAAACCCTGCATTTGTACACTCTTGAACGAGATTTGTAATTGAAATAGATTTTAGGATGTAGAAAATGTCTGAACATCGTAAAATTTTTCGAATCAGATTCACCCACTTTTGGGTGGTTCTTAATGGAAAAAAGCAAAGATCTGGTTTTCAACCAGACCTTAATTTTTCTACGATTTTAGAGATTCGACGTTCACGGGTTTCTTGAGCTTTGGCTTCTTCTACTTGACGGACATATTCTTTTTTCATTGATGGGGCTGTGTTATTGAAAGCATCGAGCGCACCAGCAGTCATTAAGGCATTTTTCAAATCTGGAGGGATTTCAACAGTGCGAGGTTCCAAATCGAGTTCCAAAGTTACGTTTATTTCGTCACCTCCTTTAACACCAGCAGCTTTTCGATGTTCTGAACTCAAACTTATTAGATACTTTCCATCCATCACGGCCACGGCGCTGCGATATGTACAGTTATTTATTGAGACACGAACGAGTGGACGCTTACCTGAGGCGAGTCTTTCAATTATTTCCTCAGGAACCGGAATGCCAGTGTTATTCCCATTTTGCAAAACAGCTGTGCGAAATGTTATCGGCTTTTCACGATCGTTTATTGAATCTTCTTTGTTCATTAGCTATTCTCCTTTAAAGCAACCTCATTCAAGCTGTAATCTGAAACTTGATGCAACCTTGGAAAAGTAAGATGAATTTTTGTGAGATAATCTCCAATGATTTATTATATAGACTCACGATACAGCACAATTAATTTGTATAACCAACTTGAAAAAGCTTTTTAAAATTCAATCACACTTCTGAGCAACATTTACCGGAAAAGTGAAAAAAGAAAATAAAGTCAGCTGCCAAGCTATAGAAACCAAGAATCATTAAGGGCTGAACTGAGGCACTTCAAACGACTTTTGCATCAATCAACAACCAGTCATGCAAGACTTAATCTCTTGGTACCATAGAAAACTTAACTGCAGGCTTCTTTAAACAACTGGTTCTTCATTCAGGATTAAGATTAAGCTGCCAGGAGACTCCAAACCGATCCTGGGCCCATCCGAATCTTGGGCTGAACCCATAATCATCTAAGGGCATGAAAACTTTCCCATTACTCGAAAGAGCTGCGAATGCATGCTCAAGATCGGCTCGATTTTCGAAATCGACAAATAGTGACATTGCCGGGGTAAAGGTAAAATCATGCACGGGTGGACTATCAATAATGATCAAATCTTGATCTGCAAATTTCACTTTTGCAATTTTAATTTTCTCAGCCATTTCTTCATCAGAATCCCCAAACTTATGAATTTCTTGAACCTTAAACTCTGCGAATAAGGATTGATACAGCTCCATAGCCTCGCTAGCCGCACCAAAGAACATTAAGTGGGTTGAAACGGAGATGTTAATTTTGCTCATTATTAGAGTCTCCTATTAAAAGGTGATGACCAACAATTCGAAGAATTAAATAATAGAACCAACATTCTGTCTTGTCATAAAGAAATCGATCGATTTCGGAGCTCTCTTTAAACTGATCGGTTAATTTAGCTCGACAACCGCCAATTTATTTAATATAGGGATTTAGGGTACGTTGTAAATAAGCTGTATAATCAATCGAAGAAAAAATTTTATACTGCAACCGCACTATTTACTTTCTTTGATTCATCTACTGCTAAACCCAAAAAAATTATGCATTGCCACTATCAGGGATTTAACACCGGGCGAATACTTATAAATTTCCGGTTGTGATTGGACCAGCATGCTCGTAATTCACGATAATGACGCCACTTGATGTGACTTTGCTTTCCGTCACCTTGAATGCCGCTGGGATCGTGCCATCGGCAAACAACCGTTTTCCCGCGCCTATTGTTATCGGAAATATCTTCAGCCAGAACGCATCTTTTAATTCATGCTTCATAAGCTTTTGAATGAGATTAGCGCTTCCATAAACGTGCAGATCCGGCCCTTTCTGCTGCTTGATTTTGGTTATTTTTTCCGAAATGACTCTATTTAAAACACGGAAGGCCCATTCATGAGAAGTTAAAGTATTCGAGGCGACATATTTTGTCGCTGTGTTGACGCCCGGCCATAAATCAGCATGGTGCGGCCAGTATGGTGCCCAAATTTTATAAGTATTTCGCCCCAACAACAAGTCAAATGGCATGTTCATCTGCTCTTTAATGACCGCTCCAAGAATAGGGTCGGAATATGGGCTTATCAACCGCCATACGTGAAGCCGCCACTGGTATCTTCGTCTGGTCCGCCTGGGGATTGTATGACACCATCAAGTGTAATGAAATTTAAAACAATTATTTTTCTCATGTGAAATCGCCCCTTTATTGAATTATAGATAAATGTTCTAAATTGTCTGGCCGGAAATAAACTAGCTTATAAGCAAAGCGAAGCTGCCCAACGGTTTACGATCTGTCCCGATTAGGGGATGCACGCCGCTGAATAGGAGGAGTCAATACACTTAAATCCCGTAGAAAATAGGTTGGTCGACAACTTTCCCGCCGATTTCGCGGAAAACTGAATTCTATTTTTCACAAATGCCACGTACTTACAGTAACATAGGATAACGATGGATTACTTAAAACAAAGAGTTAGAGTGTCAATGCACTAACCTTCTTGTTGAAAGTGTTTTGCATTCAAGCGCGGTACAGGCTGGAAGCCGTGACAGGACTTGACCTCACACAGAACTTCGCTTATAAATCGACTCCGCCCAGACCGTTCATGCCCAGGATCAATGAAACTTCGCCGCCATGATGGAGATCGTGCTCCAATACGTGGTAGATCACCCAACTGCGCGATACCTGCTGTATCTGGCCATCCCATTCATCCGGAAAGGTCCTGGCACAATCGGCTGGCGTCCAACGCTGCAAACGAGATTGAATAAAGGCCCATGTTTCCTCAAGACCGAGTACCATTTCTGCCGCGCTGCGGTCTGGTGAATCAAGTTGACCCCACTCCATATACTGGTCCATCATTTGGTCGGCATCCTGTAGAGTTCCGGTGAACCATCCTGCTCGAACAGATATAATGTGCTGCACAATCTGCCCCAGCGGCCACATGCGCGGGGCTGGTTGCAGCAAAAGTTGCTCATTCGTCAGCGGGGCGATACTTTTTTGCAGCTTTCCGTTATAGCCTCGCCAGTTTTCATAAATCACATCTAATGTCGATTGAGTATCCGGCTGCATTTATTTCTCCTTAAGAATTCAATATCTTCATTGTGGCATCATTGAGATTTTAGAGCGGCATACTGCGTCGGGCCGCTTGAGCGAGGGGTTAGGCTGCACGTTGCACAGGGCCCTGAACGACAGCCTCATGTAACCGCTGGCTCAGTAGGGCTCATCTGTGAGACGCTGCGAAATCCACCAGATGTTTCCGCAAGGGTCTCGGACGCCGCCTTGCCTGTCCTTGTAAGGCATGTCTGACACTTCCATGATCTTGGTTGCGCCAGCGCCAATTGCGCGTGTCATCGATTCATCCGCGTTCTCGACGTAGACGTAGTACGAGCCAGGCATGGCCGGAAACGACGGCGAAGCTTCGCTCACCATGATAGTTGAAGTACCAAGCACAACCTGGGCGTTTGCGATTCGCTCGCCGTTCATATGGCGCAGGAGTTCCGTGCCCCCGAGGCCCTCGACAAGGAACGCAAGAAGCCGATCCGTGTGTTCGACGAACAGGTAGGGCGTTATGGTATTGAACCCTGGCGGAATGTGCATGACGCCTCCTTGTGCGGCTTAATGAACTAAGGATTGATGTGGCGGACGCCATCAAAATCGAAGTCCGGTCCAACATACCTCCACATCATTCCTTGGTTCCTCATGACAATGTCTGAGTTGAATTAAGCCGTCTTAGAGAACTCCTGCTTTTTGGAATTTAAGACACAAAAATCATTTAAAACCTTGTGTTTTGCAGGCCGTTATACGTGAATTGTACAATCAAAAAGAATAAAAACGCAAGCCATAAATGGGACAAAAAGCAATTCGGGTGAGTCGGATTTGGAAATATTCGAATTGAAATCTAGGACCAAGATTGAAATTGAACATCCAGCGAAAAAACAAACGGAGAATCATTCCATTGGCTCATGGAGGGCAGCGTCAAGTAAGTTGAATGGTGCACTGGAAGAGTAGCGGCCGTCCACAGATCAAACAACACAATATTTGTCTCCCACCACCTATTGAAACAATTGATCAATACAGGGTAAACAAAAAACGCCCTCAAAAACAGGAGAGCGTTTCATTTTTTGCTGATCGTTTCTTACCCCATCACCGGTCATTACTTATAGCCGTACACAAGGATTCCTCTTTCGTCCATGTCCGTGCGGATTTTGCGGGTGACCATCTCGACCATATTTTCCGGTGACAAGAGATGTTACAATTTGTTGCATTAATCTTTTCTAGTATGAGCGATATATAACTTTAGAGGAGTTGTACAGATGAAAAAACGGGCTTTACCTGGTTGAAAAGCAGGTAGGGGAGGAAGCATTTTACGAGCGGATTTTAGGAGATACCATGGCTGGCGACGGAGCGCTCTTCACCCATGAAGATACGGTTGAAGCCGCCTGGTCAGTAGTCGACCCTGTCCTGAATACTCACAGCCGGGCGATTCACTACCAACGCGGCAGCTGGGGGCCGAAAGAGGCTGAGGAGTTCATCGCACAAGATGGTACTTTGCACATTCCCTTACCGGTAACACCATGAGTGACCAGAAAACCACGGTCGATGCTGAACTTAATAAACTTCAGATCGACACATTCAACTACTTTTTGCATGAAACTAATCCAGCCAATGGGTTAGTGATCGATAAGACTGCGCCCAATTGGCCCGCGAGCATTGCAGCCACCGGTTTTGCGTTAGCAAGTTACCCTGTAGCGGTCGAACGCGGGTTAATCACACGTGCTACAGCGATTGAAAGAGTTATAACGACATTGCGATTTTTTTGGAACAGTCACCAGGGTCCAGAGCCTGATGCTACTGGCTACCATGGTTTTTATTATCATTTCCTCGACATGCAGACCGGTCGGCGAGCCTGGAAATGCGAGCTTTCGACTGTGGATAGTGCCATTCTGCTGGCCGGCATGCTGACGACTGGTGCTTACTTTGATAAAGATGCAGCCAAAGAGCAAGAAATCCGCAGTCTCGCCGAGGCGCTCTACCAACGTGTCGATTGGTGTTGGGCGCAAAACAATGGTATTGCGGTTACCCATGGCTGGAAACCTGAAAGGGGATTTCTCAAATGGCGTTGGAAAGGCTACGATGAGGCGCTTGTATTGTATATCTTGGGGTTGGGTTCGCCCACTCATCCGCTACCAGAGAGCAGCTACGGCGGGTGGATATCCACGTACGAGTGGATTAACAGCTATGGATATGACTATCTATATGCTGCTCCATTGTTCTCACATCAGTTATCACATGTGTGGATCGATTTTCGTGGTATTCAAGACGCGTTCATGCGTGAAAAAGGCATCGACTACTTCGAGAATAGCCGTCGGGCAACCTATGTGCAGCAACAGTACGCAATCACAAATCCAAAAAAGTTTGCAGGTTATAGCCGAGATTGCTGGGGAATTTCCGCGAGCGATGGCCCTGGTCCTGGAACCATAAAAGTGCAAGGAATAAAGCGCCGATTCTATGATTACAAAGCCCGCGGCGTGCCATATGGTCCCGACGATGGCACGATAGCGCCATGGGCAGTGGTTGCCTCGCTGCCATTTGTGCCTGAGATCGTTTTACCTGCTATCGACTATCTGGTTCACGTAGTAAATTTGAAAGTTGGCAACCCTTATGGCTTCAAGGCAACCTATAATCCGACCTACCCGAATAAGTCACACAATCCCTATGGCTGGGTATCGCCCTGGCATTTCTGGATTAACCATGGACCAGTCATTCCGATGATCGAAAATTATCGAACAGGATTGTTATGGTCCCTGATGCGGAACTGTCCCTACATTGTCAATGGGTTGCGGCGAGCGGGTTTTACTGGAGGATGGCTGGGGCCTTAAAACTATGGAATCTGCTGTTCCGTGCTGCATTGGACGCAAGACGGCTGGCAGATCCCGGAGTCTTTTGAACATAAGGT
>JBBQNI010000071.1:0-13570 GCA_038329785.1 Anaerolineales bacterium | reverse complement strand
TGGGCCAGCTGATTTAACCAGAAAGTATCCTCCAGAGATTGAATTATTAATTGCCAATGTTTTTGGTGAAAATCAATTGAGACCCGCCAGCCCGATTACATACATTGATTCAAATGATCCGCCTTTCTTCATCGTGCATGGGGAATCTGATCCGGTTGTGCCGGTTGAGCAGGCATATGTATTAGAGAGAGCATTAAAAACCAAGGACGTGGAGGTTGAACTGATTATTGTGAGAAATGGGGGTCATGGATTTGAACCCATCGCTGGTGCGATTTCACCAGCGGGGCCGGAGATTCTGCAAAGAGCGGCTGACTTTTTGGCACGTCATTTACATCCGTAAATCACAGGTAAAACATATTCTCCTTTGCGCGCTCTGAGCCATCAAATTACATTAATCAGGGGAATCTTTCCAAACTACAACCATCGAAATCATCGTAAATGTGCGATAATACAGTTAAACAAGCGCTGAGAGGTGAATGCCATGAATAGTTCCCATCAATCTTCATTAAAAATTCAGGAAGTGGTTGACGAGATTTTGCCGGATCTGATGACAATCTACAAAGATTTTCATGCAAACCCGGAACTATCAATGCAAGAGTTTGAAACCTCTCGAAAGCTAGCGGCCCAGTTGCAAATGCTCGGTTTTGATGTCACCTCGCAGGTCGGGAATACCGGTGTGGTAGGATTACTGCGTAATGGCGATGGGCCGGTGGCGATGCTGCGGGCAGATATGGATGCCTTGCCGGTCAAAGAGGAGAATGGAGTCGCTTACGTCAGTACCAAAATTGGGCTCGACCGGACAGGCAAGAGCGTTGCACTGATGCATGCCTGCGGCCACGACCTTCATGTCACCTGTGCGCTTGGTGCTGCCCGACTGTTGGCCAGTGATCTTTCGGCATGGCAGGGTACCCTGATGGTGGTCTTTCAACCGGCTGAAGAAACCAGTGAAGGAGCTCGGGCAATGATTGCGGATGGATTTTTAGACCGCTTTCCTAGACCGGATATTATACTGGGACAACATGTGATCAATACTCCGCTGGGGTCGATCAACCTACCGGATGGGGTGGCGACTTCCGCCGGAGACAGCCTCAAAATACGTCTGATTGGGCGCGGAAGCCATGGTGCCATGCCCGAAAATGCGATTGACCCGGTGGTGATGGCGGCTGCAACCGTCATGCGCCTGCAGACAATCGTCTCGCGCGAGGTCTCGGCTGAAGATGCAGCCATTGTAACCGTGGGTTCACTGCAAGCCGGTACTATGGAAAACATCATTCCTGATGAAGCCGTGCTGAAGGTTAACATTCGCACGTTCAAAAAAGACACACGCGAACGCGTAATTGCGGCGGTCAAGCGCATTGTCGCTGCGGAAGCGGCGGCGGCCGGTGCCGTGGTGCCGCCTGAAATAACCACCATTAATCACTTTGCGATCGTTCAGAATGATCACGAGGCTGCCGCACGCCTTACTGCTGCTTTTCAAAAGCATTTTCAGAATGCAAATGTGCATCAATCCAGGCCGACAAAAATGAGCGATGATTTTGGAGAGTTTTCCGATGCCTCCGGTGTCCCGGCCATTTATTGGTTCATTGGCAGTACCCCGCCGGAGATTTATGCTCGAATGCAACAAGAAAACAGGTTGGCAGAGTTACCCGCCAACCATAATCCGAGATTTCTGCCCGCTCTCGCACCTACGCTAACCATTGGGGTACAAACCCTGGCTGTTGCAGCCTTGGAGTGGCTTTCCCACGATTAAGCGCTCTGACTACTCCTTCAGGTATGCACTTTTGATCACTTCCAGTTCTTTTAGTTCGGCGGCACTGCCCTGAGCGATTACTTCGCCTGATTGGAGGACATACCCGTAAGAGGAGATCTCGAGTGTAAGAATGGCGTTTTGCTCCACCAAAAAAATGGTGGTGCCTTCGCTATTGATCTGTTGGATGGTTTCAAAGTTTTGTTCCACCAGTATCGGTGCCAACCCCAGGGAGGGTTCATCAAATATCAGCAGTTTTGGGCTGCTCATTAAGCCGCGACCGATCGAAAGCATGGATTGCTCACCGCCGGAAAGTGTACCGGCGTATTGCCGCCGCCGTTCTTTTAAACGGGGGAAGAGTTCATACACTTTTTCCATGCGCTGCTCGATCACCTGCTGGCTTTTTTCGAAATAAGCGCCCATTCTGAGGTTCTCCACCACCGTCATCTTGGGGAAGATGCGTTTTCCTTCCGGTACGATTGATATGCCGCTTTCAACGATGGTGTGCGTTTTCCATTTGGTAATATCCTTGTTGTCAAATATGATACTGCCCTTGATGATTTTTACCAATCCAAGGATGGTTTTAATCAGGGTGGATTTTCCGGCGCCATTGGAACCCAATAAGCAGACGGTCTTACCTTTTTCAACTTCAACATTGACAGAGCGCAGCATTTCGTTGGAGCCATAGACAGTCGTGATATCTTTTAAGGACAAAAGGTTTTCACTCATCATGCACCCCCACGCTTTCCAAGGTACGCTTCTCGCACTTCCTGATTATTAGTGATCTCCTCAAAAGGACCCTCGGCAATCTTGCGGCCAAAGTTGAGTACAATCACATGGTCGGTGATCGATCGAATGACCGACATGACATGTTCGACAATGATGATGGTAATGTCGTCTGATGCCCTTTGCACCTTCAGAATATCCTCCATAAGTTCTGAGATTTCCTCCGGCGTCATTCCGGCTGATGGTTCGTCCAGCAGCAGTAAGCGCGGATTCATCGCCATCGCGCGGCAGATTTCCACACGCCGCCGGTCAATCTGAGGCAGCCTTCCGGCCGGCTCAGAGGCTCGATCCAGAATGCCAGGGTTGAATATGTACAGCAGCTCCAGCGCGGTTTTTACTCCTTGATCAGTTTCTTCATCAACCAGTTTTCGGTTAAACACGGCAGAATAAAGATTTTGTCGCATGCCGGCATGCATCCCCACCAGCACGTTATCCATCACTGAGAGATCCAGGCACAAACGGCTGGCTTGAAAGGTTCGCGAGATGCCCCGGCGCGCAATCTGGTAAGGTTGTTTGCCGATCAGCGATTCGCCATCAAACTGGATGTCGCCGCTGGAGGGGATATACAAACCGGTCATCATATTAAACATTGTAGTTTTACCAGAACCGTTGGGACCAATCAACCCGAGAATGGAGTTACGGGTTACATCGATATTGACACGATCAACTGCCATCAACCCACCAAATTGGATGGTAAGATCTTTGGTTGAGAGGAGCGGTAATATGGCCTCGTTCATCCTATTTTCTCCTCTGTGTTGGAGTCACTGGTTGTGTGCTTAATTTTTTCCAACCAGTTATTCAACGATTGTCCATACGTGCGGACTCGGTATGGAATGATGCCTTTTGGCTGAAAAATGAGCATGATCACCAGTACAAGTCCGTAAATTAAGAAGCGGTAATCCGATATAACCCGCAACTTTTCTGGTAATAGCACCAGCAGTAATGATCCGACGATAATGCCGAAAATATTGTCCATGCCGCCCAAAATGACGATAGAAACCAGTACGAGTGATTTCTCAAAGGTGAAATTGGGTGGAGATATAAAACCGACCATATGGGCATAAAAGGCACCGCTTAGTCCGATGAAGCAGTTCCCGACCACAAAGATTAGCAGCCGCCATTTGTTGATTTCGATTCCAGATGTTTTAGCAGCCACCTCATCATCACGGATGGTCGCCAGGGTCACTCCGATCCACGAGTGGTAGATGCGCTGTGCCGCGATCGCCAGAATCACAACCAGAACCAGCATCAAATAGTAGTAATTGGTGTAAAAATGGAAACTAGTAAATCCCAGGTTGATGGTTGTGCCAAAAGAATAGCCGAATAAGTTAAAGGGGGGAATATTCTTAAGGCCTTGAGGGCCGCCGGTGAATTCCAGGTTATCCAGTAAGATCACGACCATAAACTGGAAGGCGATTGTAACCAGTGCCAGATAATGCCCTTTGGTTTTTAGTACCGGAACAAAAAGCAGAATGGAGAAAAGTCCGGTAACCAAAGAGCCTGCGATCAATGTAATCACGGGTGAGACACCCAGATCAAGAGACAGCAGACCGGCAGTATACGCTCCGAAGGCCATAAATGCTGCTGATGCCAGGTTCATCATCCCGGCGCTGCCCAACTGCAGGTTAAGACCGAGAGCAGCCATGATATATAGGCCGGTGGTTACCAGCATAAATAACCAGTACGGTGATGATTTTAACAGCACTGGCACAATTAATAGCAGCACAATGCCCACCGCCCCAGTTATTTTTGCATTATCTCGAAAAGCTGCCGAGATTCTCGTACGCAGGTGAGGGTAGCGCCTTGAAAGGACGGATACTGCTATTACTAGGATGACCGCCACAATCAGGATCCAACCTCCTTCAATCAGGAAAAGCGCCATTAATAATGCGTAAGCGGCAATTTCCAACCCGAGGGCCAGTACCAAATCCGAGCGAGAATTCGTATTTTTCGGAAGGGATGTTTTCATTGCATGTGTCCTTTCCTACACGCGCTCATAGGTCTTTTCGCCCAGGATACCGGTGGGTTTAAAAATCAGAAATAAAATCACCACCAGAAAAGCGAAGACCCGTTTGTTTTCTGTCCCAATTGGGAGCAATGCTGCCGAGAGGGTTTCCATTAATCCGAATAACAAACCTCCCACAATGGCACCGTAGATGTTACCCAAACCGCCGATAACTGCGGCAGAAAAACCAATTACACCAGCAATTGCTCCCATATTGAACATGACCTGCCCGTAATAAATGCCGTTCAAAATACCCGCCACTGCTGCCACAGCAGAACCGATGATAAAGGTGATGTCAATTGTTCTTTCCATATTAACGCCCATCATCATGGCTGCTTCGCTATCCTGGGCGACCGCCCGGATCGCGGATCCGATTTTGGTTTTATTGATAATCAGGTGCACCGCTACGATCATCAATATACCGACAATTAATATGATGATGTTTTCATAACGAATTAATACACCACCGATCTGGAAGGCACCATTTGGAAAGAGGGCGGGGAAGCCTTTCGGGTCTGAACCGCGCGGAAAGAGAACGCGAACTGCCTCGCGGATGGCGATTCCCAGGCCTAGTGTAACCAGCAGGCTGATTAGCATGGGGGCTTTCAAAACAGGTTTAACGGCCAGACGCGTTGATAACACCCCGAAGATGGACGTCAAGATCATCGAACCGGCAAAAAGAAACAAGACATACGCCAGCGAGTTATTGACCCATCCCAGTGCGTCTGCGACAGATACCAGCACCAGTGCCATAAAACTCCCCAGCATGTAGAAATCTCCATGGGAGAAATTGATCACGTTTAACACGCCGAAATACAAGGTAAAACCAACCGCGACGAGTGAGTACATGACTCCCAGCATTAATCCATTAATACCTTGCTGAAAAAGCATGTCAAGGAAGGTCATATATTCTCCTTTAACGTAACACTAAGGGGGATATTGATTTACGAATCCGATGAACTGGTTGGAGAGTATTTCTGTCCTCCAACCAGTTCGGCTTACAAAATACTTATTTACTTTGCATGTATAACAGGCCGGGCAGCGTGCGCTTTCCGGAGGAATATTCAGATTGTGCCCAGGAAACCCATTGCCCATCCTGGCTGACATAGCCTGTGATTAGGGGAACGATATTTTGGCCGGCTTCATCAAAGGTGACTTTGCCAATAATCGTATCCACATCCGAAATCTTGGCGATTTCTTCTGCCACTTTGACGCGGTCGGGGCCAACCTTTTCGATCGCAGCCACGATCAGTTGAGCTGCCGTATAGGCAAACGGGCCATAGGCTTCAGGCGGTTCAGCAAAACCAGCTTTATCGTAGGCAGCCAGGAAACTTTGGCCACCGGGGAGCTCGGCAATCGGAGCGCCTTCCAGGAAACAGGTAACGCCCTCTGCATCCGGTCCAAGTGCTTCATTAAAGCTATTGTTCTTAATGCCAGAAGTGCCATCAAAGTGTGCCTTTATACCCAACTTGACCATTTGCGCGCGGATTGGAATGCCGATCGGCGTCAGCCCGCCCACATAAATGAAATTGGGATCTTCGGCTTTGATCTTGGTCAGCTCAGCGGTGAAGTCCTGCTGATCGACCGTCACACCCTGCACCGATAGGATTTCGCCTCCCAATTTGGTCCACGAGTCGGAAAAATACTCCATATGTCCGCGGCCATAGTCTGAAGTGTCATGCAGGATCGAAACCTTACGAAATCCTAAATCCCACATTAATTGCGCATTGATCAAGTTCTGCTGGATCTGTGTGCCATTCACACGGGTCACTTCCAGGTAATCGTTACCGTATGTGATCGCGGGCAAAACCGCGCCCCACACCATAGAGGGCAACGACAGATTGTGGAAAGTATCGGCTGTGGAAACCGCCACCATGGAACAGTAATGGCTGGCCGATGCGATGACTTCGGGATCGCTGGCGGCCTTTAAAGCTGCCTGGACACCGACATCTGGCTTGCATTCGTCGTCGATGTAGACAACTTCATATTTATATTTATTGTCCGGGTTGGCGTTGATCTCATCAATCGCCAATTGGAACGAATTCCTGCCGCCAAGACCAATGGCAGCATTACCCCCGGTAAATGGTCCAATAAATGATATTTTTACAGTCTTTTTTGCTCCTCCACTTGCACAGGCTGATAATACCATAGCCAATGTGAGCAAAATACTCACCATTACCAAAATTCGCCTCGATGATGAACTCATCTCTTCCTCCCAATTTCCTAATAATGGATAAAATGATCTGCGTTGCCGGCAACAATATATAACGATAGATCTTGTTCACTGAATAATATATTTTCCATTCACCTCCTTGCTTTTTTAATTATAGAGGCATTTTTGTAATTAATATTATTTAACCCTTGATTGATTTTCAGGTACTAAATCTAGAAAGGTAGTTTTTGTATCCCTCGGGGGCAAGTGGTTGGTCCAGATCAACACTTGGGAAGGTTTCAATTGATTAAATTTGGCACTTCATGTAAACGAGAAATACCCTAGGTAAGGGTTAAACCATCCGAAGAATTTGGTTCAAATCTTCAACTGATTCGCTTGATCGTACGGCTCGCCTGGATGTCAATTCCTGTTCCTAAAACATCTTTCAAGATAATAGAATCCATGTCAATGGGAGTTTTTACCTCCATCTGGCGTAGCACAGCCAAGAGCTCCTGGATGCGTGCTTTGGGAAAAGGCGCTGAGGTATACACCGGCAAGAGTGGATGCAGCCCGCCCATTACCCGTACTGAAGTGGCCACCATGCGGCGTGGGTCAGTTAGTTCCTGTTTCACATATTCATGACCGCGCTTGCAGCCATTTTCTATCTTTATAATCGTATCGCCTTCACGGGTCACTTCCAATGTGCAACCTTTCGGGCAGGTAACGCAAATTACTTTTTCAAATTGGGTTGGCATGATTTTTATCGCTCCACAATGGCAACGCTCAACTGAGAGGCTGCCTTGACATCATCCATTAATTTGGATTTGATCGGGATGGTAATCATCTCTCCCGGGCGGGCATAAGGTTCGCCTTTGCGGTGCAGTAGTTTTTCGCCGCTGCGTATCTCTACCCAGACAGGTTTTTCAATCGGCTTTTGCACACGCATTTGTACGCGGATATCACCTTCAGCCAGATGATCAGGCTGCAGCGTATGCGGTACCACGTAGCGCACATTCTGACCGGCGGTGAGTGGAATTACAGAACTGCCTGCTGCCGCAGGTTTTTGTAATAATTGGGCTGCGGATTTTCCTGCAACTGTGCCTGCTTCGGTAACCCAATCGACCAGATCATATACATGCACCACATTGCCGGCCGAGAAAATTCCAGGAATATTGGTCTGGAAGCTATCATCCACGTAGGGTCCGGCGGTAACAGGGTCAATGGTCACCCCAATCTGCCGCGAAAGCTCGTTTTCAGGAATTAAACCAACAGACAGCAGCAAGGTGTCGCAAGGGATGATCTCTTCTGTTCCGGCAATAGGTTTCCAATGCTCATCTACGGCGACTGATTCGATCGCTTCCACCCGTTTCTTTCCGATTATGTTTTTAACTGTGTGTTGCAATTGAAGCTCGATGTCAAAATCCATTAAGCACTGCACATAATTGCGAGTTAATCCGGAAAGATAAGGCATTACTTCCAATACACGGTTGACGTGAGCGCCTTCGAAGGTTAACCGGCGAGCCATGATCATCCCAATGTCACCTGAACCGAGTATGACGAAATTTTTGCCAGGCATGTAGCCTTCTACGTTAACCCAGCGTTGGGCTGTTCCGGCGGTAAAGATGCCAGCAGCCCGGCTGCCTGGCAGGCGGATCTGTGCCCGCGTCCGTTCGCGGCAGCCCATCGCCAATACAATACTGCGTGCTTGAATGTGAACAAAACCATGGCTTTTGCTGGAAGCGGTAATGCGCTTATCGGGTGTGATTTGTAATACCATCGTATCCAACAAGAATTCAACCCCGACAGCGAAAGCTTCGTTGATAAAATGCTGCGCGTAGGATGGACCAGGCAGGTCTTTTTTGAAGATTTCCACTCCAAAGCCGTTGTGAATACATTGCAATAAAATGCCGCCGGGTTCCACGTCACGGTCGATGATAAGAACATCCTGAGCGCCATTCTTTTTGGCTGAAATCGCGGCTGCCAGCCCTCCCGGGCCGCTGCCGATCACCACCACATCGTAGCAATCTTTGATGGTCATCTATGCCTCCACTTCCTTGGTTGCCCGCAAAAGGAACTCAGAGCCGGCACCTTTTTTGGAGATCGAGGTAACTGGTTGACCGGTTTCACGCGCTAACAAATCCACCACGCGCGGCAAATCAAATGAGCCCAGGCAGCGCCCTGTCCCCAACCAGGTACGGCGTTTGATGGCGTCATACGTCAACGCAGGTAATGGTGCGTGGATTTCAGCCACAATTTCCCCCTCTGTGATCATTTCACAGCGGCAAATGACTCGGCCGTAGCGTGGATCGTGCTCAAGGAGTTTGACCTGCTCAGATTCAGGCAGATGATGGAAGCGTGGGCGCGCCTTGCGAATTGGATTCCAAATCTGTTTAGGATTCAACTGTACGCCTTCCTGTGCAAGGATTCTCACCAGGCGTTCAGCGATGGCCGGGGCGGCAGTCAATCCCGGAGATTCGATCCCGGCTGCATGAATCAGTCCTTTCAGTGTGGCGGATGCTTCGATCATGAAATCATGCTGGTAGTCGATACCACAGGCTCGGCAAGGCGCATTGCCGGATGCGCGCAGCCCGGCAAAAACCGCAATGATACTGCGGGGGTGCAAACCAGGTACAAGTTTTTGCGCCCCCTGCCAGATTTCTTCCAGCCCTGCACTGGTCACTGCTTTATCTTCTTTATCGGTTTCTGTAGCGGAATTTGGTCCAACCAGGACATTGCCATGCGTGCTGCCCAATACCAGAATCCCTTTGCTTACCCCGCTGGGAACGGGAAAGAGGATGTTATTCAGCTGTATCTCTGATTTGTCCAGGATGTAATATTCACCCTTACGAGGAACAATGTCAAAGGGCGTGGATGGATCCGATAAGCGCACAATATCGTCGGCATAGACACCGGCTGCATTGATGACCCAGCGGCAGTTGATATCTCCCTGACTGGTATGAATGCCAATGATCTGATCCGCCTCTTTAATGAAGCCAATGAATTCCGTGTTGAGCATGACCTCGACGCCATTTTCAATCGCATTTTCGAGCGGGGCAATACAAGCAGCGAACGGGTCAACCATTCCTGCTGAGGGGGTAAAAAGGGCACCGCTGACATCAGGATTTATCAAGGGTTCACGATGGCGCATTTCTTCAGCGGAAATTATTTCACACGCGACCCCATTTTCAAGGCCGCGCTGGAGAAGCGCATCAAGGCAGGCACATTCCTCATCCCCGATGGCCACCACGTACGCACCACTGCGCCTGAAGGGAATCCCCAGTTCTTCTGAGAGCTGATCCCACATCGGGTTTGCCTTAAGGTTCATCTCTGCTTTTAGGCTTCCCGGCAAGGGATCATGTCCCGCGTGGATAATGGCAGAATTGGCAGAACTTGCGCCTGTGCCAATATCAGCTTCCTTTTCAATCAGTAGCACGCACAGCCGGTACCTGGAGAGGGCACGGGCTGTCATACAGCCAATTACCCCGCCGCCGACAATAATTACATCAAAATCCTTCATACAATCTACTCCCATTTATTATTGAGGGTTAATTGAATCATACCTGGTAACGCACATTTGTAAATTCATATTGCACAAACGTGCATAATCGTTTAGAATGGTTGAATAAAGAAATTGGATTGTTTGAAAAAATGTTCACGCGCTATGAAAGATGAAATAATTATGGTCGATTTGCAGAAAATTGCCAATGCGTTGCGGGTGGCAAAAATGTATTATTATCACGGTATGACGACAGATGCGATTGCCAGAGAAATGGCCATGTCCCGCTCAACTATTTCACGCTTGCTGAGTTATGCCAAACAAGAAGGTTATGTTGAGATCCGCATCAACGACCCGCATGATCAGCCGGCTCTGCTGGAAGAAAAGGTGAAGTCGATTGCACGACTAGAACGCGTCCATGTGGTTCCCATGACTTCCAGGACCAGCGATGCAGAGAGGTTGGAGCGGGTAGCCCAATACGCAGCCAATTACCTGAGTAGTATTTTTGCTTCCGAGATGGTATTGGGTGTCGCATGGGGTACCACAACGGCTGCTATTTCACATCATCTGGTTCCAAAAACGACTCACCAATCGCAGATCATTCAATTAAATGGGGCTGGCAACCTGGAAAGTTCTGGCATTGAGTATGCAAGTGAGATCATCATGCGTTTTGCAAATAATTTTCACGCCGGCTATCATCTCTTCCCGGTGCCAGCCTTTTTTGATAAAGCCCAAACCCGCCGGGCTATGTGGCAGGAGACCAGTATTAAGAAACTGTTGGATATTCAAAACCAGGCAGATTTGTTGCTTTTTAGCATTGGGGCAGTGGATTCAGGCATACCCAGTCACCTGCATACAGAGGGGTACCTGCGACCAGATGATTATGAGGATCTTAAGCGATGGGGGGTGGCCGGTGATATAGCCACCACGTTTTTTCGCGAGGATGGGATGGATGACGGCGTGCTGATCAATCAGCGTTCCAGTGGACCCTCGTTATCCCTCATCCGCCGCAAACGTGGAATCTGTGTTATTGCCGGTCAGGAGAAGTTAAAAGGACTGCGCGCAGCAACCAGGGGTGAGCTGCTGAGGGAATTGATCATTGATGAGCCGTCCGCGCGGGTATATGTTGAGAGGAACGGAAAGAATATTTCATTGGATTAAACATTAGCAGGTTAATCACCATAACTTTGTTAGAGAGGGTGCGCTTTCCGGTTTGATAGAAGCATGGTTTTTGGTAGTGGTCTTGAATTCGTGGTACAGGCCTGGCATGTGGTGAAATGCACCACCCGGACGTGCACTATGATTTGAAGAATTTTTGTATGCTTATCTTTTTGCGCGCTTGCAAAGGCACGACCCTTTTATTATCATTGATTCACAGCCGGGTGGCGATCTGCAATTACCTCAGCTCTGGCATGATTTTTTTCTCATAAAATTCGAAGAAGCCAGCCTGGTCGGGACCGATCTGGTGGATGTAGATGTGGTCGATACCCGCATCCGCATATTCCTGGATTTTGGCGAGGTGTTTATCAACATTCGGCCCGCAGATGACGTGTTTTGTGGCTTCTTCCATGCTTACCATAGAAGCTGCCTGCTCCATGAAGGTGGTAGTGGCGATTTCTTGTTTCAGCTGACCTTTGATACCGGTGTTGGCCCATTGTTTATAGACTATCTGCTTACCTTCTTCTTCAGTCGCAGCCCAGCAGACATCCAGTTTGCCGTAACGTGGTTTGTCTTTGCCACCATTTTTTTCGAAGGCTTGTATAACTTCTTTATCGGGAGAAGTGGTGATCAGGCCGTCGCCAATTTTGCCGGCTAATTCAGCAGAAGTATCTCCGGCAGAGGCCAGATAAATGGGCGGCAGCTTCTTTGGCAGGGTAAAAATCGTAGCGTTTTCAACAACATAGTATTCGCCGTAATAACTGGTTTCCTCGCCCTGCCAGAGCAGTCGAATCACCTCGACTGCTTCTTCGAGCATCTCCAACCGAATTGGGGCGGTGGGCCAGTGGTCGCCGAGGATGTGTTCGTTAAGGTTTTCGCCCGAACCCACCCCCAGGAAAAAGCGCCCTGGCATCATAGCAGCCGAAGTGGCAGCGGCCTGGGCAATAATTGCCGGATGAATACGCATAATGGGGCAGGTTACGCCGGTCCCCAGGCTAAGTTTGCGGGTGGTGCTGGCAATACCGCCAATTACGTTCCAGACAAAAGCAGAATGGCCCTGAACATCCAGCCAGGGATGAAAATGATCGGATATCAGGGCGAATTCAAAGCCGATTTCTTCAGCTCGTTGTGCATTTTTTACCAGATCATTGGGGGAGTGTTCCTCGCTGGAAAGATTGTAGCCAAACTTGAAATTCTTATGCATGACAGTTTCTCCTGGATTGTTATATGCTGGTTGATTTATGAATTAAAGACTGGAAGTCTTATGATTTATGCCAGGCTTGTTCGTTCTTTTCGTCGAAGTCATTAAAAGCCTTACGCAGGCCGATCAATACTTCAGCGGAGGTTTCAAACATCGCTTTTGCTTGCACATCCTCAATTTTGGTAACGTCAGAGCGTAAATGATCGATCAGCTCGGAAAACATATTTTTGATTTTAGCAGTGTGGGTGTTAACGTTTTGAGTGGAATTGGTTGACTCCATTTTTTTCCTTTCGAGATTCTAGATTTTGGAAATTAATTTTTTTCATTGCCCTATTATATTTATAGCAATTTGGAGAGAAAGGGAAAATCAGGATTGTCCCTAACGCGAATAAGGGATTTTCCCTAACAAAGATCTAGGGAATCCTGCATACCCTTATTCGTGAATAAAATCAAGGTGAACGGGAATATGATTGATCTACGCAAGCTATCTATTGAGCTTTTCAGTTTTTACTTAGCGCTCTCATACGGTTCAATTTGGGTCGTAACTGACCAGGAACCTGACTCCATGGCCCACGGCGTTGGATGTGTTTTCAACCCGGTTGTGTTTGTCGGACTGGCTTTATCGTATTATTGAAAAAGGTTAAACGAATGCAAGGAACTTTCCTGTTTGCGTGTTATAAAAGGTATGAATAGTATTAATCGTTTTACAGGAGCATTATCATGGAAAAAATTACTCATAGTGATGAGGAATGGAAAAATTTATTAACACCAGAACAATATCGCATCATGCGTCGGAAGGGGACAGAATCTCCTTTTTGCGGTGTATTTCATGATCATAAAAAAGCTGGGACATATTACTGTGCTGGTTGTGACCTGCCGTTATTCCTATCAAATGCCAAGTTTGATTCTGGAACTGGTTGGCCGTCATTTTTTCAGCCGGTCAATTCTGAAAACGTGGCTACACATAAAGACTTCAGCCATGGCATGATCCGGGAAGAGGTGGTATGTGCCCGCTGTGATTCACA
>JBBQNI010000070.1:0-13828 GCA_038329785.1 Anaerolineales bacterium | reverse complement strand
GGTGATAATCTGGGCTTACTGCTGCGCGGAATCAACCGTGAAGATATTGAGCGCGGAATGGTGGTTGCCAAACCGAAGAGCATCACCCCCCACACCAAATTCATGGCGGAAGTGTACGTGTTACGCCGCGATGAAGGTGGCCGGCACAAACCCTTCTTCCCTGGCTACCGTCCGCAGTTCTACATCCGTACCATGGATGTAACCGGGTCGATTACCCTGCCGGAGGGTGTGGAAATGGTAATGCCAGGCGATAACGTCAACATGATGGTCGAACTGATTGTCCCGGTTGCGTTGGAGCAGGGCTCCAAGTTTGCCATTCGCGAGGGCGGTCTGACCGTCGGCGCTGGTGTAATCACCAAGATTCTTGACTAATTTGAAATAAAGGAGATAGGCGCAGCCTGTTGAAGAATGGACTGCGCTTCACGAAAAAATTATGGCCTCAAAGAAAGATGTCCGCCCCGTTATTACCCTGGCCTGTGGCGAGTGCAAAGAGCGAAATTATACTTCGCAAAAGAATCGCCGCAACGACCCTGGTAGAATGGAATTAAGTAAATATTGTCCGCGTTGTCGCAAACATACTCAGCACCGCGAAACGAAGTAATGGCTGTAACTGTTGGTTATTCGTCGTGAAGTTTCCAGGTTAATGACCAGCGATCAGCACAGGCGAGTAGCTCAATTGGCAGAGCACTGGTCTCCAAAACCAGGGGTTGCGGGTTCAATTCCTGCCTCGCCTGCCTGAAATCCAGACAACGCCGTCCCGTCGTGAGGCGGCGTTTTGGCTGTAGAGAAGGAGAAAAAAATTGGTCGATAAAGTATCAAAGCCGAAAAGTCTCGAAAAACCGAAAACCGTTTCGAAGGCAAAGAGTGTCGAAAAGGCAAAACGTGTGGAAAAAGTAAGCACAAGCTCAGCCAGCAAGAAAAAAGGCAATCGAGTTACGCGCTGGTGGCGTTCTACAATTGGCGAGCTGCGAAAAGTGAGCTGGCCAACAACTCAGGAAGCCTGGCGATTAACCAAAGTGGTTCTGCTGGTAGTTTTTAGCATGGCTATGGTATTGGGATTGCTTGATTTCCTGTTTTCGCGAGGAATTGCGGCGTTGGTATCTATATAACCAAAAAACGCTGTGGTGAGGATAACAAATGGTAGACAAGAAAAAGAAAAAATCGGCACCTCAAACTGATGTGACGGAAGAAATCATCAGTTCAGAAGCTGAAGAAAATATCGAGGAACTGAACCAGGAAGATGCGCCGGCGGTTGAGGAATCAACATCAGACGACGAACAATCCGGGGGTGAAGCTCACTGGTATGTAATTCACTGTTATTCAGGCTATGAGAACAAAGTTCGCCATAACCTGGAACAGCGCATTGAAACTATGGGCATGAAAGATATGATTTTTGATGTTGTTATTCCCACACAGGAAGAAATCGAAGTCAAGGATGGCAAGCGACGCACGGTGGAACGACACGTTTTCCCCGGTTATGTGCTGGTCAATATGGCGTTGACGGAAGAATCCTGGTACGTTGTGCGAAATACACCCGGTGTGACTGGTTTCGTCGGAATGGGTAATGATCCAACCGCCTTACGAGCCGAAGAAGTGTCACAGATTCTCCGACGTATGGAAGCAGAAGCCCCGCATGTCAAAGTCTCCTTCAAGGTAAGCGAACGGGTGCGTATCGTGGATGGTCCCTTTAACGATTTCCGTGGTACAGTTGCTGAGATAGATGTTGGACGCACCAAGGTGCGCGTAATGGTCAACTTCTTCGGGCGCGAAACCCCGGTGGAATTGGATTTCTTACAGGTAGAAAAAGCGTAAAAACGATGCCAGCGATGGCATCTGAATTTGGTGGGAGGATGAGAACATCCGCCAGAACCACAAAGGAGTAATGTAGTGGCAAAAAAGTTTAAAGCAATCGTCAAGTTGGTATTGGTTGGTGGAAAAGCCAACCCGGCACCGCCTGTTGGCCCCGCGCTGGCAGCCCATGGTGTCAATATTATGGCATTCTGTAAAGAATACAACGCCCGAACCCAGAACAAAATGGGTGAGGTCATTCCTGCAGAAATATCTGTTTATACAGATGGTTCGTTTAATTTTGTTCTAAAGTCTCCCCCGACTGCAGTGTTGATTCGTAAAGCTGCTGGTGTGGAAAAGGGTTCCGCAGTTCCCAACCGCGAAAAAGTGGGTAAGATTACCCGCGACCAGGTACGGGAGATTGCTGAAGTGAAGTTCAAAGACACAAACGCTGTTGATATTGAAGATGCGATGGCCCAGGTGATGGGAACAGCCCGTAATATGGGCATTACCATCGTTGATTAGAAGGTAGTGGGAGGGTAACAACTTACCCGCTTGAACCACAGAGGAGTAATCATGAGAAAAATTGGAAAACAATTCAAAGCGGCATTCGACAAAGTAGACCGCACGAAAAATTATGGTCTGCGTGAGGCATTGGTGTTGGCGAAGGAAATATCCTTCACCAAGTTTGATGGTACTGTGGAAGTACACTTTCGTACCGGTCTCGACCCGCGCCAGGCAGATCAGCAGGTTCGTGACGTGGTCGTTTTACCGCACGGCCTTGGCAAATCTGTACGTGTATTGGTCTTCGCCCAGGGCGAAGGCGCACAATTGGCACGCGAAGGTGGCGCCGATTATGTAGCCGATGATGATGAGTGGATCAAGAAGATTCAAGATGGCTTTACCGATTTTGACGTAGCCATTGCCACCCCCGATATGATGGGTAAAGCAGGTCGTTTGGGTCGTGTACTCGGCCCGCGTGGTTTGATGCCAAACCCCAAGGCTGGCACAGTCGTGGCTGCCGAAGATTTGCCGCGTGTAATTGAAGAATCAAAGGCTGGTCGTGTTGAGTTCCGTCTGGATAAAACTGCCAACATACACGCCCCTATTGGTAAAGTTTCTTTTGAGGCTGAAAAATTGTATGATAATTTGGTAGCACTCCTGGAGGCAGTCCGCAAAGCGAAACCTGCCGGAGCCAAGGGTAACTATGTAAAACGAATTACGATTGCCACCACAATGGGACCAGGCATTAAAATTGACCCGATGTCTGCTCAGAATTTGAAAGCTGTAGAATAAAGTAGAACTTTCTTAATCAAATATCGACGCTATGGTACAATATAGCGCAACACCATTGATAGCAGGAGCCTGGTAACAGGCTTAAACATTCCCGCTGAGGTGAAGACCTGAACCGGTTTACTTGTTGAAACCTAGAAAAGTCTTTGCCTGGCAAGAATGGCGAAGACTTTTTTTATCCTGGAACAGGAAGGAGGTGATAGTCGTTGGCTTTCACCAAAAAACAAAAGAACGAAATGTTAGCTCAATATGAAGAGTGGTTGCAGAAATCTCAGGCAGTTTTCTTCCTTAATTATAACAAAATGACGATGAAGGAAATTGACGACCTGCGCGCCAAAGTAAGAGATACTGGTGGTGAAATTCACGTTGTTAAAAACACACTACTGACAAAGGCATTCAAATCGATTGGCGTGGATGATGTAAAGGAATTTGAAGGAACAACTCTGGCTGGATTTGCATTTACAGACCCGCCCGCGTTGGCCAAAGTATTTAAAGATTCCTTTAAAAAATCTGAGGTGTTTGAGGTTAAGAGCGGCTATTTGGGCAACAAAGTGATGAGTAAAGCTCAGATTGATGCCCTGGCTGAATTACCACCGATGCCAGTGATGCGCGCAATTTTGTTGGGCACCATTATGGCTCCGGCCAGTAAACTGGTACGTACGCTTGCAGAACCCGCTCGTGGTCTGGCAGCAGTTGTCAAAGCTTATTCGGAACAGGCTCCCGCCGCCGGTTAAGAATTATTTATTCATCCGGTATGCAGGTACTGGAAATAATCAAATTACCAATAAACTTGTAAGGAGTATTTAGAAATGGCTGATTTAGCTAAAATTGTTGATCTGTTGAGCGAGTTGACAGTGTTGGAAGCGGCTGAGCTGGTAAAATCCCTGGAAGAAAAATGGGGTGTTTCCGCCGCTGCACCCGTGGCTGCTGCCGCCGCTGCCGGCCCCGCCGCCGCTGCAGAAGAAGTTGAAGAACAGACTGAATTTGATGTCGTGTTGAAGAATGCCGGCCCGAAGAAAATTGAAACCATTAAGGTCATTCGTCAATTGACCAGCCTGGGTCTGGTGGAAGCCAAGAATATGGCAGAAGCTGCTGATTCCAAGGTTTTGACCGGTGTTTCCAAAGAAGCTGCAGAAGAAGCCAAGAAGAAACTGGTAGAAGCTGGCGCTGAAGTCGTGGTTGCCTAGTTCTTTCGTAGACCAAGTAAAAACCCTGGTGATCTTCATGGTCATCGGGGTTTTTTATTTAATTTAACGGGGGATGGGGGCCTTCGCACGCAAAGCTTACTCGGCTGGCTTTGTTTACCGGGGACCGGAAAAGAGAAATGCTCACGCGGAGGCGCAGTGATCGCAGTGAACGCAGAGTTAAAAAGATGGGGTTTCCGAGGTGGAAAAAAGCCATTGCGTGAATCCTACAACGAGATGTAGGGGCAGCCCTCGTGGCTGCCCTGTGCTTGGAAAGAGATGTGCTCAAGCGGTGAACGCAGTGAACGCAGTGTTAAAAAGATGGAGTAGTGGAGACGGAAGAGGATTTATTTGATTAAAGCTTGGTGATGTAGACGGGTTTTGATAAATGATAGCACTTTGTATAACGGGTAGGTACACGGCATGCCGTGTACCTACTGAATCATATTGGCGGGTTCTTTATACGAGCAATCAAACAGCCAAGGGCAATTAAAAACCCTGAGGGCAGGCCATCGCCCTCAGGATTGATAATTAATGGAAGTGATTGGAACCGGAAAACCTACAGCGAGTTAATGAACAACGCTTTTATATTGGCGAATAACCATGACGACCTTACCCATAATACGCAGGTCATTCGGGTTTTCGACATAAATGGGATCCATCATGGGGTTAGCCGGCTGCAAGCGGATGCGGTTGTTCTCTTTATAGAAATACTTGAGGGTGGTCTCATCTTTATCATCTAACCAGACAGCCACCATTTCACCATTGGATGCTTGCTGGGCAGGCCGCATAATGATGATATCTCCATCGTTAACCATGGCATCAATCATGGAATCACCCTGAACTTCGAGGGCGAATAGTTCGTTGATTTTTTCGCGAGCCGGCAGCAGGCTGCGGGCAATTTCAACACCGCTTTCGGAATCAAAATAGTTGAAATCTGAGGAGGGAACAGGGATGGGCGTGCTGGCGACAATACGGCCACGCATGGGAATGGAAATGATACTGTCAACAGCTGCCGTAACTGCCTGGGCTGCATCACTGATCTTGGTGCCGAGGGCTTTGGTGGTGGAACGAATTGGCTGTAAGACGCGGATACTGCGTGAGATACGACCTTCACGCGAAATGAAGTTGCGCTGTTCCAACTGGTTCAAGTAATAATCCACCAGCGATGTCGATTTCACATCAATTGCATCACCAATTTCACGGATAGAAGGGGAGTATCCATATTCCTCAATGAACTCGGTCAAATATTCCATAATTTTACGATGGCGCTCGCTCAAACCTTCTTTTTTCCTGGCCATTAGCATTCACTCCTTATTAATCGAATAAATATTCTATATGAATACTATACACGAACAAGTGTTCTGTGTCAAGAGGGAAAAGGGAGGATGTGGATTAGGTAATTTGATGATTAGATCTTAGTTGATTTGGTAAATAGTTGATTGGTTGATTAGGATATTAGTTTTCAATTCAACACATTAATGTATCTTAAATGGGGAATATTATGCTCACGTGTTTTGGTACAAATTGCTACAGGCAAAGCAAATTAGTTGAGAACTTTCTCAGCAAGACGGCGTATATGCAATGCTATTCGTTAATCTAAGGACAAACAACAAATTAATCATCCAATTTATCAACGACCCAACGACCCAACAAATCAACCAATCAACTAATCCCTACCCCTTCACAAAATCCTCTGCAAAATGACAGGCTGACCAGTGATCTGGCTGGATTTGGCGCAGGGGAGGTTCTTCCACTGAGCAGATTGGCTGAGCATAAGGACAGCGCGGGTGGAAGCGGCAGCCTTTTGGCGGGTTGAGTGGGCTGGGAACATCACCGGGCAGAATGATGCGCTCGCGTTTGGCACGCGGGTTGGGAATGGGGATGGCTGACATGAGTGCCAGCGTGTAAGGGTGCAGTGGCTGTCGGAAAAGGTCATCACGATTGGAGCGTTCCACCATTTTTCCCAGGTACATGACGGCCACCCGGTCGGAGATATGTTCCACCACTGCCAGGTTGTGGGCTACGAACAGATAAGTAAGCCCAAATTCCTTTTGCAGGTCTTTGAGAATGTTAAGCACTTGTGCCTGAATGGAGACATCCAGAGCCGAAACAGGCTCATCCAGGACGATAAACTTGGGGTTCATAACCAGGGCGCGGGCAATCCCAATCCGCTGGCGTTGGCCGCCCGAAAATTCATGGGGGTAACGGGTGGCGTGATAATCTTCCAGACCGACATTACGCAGTGCATTCAGCACCATTTCGAAACGTTCCTGGTTATTGCCAATATCGTGAATGCGTAAGCCTTCTGCAATTGACTCGCCGATAGGCAGGCGCGGGTCCAGCGACGCGTACGGGTCTTGAAATACGATTTGAAGATTGCGACGCATTGCTTTGAAACCTTTGCGGTCCAATCCGAAAATATCAACATCGTTGTAGATGACAGAGCCGCTAGTGAAAGGGATTAATCCCAGCATGGTATGGCCAACTGTGGTTTTTCCACAGCCGGATTCACCGACCAACCCAAGGGTTTCACCCGCGCGGATGTCGAAGCTGACATCATCTACGGCTTTTACCTTAGCGACCACACGCTTGAAGACGCCCCCATAGACTGGATAGTATTTGACCAGATTTTTTACTTCAATCAGATTTCTTGATTCTGGGTTGCTTTTTTCCATGTTTCTCTCTTTAGCTCGACTTACAATCGGAGGGGTGCGCGGTGATTTTCAGCATCCTGATACAACCAGCAGCGAACTGTATGGCCGGTTTGAACAGTAATCAAATCCGGGTTTTGCCGTAAACAAATCTGGAGCCCAAACTTTTCCCGGGCAGTACAGCGTGAAGCGAAACGGCATCCTTCCGGTAAATCCACCAGGTTGGGAACGTTGCCCGGGATGGTGGCCAGGCTTTCTTTAACCTGCCCAAGTACTGGCACTGAGGCAATTAATCCGACGGTATAAGGGTGTAGGGGCTGTTCAAAAATGGTCAGCACATCACTTTCTTCGACGATTTGGCCGGCATACATGACAGCCACGCGATCAGCCATTTCGGCAATCACGCCCAGATCGTGTGTGATCAGGATCACGGCAGTGTTGATCTTGCTGCGCAAGCCGCGCATCAGGTCTAAAATCTGAGCCTGAATGGTAACATCCAGCGCAGTGGTAGGTTCATCGGCGATCAGGATCTGCGGGTTGAGTGCCAGTGCCATTGCGATCATGACGCGTTGTGCCTGCCCCCCAGACATTTCATGTGGGTAGGAGCGGGCTTTGCGTTCTGCATCAGGAATACCAACCAGGGATAGAAGTTCTACTGCCCGATTCCAGGCGGCTTTCCTGTCCATATCGCTGTGTATGAGGATCACTTCAACAATCTGATTCCCGATATTGAATACCGGGTTAAGACTGGTTTGCGGCTGTTGGAAGATCATTGAGATATGATTGCCACGCACTTCCTGCATGGCAGGATCATTCAATTTAAGCAGGTCGCGTCCTTCGAAAAGGATTTCTCCGTCTACTATTTTGCCGGGTGAATCAACCAATCGCATTACGGAAAAGGATGTGACACTCTTTCCGCAACCAGATTCGCCAACCAGACCGAGCACTTCACCGGCATGGATGTGAAGGTCAACACCGTCCACAGCTTTTACGACGCCATCATCCGTGTAAAAATAGGTTTTTAAGCCTTTAATCTCAAGAATGGGTTTTTCTTCTGAAGGTCTCAATTCATTCTCCATTCTATTCGGGAGCCTGACCCAGGCGTGGGTCAATAGCATCACGCAGGCCATCGCCAAGCAAGTTGAAAGCCAGTACAGTTAACATAATGGCAATTCCGGGAAAGAATACCAGGTGTGGAGCTGTGAAAACCTGATTGCGCTCGCTGCCCAACATGGTACCCCACTCGGGAGTGGGAGGTTGGGCACCCAGTCCCAGAAAGGAAAGGGCAGCTGCATCCAGAATGGCTGTCCCAATGCCGAGTGTACCGGTTACGATCAAAGGCGGTACGGCATTCGGTAAAATCCGGTTGACAAGGATGTGAAATGGACTGCCGCCCAACGAACGGGATGCGGCCACATATGGCATTTCTTTAATAGAAAGAACGCTCGCACGCACGACACGCGCGTAAACAGGAATGGTGACAATTGCAATCGCCAGCAAGGCGTTTTGCAACCCCGGGCCGAGCACCGAGACGATCGTAATGGCCAATAACAAAGAGGGAAAGGCCATCAAGACATCCAAAATCCGCATAATAATATTATCGACCCAACCGCCGGCATAACCGGCCAGTGCCCCCAGAATTGTCCCAATAATGATAGCGAATCCGATGGTGGTAAAGCCAATCATCAAAGAAATGCGCGAACCGAAAATTACGCGGCTAAACTGGTCACGCACATTCCCGTCAATACCCATAATGTGCTGCGGTTGATCCTGTGGGCACCCGAGCAGGTGGATGCAGGGTGCTGTACGTTTTTTAATGCCCTCTTCAACGCCAATTAATACTTCTTCAGGGTCATACGGGGCGATGGCATTCGCAAAAATTGCCACCAGAATTAAAAAGCCAAGGATCACCATCCCGATGATGGCCGAGCGCTGCCGGAAAATACGACGCAATGTCAATCGCCAGAGACTATTGGAGCGATAATCTTTCTGCGTTTCTGAGGTTAAGGATACAGGTGCCATGCATTACTCCAATCGGATGCGGGGATCAATGAAAACGTAGGAAAGATCAACCAGCAGGTTGATAAATACATAGCCTACTGCAATAACGATGGTGAATGCCTGGATGATTGGGTAATCACGGGCTGTGATAGCCTCGAATAGAATTCGACCGACACCTGCCAGGCCGAATATCGACTCAGTCAACACCGCGCCGGCGAAAATGGTGCCAACCTGCAGGCCAATAATTGTAATGATGGGCAGCAAGGCGTTGCGCAGGGCATGTTTGAGGATGACCGTATTTTTTTTCAGCCCCTTTGCCCGCGCGGTGCGGATATAATCGAGCTTCATTACTTCCAGCATACTGGAGCGTGTCATACGGGCAATAATTGCCAAAGGGATGGTGCTGAGCGCCATGGATGGAAGAATCAAATGTTTGAATGCATCACCAAAAATTTTCCAATCGCCGGTGATGAGGGAGTTAAAGGTATAAATATTGGCGAAAAATTCGACAAGATGATAGCTGATTGTTTCCTTTGCCAATTCCCAGCCCCAAACCTGGTAAAAGGGAATGGCGACGAATCCGGCAGTCAAACGGCCGGTTGGGGGCAGCCAGAAAGGCGTATCCTTCAATACAAGAGCAAACAGGTAGGCAAGCATCAGTCCCAACCAATAAACTGGCATGGAGACGCCCATATTTGCGCCCACCATCGTAATCACGTCCCAAATTGAATTACGTTTAACAGCAGAGAGGATCCCTAAGGGGATACCGATGGAAATTGCGATCAGCAGTGCAATGGTTCCCAGTTCAATCGTCATCGGCAGGCGTTCAATCAGAATGATGGTAACCGGGCGGCTGAAGCGAATGGAATCACCAAAATCTCCCTGCAGGATATCTTGCATGTAAATTCCAAATTGCGTGGTGATGGGCTTATCGAAGCCGTATCTAACATTAAAACGGGCACAAACCTCGGCGGTTGCTTTTTCACCCAGCATAGCTTTGCATGGTTCTCCAGGAATCATGCGGGCCAAGGCAAAGGTGACCACGAGGATACCAATCAGAACGGGAATAGCCATTAATAAACGACGAAAGGTGTACTGTATCATGAGCTACTCTTTCGGGAGAGGCAGATAGAAAGCGGGGCGGACGCGGTATAACCGTGCCGCCCCGATATTCATAGACAGTTATAGATTATTCAGCGTTAAGCAGATTGCCAAATAAGTAAGTGAAGTATTCAAACGCGCCGGTGTTACCAATGTGCAGCGGGTTGGCAGCGTCCCAGGCGACGACCCAGGACTGGACAACATCGTTTGCATCCAGCATGGAACCATCGTGGAATTTTACACCTTCGCGCAGCGTGCAGGTCCAGACGGTCAGGTCATCATTGGCTTCGCAGCCAGTAGCCAGACCAGGGTTAACCTTGGTGCCGCCGACTTCGTAAGAAAGCAAGGATTCAAGCACCTGTTCGCAGGGGCGCAATGATTCACCATCAGTTTCGTCATTGCAGTACAGAGAAATCGGTTCCGCGTTCTGCATCCAGACCAGGGTATCGCGACCGGCGGGGTCCACAACGGCCATGTATTCATTGCCAAGCGGGCTGGCGTGCGCGCCAGTTACTTCGGCTTTAAAGGCTGTTCCGGAACCACCATGAGCAATCGGCACCATTGGCACGAATTCTTTGAGGGCGTTGTTAGCTTCCACGTACAGAGGGGTCGCTTCATCTGGGTTCGCAATTTGTGCCGCTTCAGTTAATTTCTCATATACTTCAGGAATGGGATCACCAAACTGCGGGTTTGAGGCAGTGAAGTGGTAATCTAGGAAGTTGGTGATGTGCGGGTAATCTGCATTCCAGCCCAGGAGGTAGAAACCATCCAGGCGGCCGGCAGATGATTCTTCAATGAAAGCACCAGATTCCATCACTTCGATGGTGGCGGTGATGCCAATGTCTTTTAACTGTGCCTGCAAGTCGGTGGCAACCAGGCCGGGTTCCGGCAGGTAAGAGCGGAAGACATCACGATAAAAAATTTTGGTTTCGAAGCCATTCGGGTAGCCGGCATCAGCCAGCATGGTTTTGGCAGCCTCGGGGTCGTACTCGTACCAATCGTCACCGGTGCAGCCATTCGGAACGGCGCAGGGGGTGAAGTGGCTGGCAACTTCAGAACCTTCGGGATAGAAGTTGTCGACCAGGCGGTTACGATCGATGCCCATGGCAATAGCCTGGCGCACATTCACATCGGTGAAGGGTTCAAAGGTATTGGTCATGCCAACGTAGAAGATGTTCAAAGCTTCACGTTCGTATAAAACCAGATTGGAATCAGACTTGATGACCTCGAAATCATCGGGGGAGGGGTTATCGATGCCATCGACGGTACCGGATTGCAGCTCGAGCAAGCGAGCAGCGCCTTCACCAGCCCAGCGAAAAACGAGCGTATCGGTGACAGCGGGATCTCCCCAGTAGTCAGCAAATTTCTTAAAGACGATGCTATCGCCACGATTCCAGGAATCGAGAACGTAGGGACCTGTGCCGACTGGTTTTTCCAGGATTTCGCGCGAGACCATGGCGGTTTCGATCCACTCTTTTGGCTGAATGGAGAAGGCCGAGAACGCGGCTTTGGATGGAAAAGCGGGATCGGGCACGCACATGGTAAATTGAATTGTTAATTCGTCCACTGCGGCGATTTCTTTAATTAAGCCACCGTAATCACAATCGGGGGCAGTTTGCACCATACCTTCAAAAGCCATTGGCTCTGTAGTTGGGTCCTCGGGAGCCATGGTTGGTTCGGCGGTTGGCTCCAAGACTACCTCTGTCGGTTGATCGACCACAGGGGCATCAGTGGCGGGGGCAGGCGTACAGGCGGCAGCTATCAGGCTGACCAGTACTAACAAAAATACGACACTAAATAGTGTTTTGGATCTCATTTTCTTCCTCCTAAAAATTGATTATTTTTTACATTGGCTTGATGGTGTTTGGAATGAAACGGGAAAAAAAGATCAGGGACCTCCTTTGAAAAGTGGGGATTGAAAGGACTGGGTTCAGCAGCTTACTTAAGTAAACTATTATATATGACATTCGTCAATGAGGCAATAGGATGAATTACCCTGGGAGAAAGGAAGAGAGTCTATCCTGGTCGATTGGGCAGTGTGAATAGGCGGGAATAAGTGCTAACATTTTTCATTATATTGAATAAATTCAGATAATATGAATGACAAGGGATATTCAATTAAAACGATATATAGGGAGATCCTCCACCCTCTTCAAGACCATTTTTAATAATGTCTTTTGAAACAAAATGAGAATCCACCGCGGAAGAATGTAGGAAAGGTTGGTACGAACTGGTCTAAGAAGATTCTTAAAATCAATCAGGGCGAAGGATCGGATGTTGATCTCCGTATTCCCAATTACGCATCATTTGTCCGATCCTTTGCCCCTAGTTGTGTTCAGGAATATTGATTCTTAATCATTGGGCGTTTTCTCATAATCAAGGTTTTATTGATTAATTTCGGTGAAGTTATTGGATGGGCAAAATTTTCCCATTCCTTCTACTATACCGACCCCAATCTCGGCATGGAACAATATTCTGGTCTTATCGAAAGCATTTATGATATCCTATCGAGCATTTTCTATTTATGGCATTTGAGATTGATAAAATCCGAAACCACATTGCGGATGGAGAATTTTCCGTCGACCAAAACGTTCCTAGCTGAGCACGCTTTGCGTCTCAGTAAAAGAGCTTGTCTGCGAAGCTGAGATTGGGACAGATCAGATAGTCAGGAATTGAAAATCAATCTGGTAGTAAACGGTGTTCCTAGCTCAGGCGCGAAGCGTGCAAGGCACGGGTTTAAAAGTGACGATGGTTTAACCCCCAATCTGAGCTTCGCGACAGGATGGCCTACCTGGTCACTTTGCAAAGCGTGAAGAATCTAATACCCCCGAATCTCAGCTAGGGAACTACTTCAGAAGCTCGCTCATGCTCGTCTTGCTCGAGACGCGATTATTTCTGGGTAAAATCTTCGCAAACCAATTCCTCCCGAGGATCCGCTCATACGAGCCAGAAGTCACATGAACCCTTGGGCTGCCAATCAACAAAGCGACAAACAACAAACTAACTACTGACCCTATACCGGTATCGTCCTGATGAAAATCAAGTATAAGTTGCCGCGGAGTAGCTGTCACAGGGACGTGTTCAGATTCATATGCTTTGGATGTTTAATCTCTATCCAGGTTTTTAACAACAATAAGCTATATAATCTCAATTCGTTTTACGGCTAGCGGATTTTTAATTGCCACGGCCCATAGATTGCGCCTTCAATGGTATCTCTAATTAGAATATCGGCCAGTTCGCGTGTGAGATTGGCTGGGAGCTTCAGACTTGTGTAATAACCCGCCATGGAAAATTGGCATTGAAAATCAAGCCCAGGGTATTGGGTAACCAGGCTTTGACGTGCGTTTTCGCAGGCCACATTTGGATCACCATGTGGTGGTGCCATTCGTAGGCTGGTCTTAATATCCAGGACGATGTGGTCTGCCTGCTCAATTTCGCTGGAACCCACTTGATAGACCATCTGCATGCAATTCCAGGGGGAGCTGGATCCTCCTTCCAGGAACAAGGTCGGCCTTTGATCAATTAACAGAGCGGGTGCATAATCGAGTCCGTAATAGCGATTGGGAAAGCTCATACAGAAGCTGACGGTTGCGCGTTGATTGTCATAGGTGAAACTATTCAAGGATACGTCAATTCCGTTAACAGAAGTTAATCCGGTTGAATTTGTAGCGGAACAAGAATCTTCGCTTTCGCAAACATTGATCATCACCCAAATCTGGGTGTTGGGGATTGTTGCACCATTTTCATCCTGCAGGTGATAATAGACGGTGTATTGACCTTCTTGCAGCGGTGCTTTCAAGCCTACGC
>JBBQNI010000069.1:0-14511 GCA_038329785.1 Anaerolineales bacterium | reverse complement strand
ACGCGTTATCCTATTTTTTTCTCGGTTTGGGAGGCAAAAAATGAAGACAATTGCACGTATTTTTTCTATTCTTTTGCTGCTGACACTTGTGTTTGGCCTTTCGCCCACTGGTGTACGCGCAGAGGTACCACCACCGCCGCAAAAATGCCCGGACTTCGTCCTGACGTCGACACACGGTATTGACGGCACCCGCCTGGGGCTGAGCAAGGACCTGCCGATCATCGTGGAGGTCTATCTGCGTGGAAAACCTTTGATGACTTACTCGCTCAAATTTAAAGAGAATTTCATGCAGACCGTTTGGCGTGGCGATTATACCTTCAAAGTTTGGTCAGTCGAATTGCAACAGTACATCGAGACCATGCAGGTTGACATGACTGTTCCTGGTTGCTCCAAACTTGGGCTGCACTTCCGCCTGATTGATGGTGTGCCAGGCACAAACGTCATCCTAAAAGATCTCTACCCGCGCTAAACGATAAACCCTGATTTCAACCATCATCGCCGGGGAGAATTAACTCCCCGGTTTTGTTTTCAATTTATCAAAAATACGGCCAGCAAATACCCCAAAAGTTTGAAATATCCAATACAATTATATAGATGAAATCTTCACACAAGCATCTCCCTGTCAGTCCTCAGGTTCTTGGACAGGTTGATTTATTTTCCAGAATCCACCAGGCTGATTTAGAGAAAATTGCCGCTCAGGCATTCCCGCACATACTCGCCAAAGAAGGAGTTTATTTCCACCAGGGAGAACCTTCAGAACGAGTTTATCTTCTGCTACAAGGGCATGTCAAATTGATCCAGCTTCACCACGATGGCCAGCAGATTATGCTGCGGGTGGCACTGCCGGTTGAGATGTTCGGAGCAATTGCCTTGGGCCAGGTAGATACGTATCCTGCTACCGCAATCGCCATGGACAATTGCCATGCTGTCTACTGGACCCGCACCAATCTGACACAATTGCTGCTGCATATTCCAAGGCTGGCTGAAAATAGCCTCCATTTCATGGCTACCCACCTGCAATTGATGCAGAATCGTTACCGCTTGCTGGCCACCGAACGTGTCGAACAGCGCTTGGCCCATAACCTGATCGAATTGGCGACTTCCGGGGGAATCCCGGTTACGGGTGGTCTATGGGTCGGAGTCGCTCTCTCCCAACAAGAACTGGCTGAGATGAGTGGAACCACGCTCTACACCGTCAGCCGGCTGCTCAAACAATGGCAGAACCAGGGTATTGTTAGCTGTAAACGAGAATATATTGTCGTGAACGATATGGTTGCGCTGAGGGCTATTAGCGGATAGCGGGTAGCGAGTAGCCACTTGCTCGTGGGTAACATCCTTGGCAAGGTTCAGAGACGAGAGGAAACTCAACGTCATCCATGAAACTGAACGGATTCCGAACAGACTCGTAAGGGCGAAGCATTAGGCAATGGTCTAAATCTCCATAAGCGAATCAGTTGTCAAATGCTTCGCCATTAGAGTTTATTGGAGAATATGGAAATGTGGTGAAATAACCTCTCAGTTAACCAGAATCTGAACTGGCAGCCACCTTCCCGGCTGGCAGGATATTTCCTCATTACCACTCACTCATTACCCATTACTTCCCATTACTTCCCATTACTTACCACCCTCACCCAAAACAAGCGCGGAACAAAAACATAAGCCGCCGAGAGGGTTTCCATTGGTATATCTACTATTTCCAATTTTTTCGTAGCCGGTTCAAAAATCATCAACTGGATGCGGTAGCCATCATCCGCTGCGATTGTGCTAGAAAGGAAAATCTGTTTACCATCAGGTGACCAGATCAGATGAGCACTGGCCCCCTCAAACTCTGCCACAATTGCTGGCTTCCAATCGGGACCCTCTAGAATAAGCAGGTGATTCCCCAGGTTATGGCCAGAATACTCACTACGTATCTGGGCGATGACCGCCAGACTCTGGCCATCGACTGACCAGGTATAATCGACAGGGATATCCCCATCCAAAAACACTTCAGATGACTTCCCATTCATTGAATCTTTGATGCCCAGGATTACACCTTCAGAAGCCTGTTTAGTGAAAGCCAGAAGTGAGTGCGAGGAATTAAAGATTGGATTGGCAATACCATCCAGGCTGCTGTACGCCTGTACATTCTCATCACTTGTTCGCACTACCCCACGACAGAGACTGCCAGCATTGCAGGTTCCTTGCAACCAGCCAAACTGACCTTCGCGATCCGCCCATAAGAGTTCAACCGTCTGCTCCTGTAATTCTCCAGTGGAAAGCGCGATCTCTCTCCCCAGAAAATCGGACTGCATCACGCGTGTGTTGCCGTTCACATTTTCGACCCAATAGATCTGGCTGCCATCATCGCTCCATATGGCTGGCGAGAGGCTCTGGTCGTAAAAATCAGAACTGAGCTGCTGGGGGTTGCTGCCAAAGAAGCCAGCCAGAAAAAGGCCAGCACCGCGATTGACCAGAATCCAGCGGCCATCGGGAGATGTTGCCTGCAGGCTATATCCTTCGTCAAAAATCTGATCAACATGCTTAAGGAAGAAGTTATAGTAAAAGACCCCCTGGGACTGGTAGCTTTCGCCCTTACGCAGCGCGATGGAGAACATGATTTGCTCAGATCCACCTGCCGGCGTTGGTCCGGCGGTGGGGGTTGGCCAGGGGCTCGGCTGCCGCGGCTCTTCTGTTGGTTGCGGGGTTATCGTCGCACGCACTGGAACGATGGGGCTTACCGTCGGACTGGGTGCCAAAATTGTTTCGGTTGGCAATTGTTGTGTTGAGCTGCTCATCTGAGTCTGGCAGGCTACCAGAAAGATAGCCGACAGGAACAATAACGGCAGTCTAAGGATTTGGGTTGACATAGACCCACATTTTATCCAGAGTCTCCAGGGCTGTGAAAGAACGATCCGTCCAGGCCAAATAGCTGATATGAAAACCATCATTTCGTTCAGCATCCATGCCTTTGTTGGGTAAAGCCTGAGCCGATCTCCAGAAATTCCACAGTGGAATATCGTATTCATACGCTAGTTTGGCTGTCATCAAATTAAGCGCGTGGTCCCCTTCCACGTTATCCGCCTTAGTTGCCAGAATAGGTACGACCCCATGCTCAATCAGGGTATCGATGATGGTGCGCATGTACCCTTCATATTTTTCCGTCGTGCGTCCCTGCCACCAATACTCCAGGCTGATAATGGCAAAACTGGGTTTAAAGGTACGCAGTTCACACTCCACCGGGTTTTCACCAGGTTCACAGACCTGTGGATCAGCCCACATAGGCGAAAGTACCGCGGCTGCATTATAACCACCTTTGACGCTCATCCCGTCCCGGTCAAAAGAACCGTTAAACCAATCAATGGTGGCCTGCAGGTGTTCGCGTCCCTCGCGCAGTTTATACCAGCCCGCCTTATCGAATAGACCCATGAAAGCAGCGCGCACATTCTGGCAATCACCGATCTTCGAAAAATGGTGCGGGTCATTGCCAAGCGTTTGACCGAGCGCATAAATTTCAGCCACCCGGTTCGTTGGTTCCGGCACAACCGGCCACTCCTGCCATTTTTCAGGTGGCAGACGGGTATCGGGTGTTGCAGTCGCAACAGCAGTTGGCACCTGGGTCGCTGTCGGTGGGATATCGGTGACGGGCATTAATGGTGTATTCGTCAGCAGAATTGGGGTCTGGTTGGCCATTGCGGTTGGATCATCCGGCAATTTTGTCTCAGTGGAGTAACTTGATTGAGCCACCGGGCTGCAAGCTGCCAGGATGGAGACAAAAATGAGCAGCCAGTAAATTGTGTTTTTCATAAGTTCAGTTTCCTGTCCTTTTGTATTTGCATTTCATTTTCGAATCACAAGTTTAAGCCAAATTTGCTATTCTGGCAAATAAGTGTTGAGGGAATAGCAGTAATTTATAGCATTCCATTTAATACTTATGGGCGGTATTTGTATTTAAAATCCTATTGTGGATTACCAAAGAATAAGGACAAAAACGCACAAAGGGTGAAGGGTTCAGAAATACATCTTTGTATAATGTTTTATGTTGTTTTGTATAAACTTTATAGGATAATTACATATGTAGAAAGATGAGGTTGGTATGGCAGAGCGCCCGGAATATCAGATACAACTGAAGGAAAAAAATTACGAAATCCGAAGGTACGCCGGCTACATTCAAGCCGAGGTAATCGTAAAGGATTCGACCTATCGCTCTGCGCTTCAAAGCGGCTTTTCAATTCTGGCAGATTACATCTTCGGGAATAACAAATCCCGCCAAAAAGTTGAGATGACCTCGCCGGTGATAGCCCAGCAAGCAGAAAAAATTGCAATGACTACACCGGTTACCGTCCGCGCAGATGAACATTTCGTTGTAGCTTTTATCATGCCATCCGCCTACACAATGGCTACTTTGCCTCTGCCGAATAACCTGGCTGTACATATAAGAGAGGTATCTTCTAACTTTATTGCAGCTGTGCGTTTCAATGGTTATTTCAACTCGGACAGCATTGAGCAACACAAAACGTTACTCATGGATTGGCTTCAACGGAACGGATATTCCTCCCAGGGAAGTTTTCGTGTGGCAGGCTATAACCCACCCTGGGTGCCCTCGTTTCTAGCTCGCAATGAAGTCTGGATTGAGGTTCTTAACATCACAAAGGGACTCCGCCAATAAGCAAATGATACTTCAAACACAAAAAAATATTGTAAGTATTGAATGGTTCAAAAATAAAACATTTATAAAAGACAGGGAGAAAAGAAATGACCGAAAAAGTTACAAATAAAACGAGTTCCACCAGCAGTCAGGATCAAAAATTTGGCCGGCTGCGTCGATTCAATGCCATCATGGGGTTTCTGCACCTCATCCAGGGCATCTTCATGATCGCGGTAAGCAATGCCACCACCTACCCGATATTTACCAATTACCTGAATTTTGATCTGGCATCTCGATCCTTGAAACCAGACACTCAATTGCTCTACAACCTACCATTTGGCCCGGCTGTGGCAGTCTTTCTGTTAATCTCGGCTGTAGCGCATTTCTATCTTGCAACCTTCGGCTATCCAAAATATGTCCAGAATTTGAAAAAGGGTATGAACCCGATCCGCTTCTACGAATATGCCCTCAGCAGCTCGTTGATGATCGTCTTAATTGGCATGTTATCCGGCCTGTGGGACCTGGGTGCGATCATCCTGATCTTTACCCTGAATGCCACCATGAATCTATTCGGCATTATGATGGAATACCACAACCAGTACACTAAGAAAACAGACTGGACCAGCTTTATCTACGGCAGCGTAGCCGGAATCGTCCCCTGGGTGGTTATCTTCCTCTACTTCCTGGGTGCCGTCTCCTCTGGTGATGCCAAACCCCCGGCCTTTGTGTATGCCATCATCCCCACTCTGTTTGTCTTCTTCAACATCTTTGCCATCAACATGGTCTTGCAATACAAAAAGATTGGCCCCTGGAAGGATTATCTGTATGGCGAGCGAGCTTACATCATCTTGAGTCTGGCCGCCAAATCGGTTCTGGCCTGGTTGATCTTCGCCGGCACACTGGCGCCCGTGTAAAGAAACCATTACCAAATTTCACCAGCCGTTGCTCTCGATAGGACGGCTGGTTTTGGTTAAGTAGACGCTTTCTCAACTTATCTAAAAGACAGGTAAAAAAGGACCGGCCAGAAAAATCACTGCACACGTAGAGTAAATTTCCTGAAAATAAGCCCGCATCGTTCTGATAAAGGTCTTTCGGTAACGTAATGAGTTGCTTTCCACAAGTTCCACGGATGAATGAAGCGATTTTAAAGGCGTGGTCTGCCATATTTATCATTTTTCATTTATCAACCGCAGATCTCATTAATTCATACAAAAAAGTTGATTTAAAAGAAAGACTCCTTATAAAAGGAGTCAGATCTTTTCATCACGTCTTAATTTAATTAAGAACGTGCGGCCACGTAATGAGGACTTAATTCTGATGCCTCGTAGTGCCTGAGCAGAGCAGAGACATTGATATTATACTATTTATTTTCCCCGCCACCTGGGGATCCAGATCAGCAGCGCTCCGGCCAGAAAAACCAGCGCACACAGGATGTAGATATTCTGCAAGGAATAGCGCGTCATCAGCTGGTAGGCTACGAACGGTCCGCTCATGCTGCCGAGATCGCCGAAAGTGGCATACAACCCCATCACGGATCCACGCTGCGATTCCGGCGTCAAGTCCCCCAGCCAGGCGACCAGGACAGCCATCACAGAGCCGGCACTGATGGCTGAAAAGGTCAATCCGACCATCATCCACAGACTGGTCACCGCCGCGCCGAGCAAGGTAAAGCCAGCTGCGCCTACCAACAAGCTGATCAGCACGACACCAAATCGCCCGGGTTTGCCATCGGAAAGCCGCCCGAAAAACGGGCTCGAGATGGCTGCCGCCAGGGATCGATATCCGAGCAGCATCCCGCCAACTGTCGCCATCCCCAGCTGCCAATTGCCCAGCTTCACATCCGTCCCAAACAGCTCCTGTGCCCGCAGGCTCAATGTCGAAAGGGCTACACCCTCCCCGGTAAAAAGAATGATGGCAAACAATAAAAAGATGATCCAGATTTCTACAGGCAACGTTCGTAGAAGTTGAAAGGACGGGTATAACCTTCTGACTGAGACAGTGTCTTCCGTTATTTCAGCTGCATGCTCTCGTTTAGGCACAAGCAAGATGGCCATCACCAGGGCTGCCAGAGTAATCGCCCCACCCATCAGCATGGTCGTTTGGAAATTGATCAGATCAACCAGCAGTCCCCCCAGCAACGGACCGGCCGCCAGGCCGATCATTACCCAGGTGTTGTATTGACCCGCAAAGCTGCCGCGATTGTGCGTAGAACTCAAATCGATCACCAACGCCATTCCGCTGATGTTAATAAACATCCAGGCAATTCCCCATGAAAGGCGCACTAATAAGAATGGCCAGAAGCCCTGTACGAGCCCGTAGCCAGTTGTCGCAATGACGGCAAACACCAACCCGGCCACCAGAAAACGCTTCCTGCCCCAACGGTCCATCAACACGCCGGCGATCGGGTTGCCCGGGACGCGTATCAAACGATGGATGCTAAGCATCACACCTACATTGGCAAGGGTTATACCTGCGTCGGCGAAATGGGTGGGAAGTACCGCAAAAAGGGTCAGATCGCCAAACAAAGACAGGCAGACGATCAGACCGATCAGATGCACTTGTGTTTGTTTGCTCGCTGAAAATGGCATGATTAATTGTACGGTATGTTTGGATTAAAGGGGGTTGGGGGATTAGTGGATTTGGTGGGTTGTTTAGTGGTTGATTGTGAGCCAGTTGAGCAGTTTTTTTGGTTAAAATAAAAACGAAATAGGATTGGAAAGATTAGGGCGACCGCAAGGGTCGCACCTACGTTGGTCAATGTTATAGTCCTCATCATTTTTCTATCACTATTATTGTTACTATTGGACTTGTAAATATATTTCAGGACGAGTCATTTTTCGCTGTCAGCTATCTCCTGTCAGCTGTCAGCTCGCGTAGCGTCCCACACTGCTTGCAGCACCTGCAGAGCGGTCAGGTTGCGGATTGGCCAGGCGCGTTTCATCACCTTGGGGTCATCAAACCGGTTGGGTCCCCAGGTCAGGTGGGCTTTATCTTCCTGCAAACCCTTATCCGGCAGATCCTGCAAAGCCAGCCAGAAATTCCAGAGCGGCAGGTCGTAATCATACGCTAGTTTGGCAATGACGGCATTGATGGCGTGATCACCTTCGAGATTGTCGGCTTTTGTGGCCAGCACCGGTACAACCCCGGCTGCCAGCAATTGCTCGATAATCTGACGCAGGTTTTTTTCAAACTTAACCTCATCCCAAACATCATTCGTGCCTAATGTTACCAGGCCAATACTTGGATTCATATTGCGCAATTCACAGTCCAGCGAGGTTTCGCCTTTTTGACACTGCTGCGGATCTGCCCAGAAGGGTGATAGCACCGAGGCGGCACTGAATGAGGATTTCGCCGCCACACTGGTTCGGCCAAATGAGCCCTGAAACTGATCCAAAAGGGGTTGCAAACCGTCGTACTCCGCGGCGATACGGTAATCCGGTTCATCGAAATCACCCAGGAACCAGGTGGGCGTGCTTTCACAATCGCCAATCTTGATAAAGGCGGCCGGGTTATTGCCCATTTTGATGCCCTGCGCATACACCGCCAGCATTTTTTCGGAGACCTGCGGTACAACCGGCCATTTCTGCCAGTCTTTGGGTAGGCGGCGGTTATCTTGCGTAGCGGAAGGCTCCGTCAGGGTTGATGAAATCGTAGATGGTGTCACCGTTTCGACAACAGTCAGGGTAGGCTCGACTGTTGTAGCCATTGGCCTGGTTTTGGTAGCTGTCCCGGTATCCCGGGCTGCAACTTCGCTCTCCGGCTTGGCTGCAAGGCGCGGGTTACAAGCAGAAAGCAGGAAGGCTATTAATAGTAATAGAGAAACGGCGAAACGATTCATTGTGTTGCTAACAAACGCCGGACGGCATCTATGGCTTGCAGAGCGGTCAAATTGCGAACCGGCCAGCCCTGACGCAGATTTTTAGCGTTGCTGAAGTCATTCAAGCCATGGGTCAGGTGGAACATGTCGTCCTCCAGCCCTTTGCGTGGAATTTCCTGCACCGCCCGCCAGAAGTTCCACACCGGCAGGTCGTACTCATAAGCAATCTGAACAATCGAGCGATTGATATCATAATCGCCCTCCAGGTTATCGGCCTTTGTAGCCAGAATCGGCAGGGCATTGTACGTCAGCACAGTATCCACAATTCGGCGAAGATGCATTTCATATCGGGCCGGGTCACCATTCCACCAGGCCTCCATACTGATCAACACCACGGAGGGTTTATTTACGCGCAATTCACAATCGATCGGGGTTTCATTCTCGCTGCAAAATTCTTTATTGCTGAACCAGGGGTTGAAGATGGTGGCCACATTAAAGCCTCCGCGCACCGAGATACTTTGGCGCGACCACGAACCCGCGTAATAATCGATGGTTTCTTGCAGGTCCAGATACTGTTCGCCGAGGGTATACGCGGAAGGATCATCATAGAGAGCTAGGAAATAGGTATTGATATTCTGGCAATCACCAATCTTGGAAAACCGCGTGGGATCGTTGCCGGCGGCAATCCCGGCCGCGTAGATCTCGCGAGCATACTGGCTGAGTGATTCGGGGTAAACCGGCCAGTTTTGCCAATCATCCTTACCAAGCGTGGCAGTAGGTTGTGGGTCGGGCGTTTGTGTTGCTTCAGTTTGGGAAGCCTTTAATGGTTGAGTAAGTAGTGAAGTCGCCAGTGTGGTAAGGTCTGCCTCTGTGGTTGAAGTGCTTATTTCATGCACCGTGCTGACCGGATTAAGCGGTGATGGAACATCCGCATTGGCAGTATTGACCGTGCAGGCACTCACGAAGGAGAAGATGAAAATGAGAAGAAAAAGGCTTTTTAGTTTTTCAGACAAACTGGCTCCCATGCAATTTTGATTGGCTGAATTAAACCATAGTTTTGAAATCGTGGGGGAAAAAAGAGGAGGGATACAGATCGGTTTGACCCGTCATAAAAATGAAATTCAACACCCAGTCTGAGCTTCGGAATGTCACGCGCCTCACAGATTGTTTTTTTTATATTTGAAATTACTTCCGCTTTCCGAATCTCAGCCAGGAACTTTGCGCCAGACTTGCACTCAAGAAAGAAGCTGAGATTGCGGCAAGTGGATCGCTCGGAACTCGAGGAAACCTGACTAGAAACGGAGGGGTCGTGCCCGACCCCTAGCTCAGATTCGTGTTTTCTTTCAAAACCCTCCCGAGGGCTTTTGTGACCTCTGGCCTGGTTAATGGAATCCTCGGGAGGATTTGGTTTGAAATAATCCCCCATAACCAAGTCGAGATTGCTTTCAATTTTGGCTATACGCTACTCGCTTTCATCTCTCCACTCTACGGATCACACAACATTTTCCGTACTTCCGTCGACAATCTCTCCGCAAACAACTGCTCCCCCTCGGGCGTCAAGTGGATGGCGCTGTTGGTAAATTGACGCGCGTCGACCCAATCCCAGGCATCGACCAGCGCGATATCATGCTCAGCAGTCACATCCTCCAGATCGCGTCGATACTGATCGTAAGCCCAACGCGGATAGAAGAAATTGTAGCGCACATCACTGTTTGCTCCGCCGCTGATCATGATTGGCTCGTTGATCACCAGCAGCGGCACGCTTGCAAGCATGTCCCGGGCAGCTGGCAGAGCCTGGTAGAACAACCGGTCACGAGCCATTTCAGGTGGGTTAAACTGGTAAAAACTCTCGTCGGCTTCCAGGTCCCAGGCGGCCGGGGTGAAATCCGGGTAAATCTGGTCGATACCTGTGGCTGCGTATGGGATAGCATACAACTGCAGACGAATCCAATCGGCAATTACCCGCCGGCGACCCCAAAGAGACCGTTGCCAGAGTGAGTCATTCCCCACGGGCAGGTCGAGCGGCAGGTTATATTGTGTTTTGAGCGACTTGATCTGCTGCAGATTGTTGGCCACCAATGGTGACGCCAGTTGCTTGTCCAGCGGAAAGGCCTCCAGGGTGGTCAGCCAGAGTACAGCATCGGCAGCCGGTTCTGTTTCCAGGGCGCGCTGCAGAAGCATCAGATCCTTCGTGAGCGAGATGGTCGGGTAGCCCAGGTTGAAAAACTGGAGTTGATCCTGGCCGCATCGTAAATCAAGCGCATTGAGCTGCCCGGCCAGCGTCTCCTCAGTTCGTAGCAGTGTCCCCCAGACGGAGGAATCACCCAATACATAGATTCGGCGTACATTGCTATCATGTTTTTTTGCGCTGAGCTCATGCGATGCGAACATGGCTTCCAGATTATAGAGCGAGAAGTTGTACGCCTGCTGGGGCGTCTCTCCAAAAGGAAAGCGCTCACGACCGGGAGCCAGATGGTTATATAATGAAAGCTGACGGGCATTGCTCTCTGTTGGCAGCGCCAGTAAGACCGCATTCAAGAGAATAAAGAGCAACAGGGCTTTCAGGATGACATTACGAAAGAACTTAAAATCTATCATGAATCCGCCTCCATCTCAACCAGCCAGCCCAAATAGACGTGCAAAGACACCCAACGAAAGCGGTACACTCGGCAGAGCAAACCAGATCCAACCCAGAGCTACAAAGTGAAAGGTAAGTACTGTGTTCAGCACATCCAGGCCACGTTGCGTACGGGGCTGCATCTTTAAACTGGAAAGGCGCGGCTTTACCCAATCACTGAAGCGGTTGTTGATAAACAAACCCAGCCCGTGCCACAGTCCCCATAAAACAAAATTCCAGCTGACTCCATGCCAGAGTCCGATTAAAACCATCGTACTGAGCTGGGTGATCAGCACAATCCAGCCAACCGAGAGAGCGCGGTATTTGCTGCGCAGGCTGCGGGTAAATGGGTTAAAGAAGTATGCCCGGAACCACTGGGTCAGAGTGATGTGCCAGTTATTCCAAAACTGAGTTAAGTTGGTCTTTAGATAAGGCCGGTTGAAATTTTCCGGTAAGGTGATGCCCAGCAATTGCCCCAGCCCGATGGCAATATCGGTATAGCCGCTGAAGTCAAAGTAAATCAGGAAGGCATAGGCATAGACCATCAACCAGCTAAAACCGATCGATTCAAGTTGGGCAGCATTTTGGCTGTTGAGCGCCAGCAAAGCCAAACTATCAGCCAAAGCGAATTTCTTGAAGATGCCTACTGCCAGGCGATAAAAAGCATCGCCAAGCTGCGGGGAAAACAATATCAGTGGCTGCTGTAAATCTTTGATGAAGCGCGGCAGGCGGTCGATCGGCCCGGCACTGAAAGCCGGATAGAAGATGACATAGGTCAGGTAATCTTGCAGGCTGACCTGCGGCATGCGGCCACTCATTCTATCTCGCAGCGTATGGATCAGGCGGAAAGCGACATAGGAAAAGCCCAGCCAACGGATATCGAGCGGCGATGCACTGGCCAGGGATTGTCCCACCAGACCGCGCAAGACTATGCTGCCTGCCAACGCCATTATCGGTGTTTTCAAAATCACAAACAGGACCAGCAGAAAGATGATCCCACCAATCAGCCAGAATTTCTTCGAGCTGCTCAAACGGGCGACCAGCCATGAGAAAGCCAACAAAATAGCAGTCCCAATCACTACCTGCCCGAACTGCGGGGGACGGATACCGCCCAACAGATCTGCCAGACCGAGGTAGCGCGTCAATGCAATCAGCAGGACAGTCACAGTCACCAATGCAAGGGTGACCAGGTTAGCGTGTGACCTTTTTTGATCTGGTTCAGCTGTTAGCAGCCAGGATCCTATGGTGATAAAAAGCGTGGCTACCGGCAGCCAGAAATCGAGGAAACGCACCGGAGTGGTGGGTTGCAGCCAGAAGATCGCCAGAATTGAGGCCAGCATCAGGATCAAACCGCGCGCGCGTGGCCGCAGCCCCAGGCCAAAACGTAAGGAAAGCGTGATCACGATCAGGATCAGCAGTTCAGACAGTGCCACTTAAAAGCCCTGATAAATCCACAAAGGGGTACTATCGGCGGTCAGCACAATCACCAGCACAACGATCAAAAACAGGCCCAACGCCCAACGGTTTTCTCTCGTCCAGATTTTTCGGAAAAAGGAAGACAGATTTAGCGGTAACCGCATACCAGCCACTCACCCGCCGATTTCGTCATTTCGTACGTGCGGGAATTGAGCTCTATTTTGGTCTTCTCTTCATTATAAGTGGTCAGGATTTTGCCTTCACAGGTCACAAGGGCAGTATCGCCATCGCTGCCGGTCTGGGAGCAAGACAGGTCTTCCAGTTCGGCCTGCACCGCCATGAAGGAATCCAGCTCGAGCAGCGCATTTTCCTCCCAGGCTGCACAGGAGAGGGTGGCCATGCGGTCGCCATCGCCTATAACCAGAGCGTTCAAGTATGCTTCGGCAGCCTTCCCCGGACCGGAATCCCCGTTGGATCCGCAGGCGCTCAGCAGCAGGGATGTGGTAAAAATAAGGGCGAACAGAATGATCAGTTTCCGCATGTCAGTTTCCTCCAGGTGGGTGAGTCGTAGGAGAGATTATAAACGCAGGCGTGGGCTAAGGCAAGATGCGTAGCTTATAGCCTATAGCTCGTGGCGCTTGGTGGGTGGCCGGAGAGGCAATGATTGTCCCGAGTAATTTTATAAGTATTTATACGTTGCCAGGAATCGTTGCAGCTACGACCACCTGACCTCGTCCGGCCTCCTTGGCCTGGTACAAAGCCATATCGGCGGCAGCCAACACCTCCTGGCCATTGGAGCCAAGCTGAGGAAATTTGCATGCAGTTTCAACCTACACAGCAGATATTGAAATCTGATCATGCCGAATAGTCTGAAAAAAGGCACGGCCCCCTTTATTGTTCAAACCAGGCGCGCATCGTCTGGCTCATCAAACTGGACCCCGGCCGGAGGGGATGAGCCTGACCCCAGAGCACAAATCCGCACTTCTGGTAGAGCGCTAACGCCGCCGGGTTACCAACGGATACATCCAATTCCACATAAACCACCCGTATTGCTTGCGCCCACGTGACCACCGCTTCCACCAGTTGCTTACCCAGATGAAGGCGCCGAAACTGTGGGTCAACCCACATCTGAAAGAGATGTGCCACGGTGGGTTCCGCCGGATTGATGTGCCCCCAGGCCAGCCCGGCAGGTTGACCATCCACCAGCGCCAGGAGCGGATATTCCAGCGAAGAAGCCAGTGCCGTGGTAAAACGCGACTGCCAATCGTCATCAGTACAGGCCTGCGCCTCCGCCAGGGTGGTTCCGAAAGCATTGGGGGCATCGGCCAGGGCGTGCAGACGGATCAGGCGGTATGTGTGCCATTCAGCGGGCAGAAACTTGCGAATTTTTATTATAGGCATTTTTCCTCTCTTCTTTCATTATCGCACCCATTATTGGAAAATATCACAATATTAGAATCGCTTTTTCTGTTACCATCAACATACCTTGCAGAATTGTACGGAGTAGTAGCGTAGTGCTTATGAATAGCAATATTTTGCTATTATAAAGAAATTAAACTGCCGGATGCACAAACAGTCCGACTGAAACAGGAGGGAATTTCAATCCACGCTCCCGCATGGGGAGATTACCCATTAAAAATATTCATTTTTATTAAAAATTAATGGAAATGACTTCTAATAATGGATAAAATGAACACTACTAAATGGAGGGTCATTTTCAAATGGAATACAAAAAAGCAGGTCAATCTACGCGTGAAATGGTAGCTGCCAGGCGGAAAAAATCAATAAACTATCTTTTAATTGGTCTGGTAATTACAATAATTTTCTTTTTATTCAGTTTGAACAAAGACAATATGACTACCTTGGGTGGTAGTAGCGTTCTCATATTTTTAATTTTAGTGAAAGTAATACCGAATTTTCTAGTGGATAAATCAGATAAGGAGACCAAAAAAGAAGAGCGTGCAATCCGAGGTGCTGTTGCAGAAGAACGTGTGGGTGAAGTCTTAGAAGACTTAGATTCAGATTTCGAGGTTT
>JBBQNI010000068.1:0-14659 GCA_038329785.1 Anaerolineales bacterium | reverse complement strand
GTTTGGATTTGTCCGACCTGAGTTTAGACCATCATTCCCACCCGGTTAATCAAATCGATGATCTACTTACCCGGGATGTCAATCTGTTTGATGAACACTAAAATTTCTTTGATCTCAGTTAACACATGCGGGTTGAAAAGCTCAATGCTGTCTTGAGGTGCTGCTACAACCGGGTGATTTCTTGTCACCAGCGAGATGACCAGGATGGTAACCAGGGCTGCCCATTGAACCAGGCTCATCATCCATCCCGGGTTTAAAATCCAACCCGGCAGCGGGTAGGCAGGAGCACCAGTTTTGGGTACTGCACGAACATTTTGGAGACGCTGATAAATGTGAACATAACTCGCCAGGGTGCGAGCCATTGTGTGAGACTGCGCTATTTCAAAGCTTCTGGCTGACATCGCCGGCCAAGTCTGCTTTTGTTGCATCATTTGATCAATTTTCCCGGCCAGGTCGGTGGCATCACCCGCCTTAAATAGCAAGCCATTCCAGCCAGGCTGAACCAATTCAGGCAAGGCCATCGCGTCAGCGGCAATCACCGGTTTGCCCATCGAAATTGCCTCAAGGGTGGCAATCGAGAGGGATTCACTATCACCAGGCATAATAAAGATATCACTGGCAGCCAATAATGCTGCAATTTCGCTGCGTTCAACCTTTCCTAAAAAGGATACCCGCTTTTGCAGATGATATTTTGTCACCAGCTCCCGCAGACTCTTCTGACAGGCACCTGAACCAGCCAACAGCAATTTCGCACTCGTATCCTGGATTTGGGCAAAGGCTTTGATCAACACATCCACTTTTTTTTCGGGATCAAAACGACCCACGTAAAGAAACAGTGGTTCATTCTCATTGTGCGGACGGTATATCCCCGCTGATTGAATACCCACTTTGTTAGCATTCAGGAGGCCGTTAGGAATTCCACAGCTGATCGGGGTGATTGACTGCCGGACACTATGCGCTTGCAGCATGCGGGCTGAGGCCCGCGAAGGTGTAACTACCGCACCCAGTTGATTGAGGTAATTCGTGAAATACTTCCATACGATAGGGACAATTAATCGCTGCACCAGCCAATTTTCACCCGGCAAATACGGTGCCCAGATAGCCGGGCCAGGGTGGTGTGTGCCAACGGTCGCAACGCCCAGTTTGCGAGCTGCCCACAGCAGCGCCTGGCTGATTGGCGCAGGGTCTTGAAAATGGACAATATGTGGTTGAAATTCTTGCAGGGTTTGCACTGCCTTGCGTGGCAGCTCCCAGGCAAGCGCAAGATCCTTGTGAATGAAGCGCAGATCTAACGCCTTGATTGCTTCCACCTCAACGCCGCTCCTTACTTCAAAAGCCGGCCGATCAATCGCCGGGACAATGACACGCACAACATGGCCTTGCGACACCATCCCTTCAGCGAGATTGGTGCTGAAAACTGCCTGCCCGTTCAAGGCGGGTGCATAGGTATTGGTAACAATCAGTACTCGCACTATCCACCAGTCCTTCTATTTTCTTCCAGCAGCAATTGTTCAACCGAATAACGCCGCGCAAACGAACGCTGTACCCAGAAGCTGATTAGAACAATAAAAATGAGCGATACGCCCAGCGCCACAAAGCGCAGCCAATGATCAAAGCGGTTGAGATTGACAGCCGTGAAATAACCAAGGCCGACAAATGCACTGGTCGTGAAAATATTAGCAACGAAGATAAACGGAAACCAGCGCCGCATTGGAACCCGTGCCAACCCGGTGGCAATTAAGGTCGGCACAATCATGCCATTGGTCAGCTTTGCTATCAGCAATATTTTAACGGCATGTTGTGAAATAGATTGGCGCAAAAAATCGATTCTCTGCCGGTCTAGTTTTAAAAATTTAAGCTTTAGCGCCCATTCAAAGTTTCCCGAGCGGCCTAAGAAATACCAGAGGATATCCCCAAAGAGATTGCCCATGCTGGCTGCCACAAACACCGGCAACGGATTAAGGAAACCGGAAGAAGCAGCCGTCGCCGCGAGAAGGATGCTTATCGGACCTTCAACCATAACCAACAGGGTCAATAAAACATATATCCAGAGATTTGCACTCAGACCATTGAGCACCTGTTGGAACAATTCACCATTCATACATACTTTACTTTTTCATACTGCATCAAAGCAGTCAAACAAGCCTTACCAACTTCCTGCTGAGGAAAAAACCTTGAAACCCATTCTTTTCAACAAGCTCCGAACCATTTTGTCGTTTCACCCATTGAGGTGGATTTTGTGGTGGCCTCTTTCAAATCATCCAGACGCAATTCATCTGCTTACCTGCAAGTGATTATACTTCTCTACTGGCAGGTTGCGAAGTGGCTGTAGATGTGCGTATACCTCTCAGTGGGCATATCTCTTTCCAGTAGATGGTAGGCAGGGTATTAAAACCTGGTTTTGGACCTTCGATGTGGATGGATGTTTCAATTCATTTTTGCAACCCCGAAGCCAGGTTTGTAGTTGAAGTAAATTTTAGCGATTTTGGCGAGACGGGCTTTACATCCGACCCCAAACCTGGTTTCCAGTCGCAGGCTGACAATGTAAAAAAACCAGCGCATCTGCGTGAGAATATGCATTTCCAGCTTTGAGGACAGCGAGCGAAGCGGATGCAAAGTCCACCCCTACAAACTACCCGCTCGCGAAGCGTCTACCAGGTCTCGCCGCGAACAGCCAATATGAGGATCTGCCTAAATGTGATTATTTTTCCCGTTGGTTGAAGAGAATAGTTTCTGGAACTGTTTAGCCCCTTCACCATCTGTGATTGCCAGCACTTCATCGCCCGGTTCGAAGGTGGTATCGCCATGCGGCATAACTACCTCTCCACGCCTGAAGATGGCTGCCAGAACACATGATGGCGGAAGATTCAAATCACGGATGGCTTTGCCGATTGCCAGTGCACCCGGCGGAATTTTTTCCTCCACCAGGGCATAATTGCCTTTGCGCAACTTGAGCAAGGTCATCATATCACCCATGGACATCTCTTCTTCAATCAGGCTTGAAATGATCTCCGCCTGATTGACCGGTACATCCACACCAAATTTTTCGCCAAACAACCAGGCGTTGCGAGGATTGTTAACCCGCGCAATCGTACGGTTGACCTTGTACTTTTGACGGGCAACATAACATAACACCAGATTATCCTCGTCATGCGTGGTTACCGCCACGAAAACGTCGGCTTTGGCAAAGCCGGCATGGTCAAGCACCAACGGATCTAGCAAACTGCCCTGGACAATCACCTCTGTTGGTAGTTCCCGATGCAAACTGGATAATACCTCATCACGTGATTCCAGAACTCGCACGGTATGGTCTTGTTTCAAGAGCATGCGCGCCAGGTAAACACTGGTTCGTCCTCCACCTGCAATCATTACATACATCGCATCCTCCTACTTGTTCAAACCAATTGTTTTGCGCAGCGCTTCAATTCCTTCGTGAGTGGCGCTGACATGGACGTGATCGCCTGCTTCCAAAACATCAGATGGTGCCGGTATGAACGATTTACCCAGACGAGTTACTGATGCAATCGCCAGACTGCCAGATTGGGGTTTCAGATCAGCGATCAGGTTCCCGTCAAATGAATCCGGAATGATTACCTCGTAATAGTCAACTTCCCCGCTGCCGGCTGAATACATCATGCGGAACTTTTCGTTTAATATCATTTCTTCAAGACGTGAAGCTCCCCAACTGGTTCCACTGATCACTTCCAGACCAAAAATTTCAAACAATTCCCCTAGATTCGGCTCAAAGTTGCGCGCGACTACATTCTGGATACGATACACCTCCGTGGCAATCCGCCCAACCACCAGATTAATGGCATCCGAGCTGGTCACAACGGCAACCGCATCGGCACTCTCAATGCCAGCCCGTTTGAGAATTTCCTGGCTGAGAGCATCACCTTCATTTATTAAACCCTTAAAATCGGGTTTTAAGATCTCAAAAGCACTCTTGGTTTTATCGATAATCGAAACTTCGTGCCCATGGCGGAATAGCAAATATGCCAATTCTGAACCCAGGCGTCCACAGCCCACTATAATTACTTTCATCTTCTCTCTATCCTTCGTCGATTAATCGACCTGGTATGGTACCTCAACAATAACAATATCTTTTTGGCCCATCAACACCTTGCGCAGGGTATCGGCTGTGCGCATATGGAGGGCATTAGTCCAGAAGCGCCGGGGAACAAACTGCGGCACTACAATGGTGATCATTTCGTTTTCAAGACGGTTCTGGTTGAGTTCTTCAATGTATTCCAAAAGGGGCTCGAGCAAGAGGCGATAGGGTGAATCCAGAATCACAAGACGAACACCATCGCCCCAGGTTTCCCATTTTTGTTTGACCTTGGCCGATTCATCATCATCGATTGAAACGTGTACGGCTGTCACATCTTGCGAGAGAGATTCGGCGTATTTCAAGGCAGCCAGGGTACCGCGATGCACACTGGAAATCGGCAGAATTACACGGTGACGACCCATATGATGCTGTCCGCTGTATTTCTCGAGGGTCAGGTGAGCGGCGGTGTTGACATAATGGCGATGGATGGAATAAAAGATAAAGACAAGGATGGGCAGTAAGATGACGACCACATAGGCACCATCGGCAAACTTGGTGACTGCAAAAATAATAGTTACCACGAAGGTGACCGAAGCCCCAAAACCATTGACGATCATTTTCAGAAGCCACTTGGAATCATGACGCACGATCGAACCAGCTTCGACTTTCTCTTCCCCCTGTTTTAAACGTCCGCTCTTCCACCAGCGATGGGCCATGCCGGATTGTGAAAGGGTGAACGACAGGAAGACGCCAATAGCGTAGAGAGGTATCAGTCGCGATACATTGGCTTTGAATAAAATAATCAAGATGGAGGCGATGATAGCCAGGGCGGCGATGCCGCGGGAGTATACCAGTCGGCTGCCGCGATAGGTTAACTGGCGCGGCAGGAAACCATCCTTCGCAGTGATGGCACCCAGTCGCGGAAAATCCGCAAAGGCAGTGTTGGCTGCCATCACCAGGATGACCGTAGTACCGATAATGGTCGCCAGGTAGAGCAGACCGCGGCCATTGAAAACGGTTCGGGCAATCTGCGAAACCAGAGTCTCTGCTTCCGATGGAATGGCTTGCACCTGTCCGGAAAGGAATGTGACACCAATCAGCATTGATCCGAGAATTCCAGCCATCATGATCAGGGTGGTGCCGGCATTTTTACTGCGTGGTTCGCGGAAGGCCATGATGCCATCCGAAATAGCCTCTACACCTGTCACGGATGCGGTACCGCTGGCAAATGCTTTTAAGATCAGAAAAAGTGAAAGCGCTTGCGGCTCGGCCAGAATGGTCAACTCGGGTGGATTGGCAACAATGCCAAGCGTTCCGGCGAAATATTGCACCAGACCAACCCCAATGGTGATATACATCATTAAAACAAAAAAATACGTTGGGATGGCGAAGGTAACACCGGATTCTTTAACCCCGCGCAGGTTAATCAACATAATCAGCAGGATGAAAAAGACCGCAATCTCAACCCGCCAGCGATCAAGTACCGGGAAGGCTGACGAAACCTGGGCAACACTGGCTGAAATGGAGACTGCCACTGTCAGAATGTAATCGGTCAACAAGGCTGAGCCGGCAATTTGAGCCGGGAATTCGCCGAGGTTGTCACGCACAACGATGTAAGCGCCACCGCCATTCGGGTAAGCGTGGATAGTCTGTTCATAGGAGATCGTCAAAATCGCCAGCAACCCCACGATCATGAGAACCAGTGGAAGTGAGTAAGTTAAGGAAGCAATCCCGGCAGCGGCCAGCATCATCATCAATTCTTGCGGGCCGTAGGCAACCGAAGACATGGCATCCGAAGAGAAAACCGCCAGGCCAATCAACTTTCCGATTGTCTGGTGTGGGGCGTCAGCGGTCTGCAATGGCCTGCCGATTAACCAGGTACGCCAACCCTTTCGCGGTAATGAATCGGCATTACGAACCTGAATCGTCGTGCCGTTGTTATCGTCTAAATTCATCTTTTCCTTCAATTCCAGCAATTGAATAGGTAATTATTCAATCCCTTCCTACAAAGCAAAAGATTATACTTTTTTGCGACTGAAAAGTCAATGAGAGCGGCGAGCGCCGAGTGTGAATAATATCACGCGGAGGCGCGGAGATCGCGGAGAAAAGAATTTTGGAGAGTAAATTGATTTTTATCTCAGTACCGTTTTTCTTGATTAAGCCGTAGAGGTGAAGAAGCAGAAGGCTGATAATTATTTACAATACGATGTATGCCTTCAATTAATTTATTAGAACAAAAATTTATCAACAGACCAACAGGTAACTTTAGTAAGCGTAAATAGGTCAAAACTTGCTTTGAGTGCACTGGGCAAGTTTTTCCACGGATTTTAATTCGACTACGACAATGCCCTCCACCAGTAAATCAACCTTCAGGCCATCATTGAATATAATCCCCTCAAATTCAAATGAGATGATTTTTTGCCGCTCAACCAACAGCCCACGATTTTCAAGATTATGCGATAATACGGTCTCATAAACCGATTCTAATAAGCCTGGTCCTAATCCTCTATGAATCTTATAGGCAGCATCAACTATATCACCGGTAATCTCGTCAATTGGTCGCATAGATATTCTTTCAATAGATTTTTGTTGAATTCATTATATTTATTTTTTTTCCAATATGATTTCGAACCAAAACTTTTTTTGTAAATAAATTAAAAAAAACCTCTGCGCCCTCCGCGCCTCCGCGTGAAATTATCTCTTCCCCATCTCGCGAAGCGGATTCCCGCCACCCGCTTACTCTGCGTCCCAGGCCTTCTCCTCCACATAGGCCAGGCTCTGGTGGCGGAAGTAGGTGTTGTATAACTCGGCGTAGTGACCGGCGGCGGTCAGGAGCTGCTGGTGGCTGCCCTCTTCGATGATTGACCCTTCCCGCATGACGATAATACGATCGGCCGAGCGCACAGTAGAGAGGCGGTGCGCAATCAGGATCGAGGTGGTTTGGGCCAGAATCAAATTCAAAGCTTGCTGAATCTGCCATTCGGTAAACGGATCGATACTGGCGGTGGCTTCATCGAGGATAAATATGGCCGGCTTCTGCACTAGAACGCGCATTAACGAGACCAACTGGCGCTGCCCCATGGAAAGCCTCGCCCCGCGCTCACCCACCTCTGTCAGCAGGCCATCGGGCAGGGTATCCAACCATTCCCCATCTCCAATCTGACGGGCCAGTTTCTCCACCGCCGAGGGATCCGGCTGCTCGCAGGTATAGCAGATGTTCTCCAGCACGGTGCCGGAAAATAAAAATGGCACCTGCGAAACGATCCCCAACTGACGGCGATAGCTATTGAGATTGAATGAACGGATATCCATTTGATCAATGCAAATGCTGCCGGTTTGAAATTCATAAAAACGGGCGATCAATTTTGCAATCGAGGATTTCCCCGCGCCGGTATGCCCCACCAGCGCAACCGTCTCACCCGGTTTTATATGCAGATTGAAATCATTCAGCACCGGCTCATCGGCTTTATAGTTGAAATTAACGTGTTCGAACTGGATATCACCTTTCAGCGGCGGCACACTGCGCGAATCGGTCTGTACCACCGCCGGGTCGGCATCGATCAGCGCGAAGACCCGCTCGGCAGATGCCAGGCCATTCTGCACGTTCGTCCAGAAGGATGCCAGGTTCATGATCGGGAACATGAAACGGTCGAGACTGAGGATAAAAAGATACCAGGACCCGGCTGTCACAATTCCCTGTGCGACGGTTAACCCACCGGCATAGACCATCACGGCAGTCGCCAGGCCGCCAATGGTATTGAGCGTTGGGAAGACGATGGCCAACACCAACCCGCGGTTAATATTGACTTTGTAGGAATCGAGATTGGCGCGGTTGAAGATCTCAAAGATACTGGCTTCCTGGCGGTAATTCTTGGCTACAGCGATACCGCTGATGGTTTCCTTGATGGCAGAGTTGACGTTGGCGGTGGCTCGCATACCCTTGCGGGTCACCCGGCGCGCCAGTTTGCGATAGCCAATCGCCATACCAAACACAATCGGAATGAGGGCGATGGCAATCAACGTCAGACGCCACTCGATGGTGAGCAGCACGATCATCAGGATCAGTGATTCAAACACCTGTGAGATGACATCGGTAAAAAGACCGATCAACTGGCCGAACTCCTGTGTATCACTGGTGATACGCGAGGCAATCTTGCCAGAGGAAAATTCATCATAAAATGAAAGGTCATGTTCAGCAGCCGCGGCAAAGCCATCGGTAGCCAATTTCTGCAAGACGAAGGCCACTACGCGAATGGTCAGGCGGCGGCGAACCCAGTTGGTCAACCAGTTAACCACCCCGATTACCAGGATGATAGCGGCGATGATGAATACACTGCGCAACTGTGGGTCGGCTTTGATCTGGTCCAGTCCGCGTGATACGACCACCGGCTGCAAGGCATCCGTTCCGGAAACCAGGAGGATACCGATCACAATCACCACCAGCCGTTTAACGTGCGGCTTGAAATAAATCAAAATGCGCGCCAACAACTCGCGGTCGCTATACTTGCGATCATATTTTTCGGCGTTAAGTCCAGAGAAGAAGCCCATGAATTCTTAAAAGCAATACGTTAAAGTAACAAGAATTGAGTTTTTAGTGATCGTTCTCATTACGATTTTTTTTATTACTTCATGCTCCTTTCTGTTTTTATTCACTGAAGATGCGTTGATAAGCAGGCGAGGAACCCATTAAATCATCATGCTTGCCAATTGCAACCAGCTCGCCGCCGCGCATTACCAGGATCAGGTCTGCCCAGCGGATTTGCGAAAGGCGGTGGGTGATGATGAAGGTGGTACGGCCACGAGCGGCAGCCGAGATGGCACGCTGGATCTTATCCTCAGTGGCGCTGTCAATGGCACTGGTTGAATCATCCAGGATCAGGATGTGCGGGTTGGTCAAAAAGGCGCGTGCCAGCGCCAGGCGTTGGCGTTGACCGCCGGATAGGGTGACACCACGTTCGCCGATCACTGTCTGGTATCCCTCCGCAAAGGTGCGGATAAACTCATCCGCCTGGGCACTGTGGGCAGCCTCTTCAATCTCAGCCTGGGTCGCTTCAGGCTTCCCAAAGGCAATATTTTCAGCAATCGAGGACGAGAAGAGGAAGATGTCCTGCTCGATGATTGAGATCTGGCGGCGCAGGTCATCCAGGTTCCAATCGCGCACATCGATGCCATCCACCAAAACCTGGCCGGAGTTGACATCGTAAGTGCGGTTGATCAGACGCGCCAGGGTCGTTTTCCCGGAGCCTGTCTGGCCGACGATCGCCACAGTCTGTCCTGGTTCCACCCGGAAAGAAATACCTTCCACGGCAGGTTCATCATCTTCATAATGAAAGGAGGCGTCTTTAAATTGCACCTCGCCCTTCATCTGACCAGCATGGCCGCTGACATTTTGGTCCAGGTTTGTTTCACGGTTCATCAGTTCCAGAATACGACGAGCTCCGGCAACCCCCAGGGAAATACGTGAGTAAGCAAACAGCGAGGCGAAGACCGGGAAACCAAGCATCATTAACAAACCGAAGTAAGCCACCACACCGCCAACATCCAAAGCACCCTGACGGAAGAGCAGCAAGGCGTGCAGCAGACCGCTGGCATTGGCCAGACCTAATAGCAGCAAAGGCAGGAAGCGCGCCTCGATATCGCCCTGATGGATGGAGGCATCGCGATAGCGGATGATGTTTTTACCAAAGCGCAGTACCTCGGAGTTTTCCTGTGCGCTGCCCTTGACAATCTCGATTCCATCCAATGCTTCCGCCAGGCGGGTATTCAAGACGCCGAAGGACGCGCGCACTTCATCGGTCACCGGCCGCAAGGTTCGCAGGTAATGCCATAAGGCCAGAATATACAAAATGGTGAAGACAATCGGTGTGATTATTAAGGAAGGGTGATAGCGCGACGAGAGCAGCAGCGGCATGATCAGAAAGTTGAGCGAGCCAACCACGACGTTGATCCCGGGACTGAACATATAGTTGACCTCACGCACGTCATTGGTGGCGCGCGCCATTGTGTCACCTACCGGCTGCAAATTGTGGAAGGTCATGCTCTTGCCCAACAAGCTGGTGTAAAGTTCATAGCGAACTTCGCGCTCCACCCGTTGGGCGACAAATTCAAAGCCGTAGTTGCGTCCCAATTGCAGGATGCCGCGTATAACCTGCGATCCAGCCAGCAGCAAGGCCAGGTTGCCCAGTTTCTTAAGATCCAACGAACCAGCCAACACCATATTGAAAGCCTGCCCGGTTAATATTGGTACGACCGCCATCAAGGCAGCGTTCCCGAAGGCACCGATAAATGCCAGGATCAGCATCGGCCACTGGTGAATGGCGTGTGAACAGATCCACCCTATGGCGCCCTTGCGGTTGGTCGGGTAATGCTCGGCGATGGTGAATTCCGCGACAGATTGCATGCGGTAAGTATAAACCGTGGTGGGAATCGTCGCAAGACGGACTGGGGGTTAAATAATATCACGCGGAGGCGCGGAGGGCGCGGAGAAAAGAATTTGTAGAAGAATAGGTTGACTTATTTTTTAGTTAAGTTTTCATGGATTAAAACTTGTTTTAGCTATGGATTGTATGTAGTGTTTATAACCCGTCGGGGGCATCATGGCAAGACTGGTTTAAATGGTGTCATGCGGAGACGCGTAGATCGCGGAGAAAAGAATTTTTAGCAGAATGGGGTGACTTTTATTTTAGTTTAGTTTTCATGGATTAATAATTGTTTTAGCAATGGATTGTATGTAGTGAATATAATCCGTGGTGGAAATTGTAGCAAGACTGGGGGTTAAATATTAGCACGCGGAGGGGCGGAGGGAGCGGAAAAAAGAATTTTGGAGAGTAGATTGCATTTTGCCTCAATTTCCTTATTTTTGATTGAGACGGAGAGGTGAGAAATAAGAAGGCTGATAATTATTGACAATACGATGTATTCCGCCAATTAATTTATTAGAGCCAAAATTTATCAGCAAACCAACTGGTAACTTTAATAGACGTAAATAGGTCAAAACTTGCTTTGAGTGCAATGGGGCAAGTTTTTCCACAGATTTTAATTCGACGACGACTCAGTCATCCACCAGTAAATCAACCTTAAGGCCATCATTGAATATAATTCCCTCAAATTCAAATGAGATAATTTTTTGCCGCTCAACAAACAGACCGCGATTTTCAAGGTTACGAGATAATACGGTCTCATAAACCGATTCTAATAAGCCTGGTCCTAATCCTATATGAATCTTATAGGCAGCATCGACTATTTCACCTGTAATTTCATCAAATGGTCGTATAGTTACTCTTTCATAAGAATTTAATTGGATTAATTATAATTAATTTTCCACCTTAATATCAACGTAAACCAAGACCTTTTTTATTAAAATTAATAAAAAAACCTCCGCGACCTCCGCGCCTCCGCGCGAGCATTCTTTTCACGAAATCCTTCTTTCAGTGCCTCCCGGTTACCGCCACCCTAGCGAGATTCTCCCCCGTTCTTTCTCGACTGATTGAATCACCACCGTAATCACCTGGCCGACCTCCAACACTTCACCGCGTGGAATTTGAGAACGGTGCAGAAGGCCGTCTTGCTTGACGCCCAGATCGACGAATGCACCAAAATCAACCACATTACGCACTGTGCCTCTCATCTGCATGCCAACCACCAGGTCATCCATAGAGAGCACATCACTGCGCAGGATCGGAGCCGGCAAATCCGCACGTGGATCACGGCCGGGCTGGATCAATTGGGCAAAGATATCTTCCAGGGTCGGTACGCCGCAATTGAGCGCGTTTGCCAGCTGCTCCAACGGCTGCTGCTTGCGCAGTTTTTCGAGAGCCTCTGTTCGCTGCTGCAAATCTGCCTTCAGGTTAGTGCCGCTTTTCTGTAATACAGCCCGCGCCACCGCATAGCTTTCCGGGTGAATGGCTGAGGAATCCAGTGCATCGTCTCCGGCGCGGATGCGCAGAAAACCGGCGGATTGCTGGTAGGCTTTCGGACCCAGCCCGGAGACCTGTTTGAGTTGTTCACGGCTTTGGAAAGGTCCGCTTTCATCACGGAAGGCAACAATTCGTTCGGATAATTTCGGGCCAATACCGGAGATATGGGTCAGTAAAGCAGGTGATGCCGTATTGACATCAACGCCAACCCGGTTGACCACATCTTCGACCACCCCGCCCAGGATATGATCGAGGGCAGTCTGATCTACATCGTGCTGGTACATGCCCACTCCGATCGCTTTAGGATCGATCTTAACCAGCTCGGCTAACGGATCCTGCACACGCCGGCCAATAGAGACAGCGCCGCGAATGGAGACATCCAGGTCAGGCATCTCAGCTCTCGCCAGAGGGCTGGCGGAATAAACCGAAGCGCCGGCCTCGCTGGTGATCAGGTAATGCACGCCGCTGATGCTGCGAGTCAGCTGAGCTACCAGCTGCTCGGTCTCACGCGAGGCTGTGCCATTGCCGATTGAAATTAAGCCAACCTGATACTTTTCGATCAGGGCTGCTAGAATTTTCAACGATTCTTCCTTCTTATTTTGTGGTGGGTGCGGATAGATCGTGATAGTCGCCAGAATCTTGCCGGTCGGGTCAATCACGGCCACCTTGGAGCCAGTGCGAAAACCCGGGTCGATGGCCAGGACAGTGTAATTAACCAGGGGCGGCTGCGAGAGCAGTCCTTTCAAATTGGTGCCAAAGACCTGAATGGCATGTGCTTCCGCCTCTTCAGTCAACGCACGACGCACATCGCGTTCAATGGCCGGCAGTAAGAGCCGTTCGGCCGCATCTTGAATGGCTATCCGTAATTGCTCGGCCAACGGCGATTTGGAATTGGGCGTAAAATGAGCCAGGATCGCATCACGCCAATCGCGTTCCTCCACTTGTACGCCTACACGCAGCACTTTCTCCGTTTCTCCACGGTTGATCGCCAATACCTGGTGCGGTCGAACTCGATCAACGCGAAAATTAAAGGAGTAATAGGTTTCATAGACCCGTTTCTCGTCATCCGCAGCGGGTATTTTTTCGGCAGTGAAGGTGCCCCAGTGGAGCGCTTTCTCGCGAACGCGGGCACGCACTTCGGGTTTATCATTGATCATCTCGGCCACGATGTCGCGTGCGCCCTGCCAGGCATCTTCGAGGGTGGGCACCTCCTGATTGAGAAATGGCCTGGCGATCGCATCCAGCCTGGTTTGCGTGGGCAGCTGATTGACGATCCACTCGGCCAACCCTTCCAGCCCATGTTCACGCGCTATCATAGCACGTGTGCGACGTTTAGGCTTATACGGCAGATAGAGGTCTTCCAATTGCACCAGGTTTTCGGCGCGATGGATGCTTTCCTGCAATTCATCGGTGAGCTTGCCCTGTTCCGTGATCGATTTCAGTATGGTCGCACGGCGATCATCCATCGTTCGCAAGCGCTCCAAACCACTTTGTACCTGTCGCAACTGTTCTTCATCCAGACTGCCAGTGGCTTCCTTGCGATAACGGGCAATGAAGGGAATGGTGTTGCCTTCATCCAACAGGTCAATGGTGGTCTGCACCTGGCTGCTGCGTAATTGGTGCATTTGAGCGATTTTTTCGGCATAGTTCATGCTCTATTCTCCGGTTTCTGCTGATTGTGATGGCTGATTTTACCATGCGGAGGTGAGGTGGTAGTTTGTTGGTTGCAGCCGCTGCGCTGCGCTTGAGCGGGTGGCTTGTAGCGGGTAGAAAAGATTGTAATTTCCCATTTTCCTGGGCTTTTACTGTCAGCTATCTATTTTCTCTTCCTGTCAGCTTTCTCTTCCTGTCAGTTATCAGCTTTCCCTCCCTTTTCCGGTCATATGCTCGATTAAGATTTTGACCGACAGCGTATGCTCGGTTTGCTTTTTCAAATCAGCCTCGTCTGCCGGGCTGAGAGGTCCAATAAAACGCTCGAACAAGAGCCGCAAAGCCTGCAAGTTCTGCTCACCCTGCAGAATCTGCGCCTGCCCAAAAACGATAACGCTTTCAAAATTGGTGCTGAACTGCTCAGGAACCACGTCTGCGCGGCTGACCACGCAAAAAGAGACACGGCTTTCATTACGCAGGTTATTCAGTTTATGGCCTGCTTGCGCCCCGTGGAAATAAAGCGCTCCTTCCTTATATACATAGTTAAGCGGCACACCGTAAGGCTGCCCATCAGAATCGACGGTAGAAAGCACCCCATACTCGCAGGTTTGAAGGATTTGAAGGCTCTTTTGAGCGCTTATTTTTCTCTCAGAGCGGCGCATTTCAGGAAATGTCATCTCGATTTCACTTTCCTGGATCCAACATATCTTTTAGCAAGCGTTGGCCAATTGTGACCTTTGCAGATCAGTTATCCGGATCAATTACAATCACATTATATTGAAAATTGGTGCTGACATTATTGATTAAGACGTTCTGGATTTTAACCACATACAAACGGTCAGTGGCAGGCCTGGGCCAATTGGACCATCCCGAGAGGTTATCCGGAATCCACACGATTGTATTCTCACCATAGCCAACATGTACGGGCTCTTTCACAAGCGGTACTGGCTGACCCAGCGATTGCATGCTGATGGTGGCATTTTCAAATTTTGCCCCGGCATAAGAAAACGACCAGCGCGGCTGCACCAGTGTATATGGCACA
>JBBQNI010000067.1:0-14896 GCA_038329785.1 Anaerolineales bacterium | reverse complement strand
GGGATGATTGACCACCATCCAATAGCCCGGGACCAGTAAACCGGTCAAGAGAAGCACTACAGCCAGTGCAAGTGCGGCATGTTGTCCCAGTCTTTCACGGACTTTCAGCCAGGCCCATTGATATCCTTTGAGGGAAATAAGAAGGAAGGCAGGGTAAATGAAAAACATGTGCCGCCAAGCGTCATATAATACGGATTTTAATGCGATAACCGCCAACAATGGTCCCAAAAATGCCAACAGGATAAGGAAATCATCCCGTTGGAAAGCTGAAAAACCACTTCGCAAATTGCTTTTCAATTGTAAAAAATTTTTAATTACCCCCGGGATAAAGCCGATCAGATATAGAAGAGGTGTGGTGATTGCCAGCCAGACCGGAATGTAATACCAGGGCAGTTCCAATGAAGAGATTATCTTGCCCATAAATAGCATCTTCAAATCATAAGGAAAATGACTCATAAACCGAAACGCTTCAATAAATCCATATACCGGGTTCTCCCACAAAGCAGGCCAGAATAAAATGCAGAACCCCGCGCTCACCAGTATGTAAATAAGGAGGATAAAAACAGCTTTTTTCCAGTCTATCCGGTGCGAGAAAATTTCTATGCTAATACCAAGCAGAGTTAGTGCGGGAATGATGAGACCGGGCAGTCGTAAGGAAACCAATGCCGCCGTCATCAAGGCATGTAGTAACCCCGTCAGGTAATTAGGGCGATCAAGAAACAAAAACATGCTTAGTAAACTGAAAACATATAAAATCAGGAAAGGGATATCTTTTGAGTTATAAAACGCATCGGAGAAAATACGCGGGGAAAAGACCAGAAAGCCTGTCCCAATCAGAGCAAGCCATTGGTGTTTGGTCAAGCGACGACAAAGAAAATAAAAACCCAGACATCCGGTAAAAAAAGTTAAAAACGTGAACAGATGGCGGCTGTAGTAAATTGACATATCGCTGCTGTTGTTTTGGACATAGATCAGAAATAATTCGAATCCTGGGCCATACCAACGATCCCTTAAATTCAGTAAGGCGGGGTCACCTTTGGTAATGTAATAGTAATTTTTAAGTCCTATATCACGTTGGGTAGTTTCATCCCAACCAATTCCATAATCAGTATGAACTAGTAATCCGACGCACAAGAAAACCAGAAAGAAAAGGACGGCTGCGGTATTTGCCGTGCTCCAGGATTTCTTGCATCGCAGAACCCGTTGGGAGATTATTCGCATGACCTGGTTCATTTTTAAAAAAGGTCACCTGGTGTTTTTTCTGTGAAAGCAAATAGGATATTTTCCATAGTAAATTGTAGGGTGCGTTCGCTTTTGAACGCACCAATCAGAACTTCATCACCATATTTTTGCTTCATAAATGTACCATCTTCACCGTGAAAAGTGGTGGACGGATTAAATTTACCACAATCAAGAAACAGGTTCCGCCCTCAACTTTGAATCGGCGATATTCAAGCATAGTTTAATTATATCCAACGACCGTTTTTGAATGTAACGAAACCTATGCTTAAGTATGTTTTTCTCTACTAAAAAGCAAACCCTCACCCCCAACGGCGCGTTCCGGGAACGCGTCTCTTTTTACACGCAATAACCCGCCTTTCCTTTTCTTGGCGCCCTTTGCGATCTTTGCGGTTAAAATCCACTCCCGAGAAGAATATTCGAATGACTTTCTGTCAGCACTGTTTACCGGCTATTTGCTCTTCGCTAAATCTTGCTACTTATTCCCAGTGTTCTCGACCCATCACCTTGCCATCCAGCCTGGCCTCTTCAGCCGCAAAAGCCAGCAGATGACTTTCAAGTGCAGCTCGCGAATCTGCAAAAATCTCTTCAAAAATACCATTATTGATACAATCCACCAAATATTCCATTAAGCGCATATCACCACCGCCGTGTCCATCGCTCAAATCTGCGCTGGTGTCAAATTCCATATGCCAATCTGTGCGATGCTCATCGACAACGATGCGTGAGCCGCCGGTGCCAAATTCCGCCATCAGTCTGCCGTGTGAGCCCTCGATGCGGGTGGTACGATATTCATTGTGAGAATGCCCTTGCATGGTCAAACTGACATCTGCCCCACTTTCCATTTGCATCAACACCACCTGATGATCAACAACATCGTTATCGCAATGATAGACGCAACGTCCGTACGGACCATTCCGCAGAGCCTGGTCAATCTTTTCAGGTGTGGGATCTTCGGTCAGGACAGTTAATGGCCAACCCTCATAACGCGTAAGCTGTCGTAAGGACGGCACAAACCAGCTCAATGCACGAATGAGTGCCGGATTTTGGGCGTAGGTGCGGGCAGCCCAGCGCTGAAAACCGCGGGCAGTATCCGCCATGCTGTTCCAGAACGGTTGCATACTCTGGTACAACAACGGTGCGTAATAGGGGCAGGTCTCGGCGACAGGGCAGCCATCCAGACAGCGAAGCGGTGCCCCTCCGGGAGCATTTTCCGCTTTAAAATGACTGAGCCTTCCAAAGGAGGAAAGATGCAACGGGCTTTCACCCAAGACCCAGTTGAGAATATCGAAATCGTGGCAGCATTTTGCCAGGATCATCGGGCTGCTTTGCTCTTTGTTGCGCCAATTGCCACGCACATAGGAATGCGCCATGTGCCAGAAAGCGGCGTTTTCGCGTTGATCCACATTAACAATCTGTCCCAGTACTCCAGACTGCACCAGCTCGCGCATCTTTTGAAAATGGGGAGTGTAGCGCAAAACATGGCAGATGTGCAATTGGCGTTGCGTTTCCAGGCTGACTTGCAGCAGATCACGGCATTCCTGGGCGATATTGGCCATTGGTTTCTCAAGCAACACGTGGTAGCCAGCCTGCATGGCAGCGATTGCCGGTCGGGTGTGCTGCCAATCCTGCGTACAAACCAAGGCCAATTCACCCAATTGGTCATGTTCCAGTAACTGCGGCCAATCTTCAAACTGAAGTGTTTCCGGAATGCTGTGCTGTAATGCAAAGGCCTTCCGCCTGGCTTCATTTGGTTCAGCCACTGCCACGAATTGCAGCTGGTCGGGGTGGGACAGCGCGTAGGGAGCGTAGGATTTTGCGCCACGTTCTCCGGCACCAATGAGAATCGCTTTAAAAGGTTTGTTTGCCAATTTCTTTTCCTTTGAGATTGATACATTGATTCTATACCAGATTTTTGCTGACAGTTAACAGCTAACAGGAACCCTGTGCGGTCCAGTAATGAGTTCGGAGTTTCGAGTAATTAGGAGGATTGCGCTACGCGAGCCAAAAGGCTGTATCTAAGGTTCGCGGTTAGTTGCCCTAGCTGAAATTCGCTGAGAGATTGAAAGTAGATTTTTGGGTGGGTGTTAATCTGACAGCAAGTTGCGAAGCTCTGATTGGGGGTTAAAAAGACACTGATTATAAACCCGAAGCTGAGACACTACGCAATGACGTCGAGGCAAAGGATCAAAGAAAACCCCCGTTAATGGAAAATGAGAAAATTGTGAGGTCATTCGCCCTTTTCAAGACCATGTTCAAAGATGCCCTTTTGGGGTAATCCAAAATGAGAATCAAAACCGGAAGAATGGGAGAAAAGTTAGAATTTTCGAAAACAATCAGGATCGATACAAGCACATGCACCCTACCCGTTACGTTCAGAAAATTTTGGTGTGTTGAATCTACTCCTTCACAAGATCGAAAACCACGTTAGTCATATCGGATTGGGTAGCCAGCGAAACTGGCGACCAGAAGGACAAACGGAGTGGCGAATGAAATGAGTGCACCGGTGGCAAAGCTGGCATGTGCTTTGCACGAGCGAGCTTTTGGGGTCAGGCGGCATTCTTTGACGAGAAAGTTGTAAAAATGAAAATCACCCACAAACCTGTATATGGGGTTGGAATAAAACCCGAAGGTTATTCTCACTGCCGAATATTCTGCCGGAATCTTCGGGAGGAATTCATCACACACTAAGAACGAATTTACCAATTATCTAATCAACTAGATCCTCAACCATCCCCCTCATTTCCCATTACTCATCACCCATTACTTCACAAAACAATCTCCCGCAAATCGCAGATTTCTTCGGCTATTGGTTCAATTACTTTGCGCAAAGTATTTTCATCGATCAGTGAGACTTTTATGGTGACTTCGCGATTCTGCGGGCTCATGCCGGCAAAAGCGCTGATGGCGATGATGTTACCGCCCGCTTCATCAATGGCTTGCACCAGGCGATGAAGCATACCGCGCTCCTCCTTCACTAGAATGGAGATACGAATGCCGGGTTCACGACCACCCATCATCTCTAAAAAGAGCCGGAAAAGATCGGTCTCGGTGATTAAGCCAACCACCAAGTCACCCTTCATTACCGGCAATCCACCGATGCGGTTATCAGCCATCAAGCGCGCAGCTTCTTCCAGGGTGGCATCTTCGGAAATTGTGATCACATTCCTGGACATAACCCGTTCTACGGTGATTTTGCTGAGCAAGTAGTTGATTTCCCAGACCGAAAGGGTGGTCGCCTCCGAAGGTGAGGCGTTCAGCAAATCGCCTTCGGTAACAAAACCGATCAGCTTGCCTTTTTTGTTAAGCACCGGGTAACGGCTAACCTTATCAGAACGCATTTGCGCCAGGGCATCCTGTACGGGTGTTTCGGGCGCCACAGAAATTACAGGTGTTGACATTCGATCACCGACTAGCATTGTTCACTCTCCTATTGTTTCCCATATGCCTTTATTTTACTCGAAAGCTCTTACAAGCTGGAAAGGAGTCGCAATGTTTTGATCTGAAACGGCTGTATGTCACCTTCGATACGATCGTTTTCAATCACCAATATTTCGTTATTCTGCTCCAAAAGATTGCAATCCCAGCCTTTCTGGAATCCGCGCACACTTAAGGTAAAGTGGGTAGCACAGCCGGCTGCCTCGTAGAGCCGCAAAATAAGGCCGTTCCCATCTTCCGCCAACTTAATCGTGTCCAACACCACATTGGGTGCATTGACGTCCGCAATTTTCAGCGAATCCTGCCCGCTTCTGCCTTGTGTCAACAACAGCGGCTGATTGAAACAGGCCGCCTGCCACCAGAGCGCACTGAGCTGCGCTGAAAGTGCGTGCGGCAGCAAAGCGTATGCAAAGGTATGTTCGCCACGATCTGCCAGTGTATCCGGCTCAGCCGGCGCACGTAAAAGCGAGAGGGATAGGATGCCATCCTTGCAAGCGTAGCCGTACTTGCAATTATTCAGCAGAGCCATTCCAAAATCAGGCTCGCTCAGGTCAGCCCAACGCTGGGCCGGCACTTCAAACTGAGCCCGCTCATAACTGGTGTTGACGTGAGTACTGCGCTGCACCAGGCCAAATTGGGTTTCAAAACTGGCCAGTTGCGCACGCAAATTGAGCGGGAAATCAACCCGTAATAAAGCATGTTCTTCCTGCCAATTCACGCGGGTTTCAAACTCAATTTGAGCGGAGATTGCCGTCAGTGTAATAATTTGCCACAGCCTGCTTTTTTCACCCAATGCCATCTCCAGTGACACCTTGACTCGCAGGGGACCATTCTCCAGCACGTTCAACCGGGCGGCGGTAGGTTTCTGCAGGATTTTTTCGGCATAATAAACATCCACATTCCAGGCGTCGTACTCAGCCGGCAGATCCTCGTAGAGCATGAACCCATTACCAACCTCACCCGGAGTGATACATTCGCGACCGGCGGTCTTGTGGAACAAAGTTGTGATCTGACCCTGGGCGTTGATTTGCACGCGCACCATTTCGTTTTCCAGAACAACTCCTCCCGGTGATTCCACCACTGAGACCGTGCGTGTTTCATTCACCAGCGCTTTTTCCAGACTGACAAGGGCATAAGCCGGCATCTCGACTACCACCAGTGCATTGGGCATCTCCTCATCATCTGGCGCAGTAATAACTTCCCGCCTGCGGCAACCAAGTGTATTCACCAGGGTATAACCCTGCTCTGGCAGCAAACTGCTGAGCGCTTGATCACGCAACCAGCCGGCCTGCGACAGCACCGATTGATACGTTTGGTTGGCTTCCACGTTCACTTCATTGATGGACGAACCTGGCAGAATATCATGGAACTGGTTGGTCAGCACCTGCTGCCACAAGTCAGTTAACTGACTGTGCGGGTATGGTACCTCAGCGTTCAGGACGGCCAGGCTGGCTAAGAATTCAACATCGTGCAGCATTTCCTCGCACCGGCGGTTGCCTTGCTTCAAGGCAGCCTGACTGGTGTAGGTGCCACGATGATTCTCAAAGTATAACTCACCCACCCAACGTGTGGGATCTTGCAGGTTAGCAGCGGCACGCTCAAAAAACTGCTGCGGTGTGCGCTGCACGACCAGCGGTAAGCCATCCACATCGGCCATACGCGTTAATTGCTCCAACATCTCCGCCGATGGACCGCCGCCGCCATCCCCATAGCCGAACAACAGGTAACTCTGATTGGCTCGCTCGTGGTCTTTGAAATTGTTTACATTGTGGAGCACGTCATGCACATCTGCCACCGAATTATAGGTGTCAACTGGCGGAAAATGAGCCAGCACCTGGCTGCCATCCAGTCCTTCCCAGATAAATGTGTGCCGATCAGGTTTGTTAAATTCATTCCAGGATAGTTTCTGGGTCAGGAAATAATGCACTCCAGCCTGGCGCATGATCTGCGGCAGGGCGGCCGAATAACCGAAGACATCCGGTTCCCAAAAGATGGATGATATCGCTCCAAACTCCTCCTGAAAAAACTTCTGCCCATACAGGAACTGGCGCACCAGTGACTCCCCGGCGGGAATGTTGGTATCCGGTTCCACCCAGGTGCCACCGACCGGCACAAACTGGCCTGTTTTTACTTTCGCCTGAATTCGGGCATATAATCCCGGGTAATCGGCCTTGATCCAGGCTAGCTGTTGAGCCTGCGAACAGGCAAATTTGAATTCAGGATAAACATCCATCAAGCGCAGAGCTGAGCTGAAGGTGCGCGCACATTTACGTTTGGTCTCTGCCAGCGGCCATAACCAGGCGGTGTCAATATGGGCATGTCCAACAGCCGAAAGTTGGTGCTGTCCTTGGCCGTTGTGCTGACCAAGGAATTGACCGGCGATCTCCCTGGCAGCCAGGTAGGTTTGTGTCTGTCCCCACCGGATGGTATTGATCATGCGGTTGGCTGCTTGCAGAGCCTGCCCCGCACGGGGGGTCTGTTGCGGCAGGTAGCGGGCCATATCGGCGATGATTACATAATCCCAATAAAGATCCCACAGCGGGCGATTAAAAAGGGCCAGTTCTGCCTGGCGCAGCAAGCCAATACCTTCATTCTTACGCGGTTCGACACGCGAGACACCAAAGAGTCCGTTCAAAGCAGCCTCAATCATTAAATCCACAGGCTGATGTGCGGCCGCCTGGCGCGTGATGCAAAACGCGCTGCGCAGCGGCTGCTCCTGCCAGCCGTTGGAGGAGCCGGTCAAACCTTGCTGCGGCTGGCCGGCCTGCCAGACAGTGGCTTCACTGGAAGAATCCCACAGCAGATGCACTTCCTGACCCTGCCACTCAGGCGGAATCGAGCCCTTCACATGGAACCAGTGCGTTGACCAGAGCGGGCCGAACTTTTCTTCGAGCTGTACCGGATGATAATCACCTTTGAGCGCTTGCTCGTAGGAGATGCGCCCTTCTGCGGCATAATGCGTCAAATTGACCGGCTGGAGTTGCGTGTAGAGTCTCTTCTTCAACTCCTGCTGGTAAGTTTGCAAGCGTTTTAAAGTCATTTCGGTGTGTTTTTGCATATTATCAATCTCCTGATTGCTGTTAAAGTATTAAATCAGCATCATTTACGCTTTTTCCACAACTGAACAATCCATAACCACATCAAACCTATTTCAATTATGCCCCATCCGCCAATTGATACATAGGAACGAATTGTCAGTGGCTGTAAATAGAACCAAAATGGGAGGATTAACAATGCCATTCCAACCAGAGTGCCGATAATTGTAAAGCCCGGGATCGCTTCAACAATAAGCATTTCGCTGTGTGCTGATACCCCACGGATGACATCAAAAATACCCGCTTCGATAACCAGAATTACAGCAATTGGGAGGATGATAAATAAAATCGGAGGAATGCTGACCAGCACAAGAAGCATAACCAGTATGGTTAATACGATCAGCAGCAATGCGGCAGGAAAGATTTGCCACGCCATTTCCTGATGGAGGTTAAAAGGCAATTGTGTCCACAGCCACCAGTTTTTCAGCTCGGAGCGCATTCTATTCGCCGCCCGCTGACCCAACTGCAAAACCCAGATAGCTAAAATGAGCACCAAAGAACCCAAATCAGGTGCCATAAAAACGATCACGGTCACCATCAAGACCAGAGCGAAATTAAAAACATTTTGCAGCAGCTGTCCGCGCAGGTTCCTCAACAATATGCGCCAATAAATGGCGTATGAACCTGCACGAATCGGTAATTTCGTCGCAGCATGACTGCTACCGAGCTTCCTCTTAATACGGATATGGGCCATGGCATCCGCATCGCCCAGCCAGACCGCGGCTTGCATCTGCTGAACATAGGCGGTTTCCTGGGCAGCCCGGCTTAAATTGAGCCTTTCGGCAAAAAACCACAGCAAGCCAAGCACAACTATAGACGAAAGAATGGTCAAAAGAAGTGCGTTGAAATAAGATCCTGCACCCATGCCCGCTTCTAAAACTAATCGCAAAGGAGCTAAAAGGAATGAAAAAGCCTGTGAATTTGACTGACTTAAAGCAGCAAATATAGCTATGATTGCGATTGCCACCCAACGATAGCGGGGAATGTCATGATCTGTTCTGATCCGCAGGATTCCAAATAACCAGATGAACGCCATAGCTAACAAATACGCTGCCGCCATCGCAAAAAGCGCCTTAATACCTGCGCCAATATACAATGGCAAGTCTAAAAACCCCAAATCGCGGTTGGCTTGAATTTCCACCTGGGCAAAACCTAAAACAATGGCCAAAACTGCAAATGGCAGCACGCTGATCATCCAACGATGAAAAAACCATAATATGGCGACAACACGGCGGCTGACCGGGGTCTGGCAAAGCAAGAGTGCATCCTCTTCACTGAAAACAAAGGGGCTGGTGCTGGCAGCCTGCCACAACTTAACCGCACTCGCAGCACCCAGCGCGAGCAGCATCACATTGCCCGCCGTTTGGGCAGGATTTTGCTGGCCAAACAGTGTCAGAAGCTTTACAGCCCAGCTTGCGAATAAAGTCAACACGGAGAAAATCCAAATGGAAAAGAAGACAATTATGTAGACAAGATAAAGCCTGTCATTGATTGAACGATCTTTGCGGGGGTTATGTCCGGCGATCACCAGCAGAAAGGCAAATTGACCAGCAATGCGACGGGAAAGTACCATCCAAACAGCCCGCATTTTTTATACCGCCTGAATGACACCATTTTGGATTTGCAAGCTACGATCAGCAAGCTGTTCAATCCATTGGTTATGATGACTCGCAAGCAGAATCGCCTTTCCTTCCGCGCGCAGAGCGTGCAGGTATTCTGCTAAATTACGGGTGCTATCTTCATCGAGTGCCGAGGTTGGTTCATCAAGGATGAGCGCATCAAATGGGCGAATAAATGTAAGCAATAAACCCAATTTCAAGCGCATGCCCCGCGAATAATTATGTGGAAATAAATCCCGGGCATCCCATAACCCAAAGTTACGCATCAGGCGTTCCGCCCGTTGAGCGTAATCCGCCAGGACATTGTGTGCAGCCGCCATAAACTGCATGTGTTCCCAGGCAGTCATCTCCTGGTAAAAGCGGGGAACATCCGGCACATAGGCAAGATGTCGTTTTGCCTCCCGCTCCTCTTGATAAAGATCGAACCCGCAAATGGTCATTTTACCGGTCGAAGGTCGAATCAACCCGCCCAGACATTGCAGCAGAGTAGATTTTCCGGCACCATTCGGACCCTGCAAGACTGTTATCTCGCCAGAAAATAAGGTCAGATCGGTGGGTGCTAATGCTCTAAATTTGTCAAAATAGCGACTGATTGCTTCAGCTTTTAAGATTGGATTCAACTGACTCTCCCATCGTAAATTGTTTGCTCACTGGAAATTCCTGAAAGGTCGAGATTTTAAATTTGCTCTTTGAGATATTATCACCTAAGCCAGTTTGGCTGTCAAAGATAAGCGGGGAAAATAAGCGTGTAATCTGGAAGAAATTCACGTCTGTATTCATTAATGTGGTATCAGCTAATTCAATATCCCGCAATTACATCCACGGCTTTCGGCAATTCTCCACCCAACGCTATTCGGTTGAGCAGATCGGCCAGGTGGGTCATGCGCAGTTGTTCGGTTTCCCGCACCAGGCCACCGCGATGTGGGCTTAATACCACCTGCTCAAGTTCCTGAAAGGGGTAGTCAGCAGGCATGGTATCAAATCTCGCCTGCTCACATTGCGGATAGTGGTACCAGACATCCAGTCCGGCAGCCGCCAGGTGACCGCTCACGAGCGCTTCATAAAGTGCCCGCTGGTCGACCACCTCTCCGCGGGCGATGTTTACCAGCACGCCCCTGGTCGGCAGGAGAGCCAGTTCATCGCGACCTATCAGACCCTGCGTTTCCGCTGTTAGCGGGCAGGCCAGGATGAGCACATTTGATTCAGGTAGAATTTCCCTCAGTTTCTGAATTTGCTCCAGGCGGATGCCACCCGCACCAGCGCTTTTGCTCTGCGAACGCTGCAAGGCCGTCACCTGCATGCCAATTGCCTGGCACATGGCAGCGATCCGCTGCCCCACCTGTCCATAGCCGATGACAAGTGCGCGTTTCCCGGCCAGCAGCAATGCCTGTGGCGGACTCTGGTAACGCAGATTCCAATCCCCTTTACGCAATCGCAGGTCATGCGGAACCACAAACTTTGCTGCAGCGAACAACAATGCCATGGCCAGCTCGGCGGTAATCTGTGCATTGTGATGAAGGTTAAAGACGCGCAGATCCGGTCGCGCCAGACAGGCTGACCTTGTTTCCACCGGGAGTCCGGCGAAAGGAATAACGAGGGTATGCAGATTGGGACAACCAGCCAATTGATCGGCAGAAGGCCGGCCGCCGATTAAGACCTGACAGGTCTGGGGATCAGTGATTTCAGTCCCGGCTGTCAAAAAAATTTGTGCATCCAACATGGGTTGCAACAGACTAATATTTGGATCATCCGCCTCTACCAAAAAGTGTACATGCATGGCTCTATTATAGTGAAAATCAGTCGTCTGAATAACCCAAAAACTATTGTTTTAATCACGAATGCTTCGCACGAGTAAGCGAATGATGCGAATACCAAAAGAGCGCGGCTTTCACCGCGCTCCTGATTTTTCTACTTACTCATTACCCATTTCTCATTACTACTTACGTCCACCCCCACGGCTCATGCCAGCACCATGCTGCGGGCCAAGAAATTGGGGCACATACTCACCATCCTGCAGGCAGGTGCCATCACAGTTGGGGCCGGGCACGAACTCGCCATCCAGGTTGGTGTGGCGCATACCACGACCATTCTGGGCTTGCATTCCAAAAGCACCTACCGGCATGAGGGCTTTGATTTCATCAAAGCTGAGACCTTCTGCCAATGCGATCTGCATCAGGGTTTCACCTGCAGCAATGCGGGCTTCGAGGTCAGCCACCGGGATACCCAGCGCTTCCGAGAAAATGGTCAGCATTTCTTCATGGTAGATGCCGGTGCCGTCTGCACTGTGCAGCTGAGCGCGGTTGCCCAATCCCTGTCCTGGTGTCCAGGTTTCCGGATCGGGTGCCTGGGCATAAACTGCGCCGGCTGCACCGATTACTCCAACTAATACTACTGCTATCACTACTGCAATTAAGCTCTTTTTCATTTTACTTACTCCTTTTGTATTGTAAATCTGGTTGTTGATCAACCTGACTATAGGATACCCACTACTTGTGAAGAAGTTATGAAGGCGGTGTGTAAACAGTTTGAAGGCTCACAAGTGCTTGCCTTCAGATATGCGATCTGGTATAAAGAAATCCTAATTTAGATAATAATTGTCATAATTTCATTTGTCAGGGAGTCCATCATGAAGAAAATATTCGTTTTAATGCTTGTTGTTGGGCTTATCAGCGCCTGTACCCCTGTGACCCCCTCAGCCCCAACCCGGACGATGATCCCTGCCTCTCCTGAACCCATTCAATTCACCCCCACCCTGGCAGACGCTACACTGCTGCTCAAATTTGTGCCGGAAGAAACCACGCTCACGTACGAAGTTGGTGAGACCTTTATTGACCAGAACAACCGCTTTGCCACCGCTATTGGGATGACTTCGGAAGTGAACGGCGAAGTTTATGCCAACCCTGAGGACCCAACCAAAAGCCGTCTGGGTGTCATCACCGTCGACATCAGCACACTCACTTCTGACAGTTCCAGACGTGACAATGCCATCCGCCGCGATTGGCTCGAATCCTCGAAGTATCCATTGGTAACCTTCGTACCGCGCTCCATCACCAACCTGCCGGAAACCTACACCCCGGGGCAACCGTACACCTTTGAAGTACAGGGCGAATTGACCATCAAGCAGACCACCCTCGGCGCTGAATTTAGCGTCACCGCCAGCTTTGATCAGCAAGAGCTGAAAGGTTCAGCCGTCAGCGAATTCAAGATGAGCGATTTCGACATTGGGCCGATCAGTATCGCTGGCATTCTCAAGACGGAAGACGTGGTTAAAGTTCACCTGGACTTTGTTGCCCGTCCCTGAGCAAAGATGCGTGAGCAAGTGAAGTGACCAGCTCTTCCCCGACCGTAACTTGCGGCAAGCCGTCAAAATCCAGGGCGCGCAGGCTCTTGTTACTCCAGGCCCAGGCAATGGCAGCCAATTCTCCCAGCATACAAAGCAGAAAGAGCAGCCCAATCCCGCGCCCCGCACCGGCACCAATCAGATTGGCAATCCAACTCCGCCCGAGCGCGCCGTTCACCTGCATCAACGGCTCAAATACACGGTCTGCCAACGGGCCGGCCGTCAGAAAAGCCAGCGGCATGATCGAGCGCGAAATCATCGAGCGCATGGCAAAGACGCGTCCCTGTAAATCAGGTGGAACCAACAATTGAAAGATAGCCTGGCTGGTACCAGAAACGAGCGGAACAAAGAACAACATCACGAAGAATCCGATTGCAATTACGATTGGGCTGGAATGGATTCCAGTCAACCCGAGGCCAAGCCCGTTTAAAATGGTAAAAATCAAAATGGTACGAATTTTATTGCGCTTGGGACCACCCCAGCTGCTTAATAAAATGCTGCCCAACAACATGCCGAGGCTGCCGATGGAATAAACCATCCCAAGCGCTTCCGACGAAGCCGTTGATAATACCAGCGGACCGGTCAGCACGCTGGCAAAATTGAGCATGAAGTTGACCACGGCAAAAAAAATGATCAGCTTCAGTAAGCCGGAATGAACGCGTAAGTAATGCCAACCCGCCATGGCAGTTTTCCAGCCCCCACCTGTTTGCTCGTCTTCCGAACGGATGGGCATGGGCAAGTGTGAAAAGAGCATGGTAAATAAGGCGGCAAAGTAGGTGATGAAATCGATCATCATGATGCCATCCAATCCGATGATCGCAACCAGTAATCCGCCCAGAATGGGTGATATCAGACCCCCAAGCGCGCTGGCCATGTTGGCCATACCATTTGCACGCTGCAAGTCCTTTTTCGGAACCAACATGACAATCGAGGCTGCAAAAGCTGGTTCCTGGAAGGCACTAAAGGTTGAGCCCAGCAAAGCGATCAGATAAATGTTCCATATTTGCAGCTGGCCGTTGGTGTATAACCAGAAGGCTGCCAGAGTGATCAACGCCGCGCCAGTGTCAGCCAGCAGAATGATCTTTTTGCGACTGAAACGGTCCGCAACCGAGCCCACCAGAGGTGCCAGCAGTATCGGCGGCAGACTGCCGAATAGGACTGTAATTGCAAAGGGCGTAGCTTTCCCCGTTTGACTGTAGATCCAGACCCCCAACGCGAAACTGGTCAAACCGGAACCGAGCAAGGAAATCAATTGCCCAATCCAAATGGTGGTAAAAGTGCGCATATTTTTTGGCGTTTCCACAATTGTCATTTCAAATTCTCCAAAAATTAACAACAGTTAAGAGACCCGAACTCACGTTGGGTTTCGGAATTGATAAGGAAAGAACCTCAATTAGAAAAGTTAATTATTCAGCTTTCGTCTTTCAGATCGCGATAGTAGAAGCTGGGATACATGGCAATTGTCATCGCAAAAGTTTGATCGTTGGCATCTTTTGTATCGGCGTCGGAAAATTCTTCAATCAAATCGCTCAAGCGCTTAAAAAATTCATCCGCTTTTTCATCAGTTAAGTTGCTCAAATTTCGAGTCAGAATGAGTGAGCGCTTTTTACTCTCCCCACCCTGTTCAAGCTGCAATGAACGCGCCTGTAAGCTGCGTAACAAATCTTCACGGGTGGTATCGATGGCCGATTCCACCAGGGCATACATGTTTTCTTTGCCTTCCGAACTATCAAAATTAAGCAGCGCAGGGTCAACCATAAAGTAAGCTGCCTTTGCCTTGTAATACTTTTCAATCAAGTTGGAAACCTGGCGGGTCTCTACCACTTCGATTAAGCCAAATTTTTCCAGCATATTGAAGTGATAATACAACTTGCTGGGTGCCAGGCCTAATTTATCGGCCACCTCTTTCGTGTTCTGCGGCGTAAACACAAGGATGTCCAATATCTGGTTACGGATTGGATCAGCGATCACTTTCAGAGTTTCCAAATCCCGAATTACAAATGTGTCTTCCTGTTTTGTAGCGCTCATCGCAACCTTTTCTTTTATCGTAAAAATTATTTTTAGTGATAAAAATAGTTTACAACGAGAAAGAGGTTTTGTCAAGTAGGTTAATTAAAATATAGCGGTTATGCACCATCGCTCCGACTATGGTCATGGCGGTGGTG
>JBBQNI010000066.1:0-15020 GCA_038329785.1 Anaerolineales bacterium | reverse complement strand
TATCTATTATAAAGTAAGGTGGCAGCCGATCCTGCGCATGGACCCGGCATTAAGCAGAGTAGCCATTTTGATGTTGCCGCGAATTGTCGATTTGCTGATGGCACGTGCCAGCATTAACTGGTTGAACGCCACGCTCAGCTCGCGGCTGGGGGAGGGTCGCCTGGCAGCGCTGGACTTTGCCTACCGTCTGATGAATATGCCCTGGACTCTGATTGGAACAGCGATCGGGATAGCCATCTTCCCAACCATGGCGGCTCTGGCTGCTCAGAAAGATGTGGCTGCCCAGCGAAAAGCCCTGAGCGGTTCGCTGCGAGCCATTCTAACTCTGGCGATTCCTGCTGCCATGGCATTAATTGTGCTTGGTGAACCGATCATTCGCATTTTGTTCGAGGGAGGTGAGTTTACGGCTGAGAGCACCCAGCTGGTTTATTATGCATTGCAATTCTATGCCCTGGCGCTGATCAGCCAATCCATGCTGGAGGTGGTAATTCGTGCCTTCGCTGCCCAACAAGACACTTACACTCCTCTGTTCGTATCAATTGGAACCACAGCCCTGAATATCGGTCTGGCGATCTGGCTGACGCGGCCGTTTGAGAGCGGCGGGATCAGCCATGCCGGTCCGGCCCTGGCGAATGGCATCGCCGTTCTGGTGGAGGCATCCATCGGTCTGCTGATTCTTTCGATTCGCTGGAAGGGCGTCGATCTACGCCATATTTTGCTTGACCTGGCAAAGGCTTTGCTTGGCAGCGGGGTAATGGCCGGCGTGGTGCTGCTGGCCAGGCAATTATTGCCGCCCAGCGACTTGCTCCTGCTGGTAATCGGCGGCGGTGGAGGTTTGTTGATTTATATGCTCGTTGTGTATCTGCTGGGAATTAAAGAAGTAGTGCAGATTCCACTGGCAATGTTGAGGAGAGGGAAAAGAGCAGCTGACTAGCTGACAGCTGAGGCCAAAGGCCCGCTGCATGCCTATGGCAGCACGCACAGCGAGCGAGCTGATAGGAAAAGACTGGGGACTGGTGACGGGAGACGGGGAGCAGCCTGAGCTTATTTTGATGGACAAGTTTATCCAATTTTTTGTCACCTAGTCATCTAGCAAACTAGTCAACAAATCAACTATCAACTATCAACTAATATAAATTTCTTTTATGCTCCAAAAGTCTATAAATATACTGGATAAATCAGATATTTATAGTTATATTATATGTGATTTTATTCACAATAAATGGAGGTGTCTGATGACTGCTAAAACAAATATCCAGCGTGTAGTTATTATTGGCGCAGGTTTTGGCGGATTGCAGGCAGCCAAAGCTTTGGCTGACGCACCGTTGCATGTCACATTGATTGATCGCCAGAATTACCATTTGTTTCAACCGCTTCTTTATCAAGTTGCCACGGCCGCACTTTCAAGCGATGACATTGCTTATCCTATCCGTGGAATTTTGAGCAAGCAGAAAAACCTGGAATTTATTCTGGCGAATGCGGATGGAATTGATTTTGATCGCCAGACTCTGGATACAACGGTCGGTGAAGTAGCTTTCGATTTTTTAATCCTGGCCCCCGGCAGTCAGACTAATTACTTTGGCAACCATTCTCTGCAGGAGACGAGCTTTGGCTTAAAAAATCTTTCCGATGCCAATGGGATTAGAAATCACATTCTGTTGCAATTTGAGGAAGCTACCCAAACAACTGATCTCCAAACTCGCGAGGCCTTATTGACCTTCGTGGTGTGCGGGGGAGGGCCGACTGGCGTAGAAATGGCAGGTGCGATCTCCGAGTTGGTGCGTTTGGTGCTTAAGAAAGATTATCCGCAAATTGATTTTAATGATGTTCGCGTAATTCTGCTGGAGGCTACCGGCGAGCTGGTGTCACACCTGCAGGAACGCTTATCGCAGGCAACCATTTCGGCACTTAAACGCAAGCAGGTGGAGGTTTTGCTCAATAGAATGGTAAAAGATTATGATGGCAAAAATATTCAGCTGGATCAGGGCGATACCATTGCAGCCAGGACATTCATTTGGACTGCCGGCGTGCGTGCCGCCGGATTGGTCGATACTGCCGGTCTGGCACAAAGTAAACAGGGTCGAGCAGTTGTCCGGTCAACCCTGCAGCTGCCCGCCCATGACAATGTCTATGTGATAGGTGACAGTGCTTACTTTGAATCCGCGGATGGGGTAGCTCTGCCGATGACAGCGCCGGTCGCCATGCAGCAAGCCAGGCACGCGGCTAAAAACATTCTGGCACAATTGAGTGGCAAAAGTCTTCTTCCATTTCAGTATCATGATCCGGGTATGATGGCAACCATCGGCCGCAATCAAGCTGTGGTACAAATCGGCCGCTTTCAATTCCGCGGTTGGCCGGCCTGGTTAATCTGGCTTTTTGTCCATTTAATTCAGCTGGTTGGCTTTCGCAACCGCCTGGTTGTTTTGATTAAGTGGGCCTGGGAATATATTTTTTATGATCGCAGCGCGCGCTTGATATTCAGGCAAAATCGAGATGCTCGCACTGAAGGAGAAAAATCTGAGCGGGAAAATCAGGGATAGGCGACGAAGGCCAGCCAGGTTTGCGGGAATTTATCGGTAGCCATTAAAAAGCCAATCTGATCGAGCTGCACCAGTCCTTCCCAATTACGCGCTTCCTCATCTGGTAAAAGCTGCAATTGGATCGGCGCTTTCTCCGCTAAGACGATTCCTTCTTCTGTAAATTGGAAAGCCACCAATCGTTCCACCACGGGTGAATTGGCGTGGGTGCTCCCTTTTCCGTATGTCTGGGCAATCGGATCATCAGCAGGATCTAATTTGGAAAGGTCACCCGGGAAAAAATAATTGATAGCCCAAAACTCTCCATTTTCATCCGGTTCAGTGGCATCTGTTATGCGGTATTCTACGCGGGGAAAATTTAAGGAGGATGTGTTGGCGAGAGAAAGGTCAAACATTTCAGCCAGGGGGTGAGTATTGATGTTGGCACCATTGGCTTCGTAAAGGGTCACAATACGTTTACCAAACACAAGCAGGCTTTCGTAACTGGAGTTGCTGATATTCATCTGTGAAGGGATCTCTGTCAATGAGGCGGCATCCAGGGTCAACTGCGAAAAATCTGCCTGCCAGGTCCCTTTGACCAGGTATCCTTTTGTGCCGGCAGAATGAGTCTCGATTGTCAGGTAGGCGTCCTGCCCATTTGTGGCAATCGCCTCAAAGCCTTCGAAGCCCGCGACTGTTTTTTCCAGGCCGGCACTTATAAATTTGACAGCTTGTGGCTCAAGTATCTGCTGCGGCTCGTCGATAGCGCGGGTCAGATCGGTGCGGCTGAGCCGGAATAGCTGGCTGTCAAAGCGATCGGGATATTGCGGTAATAAAATTAACCAATCACCTGCCCAGGTCAGTCCGCTGATTTCTGCAGTGGGTTTTTCAAGCGGGCCGGCTAGATTTAATCGCACAACGGCAGCTTCCGCGGCTGCTGTTGTGGGTGTTAGGGTCGCGTCTAATGTTATCACCTGCGCAGTTTCTACTGGGGGAGCAGAAACACAAGCAGTGAGTGGCGGCAGAGAAAAGATAAAAAGGAGCGAGAGAATTTGTTTTAAGAAATTTTTCTTCATACCAGTAGTGTAGCGCGTTTTTGTTTCTCTGAAAATAGGAACATGAATGGGTTTTTTATTTTGGGAACTTTTTGGGGATGTTACACGTATATAGTAATAACTTGAATCGAATTATCCTGTCCGAAAGGATGGAAAAGATCTCGCCCGAAAGACACACAAATACCCTTCTTTCAGGCAGAACGAATCAAGCAGAGTGGTGTTATTGTATATATGGATTGGAAAGCTATCGCCGCCATCCAATTCAGAACAAAGAAGGCCGTTCATTATGTAAGGAGGTACATCATGGCTGGAGTCGTGTATATTGTTATCGCCCTGGTGGGCATCATGTTTACCGCAGCTAGTTTGGTAGGGTTGAAATCAGACCAATAACCCTTATGAAAAAAATAATGATCATTCATAACCACTATCAAGAAAGACTGCATAAAACCAAAATTGGAAACAAATTTCCAACTTCTCCTTGAAAGCTCCCGTGCTTAACAGCGGGAGTTTTTCTTAAGCCAGTGATTGCAGCACTTTTTGAATATGGACCAGATGGTGTTATTCGTGAAACAAATTTCCCTTCGTATTCTCTTCCAGGCCAATTTCAACGTGTATTCTATCTCCGTACTGGGCTAATTATCTTCCGTGAAGGTATGGGAAAAACTTACTCTCGCCAGTCGTTATAGATGATAATTCGGTGATTTTTGATCTATTCCCTAAATACATTTCTCGATGTATCATCATGATGGTTGTGAATAGAAACAGGGATGCGCAGTGAGATCTGTTCTGAAAAAAATGGAAACATTTTTTCACTTCACAACGTCTAATGTTGGGTGAGACTTTGTCATTTTAGAATACAGAGTGAGGTATGGCCATGTTGGAACAAGATGTGTCTTTCGTCGAAGAAGAAAAACCACGCAAATTTCAATTAAAGTGGTTTTTTCCGCTGTTTTTCAGACCTGGAAAAGCCCTGGAGGAAATTTCAGAAAAAAATTACGGTGTTTGGCTGGCACCATTGCTTCTTTTGATGGTCTCAGCTCTGATTTTAGTGTTGGTTTCCGCCCCCATCATCAGTTCAGCCACGCCGGAGGTTGTCGCGCCGGAAGGACTTGAATACTATAGCCCGGAACAGCAGCAGCAATTTAGCTCAGCTGCAGAAGTGAGCGCCAGCCCCGTAGTCACGACTGTGTTCCCGTTGGTAGGAAAATTCCTGGGTATCTGGATCGGCTGGTTCTTGTTGGGCAGCATATTGCACCTCTCGTTGACCCTCAACGGCAGCCGCAGCAGTAATCGCTCTGCGTTAAATATTGTCGCCTGGACGAGTCTTCCATTCCTTGTTCGTGATCTTGTTCAAATTTTTGCCATCTTAATCACCCGCCAGGTAATCAGCGCACCTGGGCTTTCTGGTTTCATGGCAGATGGTGCCAGCGGCTTTCAGACCTACCTGACTGCATTTTTGGCCTTTATTGATATTTACCTGATCTGGCAAATTATTCTCTTAGGAATTGGCGCGCGCAAAATCTCAGGTCTCAAAGCAGGTAAAGCCTGGTTAGCGACTCTGGTAGCTGTATTGGTATTCCTGGCATTAAAGGCTGTGCCGGGTCTGATTGCTGCCCAATTAAGCGGTCTCTCCACTGGCGGCTTTTTCTTCTTCTAAAATCATGAGTAATTTACCGTTTATTCAAATTCGTAATCTTCGCAAAACCTTTGTCATGGGCCGCCAAAAGGTGTACGCTCTGGCAGGGATTGATCTGGATATTCAAGAAGGGTCATTTACTGTGATTATGGGACCATCCGGCTCGGGAAAAAGCACGCTGCTCTATCTACTGGGTGGTCTGGATCGACCCACCAGTGGAGAAATCCATGTAGAAGGATTTGAGTTGGAAAAAATGGACGAAAATGATCTTGGCCTTTTTCGGCGTAAGAAGGTCGGTTTCATATTTCAATCTTTTAATCTTATTTCCAGCATGACCGCATTCCAGAATGTTGCTTTCCCGATGCGCTTTGCTGGTATTTCGGGGAAAGCAAGACAAGCCCAGGCTTCATCGTTGTTAAGCCAAGTGGGGCTTTCCAATAGGGCACATCACCGGCCAACCGAACTCTCCGGTGGCCAGCAGCAGCGGGTTGCTGTGGCAAGATCGCTGGTCAATAATCCGCCGCTGGTACTGGCGGATGAGCCCACCGGAAATCTGGATACAAGCAGTGGTCTCAGCATCATGAAATTGCTTTCCCGCCTCAATCAGCAAGGCCGCACTGTGGTGGTGGTCACCCATGATTTGCGTATGCGCCAGTTTGCTACTGAAATGATTTATCTGCTGGACGGCCAGGTGGTTTCGGAAGAGCAGTATGACGCCGCCGCTAGTTTCGAATTGCAGGAAAAAGAAGAAGAGGAGTTGTTATGAAAACAATCAAGCATCTGGTTTTATTTTCATTCTTGGTATTGATCTTCGCGATAGGGGCAGTTGCGAACCCGGCTGTAATGGCACAGGATGAAACGGTGACAGTGACGGTTGAGAACAGTTCCACCCCAGAGGCGGCATCCTCTTTTGAGCGCCCGCTGGTGGTGATCAGTACCTATGATTATGGACAGTCGGCCATCAATCCCGGCAGCGATTTCACCTTAAGAATTCGGATTAAGAATGCCGGTGGCAGCGATGTCTATAATCTGGTAGCCAACTTTGAAAGCAGCGATTTCTTGCCGCTCGAAACCGGCGCAGTACGAGTAGTTCCTTACCTGGATACGGATGCAGCCACTGATATCAGCCAGCCGTTGCGCGCCAATTCCACCTTATGGGGCCTGGTTTCGGGTGTGCTCACAATGAATGTCAGCTACACCGATGAGCGGGGGACTTCCTACAACGAGACTTTTACCCTGACGATCAATTTACAACCACCCGTGTATTCTTCAGTGCCCACCGCCACGTCCACTCCGCAGGCACGCGCTCAATTGGTGGTGGGGGGCTATGAGGTCGATGTTGATCCCCTTCAGCCGGGTTCTATTTTTAATTTGAAGATTCAGGTGCGAAACCTGGGTACGGTGGATGCGCAGGGTGTAACCATGGTGCTAGGTGGTGGCGTCACAGGGTCGGATGGCAGCGGAACCCCCACCGTGGGGGGACTATCGGGCGGCAGCTCGGATCTTAGTACATTTGCACCGCTTGGTTCCTCAAACCTAATTTACCTTGATAAAATTGCACCCGCTGAAACAAAATCAGCGGAAGCACAATTGATCGTCAATGTTTCTGCCAATCCTGGCGCGTATCCCTTTAAAATCTCATTCGCATATAACAATAGCAAGGGTGAACGGGTGGTGGATGACCAGGTCATAACTCTTCTGGTTTATTCCCTTCCGCGGGTGGAATTGGGTTTTTACCGTGACCCTGGCATTTTGTTCGCCGGACAGTTTTCACCTTTGCCCATTCAGATTACCAACCTGGGCAAAAATACGGCTGTGTTAGGCAATTTGAAGGTCAGTGTTGCAGGAGGCAGCGCCGATCTGAGCGAAAATGTAGCGCTGGTTGGTCCTTTGGAACAGGGCGGTTATTTCACCCTGGATGCGATGGTGATGCCGTATGAGGCCGGCCCTCTGGAAATTATGATCTCAGTTTCTTACAATGATGATTTTAATCAACCGCGGACTGTGGAACAGACGCTGACAGTTCAGGTAGAACCCGAGCAGGTATTTGAACCGATGCCAGGCGATGGCACAGATATACCGGTGGTTGAAGCGCAAGAGACTTTCATGCAGAAAGTTGTTCGCTTTTTCAAAGGATTATTTGGCCTGGGCAGCGCAAAACCTGAGCCAGCACTGGACTATCCCATGCCGGTTGACGGCGGCGAATTTCCTCAACAGGAAGTGCCGGTGGTGCCAATCCCGCGCGGTGGCAAAGGATAGAATACATGCATTTTTGGGATTTCGTCAGCCTGATTATTGAAAATCTGAACCGGCGCAAAGGCCGGGTGGCACTGACTGCGGTCGGTGTGGTCATTGGCACGGCCGCGGTGGTGCTGCTGGTTTCTCTTGCAACCGGGCTGCAAAAATCAGCTACCAGTAATTTATGGGGCATTAATGATCTGACCCGCATTGAGGTCTACCCGAATTGGGGCTCTGAGCCGGTGATGGTAGAGAAGGGTGTTGCTCAAAGCACCGCCAATGTTAAGATGTTGACCCCCAGCGCTCTGGCAGATATTGCAGCCATTGATGGTGTTGATAACGTGATTCCACGTGATTATCTGAATGGTTCGGCTATGCTGAAGCTGGGTAAAATGGAATCGTGGGCCAGCATAATGGGTGTTAAGTCTGAGACTCTGGAAGACCTGCGCTTTCTATCGAATGAAGGCACACTTGAATTACGGAAGGGGACTGTGATTGTTGGAAGCTGGATTCCCAACAATTTCTACAACCCGAACATGCGCCCAGGAGATGAGCCGCCCGAACCTCCTGAATTGATGGATCAACGCATCAAACTGGTGCTGTCAAAGTGGACCGAAGATGGCCAGGAGGTTAAAAAGACGGTCACACTACAGGTGGCCGGAACGCTCCAGGAGATGCGTAATGAGGCGGATGGAAGCATGTTTGTCAGCATGGATGATCTGGAGGCCTGGAACCAGTGGTTCAATAATGGCAAGCGCATTAATCGTGACAAGGATGGCTATCAAAATGTTATTGTCCAGGCTGTCTCTCCCGATGTGACCGTCAATGTGACTGACAAAATTAATGAGCTTGGATTTATGGCCTATTCTCCACAGAGTACAGTCGAAGGGATCAATTCCTTCTTTGTGGTGCTGCAGATCATCTTTGGTGGGATTGGGGCGATCGCTCTGCTGGTGGCGGCTATCGGCATCGCCAACACCATGACCATGGCCATTCTGGAACGCACACGAGAAATTGGGCTGATGAAAGCGATTGGGGCAACCAATAAGGATGTTCTGACTATATTCCTGGGTGAAGCGGCAGGAATTGGCTTTTTGGGTGGTCTGGGCGGCATGCTGTTAGGCTGGGGCGGCAGCAAAGTACTCAACATTGTTGCCATGCAATATATGGCCGGCCAGGCTCAGCAAGGGGTCATTTCGAATGGTATTTCCACTGTCACACCCAGTTGGCTGCTTTTATTTGCCGTTATTTTTGCGACGTTGGTTGGCTTTTTATCGGGTTTGTATCCGGCGCTGCGGGCTGCCACATTAGAGCCGGTGATGGCATTGAAGTACGAATAATGTATTTAGTATTTTGATGAGCCTAAAAAATGGAAGAAGGAAATGATTTTCGCGGATAAAAGAGGTGCTTGAATGACGAGCGATCAGAAACTTGAGGACAGAGTCAGAGCGGCATTGGCGAATATACCTGAAGTCAGCGAGAAGCGTATGTTTGGTAGTTTGGGATTCATGGCACGCGGCAAATTATGTGTTAGTGCACGTGCTGAACGTCTGATGTGTCGTATTGATCCGGCCATCTACGACGCTGCATTGAAAAAACCAGGATGTCAGCCAGTTGTCATGAAAGGTCTCGAGCGGCGCGGTTATGTATATGTCAATAGCGATGTCCTGACCCCAGATTGCGATCTGCAATACTGGATTGATCTGGCGCTGGAATACAACGCGAACATTGCATAAAAAATGCCGATAATGAAATGGCAAGAAACCATTCTGGCAGCACGGCTTGAACAGCTTAATGACGGGATAAAATGTTTGCAAGCCAGAGCGCCGAAGAACTCACAAGGCAAAATCCTGGAAAATACACTTCCTAATTTCAGGTTTCTATAAAAACGAAAAAACGGTAATTATCGGAAGAAAAAACCCCCCTCTCTTTTTCAACCTATCGATTCTTTGGATGACTCAAAAAAGTTCCAAATCGGGGGATTTTGAGTCAAAAATTGTGATTTTTGACTCAAAAAAGGGTTTCAATAGATGATTGATCTGGGCGGCGGCTTATCAGGCACATCAATTGTGGGGAGTTTCAGATATTATTTCTAGAAATAATTAATTGTTACTTTTTTTAAGATATCTAATCTTATTTTAATGTAGGGTTTTGACGGGTTTCCTGTGGACTTTTAGTTTGGATGCGGAAGATAAGGGGGTAGCAGCATAGCCAGGCCATAGATGTAGGGATCATTCCTCAAGTTTTTATTTTACCCGCTTGTTCTAAGGTCTCAGGCCGCATAAAATTCTGTGCAAGTAGACAAAACCTTTGTTTCAGAATGCGTTTCCTCTTTACCTTTGTAGTCGTTGACTTTTTCAGCCTTGACTGCCATAATCTGCAAATGGAGAACAGCGAGTGAGAATTGAAATATATGCGGCCCTAATTGGGTTGGGTGCGACGCTGGGGATGTGGCGGATCTATCAATCCGTGTTCGAGGAAGAGCACCTGTCTGCCGCCAGGGCAGCTTTATGGGTCTTGGTTGGGGCGTTGTTGGGAGCCAGGTTGGCATTCTTCCTTTGGCAGCCGGCCTATTTAACCAATAACGGCTGGCGGGCATTTCAATTTTGGGAAGGCGGTTTCATCTGGTCAGGGGCTGTCGCAGGTGCTTTGCTTACATCCATACTTGTTGCCTTAATCCGCCACCAGAATATTCGCCTTCTGCTTGATCAGATGTCATCTTTATTACCGCCCGTAGCCTTAATGACCTGGTTAGCCTGCATTCCTGCTGGATGTGGTTATGGGAAGCAACTGACAGGGAATATCGCCTGGCTAACAGTAATCGATGAACGCGGAAATTATGCCAGCCGTTTTCCGAATCAAATTGTGGCTGCGCTGCTGCTTTTTCTTATTTTTTACGTTTTTGAGCGTACTTTTACGACAAAAAGAATTGGATTGCGTTCCGGGCTTACCTGGTTGTTGTTTTGTCTGCACACCCTCGTCTTTTCCTTTTTACGGGCAGACCTCCGTCCCGTGTGGAAGGGTCTGCCTGTAGATATCTGGATGGCTTTAGGTTTCCTGCTGATTGCGATGATCAACATGATTTTCGTTCTCAAACCGGGATTGGATGATAAAGCAAGTTCCTGATACCAGATATAATTAAAATTGATGGATTGATAATAAGTAGAATTAGTAATTGGGCAGAGTGCTTTTCGGATCGTGCAAACAAAGCGGACTCAATCAGCGCAAACCTGTATTACCTGGCAGCCTGTGGAGATTATGGTAGTTTCAGGATGCGTGTCGATGCGGATTATTAATGTAATATAGCGGTTGTTTATTTGGAGGAATACCAATTGGATTATGAAATGTAAACTGGCGCTTTCACAAATGAATACAGTTTTGGGTGATGTAGAAGCCAATCTTGAAACCCATTTGCAAATTATCGAGCAAGCCTGTGCTCAGCAGGCTGATTTGCTGATTTTTCCAGAACTTTCTTTAACCGGCTATTTTCTACAGGATCTGGTCCCTACCGTTGCCTTACGACCACAGGCAAGTGACCCAATTTTTGACCAATTACTGCAGGCCAGCCGGCGCATAGACCTGGTGGTGGGATTTGTTCAGGAGGATGAGCGCAATCGCTTTTTTATTGCTTCGGCTTATCTTTCAGGGGGTGAAGTTGTCCATATTCACCAGAAAATCTATCTGCCAACCTACAGTGTTTTTGATGAAGGCCGCTTTTTTGCCTCGGGCGATCGGGTGAGTGCCTTTGACACCCGTTTTGGTCGTGTGGGAATACTGGTCTGTGAGGATTTCTGGCACGCCTCTCTGCCCTATTTATTATGGCAGGATGGTGCCGATCTGATGATCTTCTCTTCTGCTTCACCAGGCCGTGGACTGAGCACTGAACCTCAGCTGGATTCAGCCCGCTGGGTCGATCATATCAACCGTGCTTACGCCAGCCTCTTCACCACTTTTGTTGCGCATACCAATCGGGTCGGATATGAAGATGGTTTGCACTTTTGGGGTGGGGCAATGGTTTATGACCCCAATGGCAATGTGTTGGCGCGGGCTCCTCAACATGAAGAAGCGCTGCTTTTCTGTGAAATCGATTTGAACCAGCTGCATCGTACGCGGGCACGACTGCCTTTGTTACGGGATGAACGTACCGCAATGGTTCAGAGGGAATTAACCCGCATACTCAGTAAAAGCAGCCGCCCGGCGGGACGATAAGCGAGGAAGAATGTTTGATTTAAGTATAAACACAAAATTGGCAACCAGGATATTGGCTGATTTTATTAAAAGTGAAATCACCCGTACGGGCTATACAAAGGCAGTCATTGGACTTTCAGGCGGAATCGATTCGGCGTTAGCCTGTGTGCTGGCGGTCAAAGCGCTTGGCCCCCACAATGTCCTGGCTGTTCGCATGCCTTACCTTACTTCCTCACAGGATTCGCTGGATGATGCCCACAAGCTGATCGAATTGACCGGTGTGGAAAGCCTGACTTTTCCGATTACAGACATGGCCGATGCCCTGATTGGATTTGATCCTGATATGGATGCAACCCGCAAAGGTAATATCATGGCGCGTTCCCGCATGATTGTGCTGTATGATCAATCGGCAGCCTTTGAAGGCCTGGTGGTGGGGACCGGCAATAAAACCGAAATTCTACTGGGCTACTCCACCTTATATGGTGATTCTGCCTGCGCACTCAACCCTTTAGGTGACCTGTATAAAAGTCAGGTGCGCCAGTTGGCCAGCGAATTAGGCATACCACCTTCAATAATCAACAAACCGCCCTCCGCCGATTTATGGGCCGGACAGACGGATGAAGGGGATCTCGGGTTTACGTATGCTGAGGTTGATCAGCTGCTCTATCTACTGGTGGATGAGCGCTACTCAGCTCAGGAATGCATTGCGGCCGGGTTTAAACAAGAATTTGTGAAGGAGGTCATGCGGCGTGTGCAGCGTAATCATTTCAAACGCGTGATGCCGCCGATCTGCAAGTTGAATAATCGCACCATTGGCTACGATTTCCTTTATATGCGCGACTGGGGTACCTGAGTCATTCGTTAGGCAGCAGCACGAAATCGAACATATTCGCTGCAATTTTTATGGGCAGGTGGGGTGATTGTAACTGATCTCACCCTGACCTTTGAGCGAAGCAAATGTTTTTACTGTGTCACGATCAATGGCAGATAAGAATAATAGTTTTGAATGACAGTGGTTGTCAAAGTCAGGCTGTGCTGCAAAGCTGGCTGGTTGACAGAAGTAAAAGTTATTGTCACGCTATCCTGCTGGCCGATGGCTGCATCTGGTGGGATGCTTACCTGCAATGCCAGCATTTCGGTTTGCAGAAAATTCAGATTTTCGATGAGGTTTGTGCTGGTTGTGGTATTCCAATTGGAAGGGGACAAAGCGACTCGATAAGAATCAAGTGAACCGTCATTTGTGATGTGAATGCTATATTCAACCTGTGCGCCTGCTTCGCTATTTTTGCCCGCAAGGGCAGCACCGATGGTGAAGTTGTAATCTTCCTGACAGTAACGGATTGAAACGTCGTCAATAAACCAACCCTCGCTGCCCATACTGCTGTCTGTACCAAGCCGGTAGCGAAACGAGGCGGTTTCTCCGGCCAGTGCGGTCAAGTCCACGACAGTCCTCTGCCAGTTCTCGACACCACACCACCCCAGTTTGCCCGCCAATGGATTGGAATAGTTGGATGCGATCAATCCATCATACCCCTCACCTCCGACTGGGAACCATAGTGATGGTACCTGGGACCAGCTTGACCCGCCATTGGTACTGTATTCGAGAATTCCGCCATCCAGGCAGCCGCTGATTTGATTTTCCAGATTTCGCCATTGCCAGAATTGCAGAGAGGGTTCCATGGCAGCATTTGGAATTGGAAGTGCAGGACTGATGAGACTCTGTTCGCTGCTGGCATTGGGAGCACTGGCATGAAAGGATTGCTGCGGAGAGAGAAAACGCTCCGGGCTCAACCACCAGGTGCTGCTCGTCCAATCGCCGCTACTGCTCTCAAAGTCAATATGATATTGCGTTCTGGTTAGCTCGGCGGAAACACAATCGCCAGCCAGTGAGAGGGTATAGAAGGTGTGCGCGCTTGAAAAATTACTTTGACCGCAGCCATTTTTGGCGCTGACCCGCCAGTAGTAGACAGTGGCGCTATCCAATATTGTAGCTGGGGTGAAGGCTGCTGCGCTCAGGTCTGGTTCATTGATGATGATTTGGGTAAATTCGCTGTCGAGTGCCAGCTGAAAGTGATAACCGCTAGCCTGTGGGACGGGCTGCCAGGTAAAGGATAGATTTAATGGATACGGGCTTCCTTCCTGTGCAGGGGAAAGCAAGGTCGGGATACCCGGCACGACGTTGCTGATGCCCAGTTTGAATGGAATCATATGTTGCAGGCTGGCATTCGTGTCTTGCAGGCTGATATCATATGTTGCGGGGAGCGAACCTGTTTCAGCTGCAATCGTCAGATCAGTCTTTGAACCTGGCAGGACTGGATTTGCGCTGAAGGTGTAGCTGCTGGTAGACGGCAGGCCGGCCAGGTCAAGTGTGACCGGGGCAGAAAAACCTGCCACGCTGATTACATCCACTGAGGTCTGCGCATCTGCCCCCGCACAGACGTTCACGCCGCTATCATCCATGTGCAGGGCAAAATCCGAACTGCGCGGGCCAAGCCAGATTTGTGCGCTGGGATCTCCTAATATATTGTAGCTCTCAAAATAGTATTGAGCGGTAGAAGGGTAACGATCGCGGACTTCGTCCAGGCCATTATAGACTGCTTGTGCTATTCTTGGCGGTGTCGAAGGTGTGGCGAAGAAGGTGTCGTAAAAAGCACGTTCAAGGTCGTCATCCGGTCCCCAATAACTTAAATCTGCAGAACCCAAATAGACGATTGCGCCTTTTTGCGCCTGGCGAATCCAGGTTTCGCCAAAGGATTCTGCTACCGAGTCATTTCCAAAATCGCCGGTCAGGCAGGCAAAACTGGTGATCAGTGAGAAAACATTGTTGGTGTTTAAAGCACGAACAGAGTCACTTGTAAAATAGATACTCCCATCTGACCACCTGTCAGTTGATCCATGTCCGGAATAGGCCAAAAACGCGCGCTGATCATTGACGGAAGCGATGATATTCGATGTCGTTGCATGATTGCTTACACAATAGAGTTGATCGCCGCCGGATTGGGGGTTGTTGGGGAATATGCCGCTATAGTCGAGCGGCAGCCCATAGGAAGTAATCACATAATTATGAGAACCTTCGGCAGTGCCAAAATAACTGCTGTCACAGCTGGCGATGAAGGCTGCTTTCTTGACCCAGCTCTGGCTGCCATCCAAGTTGGCGTATGCGATCGTTTTGTTGATGATGTTATTAAGCTGCTGGATATCGCGGACGGAGAAACGGCCATAAAAAATATCCGGGTCATAATCACTGCTGCCATTCATAGTAACGTAATAGAGATCGGTCTTTTTGGCGATCTTCATGGTTTCTTTATCAAGTCGCGACCAGGCCGGGATCAAGTTACTGTCCCCAACCAGCAAGAGATAGGAAGGTGGTGTTTCCCAGGTATCGTA
>JBBQNI010000065.1:0-15553 GCA_038329785.1 Anaerolineales bacterium | reverse complement strand
AAGGGAGAAATCCAGATCCTCAGGCAAGCCACCGACATTGTGGTGCGACTTGATCACCTGTCCCTGATTGCGATCCGGGGCACTAGATTCGATTACATCCGGATAAATGGTGCCCTGCACCAGAAACTGCGGCTTGCCGCTAGCAAGGGCAGCTTTTTCAAAGACACGGATAAAGGTACGCCCAATTGCTTTGCGCTTTTGCTCAGGATCCGTAACCCCGGCCAGGGCAGCCATGAACTCTGCCACCGCATCGACTGTTTTCAATTCCATCCCCAGATGCTGGTGTAAAGCCGCTTCCACCTGGCTGCGTTCATCCTGACGTAAGAGCCCATTATCAACAAAAACACCAGTCAGTTGCGGGCCGATAGCCTTGTGCACCAGGGCTGCTGCCACGCTCGAATCCACCCCGCCGCTCACCCCGATCAAAACACGCTGATCACCAACCTCTTGCCGGATGCGGCCAAGGCTGGCCGCTATGATCGCTTTAGGCGTCCAGGTGGGCTGGCACTGGCAAATATCCACCACAAAGTTTCGCAGCATGCGGAAACCAGCTGGGGTATGGCGTACCTCCGGGTGAAATTGCACACCGTAAATTGCGCGCTTCGTGTCACCCATTGCCGCAATCGGGCTGTTGGGGCTAGCTGCCAGACGTTCGAAGCCAGGCGGAAGCGATTCAATACGATCACCATGTGACATCCATACCGGCTGACTACCTTCAGGAATCAGTGGGTTGGGCAGAACAGTTTCGATTTGCGCCAGGCCATACTCGCGTTCATTAGACGGCGCTACTTGCCCGCCCAACGCCCTGGTAAGTGCCTGCATCCCGTAACAGATCCCCAGGACGGGCAAGCCGCTCTCCAGAACAAAGGCTGGCAACTGGGGAGCCCCGCGGGTATAAACGGAATTGGGCCCGCCGGAGAGAATGAACCCTTTGGGGTGCAATGCCAGCACCCGCGCCGGTTCGCTGTTCCAGGGCAGCATCTCGCAATAAACCTGCGCTTCGCGTACACGGCGGGTGATCAATTGGCTGTATTGTGAGCCAAAATCCAGGACAATGATGGTGTCGTTCATCGTTAATTAATCTGTAAATTCGAGCTTACCGTCATCCATATTGGTAATGATCACCAGCGATTCAATCGGTACGCCCAGTGGGGTCAGTTTCTCGCGGCCACCCTCAAAGATCTTCTCCACCAGCGCGCCAATTCCAACCAGCTCAGCCCCGGCAGCAGCCGTCAGGCGCGCCAGACCGGCAATCGTGCTGCCGGATGCGAGGAAATCATCGATGATCAGGATTTTCTCGCCGCAGCAGAGAAACTCGGGAGAGACAATCAGCTCGGTCATGCTGCCACGCGTATGCGAGGGTGCCGTGGTCAGGTAGACCGTTTCCGGCATGGTGATTGGCTTGGTTTTGCGGGCATAGACCACCGGAATGTTCATGTAGCGCGCGGTCATGACTGCCGGGGCAATGCCGGAGATTTCAGCAGTTAATACCTTGGTGGCACCAACGTCTTTGAAAAGGCGTGCCAGTTCTTGCCCGCAGGCATTCATTAACACCGCATCAACCTGGTGGTTGATGAAGCCATCCACCTTGAGAATACCACCGCCAAGATTGGCACCGTCTTTGAGAATCCGATCTTTTAATTGTTGCATGGGGAACTCCTAAAGGAAGAGATTGGAGGGAATTAATAATTGTACATTAGAAAGGCGGGAAGATGTGTATTTCAAGTTAGATGTAGAAAATTGAAAAACTGTGACTAAGCGTGAGTACGGTTTCCAGTTGGAAGACCGATCCATTACAATTCTGGCTTCGGATTTGCGAGGCTGAGATACCCATTAAGGCTCGCTGGTAAGCTCAAAGCCTTCATTCAAGACTTACACTGGTGGCATTGCAGCAGTCCCTGGTCTCTCACCCGCCCCGGCAGAAAATTAGTTAATCGTATCTTGCTCCGAAAAATAGTATCAATAGCTGCTTATACAAGCCCATTGCATTCTTAATGAATTCCGTATAATAAATTTCCAGTTAACGAATCGCTCTTAGATTTATATAAAAATGAGATCTACCCATAAGTCAGATTTGTCGCCGGAGTTGTCTGATTCTGTTTTTTGTACAAAGGAGTAAAAATGCCTCTCGAAACCCATCCAAACCCATCATTCGACCGCGAGCTTGTCTTGACCCGCGTCATTGATGCTCCGCCTGAGAAGGTCTATGCAGCCTGGACCCAGCCGGATTTACTCAAACAATGGTTCGCACCTCTGCCCTGGACCGTCTCCGCCGTAGAAAACGATGTCCGCCCAGGCGGTACTACCTCTATCACCATGCGCAGCCCGGAAGGCGAGGACTTTCCCAGTCCGGGTGTCTTTCTCGAGGTGGTAAAAAATGAACGCCTGGTCTTCACTGACGCGTATACCAAAGCCTGGGAACCATCAGAAAAGCCATTTATGACCGCCATTCTGACATTTGAGGATCTGGGCGGTAAAACGCGCTATACAGCCAGAGTTTTACACTGGACTGTCGCCGACCGTCAAGAACACGAACGCATGGGTTTCCATAAAGGTTGGGGCCAATGCACCGACCAGCTGGCCGATTTGGTCACGAGCACATAATCACACTTCACCGTAATTGCGCTGTAGTTATATCCAAATTTGCAACAACGTCAAACCGCATATTTTTCTCCGGAGAACAACCATGACAGCTCCCATTCAATCCCAGCATTTCACCTCCGCGCTTTTAAACCTGCTTAAGGAAACCTTTGAGCAGGTACAGGGCTATTATTTCGATCGAAACACATCCTTATTCGAAACCATGGCTGACATCACCGCCGACGAAGCCTCCATTCCAGTCGGTGGGAAATGCGCCCCCCTGGCTGCCCAGGTCAAACACGTTGCCTTTTACCTGGATGTTGTCCGGAAATCGACGCTCAACCCTGATTTTCCTGAAGTGGATTGGGGTGAAATCTGGCGGGCGGTCGGCAAGGTGACAGAACCGGAATGGCAGGCCATTCAAAACGAACTGCGAACCAATTATGCTGCTATGGTCACGATTCTGCCTCAGGCTCCTGCCTGGGCAGATGAAGGCAAAGTGGGTGAGGCAATCGCGATTGTTGCACATAGCGCTTATCATCTGGGTGAAATTCGCCAAGCGTTGTGCTCCCTGCGCCCCTGAAGATCACCATAGCAGGCCTGACTTTAGCCCGCAGGAGACCTGAGATTGCAAAAGCATCAGCCAGCTGTGAGCAGTCAAAACCAAAAAACCCACACGAAAGAGAGATTTGTAATTACATGGCGGAAAAACATGTTCCTGAGAAAAAAACAGAAGTGGTTGGCGGCTATACCATCAAATATCATGCCAATGGTCGCGCGCGCGCGCTGGTCTAAGGGCAAAATCGTGGCTGGCAAAGCCGAAGGCTACTGGGAGTGGTATCGCCTGGATGGCACGTTGAAAAGAAGTGGTTTCTTTAAGCATGGTGAGCCAGTGGGCGAATGGACGACCTACGATGCCGAAGGCAAGGTTTACAAAGTAAGTCATAAAAAATAACCTCTCTGCTTGGGCAATCACGCCCAGATGTAGAGGCAGAGCAGGTCAAAGAGGCCGAAAGAATGTTCATTTTGGAAACACAAAGAATCCTACTGCGACATTTGGAGCGTTCGGATATTGACGATCTCTACCGGCTCTATTGCAATCCGGATGTCGTGCGCTACATTCCGGATGCTCCGAAAAACTATTTGGAAACGGTGGAAGAATTGGAATGGCACCAATATGGTGATCGCCGAAACCCTCAGTTAGGTTTATGGGCGACAGTTTACCGGTCTACAGGCCAGTTTATCGGCCGCTGCGGCTTGCTACCCTGGCAGTTGAACGGCATCCCTGAGGTCGAGGTGGCTTACCTGCTTGATCAGGCGTTCTGGGGACATGGGTTGGCAACAGAGGCTGCCGCAGCCATCGCCCGATATGGCTATGACCGGCTGGGATATACCCGCCTGGTCAGCCTGATCGATCCGCTTAATTTTGATTCGCAGCGCGTGGCCGAAAAAATCGGGTTCCACTTCGAAGAAGCGATGGAGGATGAATTGGGACCATTCTGGTTGTATGCCGGCAGTCTGGAATAACAGACAAAAAAATACGCGCCTTGTCAGGGGGGATTAAGCAATTTGAGCTGCACCTTCATACTTTGAGAAGATTCACTGTTCAGAGCGTCGATGGGTTGTTGGCAGATCAGCCTCAACGTAAGTTTAAAAAATAGCTGAGGGTTGCTAAGCTAAACGCTCGTATAATTAAATATCAGGGAATGAATGGAACGCGATAAACGAAAAAGGGAACACCACATTGAAATTCAAGATGATAAGGTGTGAGAATTCAAATATAACAAATTTGCTTGTCTTTTTGGGTAGGTTGCTATTGGTGGGCTTTGTTTTCGCTCTTCACTTAATGCTAAGCCAATATGCTTTCGATGATGCCTTTATTCATTTTCGGGTTGCCCGCAATCTGGTTGATAGCGGCACGCCTTATTATCTGCCCTCTGAAGCATTGAAGGTCAGTACTTCCTCAGGTTGGGTCATCTTTCTCGCCTTTCTCTACTGGCTGGTAAAAACAGTCCATCTAGGCAACCATTTTCCACTGATCATTAGCATAATCAATGCCCTCGTAACAATCTGTGTTTTGATTGTTTATCCAAAAATTGTTGTGGTATGGTTGCAAAGAGAATTATCTTTTTTACAAAAAATCTTTCTGCGGTCTATCCTATTAGCCATACTATTGCCATCCAGTATAGGACTGATGGAAACACCTTTGGCTCTTTTAGTCGCGGGTTTGGGTATTTTATTTTTGACAAATAAGAACCTAAAAGGATTCGCATTATTGGGGATCGCGATATTTTTGCGGCTCGAATTGATCGTTCTGGCCATTTTGGTGGGTGCTTTTGTCGCCTTGCAAAACAAACACAAATTTCTAGAAATTTTCGGTTGGTTCAGCCTGGGAACATTCCCTTTTATTTTCTTCGATCTGTTCTTTTTTCACAGCCTCATCCCTCATTCAGTGAAAGCAAAATCACTGGTATATTCCATTACCCCATCCAGAACTTTCCTGGATATTTTAAGCAAATCTCTACCCGGTTTATCGGCAGACAATTTGGTCATGTTAATAATAAATTCGACGATAGTTTTGGTATTAGCGTTCCTATTTATTTGGGCAATGATCCGGGAGACCGATATTCGCAGAAAAACTCTCTTCCCATTACTTTTAGGCCTATCCGCCATAATTGTTATTGGAGTTTATACATTCGAACATGCGCTTTTATTTGATTGGTACATCCCTATATATATGCTGCCCCTTGTTGTAGCCTATTTTTCTTATTCATATTTGACCGCACCTCCCAGAAACATAGTACTGAAAATGCTTCTGGCGATCCTGTTTGTCGTCTCAGCCCTATCCATCATTTCAACCGCCAGCGCGATTTTTAACCAGCCTGACAATTTCGAGCTCTTTGAAAGCGGCGCTCGAGTCAAGATGTATTTGACAGTCGGAACGATGATCAACGAAGAGTACCCGGATGCAAGTTTGCTTACTTCTGAAATTGGGGGTCTTGGTTATTCTTTTAAAGGTAGGATTTTTGATGCGGCTGGGTTAGCATCTCCCGACAGTCTCTTGTTCCATCCGATGAAAGTTCCGGAACAACGCAGTAATGGCACAACCGGCGCAATCCCGATTAAATACATTAACTTTGTAGACCCGGATATCATTGTCAGCTATGATGTTTTTGCAGAAGAACTATTGTGGGAAGATCTTTCATATAAATATCACATAATCACGCTGCCAGCCTTCTCGCCAGCGGATTCCATTTTTTCTGAAAGCGAGACAATCTGGGGGAGTAAGTATTTGAGAGTTTATATTCGCAAATCGTTGCCGGTCTCAACAAAAATATGCGCCCTGGCTGAAACCAGTAATGAGATTTCCAACCCTGCCTGCAGGGAATAAACTTGTTGCCCCTTAGCAGGCTACGTACAATGATAGACAAAATCACTAAATTTTCCAGCCAGCCGAGACCGGAAATTGCAGGTTGGACACTGAAATTGGTAAGTGATTAATCACGAATGCTTCGCACGAAATGCCGAATGAAGCGAATTATTTGAATTTTCGTTTTCATCGATGAACTCGAAAAACGTACAATTGGGAGGAAATGTAGGGTGCATTCCCGCAGCGCGGCGCACCATTTGAGGTAGGAGACGCACCTCCCATTTCCAGCGCGGAGAAGGTGCGTCAAATCCTGCATCTTACTTGGGCAGATACGAAGATATGCTCATTGGTGCGTTCGCGCAGCGCGAACGCACCCTACAAAATCCCCCTGTGCATAATGTTACGGATTTGCTGACTGTCAAGACAATTATGGAAGTGGAAAACATTCAGATCGGACGCCTTCCACCAGGCTTGACTCGTCATCCTGCAATGTTGTATACATGCATATGGGTACTTTCAAAAATCTGATTCAGGTGCTCGCCACCGGATACATCCTGGTTTACTTTTCTGAGCACCTTTTTTGGGCACGCTTCCGCCCGGAGGATTCGGTGCCGGATTGGCTGGCGACCTGGGTGGCCTATTCTCTGTTAGCCTATCTCTTTCTGGTTCTGGTGACTTTCTTCCGTGTCAAAAACCGCTGGGCGCTTTTTCTGGCCGCGGCTGCCTTCGGCTGGCTGGCGGAAGGGGTGGTGGTGCAAACGACCTATGAGATGCTGCCGCTCTCTATTTCTTTTACCGGGCTGGCCTGGCACGCCTTATTATCGGTCTGGGTTGGCTGGTACGCGCTGCGCAAAACCCTGCTGATCGGGAACGCCTGGTCTGTTGCCAGACTGTCCAGCCTGATTGGGAGTGCCTACGGACTTTGGGCGATCTTCTGGTGGGGAGAACCGGATGGCGGTGTTGCAACCATTCCGGAATTTACTGCCTTTACCCTCATCACCAGCTTACTCGTCATCCTGGCGTACTGGCTGGCAGGCTGGAGTTCCAGCGAGGTTTTCACCCTCAACCGCTGGACAATCATTTGTATCTCCGGCCTGTTTCTGCTCTACTTTGCCCTCATCGCAATACCGGCCACCCCAATTGCCGTCATCATCCTGCCGCTTTTGCTCGCCCTGGTCTATTGGGGCTTACGACACAATCGTCAGCGCGAAGAGCCCGGCTCACTGCTGGAGATGCTGCGTGGACAGGGCTCGCTTTGGAATTACTTCAGCCTGCTGACCCTGCCGCTTTGTGCTGTGGGGGTCTATGCTCTGGCCATGCTGCTGCATTTACAGTGGCGCACCGGCTGGGTACTCTATGCTATAACGACGCCGCTGGGGTTTATCCTGTTTGGACTGAGCCTCTATAAATTGTTGAAAAAGTAAATTATTTCAACCGTATAGTGGGAGAAATGTGATCGATCTCACATTATTCTGCAAAAATTTCCACATAAAGATATATTTTTCAAAAACTAAATACGGGAGGTTTTACCAATGAAACCAATCAATCTGACAGAAAAGCTTTCCACATTCAACGACCACTGGCAGCCACGTACGGTCGGGCAGTTCAACGGTCACGACCTGATGCTAGCCAAGGTCAAGGGTGAGTTCATCTGGCACAAACACGATGACACGGATGACTTCTTTATGGTCTTAAGCGGTCAGCTTACCATTGAGATGCGCGATGGCAGCGTAACCTTGGATGCCGGTGAAGTGTTTGTGGTACCAAGAGGCGTCGAGCATCGACCTGTCGCAGAGGAGGAGGCGCACATCCTCTTGATCGAACCGGCCGGCACTCCCAACACCGGCAACCCCGAAACCGCCCAACCGCGCCGGATTATCTGAGACACAGGATTGACAGCCTGCTTACGCCTGTAGGCTTACTTGACCACCTTAACATTGAACATGCCGGTGCCCAATGCGCTCCACAGCCGCAGCCAGATGGGCAAATACATTTCCATGCCGCGCGCACTGCTGATCTCGCCCAGGTCAATCACATCTTTCCAGCCAAACCAATCTTTGAGCCAGCCAATCACCTGCTTTTTGGCATTCACGTCATTGCCGCTGACGAACATGGTGTGGTCTCCATTGGCAACCAGGCCGGGGTTAACCATCAGGAAGGCAGTCACCGTATTGAGCGTCTTCACCACCTTCACCTGAGGATAGGCGCACTGGATCTGCTCTCCCAATGAATCGTCATTGCTGACCGACAACACCGGTGGGTTCCCCTGTGAGAAATCGAGCGGGTTGGCAATATCGACCATGATTTTGTCGTTTAGATTGTCCGCACCGGCCTGCTCGAGAGCAGCCAAAGAACCAGTACCATTGGTGGCATTGAATAAGACTTCTCCGTACCGGGCTGCCTCTCTGTACGTTCCTAGTTTCACCTGACCATGTTCCTTATGCCAAGTACTGAAGGGCGGAAAACCATACGGGTGCGGGTCTGTACGCGCCAGAGTGCGCTGCACATCGCGTGTCCCAATCATGACCTCGTGCCCGAGTTCATCCAGTTTGTCGGCCAATGCCTGCCCGACCATTCCTGTTCCAAAAACTGCAATTTTCATCTTATTTACTCCTTAGCGAGTTGCACAAAATTGTGAAATATGGTACGATACAGATCTGTATCGTTAGTAACCAGTATACAATACAGGTCTGTATCATGTCAAGAGGTGTATAACATGAAAAGTGAGACCTCCCCCAAAGACCAGCTCTACCAAACGGCTGCAAAGCTATTCTATCAACACGGTTATCGCGCCGTCGGTGTTGACACCATTGCCGCCGAGTCCGGCATCAGTAAAATGACGCTATACCGGCACTACCCCTCCAAAGATGATTTAATCATTGCATACCTGAAGGAAAGTGATGATGACTTTTGGCGTTATTTTGAGAGTTCCACCCGTAACGCACCAACGCCATATGAAAAACTACTGGCCTTTTTCCAGGGCTTGCAGGAATACGTCACCACCCCGGCCTGCTACGGTTGTCCCTTCCTTAATATCGCCTCCGAATACCCTGAAGCGGATTATCCCGGGCATCAGGTAGCCCTGGAACACAAACAGAGAGTTCGCACACGTTTTACCCGCCTGGCAAAAGATGCCGGGGCAGCTAAACCCGCAATGCTGGCAGATCAGCTTGTGCTCTTGATGGATGGTGCCTACATGTCAACACGCATGTTCGAAAGCGACAACCCGGCCCGGCACGTGGCGGCAGCGGCCAGAGCTTTACTGGATTCAGCAATTGGGAACTAGAGATTAACTAACGGGTTGTGGGACAACCTTATCCTGAAATCGTTTTCTTGCTATCCAACCACCGATCAGAATAAGCGCTACACGAGTACTCACCCAGCAAAATAACTTGAAACAGATTTTTTCTGCCTGATGCGCGTGAAATCATAATCTCACATTTAATTTTGCAAATCCTTTGAGAATCTTGAAAACTCAAGCGTATTTTCGCGCTAAGTTCACGTTGATACCCTGCGATTATCTTAAGTCAATGCCTTGCAAAAGCCTTTGTGCTAATATGCACAATAGGTCGGAAAATCTTTTTGTGTTTAAGCTCGTCTAGATTTAAGAGAAGGAGATGTATATGCAAAGATCCATAATCCCAACTCCTCAGCAACATTCAAAAAAGTCAGGAATACAATCTCAAGCTGTAATTAAGTTTGTTTTCGTATTGACACTGTTGCTTGGGGCAATCTTAATTGTGGGCTGTACAGCCCAACCTGCACCGACTGAACCACCCACAGCGGTGCCTACCGAACCACCTCCACCTACACAGGCCCCCACTGCGGTCCCGACCCCGCTGCCAGAGCCTAAGAAACCTGGAGTCGATATTGGTAGCCCTGAATATGAAACGATCATGGCGACTTATAAAGAAACCAAGATGGGTCATACCTATGATATCGGGAAGGGTCCCAACACCTATTGTTCACGATGCCATTCACCACAAAACTGGGATCCCGCTTCTACTACCGATCGGCCGCCAAATTGCGTGACCTGCAAATTCGCAACCGACGAAGAAATGCGCGTGGCAACCACTATGGACTTCGTTCCGGAAGAAGATTGGGTCGGAATTGCCTGCGAAACTTGCCATGAGGTTGATGGAGATCGCGTGCTGGCAGAGAACGGCTGGCTCAATCCGTTGACAATGGAACACGAAGCAGTCGCCACCACGAATGCACTCTGTGCAAAATGTCATGCTGACACCCAGGGCGTTTCTGCCAGTGGTGGTCGTGGCGTTACACACGGTATCGTTCTCGGCGGTAGTGCCCACTTGAATTGGGGCGGGGCTTTGCCTCAGGAACAACGTCCGGATACTTGCTCGGTCTGCCATAACCCGCACACCATGGAAGTGAAAGATTGTGTGAGTTGCCATGAAGATGTTTTGACAATGGAAACACACATGAAGGGGACAGTGGAAGATCATAGCAACTTGGATTGCCAGGCTTGCCATGATGCCTCAGGTTCACAAGTTGGTCCCTTCCCCGCTGATTCAGAGACTCCTCAATGGACAACGATCCTTACCAGTGTTGGTCGTGGAGGAAACACAACTACAGTAAAGGTGACATCTCACAGCTCTACATGGCTGGTCGATTGCAGCCGCTGTCATTTTGAAGCCAACCCCTGGGAGTTAAGTGTCCTCACAGCAGAGGGAGCGGTACCTGAACCACCGGCGAAATAGGTTTTAAAGACAAAGGCGAAAGCAAAGTGACAAAAGCAAAGAAACTATTCAAAGGCGCACCCCTAAAATTATCATTCTGGATCTTTCTTGTGCTGGTAATGCTGCTCGCCCTGAGCTTGACAGCGTGTCAATCTGCTGAAAATGCGCCGACACCGGAAACTTCCGCGACAAAGAGCAGTGCTCCTTCGGCCACAAAGGCAAACACCGATGTGAAACCAAATCAAAATGAAGAAGCTCCCGCTCCAACAAAAGCAGCGGAAAGCAAAGAACCGGAAGATGCAAAGGAAATTGAAGCAAAATGGCAAAGCAGCAAGCACGCAGACACATTTGTACAAGATGAAAATGGCAATAATGCTCCTTGTGCACAATGCCATGCCCCGGTAAATTGGGTCCCCAGCATGGATAGCATGCCTGAAAGCTGTTATTCCTGTAAGTTTGAAATTGACCCACCTCCGCCATTGGTTGAAAAAAGCGAATGGACAAATGTCGAGTGCAAGGTCTGTCATCAGATCAAGAAGAAACAGGTGCAACCCGAAATCGCCTGGCTGGAAATACCACCCATCGAAGAATACTCCGAAGTGGCTTCTCCATCAGAATTGTGCTTAAAATGTCACGCTCAAGCTGAGCCAATGGAACTGCATGTCAATATCGTTGTAGCCGGCGCTCATAAAGATATGGGCTGTAACGACTGCCACGATCCGCATGACCTGAGTGCAGACTGCGCCTCTTCTGGCTGTCACCTTGAGATGGAAGCTGCCAGTGAACCGATCGCCGGGCACGATGACGCCCATGCTATGGTCAGTTGTAGTGCCTGCCATGACGCGGATGGTCTTCTTGTAGGGCCGGATGCAGCAGGAAGTTGGGTAACATTCCGACCGCAATCTCTAAATTCAGAGAATGAACCAACCCCATTTACCTCACACAACACTGTATCAGAAGCAGCTTGTGACCGTTGTCATTTTATCGATAACCCCTGGGAATTAAAACTCCTGGAAGACGCCCCCTCCCAATGATTGGGAAACGTTTGAAGTATTAATTATTAAAGATGAGACCCTGAAGAAGGAAGAATTTCTTCAGGGTCTCAAGGGATTAGATAAATAACCCGGTTGCTATTAAAAACCAAATTGGAGACAAACAACATGATGAAAACAAATAAAAATAGCAAAGCCTTGCGTCTTATCGCAATTATTCTGGTCGGATTAACAGCCGCCATGAATCTTTTAGGCGGCATCGGAACCACTTGCGCAGCTTTCTTTACAAAAAAATACCCACCCATGTGGTCATTAATTGACTTTCAATGGCTCTATCAATTATTTGTGGTAGCAACAACCCTGGTCGGCATAGCAGGTATCTGGACTTTGATAAAACTTATTCGCGGCGGAAAGCGCTCCTTTACAAATGCTTTGATCGTATTAATCGTCGGGGCTGTGATCAACATTATTCATGTGGTGGTTTCAATCCTTTTGCGCGGTAAAGCCACTCCCGCCGATATGGTCATGGCAATTAATCTGGTCACTTTGCTGCTTTTCCTCTTTATTAATACCCCCTCAATGCGCAACAAAGTAAATTTTGAGCGCGAATCTGACAACACCAAAACAAATCTCACGGGCAGTGTGGCAGCGATTGTAACCGGTTTATTGGTCCTGAGCACACCTCTTTGGGCTGGACCCACCCACGAATTTCAGGGTACCAACTGGGTTGATTTGTTGATCACCCCCCTGGTAGTCAGTGGTGTGAGTTTATTAGTAGGTGGATCGCTCAGCCTGGTCAGAATTAAAGTGGAAGAACGCAAACTGCTCTCAAATCAATCACAGCAATCCGAGACAAGTTCGGCAACTTGAGCCAATCTCGCCGGGTCTGTAATTGTGATACGAGATCGCGAACAATTAATAGCATCCAATTGACGTAATTCACGCATTGCCCGGCAGAGTGGTTCGGGTACAGTGGCCACCATGGCAGATAGAGTTTGATTGTTATAGACATTACGATCAATATCCATCTGCCCATTCTGGCTTAACTCAAGCAATATTTTTGCCGTCCGTCCTTTGACAGTACGAAAAGAGATATCTTCGCAATAAGAGAGCATCAACCGATTGCGAGCAGCCAAAACGGGTAATAAACTCAGAGCGATCACAGGATATTGCCCGGTAAGTTCTTGAAAAGCTTCGCGCCTGAGACGCCAGATTACGCAGTCCTGATCAGCGATTGCTGTCAGCGGGTTTAATCCGCCATCCAGTACGGAGACTTCATTAAACATGATTACCGGACGGATTACGGTGATGATTGTCTCCTGACCCTGAATACTTACTTTGCAAAGGTTTACGCGGCCGTGAAAAAGCACAAACAATCCCGCACACGGTTCGCATTCCAAAAACAGGACTTTACCGCGCGAATGGTATTCAACTGACCCCGATTTTACAATATCAATCAGTGCCGCCGGTGAAAGACTTCTAAAATGTGATACTTTTCCGAGCCGTTTGACAAGATTGTCACTGGAAAACATGAGTTTACCTTTTATACTCCTTTGTGCGACTTGAATCCTCAATTTGATGGTCAATTGCAGGCTCAAGACTCATTCTTTTTCATTGCTACATACTAATAGCCGAATTGAGAATCACAATTCAGCTGGATTTCCAGTCGTTAAAAAGTTGGGCGAGATCCGAATGGGTATTTCTTAATTTTTATGAACTGGTAAATTACAGTATAGCTTATATTATTTAATATATCATCCAAATTCACCGTCAACTTAATTAACCACCCACCATTTTTTAGAATCCCAGTTATTACAGGTTTTTGGCTATCGCTTTCTGGCACAACAACGATCTGCATGCTGGCAGAAGTTGCTACCCTTAACCGCCGCGCGCAGAATTGTGATTTAAGCAGGGAGTATGAGGTCTCCTGAGCCTTCGGAAGGAGTCTCTTGAACCACTTCATTTTAAGCACAAGATATGCAGCAATTTCACCACTTTTTAAAAACCTCCCGAGGGTTCTTGTGACTTTTCGCTCTTACTACTTAATCCCGGAGGCGATTTGGTATGCAGGCTCATTGGTCGGAATCCCCTCAAGGGAGGACGAATAGGTTTGTAGGGGTTAAGGATCGGATAAATTAGATGGATTTGGAATACGGAGTCCAACATCCGATCCTTAACCCAAATCAATAATAAGAGTCTTCGTGATCCAATTCTCAAAACTCTCATTACATTTATTTGAGTACCGTGGTAAACCACAACCATGTAAAAGGTAATTTTACTGATTCTGGGATATTGCTTTGTGTCCCAGAGTGATTAATACCTGAGCTCACTCATACAATTACGCCGACAAAAGCCCTCCCGAGGGCTTTCTCATTACTCCTCTCTCGTTGCTCCTTACATATTTCACGCCAACAAACCAACTAACTAATCAACCAACAAATCAACGAACATCCCTCCCCTTTTTTTGTTACAATACCAATAAAGCAAGAGAGGTAAAACCACTATGGTTACCGTACAGGATAAACTGGACAAACTAACAATAACAGGCACCTTGGTGGAAACTCTGGAAGACGGTGCGCTGCGCTGCACAGCCTGCGCCCACCGCTGCCTGATCAAACCCGGCCGGCGCGGTATTTGCCAGGTGCGTTTCCACCGCGACGGGGAATTGCGTGTGCCGTGGGGTTATGTGGCTGCCCTGCAAATTGACCCTATTGAAAAGAAACCATTTTCCCACTTTTTGCCGGGTTCGGATGCACTTTCCTTTGGCATGCTCGGCTGCGATTTTCACTGCGACTACTGCCAGAACTGGTTAACCTCACAGACATTGCGGGATCCGCGCGCCAATCAAGGCGCACACTATATCCGCGAGATAACGCCTGAAGAAATCATCCTGACTGCCAAAAAAAATAACATTTCCGTATTGGTTTCAACCTACAATGAGCCTCTTATCACCACAGAATGGGCCATCTCAATCTTTGAACTGGGCAAGAAGGAAGGCATGTCCTGCGCCTACGTCTCCAATGGCAATGCTACCATGGAAGCGCTAACGGCATTACAACCCTACCTGAGCGCTTACAAGATCGACCTCAAGAGCATGAATGACAAGAATTATCGCCAGTTGGGGGGTGTGCTCCAAAATGTGCTGGACAGCATCAAGATGACGTACCAAGCCGGCCTGTGGGTGGAAGTTGTCACCCTGGTGGTGCCGGGCTTTAATGATGACCCGGCTGATCTGTGGGATGCCGCGCGCTATATCGCCTCGGTTTCGCCCGATATTCCCTGGCATGTGACTGCCTATCACCCTGATTACCGTATGGCCGACCGCGCCAACACGAGTGTGCGTTCGCTGCAAACCGCGGCCGATATTGGGCAGGAAGCGGGTTTAAACTATGTCTATGCCGGCAATCTCCCCGGGCGGGTGGGTTCGCTTGAAAATACTTACTGTCCCCAATGCGCCTCTCTGTTGATCGAGCGGATCGGGTACGTGCTGCACTCCTATCACATCACTGCTGATGGACGCTGCCCGCAATGTCATCATCCCATCGCCGGGGTTTGGCCGCAGGATCCCGCCAGCATCCGCCTGGATGGCTGGGGTTTGCCACGGGCGGTGTGAGCGTTAGCTAATAGTTCATAGCTGCACAGCAGCTTACCCATGTTGCAGTACATGTTTTGCCTTAACGCTTTCCTCGCAGCATGCTTTGACGGTAACACGCTTCGAACTAGCAACAAATTACCAAATCAACGAGCCAACAAATCAACAATCTCATTTCAGATTACTTCTTACTCCTAACCCCTCTCTTCACCATATACAACTCGCCGCGTTCAAAGCCGCGCGCTTCATAATACTGGCGCGTACCAATAGCCGCGATAACCGCCAGATTTTTATATCCCTTCTCTGAGGCGATACGAGTGGC
>JBBQNI010000064.1:0-16439 GCA_038329785.1 Anaerolineales bacterium | reverse complement strand
ATATGTATCCGAGCACGGTGAAGATCATGCGAATCGAGATGAGCGAAGTGCGTTCATCATAATCGAAGGTTAGTTCCGCTGAGAGTGCATAGTAGGGTACGCTGACCATAGTTTGAAACGTATCTGCCAGCAAGAATGACCCGATCACTGCTAAAAAAGCTTTCACCCCAACAAGCCCGGGCGGAAGCGAGAATAAGAGCCAGATCGAGAGTCCAAAAGGAATTGCGCCCAGCAGCATATAGGGTTTTCGGCGACCCCAGCGGCTGCGCGTGCGATCGGAGAAGTAGCCAAAGAGGGGATCGTTGATGGCATCCCAAGTTAATTTACCCACCAGTAAAGCCGTTCCGGCCAGGGCAGGGTTGATACCGGCAATATCAGTATAGAAAAAGAGCAAAAAGAATTGAATGGAAGCTGTTAAGAGCGAGATGCCGAGATCGGCGACACCATATAAAATTTTGGTTTTGGAAGTGAGTTTTTGGTCCAATGTTACCTCCGTTGGGTGAAGTGGGATTGAAAAAAGGGGAAATTGTATTTATGATCGGATGAAAAGAGGGAGGGAAAAATTATTTCTGGGAAAGGGATTGTTTTGCAAGTTGTAAAAAAGTATCTCCGTGGACAATGTGGAGATGGGGGTTATCTTGTTGCTCCGCAAATTTGACAATATCGGCATATGTAGTGCGGTAAGCAAATAAATGCACGCCTATAAAAGCAGGTCGGTTTGCCGTCAAATTTTGAATATGCTTTTCAATATCTGCCAGTAAATGATCGGCTGACATGGTTAGCTGCTGCAAACTTGGGATTTGGTTGGAGACAAAAATAGAATTAGCACATAGCACCTGAGGTGCCCCGTGCATGATGGCATAACCAGCCAGAAAACCAGTCAATCCCTGGCTGTTTTGGCAAATTGTTTTGAGAATTTTACGCGGGGGGTCGGCGATGTAGGAAGTAACCACACGCACACCCGCCAGCTGGCAGATTCGGCTGGTTTCTTGCATGTAGCTCGCTAGATCCGGCACCAGAGGTGGAATCACATAACCTGCACCAGAAGGTCCGGCGATCAAACAGTCATTCAGGCTAGCCTGGCTTTGGTATTTCTCTAATAAGGCTGGTGCAATTTCCAGCAGCAGTGGCTGTATCTCCCAATTAAATGGTACTTGCCCGCGTAGCGGACTGTTCCAGCTGCCAATTTGACCGGTCGACATCATCATTAGTTGGTCGCCATCCGAAAGGGTGAATGTGAGATAAACACCTTGTTTATCGAGAGGGGGGAGGGGAGGTTCATATGATTTTATTTGCGTCCCGAGCGGTTTTACGGAGGCGTGAAACGAGAAGTTACTTGCTAAATGAGCAGGCACCAGCCGCAGCCCATTGGCGGAAAGAAAGAGCATAAATGATAGTTCATCATCGCGGACTGTGTGCCATCCAAAAATGGTGGGGTAGGTAGATGATTGAACGCTCTTTTGGATGTGCAGGTTTAATTTTACTTCGGGCGAGTGCGCCGCCATCCAGCGAACCGCCAAGCGTGCCAGAGGATGGTTGAGACGCAGCATATAGATCAATTCTCGCAGCCAGGTGGGACCAAAAGCCAGCAGGAATAAGATTGTTTGCGCGATGCTCTCGTGCTGACTGGACAGGTTATAAACGAAGATTTTATTCTGGACGATATAATCCACAAATTCAGGTCGCTGCCAGGCGGGTTCAATGCAGGCGATTTGACCATCTTTGCAAAAAGGATAGAGATGCTTGAATGACCACTGGGAGAGTTCCAGACGATCCTGCCAACGCCCACGCAGATCGTGCAGAATGGGCAGTTGAAATGTACCAGCCCAAGAATGTTGGCTGGCTTCCAGCACCAATAAATTTTGTTGAGCAGCCATCATCAGGGCGACGTTAACTGTATCGGGCTGGTTTGCATCCCAGATGACACACCCTTGCAATATAAATAAGTTTCTCTGCACCGCCTCTTCCAGAGAAATTGGCGAGAATGTAAAGTTGTGTTGCTGCTGATAATAGTACTTGTTATTTTGGTCCTGGTTGCCTAGCACCTGACGATATTTGCCATACCAGAGCTCATCATTTAAGAAGACCTCATTGGTTCGTCGTGCTTGTGGGTCGTCGTAAATGCCATAATCAAGGAAAATGTGTGTTTCTTCACGATTCGATAATCCTTGTAACGCAGCAGCACAGATTTGTTCAGCATAACTGGCTTTGGATACATTAATAAGAAAAATTTCGTGGTTGAGCATGGAATAATTATAGAACAAGTCAGCATATATAGTAACTGATTCGAGTATAATTTTTGATAAGGATGGAATGAAAAAATGGGTTTCAAATCGTTCAATTGGCGTAAAATGATTTTCCTTTCACTGGGTGTGGTCTTGGGGCTGGAATGGATGAATATTTTTAAGCCCAGCCTGCGTAGCCGACTCTTGTATGGGCTAATTCGCATGTTCTATAACAAGCAAATTACGGAAGATGTCTCGCTGCAACGAGGATACCTTGGCCGTCTACAGGCACTTGTTCCGGCCCCTCTTAAAGTGGAAGTGAATGAGGTGCTGGCTGATGGTATTCCCTGTGAATGGATTGTACCGGCCGAAACGATCTCCACCCAGGTGGTTTTTTACCTGCATGGCGGTGCCTATGTGACCAAAATGCCGGTTTTGCATCGCTCATTTTTGCATCGTTTGGCTGCAGCCAGCACGGCTCAATATCTGATGGTCGATTATCGTCTGGCGCCGGAATTTCCCTTTCCGGCTGCTTTGGCTGATGCACTGACAGCCTACCAATGGCTGCTGCGTCAGGGTTGGCGCTCGAACCAGATTATGATCGCAGGTGATTCAGCCGGTGGGGGGCTGGCAGCGGCCTTATTGCAAGTTCTGAGAGATTTCAAATTGCCTCTGCCGGTTGGGGCGATATTAATTTCTCCCTGGACGGATCTAACGGGTTCTGGCGAATCCAATCAAACAAAGATTGAAGAAGATGTGCTCCTGGATTGGGATAACCTGTCTGAATGTGCCCGCGATTATGCTGGTGATCAGAGTCTGGAGCATCCTTGGATATCGCCCTTGTTTGGTGATTTCCACGGGTTACCAGATACGCTCATTCTGGTAGGTGATGCTGAGATTTTGCGGGATGATTCCACACGTCTCGCGGATCGCATGCGCGAAGATGGGGTTCAGGTGGAGCTGGTCATCGAGCCCTTCATGGGGCATGTCTATCCAGCTTACGCGGGTTTACCGGAAGCTCAGCAGGCGATCAAACAGATCGCCGATTTTATTGTGAAGTGTTGATCGAGATAGTTATTAGTTGATTAGATGTTGGTTGATTTGTTTGTTTGTTCGGTAGAGTGAAAATATGGGTTTTAATATAGAATAATGTGAGAGGAGAGAATTGTAATGAGGGGGCGTGGGTGGTTTTTCCTCATTTCTTGTTACTTATTTCTCCTCTCTACATTTATATTCTTCAACTCATCAGCCCTACAGCGGTCGCATTGCTAACAACCTGCTCCGGGCTCTTACAACCTGGGATGACGGCGGTGACAGCCGGATGACGCAGGCACCAGGCCAAAGCCCAGGCAGCCATATCGGTTCCGACCGGAACTTCCTCGCGCTGGATCTTTTCGACCTCGCGCAGATGCTCCTGCACATTCTCTTCTTCCCGTAGAGAACGTACGTCGTTGGGATTGGTGAACTTATCACCGGGTTTGTACTTACCGCTCAGAAAACCGGAAGCCAGTGGAACTCTTGCCAGCACGCCCAGATCCTGTTCCTGGATGGATGGGAAGACTGTCTCCTCCGGGGCGCGATCAAGCCGGTTGTAGACGATCTGGATGACCTCGATACCAAACTTGCTGGCCTGTTCTATCTGGTGCAGGTTGGTATTGGGGCTGACAGAAAGACCAATGTGGCGGATTCTGCCAGCTTGCACCTGTTTTGCCAGCGCTTCCCACAACTCCGGCTGATCAAATTCGGCATCCGAGCCGGAATGGAACTGATAGAGATCCAGGTAATCGGTCTGCAAAGCTTGTAGCGAATCCTCCAGTTGCTTGAGTACGCTGGCAAGGTCAAAATGACTGCTGCGGTCATAATTTTTATAAAACTTGTGGCCAAATTTACTGGCGAGGAACCAGTAATCGCGTTCGTTCTTAATAGCCTCGCCGACCAGCCGTTCCGAGGTATGGTCACCGTAACATTCGGCTGTGTCAATCAGGTTGATGCCTTGCTCTCTGGCAGTACGTAAGATCCGGGTAGCTTCGTCTTGTGTGTATTCGCGGCCCCATTCACCGCCAAACTGCCAGGTGCCGACTCCAACGACAGAGACGTTGGCATTTGTTTTACCCAAGCGACGATATTTCATGATTTTCTCCTTGGTTTATTTGCTGTAGTTCTCATATTTTTGAAAATGGGAACCCGATGCATTCATAGACCTCAAGTCATCTGGTAAGTTATTGCTGTTACCATTTTACTGCTGATCAGGGAATATATCCCGCACAGGTACAAAGTAGAATATGCGGAGGACACGCTGATTGGTGCGCGCGCAGCGTGAACGCACCCTACAATTCTGGTGAAGACGGTCATTCAGGGATGCATCTGATATTAATTTGAGCACCTATCCTGTCTGATCAGCCGAGCTCGTCGTCTCATCCTCCGACACCATATCCGGCTCTTTCTTCTTCAGGATGATTGCCTTGGCCGCGTCGATGGCTTCTATTTCACCTACCACGGTCAGGATATCACCGGTTCTCAGGAAAGTATCACCTTTTGGAATGATGATTTTCGTATCGCGGCGCAGGCGGGCGATCACAAAATGCTCTGGCCAGACGATGTCTTTGACCTGCAAGCCATTGACGCGCGCGTCCGCTTCAACCAGAATCTCTCCCACCTCAGCCTTGCCAGTCAGACCTTCCTGCAACCGTTCCGGCAGGGAGGATTGCGGTACAAACCAAAAGGCGCCGCCGCCGTGCGTAATTTCTGCATCAACCTCGGCCGTAAGCTGCTCATAGACTTCAACTGAGATGACGCCATCACGCCGGAGACCCTGGTATGCTGAGCGCTGTGCCCGTAATATCTCCTTGCGGGATATAGCAAGCTCTTCCGTTTCGAGACCGGGTTCTACGTAGAGCAGCTCCCGCAATGAATCCGCTAGCAAATTGGTTTGTTCCTTCAATCTCGGGCGCAGTTGGTCCAACACCGGTGCAGAGATAAGCCCCTCACGTTGGCGGCGTTCGATATGCGCCTCGGCAGACCGCAAAGCTGACAGGCGGGCATGGCGCTTTTCGTATTCGATCTGTACAGGGTTGATGGTGATGATGCCCAGTTTGCGAATAAGGGTGCTCATACTGGTCGCCTGCACCAACAGGGTAAAAAGGGTCACTCCAAACGCCATCGTGCGCAGCAGAAAGCGATCATCTCCGAAGGCAGCCGGCAGGGAGAGGGCCAGCGCCAGACTGAGCGCACCTCTTAATCCTCCCCAGGTTTGCACGTGCTGCCAGCGTAATGAAATACGCTCGCCAAAACGACCGGTGATCCAGTTGAGTGAATAAACCACAATCACCCGCGCGATCAATACAGCTGCGATAGCCAGGGCGATCGGCTGCCAATTTTTCAACAAAGCAAAAATATCCACTTCCAGACCGATCAACAAAAATACCAGCGAGTTGACCAGGAAGGTAACGTATTCCCAGAAATTATACAGAACAATGCGCGTGGTTGGGCTCATGCCTTGCGGACCGATGCTGCCCGCGACTAAACCGGCGGCAACCACGGCCAGGACGCCGCTAAAGTGGAAATATTCCGCGAGCAAATAGGCTCCATAGGCCAGTACGGTCGTCAGCGTGATCTCGATCAGATAGTCATCGATACGCGAAATCAGGCGGGAGATAATCCACCCCAGCAACAACCCGATCGCGAGACCACCCAGGGATACACGTGCAAAGTCTCCCAGGCTGCTCACCAGGTTGAATTGTCCGGTCAGTGCCACCGCCACCATCAGATTGAACAATACGATCGCAGTACCATCATTGAGCAGGCTTTCGCCTTCAATTAGGACAGACAGGCGTTTGGGTACACCGAGCAAACGGAAAAGCGCCACCACTGCTACCGGGTCGGTCGCTGCGATCAACGAGCCAAAGACCATAGCGGTTGCCAGGGTCAGGGTGGTCGTCAGTGATAAAAATCCGCCGATGATCAATGTTGTCATGATCACACCGAAGACTGCCATCACCAGAATAGAAGTCAGGTTGCGACGCAGCTCATTGAAATTGAGGTGAAAGGCGGCTTCAAAGATGAGCGGGGGGACAAATAGTGCCAGGATCAAATCCGGGGTCAATTCGAAACGTACGGAAGATTGCGTGGTTAAGAGCAGACCAACCACCACCAACGCGACTGTGTAGGGGATGCGCAAACGACGCACCGCGATTGCGACCAGCGAGGCGATTAAGAGCAGTTCAATGATGAGTGTTTCAGTTGTGAGAAATTGTTCCATCGGTTTTTGCTTGTCAGTGAATCCAACCAGAATTGTGTGTTTTTCATTATTATTATACTCTTGCTTATAGCTTGTGGTGAGGGTAGCAAGTGGCGGGTAGCAGGATGCTCGGCATCATGGCAGCCCTTTTTGACCTGACCCACACAAAAAAATGATTTCGAAATAATTCTTTCGCTGTAACCAATCACCTTCAATGAACCTGCCCATTGAGCTCGGTTATGTGGTTTTTTTTGGCAAAATCTCGTGGCTCCGTTATTTTTATCTCAAAGTTTTGCCGGACGCGCGCAAGCGTGTTGGGCACTCAGGTAACCATCTGTTGTTCTGGATAGCTTTTCTTGTCAGCTGTGGATCTATCCAGACCGACGTGCCCAACCTACATTAGCTGCGCGAGACTCAATTACCAGCCAATGCTTAATTTGTATAACACCATGATCTAAAAGTCTGTAGACTCTAAAGAGCAGGAAAGGTCTTTGCAATATGCATCGTCAGCATTTAACTATTAGCTGTCAGCTGATAACATCCTCCACCGTCAGCCAGTCCGAATCTGGGAATAGCTGTGCGATCTGGGTGCGGTAGCGCGGGTGGCTGTGCATTACCTGACGTGGATTGCCGTCATCCATGATCTGACCCTCCTCCAGAATAAGTACGCGGGAGGCGAAGGAGGCTGCAAATTCAACATCGTGGGTTACCAGGACGATGGTCATCCCTTCGTCGTTCCAGCGATGCAGCAAATCCAACAACGCCTGACGGGCAACAGGATCCAATCCACGGGTGGGTTCATCCAGTAATAGTATCCGGGGGCGGGCGATGGCGATCGCTCCCAATGCGGTGCGCTGACGTTCGCCGGTACTTAAATCACGGGGATAAGCCTGGCTCTTTTCCTTTAATAAGAGCTGTTTCAGCAAATTATCAATGGCAGCCTTGTCGGGGGGCAATCCATGGTTTTGCATGGTTATCTCCAGTTCCGCGCGCACACTCTCGGCAAAGAGCAGAGCACTGGGATCCTGAGGCAGGAAACCGACCTGGCGGCAAATGCTGGCACTCGTTTGGTGCGCAATGGATGCGCCCAGTATGCTGATATTGCCGCTTTGTGGTTTGACGAGTCCCACCAGGCTGCGCAGCAGGCTGGTCTTTCCGGCACCATTGGGACCCATAATCACCACCCGTTCGCCGCACTGCAAAACACAGCTGACCTGATGCAGCGCCGGCTGCTGGGGGTAAGATACACTTAAGTTTTCCACCTGGATGGCAGGTTGTGTCTGTATTGTTTCTGTGGCGGCTGTTGTTGTTTTGCTGGTAACGTGCAGAGAAGAGACAAATTTAAGAGCTTCCTTGACACTTAATGGCAGTGGATTCCATCCCTCACGAATGGCCAACTGCACCAGTGGTGGCTGCAGCTCGGACTGTGCCAGGACTTCGCGCATCGCCCCTGAAAGAACGGAAGTGCCTTGCGGTCTCAGGTGCACAAGTTGGGTGGCGTGTGGCAGTACCCGATCGAGGCGCTGCTCTGCCAGCAGAATGGTGAGTTTCAGCCTGGTGCGTAAATCTTCAAGCAGGGACAGCACTTCCTGGGCGGCAAAGGGATCGAGCTGGGAGGTGGGTTCGTCCAGGAGCAAGATAGGCGGCTGTAAAACCAGGGCAGCTGCAATAGCCACTCGTTGGGCTTCTCCGCCGGAGAGGGAGTGGATTTTGCGATGGCGTAGATTTGTAATTTGCAATTGTTCCAGAATAGTCTGTATGCGTTCGCGCATTTCAAGGCGGGGAACGGCTGCATTTTCGAGCGAGAAAGCGATTTCATCCTCCACTACATCTACCACAAACTGGTTTTCCGGATTCTGAAAGACAAATCCGACATGGCGGCTCATCATCTGCGGACCGGCCTGCAATGGATTCAGCTCATTTACCAGAATATTTCCGCTGACTGTACCGCCGCTGAAATGTGGGACCAGACCGTTGATCAATCTCAGCAGGGTCGATTTGCCCGAGCCGGATTGGCCGGATAGTAGGCAGAAACTGGCCGAAGTGATCTGCAAGTGGTCAATTTGCAGGGCAGGCTGATCGGCGCCAGGGTAGGTGAAGTGCAGATCGTTAATTCGGATCATTTTGTTCACCTGAATTCCATACAAGTGGCACTAAAAATGGCAGGGTCGCCAGCAGTGGAAAGAATTGGAGTGCGGGTACGGTTGCTCGCGGGTACGGGTCGTATGCCAGGCTGTTATGTGAGAATATGGGCAAAAAGTAGATGATTGCAATTACCAGTGCGCTACCAAGTGTCACAAAAGAGGGCAAGTTCCAGTGTTCTTCCTGATAATGTGTTTTTTTGAATTGGCGACCGGTCAGTATGAAAAGTAAGAGAAAAAGAAGCAATCCAAATGCGAATAGAATCCAGCCTGGTAATTTCAGTCCGGTAAACAACCACAAGAAGCCGCCGCAGGTAATCAAGACCAGACCTGCCGGAAGCAGCCATTTCTGCCAGGTGGAAAGGGGGCTGCCTGGTGGTCGCACGGTGTATCCACGGGCGGTCATGGCCTCAGCAATTTGCAAGGCACGTTCAAGACCACCTGTCAGCAGGGGAATAAAGAGGGGCAGCCAATCGCGCAGACGTTTCAAGGATTGACCGCGCAAAGCTTGTGCCTCGCGAATGGCGCTGAACTGGCGCTGTGTGGCGGGAATGAATGTCAGGGCGATGGTGGTTACGAGGGCAACCGGTTGAAATGCCTGGGGGATCAGGCGCACAAGATTCTTGACCGGCAATACCTGATTGACGATCGTAAATAAAGTGAACATGTTGATCAATACCAGACCATTAATTGCCCCGAAAATGACGGCTTCGAGCGTAATATTGCCGCTGATGAACGGGATTTTGCCGGAAATGCTGAACAGGGTCGTTTCACCAAAGCGCGAGATTAACGCGTTAAAGGCGGTAGAAAAGATAAGGATACTGGCTGCGAATCGAAAAGTGGCGGCTGTAGATAGGAATCCCGGTCCAGAGACTCTGCTCTGAAAAATAAATAGAACCAGGGCCATCACCAGTAGATAAAAGGGGTTGCGCGTGGAAAGCAAGACAATGAGCCCGGCTAACAACCAGGCAAGCCAGGACCAGATGTGAATTCTCACGTGGACACTTCAGAAGAGGGGATGTAGATGAAATGAAAACGGCGCTGAAAGCGCATCAACACCTGCAAGGTGGCACGTCCGAAGAAGAAGACCAATAAGGCGTTACCAATTGCGCGGCCGGCATCCCACACGAAAGAGGTGGCCAGGTAATAAATGCCATAATTGCGCAGACTGCTCAAGAGGCCAACACCTGCAGAAAATGCTTGATCGCCAGGAGCGGAAAGGAATGGCCAGAACCACAGATTGGTGATAGCCCCATACAGAAAACCCCAAAATGCTCCAAACAGAAGCAACAGCCAGATCTCGCCTGCTTTTCCCTCCAGGCGAAATAGGATGACCAAACGCCGAACCAGGGTAGCGGACATGCCAACCCAGCCAGCCGTGAACATCTGGTTGGGCAGCCAGGGACCGACCCCGCCGGTCACCAGAGCCGAGACGAACAGAGTTAATGCCCCCATTAAAAAGCCCACCCGGCCCCCGAAGACATATCCACAGATCATGATTAAGAAAAATACCGGGCTGAAACCACCCAGAACCGGCAAGGCAAGCTCGATAAAGCGCATGGTGGCATTAATGGCTATCAAGACGCCCAGGAGAGCAATCAAGCGGGCACTCAGGCGTACCTGTTGGACTTCAAAAATGATCACAAGGATACATAGCACCAGCAGGATGGCCATCATCAAAGGCAGGTCATTCCTGCGCGTAGCCAAAGAAATACCGCGCGCAGGAATATTAAGCAGGGGATAGATATAGGCGAAGATACCCAGAGTCGTTGTCAGCAGGTAAATGCTGGCACTTAGCAATTTTTCTTTCATTGTTTCTTTTTCTTTGAAAATAAAAGGGCGACGAAAAGCGCTAATATGATGATCAGAAAAGTGCCATACAATACATAATTAACCGGCTGGTCTTCTTCCTGTTGCGATGGGTTTGTGACGACAGGTAATAATACGTTGTTACTGTCAGTACTCTCTGCAACAGGTGTAGATGACTGACTCACAAGTGCGGGTAGGAAGAGAATGGGCTCACTGCTGCAAATTTGATCAAAGCTCGCACGGGCGGGTTCTTTTCCATCCCCCCAACTCCAACCTTCCAATGCACCGTCGCTGACTTCATAAGTGCCGGCACCGCTGCCTGCATAGCTCCAGACATCGTCTTTCCAGTGCCAATAGGACCAGTAGTTGGGCATGTCGCAAAAGCAATTGCTGCTCTGGCAGCCCTCATCTTCAATACTGCAGACTGCCATTCCGCGCAACGGATCAACGCCGGTCTCAAGCACCAGACCCGATTCAGTCAGCAAGTCAAAGCCGCTGATTGATGGTGCTTCAAATTCAACACAGCGTAATAGCGAGCTGCCATCCACCATGGTGATGACAAGTGCGGCCCGGCTGAGTAACTGTTCGGTTTCCGGAAGCGCAGGTGTGCTTTCACCGGCAGGTTGCTGAGACAAAACCGGAAAAAGGGGAGCATTCGCCAAACCAAGCAAGGCTTCGACGGTTGAATAAGCATTCACGTATTCACCACCGATGCTGCCATTAGGTTGCAATTGAGTCAGGATTGCTTCTGTTGGAGTTTTATTGTTCCTGGACCAATTGGCCAGATCCTCTCCGGCTGTAATGATGGCCAGCGTGATCCAGCCGGAGGTATCCACATTCAGGACACCAGTATCCCAGTCAGGGCGCCAGGCGGCGTTCTCCAATTGGATGGTGTGGAAATAATCCATTGATTTTTGAATGGCGGGGTGATCGCTTTTGACCTGACCCGAGCTGAGCAAAGCAATTACGGCGACCGCGGTTGTATCAGGATCCGACCCGAAACCATTATCCCAGGTACCGTCATCCATCTGGCGATCAAGAAGGTATTGGACAGCTTCAGATGGGATGGTTGCGCCGGCTGCTGCCAACCCGAGCAAGCTGAAGGCCTGGTTGCTATCGCTGGCAGCACCGCTGACAAAATCGCTGCTGGCTTCGGTTGCAAATGAACCGTCTGGTTGCAAAACGGCTAAGATTTCAGCGGCCAGGGGAGAGGGCTGGTCGTCAATTTTCGGTAAGGCAGCCAGCACAAGTCCAGCGCTGGCCGGATAGAGCAAGCTGTTGGCATCGTACACATAATATGGATAATTTTCTGCCAGGTAAGTGGTAGCGCTGATTCCATCCGGGTTGGTCAGGATGTCCGCGTCAAGCTGCAAACCACGCATTGCCAGTAAGGCACGTGCGGTAGTACTCGGGTCGGAAATGCCGCTCAAGCCTGGCAGCCCGCCATCCGCCTGTTGTTGAGCTAACAGGTACTCCAGAGTTAAGGGCGGTAACTGGTTCGTTACAGTGGTAGCTGCCTGTACGGAAACAGGGCTTAAAAGAAATAAAATAATTAGAAAGGCGAATAAGAACGGTTTAGTGGACATGGTTTTTCTCCTCGGAAAATTTATTGAGAGATTTTCTTCATCCTTTACGGAAAAAGGCTTGAGGTAAGAAAAACCCGCCAAACCTGGCGGGAAGTGAACCCATGGCAGCCGCTCTTGAGGTTGCGAGGGCTCTGCTTCCCTTTCCGCGAAGGAACAAAGAGCCGCATTAAGGCAGGTACTCGGGCTTATTTCCTTAGAAATTTACCGTTGCGGGACAGCGCCGGACTTTCACCGGCTTCCCCATTCAGCACCACGCATCCGGGCGTATGGCGCACCTTAATGATTGATTAAGATGATTCTAATCTTGTTAGCAGCGGATGTCAAACAAAAAGACCCGTGAGAATCCAAATTTACATAAACGAATAAAGAAGTTTCTTGGAAGGTCGAGTTGTAGGTGGGATTCATAGTAAAATTTTAGCTATGACAGAAGAAGTCTTTTCACACTTTCAATTTCGAACGGGCATGCACGTGGATGGGAGCACCTTTGCGAACCATTTTCGCCTTCAGCTGGCCGATGCAGACAGCGGCCGATTTTGGCTGGGGTTTATGTGCGCGCTGCGAAAGCTTGTTCCCGGGGTGGGGCAGGCGGTCTTGGCCGGCTTGGTAGATCACCATAGAATGGTGAATGCGTCTGCGTTGAACTCGCTGGCGGCGGAACTGGCTGATTGGGATGGAACCCTGATCATCGAAAATGGCCGCTTTGTCGCTTCAGCGCCCTGGTGGCCGCAGTTTGAACGCTGGCAGAATTCTCTGACGCAGCCGGTACAGATTGTTATCTGGCCATATGAAGAAAATTTGTCAGATGGTAATCCTGCACCGTCAATTCCTGCAATAATTGCGGAACGCCTGTCGCAGCTGCCGCTCAGCGTGCGAGGCTTGCTCGCCGGCAGCGAAGTCTGGTGGCTGGATTGGCTTTTAGAGGATAAAGGTCTGCAAGGATTTGCTGGAATAATCGACTTGCTTAAGGAAAACGGGATGATTGAAATAGTCGATCGATGGCACCTGGCAATTCCATCCTGGAACATTCAGCAAGCCCTCATTTACAGCCTGAAGACCATTGATTTCGAACAGGCTTCCTCAAAAATAAGAGAGATGCAGGTCTGGCTCGAGCAACGAGGCCAATGGTTGGAATGTGTGCGCTGCGATCTGCTATTGAGGGATTATGAACAGGCTGGGTGGCGATTTGAAAATTACAGTGATTACTGGTTAAGCGGCACCAGCCACGCGAGTGCAATTGAGCAGCTCTTCTGGCTGCGCGAACTACCTTCAGTTCTTCTGCCGACCAAACCGCTTTTGTGTTTGCAGGCGGCCAGTGCTGCTCAACAGCTGGGGCTGGTGTTGCCGGTCAGTTATTATTGCAATTTGGCCAGTCAGCAATTGTATTCTCTGCGGCGGCTGGCGCGTAATGAGACCGAATGGCTGTCCATGCACGTCAATGAGGCCGGTCATACCATCGCCAGTCTGATAGAGAAAATCGAAATATTGACGGGAGGGAGCTAAGATGGAGCTTAGATTTACAAGGGACGGCAAGGAATATACCATTCGTCCGGCCAGCCTTTCAGATGTGGTCGAAGTGACGCACCTGGTTAACATCTGCTCACAGGAATTGTATGGCAAAGATGAGTTGGAGGTCGAAGAGGTGCTGGCGGATTGGCAATTGAAGGGTACCGACTTGCGTCAGGACTCGGTACTGGTATTTGAAGAGGAGCGTTTGATCGCCTTTGCCGACCTGGTTGGAGTGGTCGAGCCCTATGTGCGTTACCCATTAATGGCACGCGTGCATCCACAACGACGGGGGATGGGGTTTGGCTGGCTGATCAACCGCTGGGCACAGGGTCGCGTGCAGGAATTGATTGAACGTGCTCCGCTGAAAGCACGTGTGTTTCTGTTAAGTATGGTAAATGAAAATGATCAGGCCGCCAGGCAATTGCTGGAAGATTTAGACGGCAGGGTGGAGCGAATGATGTGGCTAATGGAACGGGACCTGACAGGTTCTCCGCCGAAAGTGGGGGTACCAGATGGATACAAATTGCGCGTAGCCACAAATGATGATTACCGCCAGATGTTTCAAGTGCAACAAGAAGCATTTCAAGATCATTGGGGCTTTATTCCTATGCCCGAGGAGGAAGGCTTTGCGCATTTTGTCGAACGATTCGTTCAGGATCCAAATTTTCGGCCGGAATTATTTTTGGTCGCAGAATTTGAAGGGCAAATAGTCGCTATGTTGATCGCTAATGACGCCACTTCATTTGGAGAAGATTATGGCTGGATCAATGTACTGGGTGTCCTGGCGGTTCATCGTCGTAAGGGAATAGGAAAGGCTCTGCTTTTAAGTGTGTTTGAAGAATTACAGCAATTTGGCAGCGAAAAAGTCGGGTTGAGTGTGGATACTCAAAGTCTGACAGGTGCCACCAATCTGTACGAGCAAGCGGGTATGCAAGTAATTGCACAGTTTTACCGCTATGAAATGACCGTGCGCGAAGGCGAAGATTTACGGCGAAATGATTAAATGCGCATAGCCATTTAAGTAAATAATAATTCTAAATCTATTCTCAAAAAAGTAAGTCCCAAAAGTAGAGACGCAAATCAGACGAAATAACAACAAGAAAGTCCTTGGTTTTGATTCAGTCTGAAAGAAAGTTGCGAAGCACGCTCGTTCGAAACACATGCCTTCGGCAGCGCGCTTCGCGGGCGGATGGGGGGTTAATCCATCTTACCTTTATAAACCCGTGCTCGCTGTAGCTCCCTAGCTGAGATTCGCTGACTGAACAATATGCGGGTCATTAGGTTAATTTCTATCTGAAAATAAACCGCGAAGCTCAGATTGGGGTTTAAATCGTCGTCGCTTTTCAACCCGTGCTCGCTGTGCGCGCTGCATGCCTTCGGCAGCACGCGCGAGCGACCTTCGAAGGATATTAATCCACATTTTCTTCAACAAATTTTCTGTATTCCTTTACATCATTAAAAAGATCCATAATTTGTTCTTTGTGTAGAAAATTATTACTCCCCAAACCGATGTAGTCAGAATAACTTGAATACTTCCAATCCTGTGCTTTACTCACCAGACCGGCTTTAAGAGGATTCTGGTGAATATATCTTGAGATCTGCATCAATGATTCATCCATATCAATAGGTAAAGCTTGATACTGTCCTTGAAATAATGTTCCAACCCGATTTTCTCGATGATTAATTACCTTCATGTAAGAGGTTACAAACGGCATCATCACTTTTTTGCCGAAATCTTCACTGTTCACAATGAACATGTACGACGAGATGATAATGGTTAGGCATTAAACAGTAACACAAAAGGCTCGCAAAATCTTTCTTAAAATAATCTCGTAATTTTGAAATAAAGAGAACATAATCGCCCTCTTTATAGAATATCTCCTGACGGTTTATTCCGCGGTTATAAACATGATATATATGGTTAGGAAGGATGGCGATCTTTCTCATCGATGCTGGGTTCTTTGTAATGATTATATAATGATTCTTTTTAATGTGAATATCTTAGAAGTACTGATTTTTACGAAATAAATATTTCCCTCTGAATTTTTTCTGAACCGAATCTGAGTTAGCAACTCGGTTAACTATTAACTCGATTTTGCTACCACGAAGTCCATCTCGGTCGCAATCCGCCAACGGCGCGCACGAGCGAGCTTCGGAAGTAGTTCCCCTAGCTGAGATTCGGGGACTTCATATTCTTGACACTTTACAAAGTTAAAAAACAACAGAAAGGCAGATCCGCTTCCGAAGCTCAGATTGGGGGTTAATTAAGCTCATTTTTCAAACCCGTGCTATGCACGCTGCGCGGATAGCAAACACGAGTGAGAAAGGCAGACGCATGAGCTTCTGGTACTTATCCGTTATACTTAATTCATGTCCTCTTACCGCGTTCCCGCCCGTCAGACCCGCGCCGAAATCATAGTGTCCAATTCGCGTTTTATATCCACGGTTGCACCGGCATTCAGCGTGGAGGAAGCACGCAATTTCATTCAGTCTATTCGGGCGGAATTCAAAGACGCCAGCCATCATGTGCCTGCTTTCCTGATCGGTCATGGCAGTTCAGTAATCGCTCACTACAGCGATGATGGTGAGCCATCAGGCACAGCTGGGCGACCAGCCCTGGCCGTCTTACAGGGCAGCGACCTGGGAGATATCGCCGTGGTGGTTACGCGTTATTTCGGCGGTACCAAATTGGGCACCGGCGGCCTGGTGCGAGCATACACAGATGCGGTCAAGGCCGTACTGGCAGACCTGCCTCAAGCGCAAAAGGTACCCACGCACACCGCAGTTCTGCTATTATCTTACCCTTTCTATGACCAGGTACGCCTTCTGATGGGAAAATACAGCGTTCTAATCTTGGCAGAAGATTTTGGTGCGGAGGTAACCCTGACCCTCCAATTCCGTCAGGAACATTTAGGTTCCTTTAATCAGGCTCTGA
>JBBQNI010000063.1:0-16839 GCA_038329785.1 Anaerolineales bacterium | reverse complement strand
AGTTGGATATAGCGTCCTGGTTGGTGTATTTACTTGTGTAAACGTGTTGGTTGGTTGTGGTGTCGGCGAGGCGGTCGGTGTTTGTGTAATAGTGGCTGTCACTGTGTGGGTTGCGGGATTGCGATCAGTAGCTGATGGTGTCGGGGTCTGGGTGCGCGTACGGGTGACACTTGGGGTGCTTGAAATTAATGGCGTCTCGGTCGGTGTGCGGGTGGGCAAGGGAGTACTACTTGGCAGGGAAGTGTAAGTGGATGTGGCTGTATCTGTGGCTACGGTGGGCGGTAAAGGAGTTGTGGTTACGATGGGTGGCAGTGTCAATTTTGGCTCAGTAGGAATAATATCGCCGATAAATAAAGCCGGCAAAGTGGGGGTTTTGGTTCGTGCTCCAAACGAATAGCCGCTCAGGACCAGGGTGGTTACCAAACATAACAGAATGATGACTGCAAACAGACCGGTAACCAACAAGACGTTGCGTCGCACACCTTTACGGGGGGGAGCTTCATCTTCGCCGTAATTGTTCTTCAGGAAACTGTCTTCAGCCAGGCTCTCCTGGCGGATGCTCTCAAGCGGTGTTTCGGTGATGAAAGGTTCTGCCGGTTCTTCAACCTCAATTGCTTTAATAGGTTGGAAAATGGAAGCTGCCGGAGTCTGTTTGTTGTTTTCGGTCGGAGTTTGTGTATTGTATTGCATCACCTTTGGCAGTTCTAATGGCACTGGTTTTTGTGGTTCTGTGAATTTTCTCGTTTTTTCTTGCCAGGAAGGAGCATCTGAAAGAAAACTGGAGAGATCCGGTTCGTAGTTCAATTCTCCGGTTTGATGTGGTTTAGGCTCAACAAAAATGCTGGGTTCAATCTTAAATTTTGTGTCTTCTTCTACTTCCTCAGGATTCAATGGCGCAGTTTGGGCTGGTCTGGCGAAACTATCAACCTGAGCGATTGGTTTGGTGATGGTGATACCCGGACGGTGCAGAATACTTGTTTTCGGCGCACGCAGATCCACCACCTCGTCGAAATCGGGGATTTCCGTGGCTATGAAAGATCCGTCAAAACCGATGATGGCACCGGTGTGACCGGTGCGCTCGCGGGCGGAGGGGTCGAATGTACCGCCTTCTATAAAAGGATTGACAGATTTTGATAATTCTCCGGTGTTGTCAATCTTCCTTTTGAGCTTGTTGATTGCCATGGTGACTATTTTTGAATCGGGGATATTTTGGGAGCAGGCGGTCAGTACCTTCAAGCGATCCAGGTCGGATGTAAAAGTTTCTGCCAGCCAAATCCAGGCTACCTCATTTTGGGATTGGTTACGGATAATGTCAAATATAATTTGCCGCGCATCATCCATTTTCTCCGCGCGGATCAAAGTAATGGCTTCATGAAGCAATTCTGATGCCATCTCAATTCCTTCCCCAACTTGAATAATTTATTATTTTTAATTATCCATCATTTTTATTATTTGGGCAACTTGATTCGGGTTTATTTGATAAAAATGCTTATCAAATTTGCAAGGGTGCATGAAAATCTGATATTAACCATTCAATTTCAATGGATTACAAGTGTTCTTCTCTTCAAAAAAAGATTTTAATCATGTTGATCGGTCAATATGTGATATCTGTAACCTTGAATGCACAAATTGGTCATGCGCCTAAAGTGCTTATAATAGTTATAATGACAGAGAGATAATCCAGTGAATAAAGGATAGAGGATATATTTTTTATTTCTTGACAGCGTTTTTACACCCGCTATGTTCACAAATTTTTTGTTTTGAGAAGAAATATCCCCAAGAATTATTACCGATCTGTTGGAAGAAAAGGGAAAAATGGCAACAATTCTAAAAGGTAAAGATATTATTGATGTCAAAGAATTGAAACTAGAGCATCTCAGTTTGATTTTGGAAACTGCTCACCGGTTTGAAACCGTCATGGCATCCGGTGGAAGCCTTAATAATATGGCCGGCAAAGTGATGGCAACCCTCTTTTACGAACCATCCACCCAGACACGCCTGACTTTTGAAACTGCCATGTTGAAAATGGGCGGGCACGTCGTCTCCGTCACGGATGCCACCACCACCAGCTCGGCGGTAAAAGGAGAGACGCTTTACGATACCGGCCGCATGATTGACGGATACGCGGATCTGGCGGTGATCCGTCACGTTCGCATTGGCAGCTCAAAAGAACTGGCGGATGGTGCCAGTGTACCGGTCATCAACGGCGGTGACGGTTCAGGTCAACACCCTACCCAGGCGATGATGGACCTGATGACCATCCATAAAGAACGCAGCCGCTTGAATAACCTGACGGTCACCATTGCCGGTGATCTGAAAAACAGCCGGACTGCCCATTCTCTGGCCTGGCTGCTGGGAAAATACGGTCCACGCTTCTACTTTGTTTCACCTCCCGAGCTGGGGATGCCAGCGGAAATCACTTCGGCTTTACGGGCAGATTTTATCGAGGTGGTTGAAACGCCAAATCTGATGGAGGCAACCAAAAAGAGTGATGTGCTCTATATGACTCGCATCCAGAAGGAGCGTTTTCAAGATGCAGATCTATATGCGCGTTTAAAAGGCACCTATGTGGTCAACCGCCAGTTAATTGAGCAATCCAAAGCGGGAATAACAGTCATGCATCCCCTGCCGCGTTTGGATGAAATTGACCGCGAGGTGGATGATTATGAAGGGGCTGCCTATTTCCGTCAGGCTGCCAATGGTGTCCCTATCCGAATGGCGTTGATCGCATTGATTACTGGAAATGAGTAAGCAATTTTAGCACCCGCTTAAAGGAGAAAAATTATGCCTGATAGTTCCCCTTTCGAATTTGAAATTATCTCGCGCACAACAGTTCGGACCAGAAAAATACACTGGAACCTGACACCCCCCTTGCTGTACGAAGAAGTTGTGCGGCGGGGAGAAGCCATGATTGCCGAAAATGGCCCAATAGTAATCTATACCGGCAAAGCCACCGGACGTTCCGCCAATGATAAATTCTTTGTCAAAGAAAGCTCCAGCCAGGAGCTGATATGGTGGGGTAAAATTAACAAGCCATTTGACCCAGGCAAATTTGAAATCCTCAAAAGCCGTATTCTGGATTACCTTAGCCAGAAGGAATTGTATGCCCAGGATTGCTATGGTGGGGCAGATCCCGCTTACCGCTTTCCGGTGCGAGTGGTGACCGATACAGCCTGGCAGAGCCTGTTTGCCTACAACATGTTTTTACACGCCGAGAACACTCAGCCCAAGGATTTTATCCCTGAGTTCACGGTGCTGGTGGCTTCGGATTTTGAATCGGAGCCGGAAATTGATGGCACCCGCTCAGATGTGGCCGTGGTCATTCACCTGGGACAGAAACTGGCATTGATTGCCGGCAGCCGCTATGCGGGGGAGATTAAAAAGACGGTCTTTACCGTGCTGAATTACCTCTACCCGTTGCGTGGGGTCTTCCCGATGCACTGTGCCGCCAATATTGGCCCGCAGGGCCATAGCGCTCTTTTCTTTGGGTTGAGTGGAACCGGTAAAACCACCTTATCCGCGGACCCGACCCGGCACCTGATTGGAGACGATGAACATGGCTGGAGCGATCATGGCATCTTTAATTTTGAAGGCGGCTGCTATGCCAAGGTAATTAATTTATCCGCGGAAGATGAGCCACAGATTTATGATATGACGCAGCGCTTTGGCACCATTCTCGAAAATGTGGTCATTAACCCCAACACGCGCAAGATTGACTTGAATGATGAAACAATCACGGAGAATACCCGCGCTTCTTACCTGCTGCGCCGGATCGCCAACCATGAGCCAAGCGGTATGGGCGGGCATCCGCGTAATGTCATCTTTTTGACTGCCGATGCCTTCGGTGTCTTACCGCCGATTGCATTGCTGACCCGCGACCAGGCTATGTTCTACTTCCTTTCCGGCTATACCGCCAAAGTGGCCGGGACGGAGAAAGGCATTAAAGAGCCGCAGGCTACCTTCAGCGTCTGTTTCGGGGGGCCCTTCATGGTACACCATCCGATGGTTTATACCCAGCAGCTGGGCGAGCGAGTTCAACAGAATGATTGCAAATGCTGGCTGGTTAATACCGGCTGGACGGGTGGACCCTATGGGGTCGGTTCACGCATCAAAATCAAATTCACCCGCGCAATGGTGGATGCGCTCTTGAACGGCAGCCTGGATGAGGTTGAATATGATACAGACCCAATCTTTGGCGTATTGGTTCCGCGCAGTTGCCCGGGTGTACCCGCGGAAGTGCTGCAGCCGCGCAGTACCTGGCCGGACCCAGAGGATTATGACGCCCAGGCAAGAAAGCTGGCAGGCATGTTCGTACAAAACTTTGCCCAGTTTGCCGAGGCCGTGCCATCAGAAGTCTTGCACGCAGGACCAGTGATCTGATACGCGTTCCAAAAAATCGTCCCCCTACACATCCCGGCGAAATGCTGTTGGAAGAATTTTTGTGCCCGCTGGGATTATCCCAACAGCAACTTGCTGACGGGATCCATGTGCCATACCAGAGGATAAATGACCTGGTGCATGGTCGCCGAGGTGTAACTGCCAGTACGGCCTTGCGGCTGGGAAAATTTTTCAGCACATCGCCCGATTTCTGGATGAATGTGCAACTGAGATGGGAAATGTATTTTGCCTTGCAAAAAGAATTTGACATTCTGGAAACGATCCAAACGGTGAATTGAAATTATTTGAGAAATGCTATCTTCAAGAATAAGAATTGATATAACAAAAAAAATTAAGATCGTAGAAAAAAGCTCATCCTATTTATCATTTCTGTGCTTGGAGAGTCTTGCAATTAACGTTATTATGCGTTAATCTATAAGGGTTGCTTGGAAACGAGTGTCGTAATAAACATTGCCTGTAATTTCATTAGGAGGTTAATATGGGAGATAAGAGTCCAAAGAATAAGGAAAGCCGTAAAAAGAAGAAAGAAAAACCAAAGCAAGTAAGCAATCCGGTCATTCCCACCAAGAGTGACGGGAAGAAATAAAAAACACCGAAAGCAAGCCCCGGGTCACACCGGGGTTTTGTTTTGAGATTGTATATAGATAATTGGTTGATGTGAACTCTGTTGTAAAAAACATTACAAACTTTAATCGCGAAATATTCGTAGATAAATTGCTGGAACATCCATCTTGCTAAGATTTAACGAGTTCATCAGGTTCTCGAGGCCGTTTAACGGTTGGAGGTATCAGATAATGATAAAGAATGATCGTTATACATATCGAGTTACATAGTCAGCGGAAGATGATGAATATGTCGCTTCCTGTGGCGAATTTCCAAGCCTGAGTTGGCTGGCGACCACACCGGAAAAGGCATTAGAAGGGATTCGCCAGATTGTTACTGATGTGGTTTCGGATATGAAATCGAACTATGAATCCCTTCCTGACCCCCTGTCTGCAAGAAAATACAGCGGGCGCTTTATGTTGAGAGTGACACCTGAACTTCACCGGCAACTAGTGCTGGAGGCAGCAGAAGAAGGCATCAGTTTGAATCGCCTGGCCAGCGATAAATTGCGAACCTGATCCCAATAATTTTCTGGCACCCTACTTAAAAATAAATCACGAATATTCGTGCGGAGCATTCTTTCATTCGTGCTAAGCATTCGTGATCAACGGATGAAATCACTACTTAGTTTTTGTAACAAGTGGCCGTCAGTCTAAAAAACGACATTCATTTTTCAGGGTAGGGAAATCCCTTATTTTTTTCTGGAAGTTAACGGCCTATAATTTAATTAGAGGAGTTCGTTTTACAGTTTCAACTGTTGTTTATGCTTGACTGTTGACCTCAATCAGGTCATTTAATAATTCTTAACGATCTAAATTTGAATATTGAGAACGGTCAATTTTTATTATATCCACGGGGAGGGAATGATGATAAAAGCTTCTGAAAACGAGGCGAGGACCTGGTATTTTTGGTTTTCCAAGGACAATAGTGCCGTCCGTCTTTTCTTGCTTTCGGCCACTGCCTTGCTGGTAGTGGGCGTCAGTATGGGTTTTATTTTGGCACTTCAATTTGTATTCCCCGACTTGTTTCGAGGAATATCCTGGTTAGTCTTCGGAAGATTGCGGCAGGCACATACAAATACTGTCATGTTCGCTTTCCTGTCAACAGGCATGATGGGGCTTTGGTATTATATAATTCCCCGTTTGACTGGCCGCAAGCTCTGGAGCGAAGTGGTGGGTAGTATAGCAGCAATTCTTTGGGTGTTTTCGGTGATTAGCGGTGTTGTGCTTCTTTTACTTGGAAAATCGCAAGGTCGAGAGTATGCCGAGATGATTTACCTGGTAGATATCGGCGTGATTCTCGTTTGTATCCTTAATCTGATCAATCTCTATATGACTATTTCGAAACGAGTGGAGCAAAAACTGTACGTATCATTGTGGTATATCAGCGGCACCTTGATCTGGTTCCCATTGTTGTACTTCATCGGAAATGTGATGTGGAACCCTGCTACAGGATCATTAACCGGTATAAATGATTCCATATTCAACTGGTTTTATGGTCACAATGTACTCGGTCTGTGGTTCACAACCGGTCTGCTTCCCGTGATTTACTTCATTGTTCCACGGGAAACGCACACTCCGCTCTACAGTCATTTGTTATCACTCATATCTTTTTGGGGGATTGCCCTGTTCTATACTGGCGTGGGAGGACATCATCTTGAATGGGCTCCTATTCCTTACTGGCTGAAGACACTGGCTATAGCAGAAAGTATCGGAATGATCCTGGTTGTGGTTGCATTTATGGCCAATATCTGGTTGACGATGCGAGGCAATTGGAACAAAGTTATCACGAGCATTCCACTTCGCTTTGTCGTCACCGGATTCGCCGCATACGTCCTGGTTTCTTACCAGGGTTCGCATCAAGCATTTCGAAGTATTAATTTACTGACACATTTCACGCAATATGTGCCTGGCCACGCCCACCTCTCGCTGCTCTTTTTTTCGGCTTCCACCATCATGGGAGCAATTTACTATGTCATCCCCCGCGTGATGAATGTTCGCTTATTCAGTAGAACGCTGGCAAACATTCAATATGCCATGTATGTAATTGGCTTTACCTTCTTTTTTGCCGGATTCTTGCTGGTAGGTGCAACACAGGGTACATCCTGGGTTCACGAAGGACTGCCTGTGTGGACTGTACTTCCCGGGCTGCAGCCGTATATGGCTTTACGTGCCGCCGGTGGTTCAGTGTTATGGGCCAGTTTCCTTGTTTTTGCATACAACGTGTTTGCGACAGTAATTGTGCGTAGGCCGGTACATTATCCTGAGATACCAATCCGTCAGCCTGCGAAACCAGATTTAAAGCCTGGTGCGTTGGTCGGTGAGACTGGTATTGTCAACTAAGGAGGTGAAAAGATGAAAATGTCTTTTACAATAATTGTTGGCGGTGGATTGTTCATTTTCATTGCGGTTGTCATGGCGGTTGTTTTTATACCCGGATGGATCTGGAATCCTCCCCAAACTCTGGCTGCACATCCATACACGGTTGAGGAGCAGCGCGGACGGGAATTGTATTGGTCGAATGGCTGTGATTATTGTCATACTCAATATGTACGCTACTATGACAATAATGCCACCGGCCCGGTTTCACAGGGCGGCAACTACGTTTTTGACGCGCCTGTAGTGCTGGGTTCTGAGCGAACCGGTCCCGATCTTTCATACATTGGCCGTAAACGCAGTGAGGTTTGGGAAATTGAACACTTGAAGGATCCTCGTCAGTACTCTCCGATGTCGATCATGCCCAGTTTTGAATTTCTACCAGAAGAAGATTTAAGCGCTCTGGGCACATATCTCTACAACCTGGGGGATCGTACGGCAGCTGAATGGATGATACAGCCGCCAGTCGATTATGCAAGCGTCACAGATCCGCACGGTTACCCGCTTGTTGCTCAGTCATCCGGGAATTCGCCGGTTGGTTGGCCATTATTCAACCAATCCGGCTTGTTTGAAGGTAAAGAACTATATATAGAATATTGCCAGACCTGTCATGGTTGTTCCGGAAATGGACTGGGAACCTATGCCGGCACAAAGATCGTGACGCCTGCAAACTTTAAAGCTGAGCCGATTCGCTCAATGCCGGACGAACAATGGTTCTGGCACGTCTCGGAAGGTATTCCCGGTTCGGTCATGCCACCCTGGAAGGAGTCTCTGAGCGAGGAGCAGCGCTGGAATGTTATTCATTATGTTCAGCAGTTCTTCGCTCATCCTATAGAGCATGACCCGGATGAAGGTAATCCCAGCGGAGATTACGCTAATTTGAGCAATCCACTCCCGCAGTCAGTTGAGACACTGGATCAAGGGAAACATATTTTTATCCGTGAGTGTTGGGTTTGTCACGGGGACGCCGGCACGGGCAAGGGAGTCTATCGCGCGGGGCTGTTACCGGTTCCGCCAGACTTTTCAGATGGTTCCTACGGGAACTATAGCGATGCAGATTATTTCTGGCGAATCAGCGAAAGCGTTCCGTGGACAGCCATGCCGGCCTGGAAGTTTCGCTATTCAGAGGAGGAGCGCTGGGCATTGGTTTATTACATTCGCATCAATTTTACCCAAACTTTGGCACGTCCTGCCACTGATCAAGCTCAGGTTTACCCGGATATCTTCCTGACGCAAGAAATGCCGAAGGATTTGAGTGCCAACCAGGTAGATGGCGGGGATAATAGCCAACTGGTCTATGCAGCCCCAAATTTAATGGCCGGGAAAGGCATGTTTACCGGTATGTGTGCTCATTGTCATGGCCTGGCGGGCTTGGGGGATGGCTGGGATGGAGCCTATTTGGACGTACAGCCGGCCAATTTTACTTCACCGGATACGCGAGGTCTTTCAGATGGCGAATGGTTTGCACGTGTCAGTTATGGCTTGCAAAACTCCGCCATGCCAGCCTGGGGAGAATGGATGCCTTTGCAGTACCGTTGGAATGTAATTGCTTATATCCAGGCAAACATCACCCAAAAATCAGTGCAGGGCAAAGGCAAGCAGATTGCAAGTGTTTTTAATGAAGGGAAGATTGCAGCGAATTTTGCACAGGTCAGTACCAGTCTGTGGAAAGATGAAGGTCATACCATTGATGTGCAACATGGGTCAGATCTTTACAGTCAATTTTGTTCTGGGTGTCATGGTAAGGATGGTCAGGGATTGCAGTCCGACAATGCAAAATTGATCCAAAATGGGCTGCCCTACCCGGCTGCTATGGAAGCGAACATGCCATTCAATTATATTTTCTGGCGCATTTGGGAAGGTGTCCCGGATTCTTTAATGGGTCCTTTCCACACCCTCCTCAGCGAAACTGATATTTTTGACCTGGCCAGTTTTGTGGAAAACCCGGGGGCAGTGCCGCAAGCATCGCCAACACCTGCGTCTTCTCCTACCCCAAGCCCCACTCCAGGAGGTTGAAACATGGCGATTGGCGTAATCATTTTTATTGCCTGGCTTGTTTTTATGGCGCTGACTGTATTTGCGTTTATTTTCTGGGCATGGAAGGAAAATCAATTTCACGATATTGAAGAATCAAAGTTTACCATGTTAGAGGAACACGAACCAGAAGCCTGGCCAGGTCGGGAGTTAGCATCAAAGCGCAAAGGTCGGGCGAATTCAAGAAGTCACGACGATTATGGAGGTGACTCATGACTGCGAATGTATTGAATATTTGGGGAGAATTGATCGGAATTGTTGGGGGTGGATTGATTTTCCTGATTTTTGGAGTTTTTCTCTCGGCAGCCAGCCGGCAGATCTCCACCCCACCTGGAAGCTCAGGTCCACGCGCGAGCTCAGCTGATTCGCAAAGATCTGAAGAGAGCGACCAGCAGGGGGGTGAAACAGTCCGAGCAGATGGTTACATTGATAGTTTTGCTGGAACCATTGAGGAAGCAGGTGGAGGCCCCCCCCTTCTTGTTAAAATCGCCCTGGTAGGGGTTCCCGTATGGATGATCATTTATGCCATTCTAAATTGGTCACAGATTCTTTTTTCCATACGAACTTTTGTGAAGTAGGTGAAACAATGTCCTATATCTATCGTATCAATTTCGATATTGATAGTGCTGAATTCGGAGCATTATCAATTGGTCATGAATTACAACGCTCTGTCGGCTATTTGCGTGCAATTTTACCAAATGAGCCGGGCTATATTACTTCTCGTGCCATGTACTCGCTTAGCAATGAAGAGAAAACGCATATCGTTTTTGAAAGTGTCTGGGACACGTGGGATGATATTGAACTTCACCGCAGTCAATCCATGCTTAATGAAGAAAAACTGTTGCATGAATTTAAACTTAAAGTACAGCTGCTGAATCTGGAGAGTCATATATTTGAGGAGATTGCTTGAGTGGGTTTCCCAATTTGACGGCACTGTTTCCTCTGCTGATCATCGGCCTGACAGGCAGTCTGGGTCACTGCCTCGGTATGTGCGGTCCGCTGGTGCTGGTGGTATCCTCCCGTTTTTCCCGCCGTGGACTTAAATCCGCACCAGATCACCTGCTTTATCACAGCGGCCGTATCGGTGTGTACGGTGTGCTCGGGTTGGCGGCTGGATTTGTCGGTCAGGCAACAGGTAGCATTCTGCGTTCGGCTCATCTATTAGGGCTGATCAGCCTGATTTTTGGTGCAATCGTTATTCTTGCAGGCCTGGTCTATCTGGGCTGGGTGCGAGTTCCAGCCGGACAAAGGTTAAGCATTTGGTGGCAGAGCGCCATGAGGAGGATGATGAAAATGCCCGGTCGCCGTGGCATTTTTCTGCTGGGTATGCTCAATGGGCTGCTTCCTTGTGGTTTGGTAGCCAGCGCGTTGTTGCTTTCTGCTGCAACTAGCAATGCGCTCCTCGGTGCTTTTGGCATGATCGTTTTCGGGCTGGGTACCATACCAGCGCTCCTGACGTTTGGACTTGGGGCAGACATGTTATCGCTAAAGTGGCGGCGTAAATTGGCCCGCATCTCCGGGGTATTTGTGATCCTGGTTGGTACACAATTGGTGCTGCGGGGTACAGCAGGGTTGGGTGTGATTGGTCATTTAATGCTTCCCGGGAAAGTGATGATCTGGTGACCGAAACCGATTTTTGTGATTTATGTGGGCTGCCACTCCCCAATTTACCTATCATTCGAGATGTGGACGGGGAAAATAAACAGTTTTGCTGTGAAGGATGTGCACGGGTTTACGAAGTCGCAGCAGATAATAATATGCTCTCACAGGTGTTACCACAATTAAAGATTTCCAAACCGGTACTTAGTAATCTGATCAAAAAGCCGGCAGAAAGTGCTTTTTTTACCATTGACGGCATGTGGTGCCCAGGCTGTTCGCTGGCAGCGGAACGGATTCTTAGAAGTCAACCCGGGATTAAAGAGGCGGATGTTAGTTTTGCGGCTGAGCGCGGACGGATTGAGTTTGATCCCGATATCTTAAATCCCCAAACCGTCATTAAGCAACTAAAACCACTCGGTTATCGGGTTAATTTTACTTCTTCTAAAGCCGGGCTTCAAAAACAGCGTCTACAAGAACGCATTTCGCTGCAGCTTATAGCGGCAATTGCCTTTGGAATGCAAGTCATGCTGCTCTACTTCGTTCAATTGTATCCTCTATATGCACTCTCTCAATTTGAATCTGTGCAGGTGCGTAAATTACAATTCCTGGTCTGGCTGCTGGCCACGCCGGTTTTGTTTTTTGGGGGATTGAGTTTTCTCCAGGGTGCCTGGCGGGCACTGCTTGCACGCACGGCTACCATGGATAGCCTTGTCAGTCTGGGCGTATTATCTGCATATGGTTACAGCGTTTACATTACATTAACCGGTGCAGGTGAAACTTATTTTGATTCGGTTGTGATGATTACAGTTTTCATTCTCTTCGGACGTTATCTCGAAACAGTCGGGGGAGCACAAGCCCGCAAGGATTTAAATATGTTGCTTCGCTTACAACCTGAAATTGCATGGCGAAGAGTTGCACAGGATTGGGAAAAAGTACGTTCCGAAGATCTGGTTAGCGGGGATAGGATTCGTGTGCGTGGGGGAGAACGTATTGCGGCGGATGGCAGTGTCATTGCAGGTGAAGGAGCGGTAGACGAGGCCATGTTGACTGGAGAATCGCTGCCAGTGCAAAAATCGAGGGGAGATAGCGTGTTTGCAGGTACTTTGTTGGCTGAAGGCATCCTGGAACTGCAGGTGTCCGAGCCGGTGACAAATTCACGCCTGGCTCATATCAGCAATCTCGTTACAGAGACTCTCAGTTCGAAACCACCTATCCAACGCCTGGTGGATAGAGTCTCAACTTATTTTGCCTTCGGCATCGTGGCAATTTCAATATTAACATTTGCAGGTTGGTTCTGGCTTGACCATTCACTGGAAAAAGCTATTTTGGCGGGTGTAGCAGTGCTGGTAGTGGCCTGCCCCTGCGCGTTAGGTTTGGCTACCCCCTTAGCGCTATCGATTTCATTGAGCAAAGCAGCCCGTAAGGGCGTGCTGGTACGAACGCCAGCCGCGATTGAAACCGCAACAAAAGTCAGCCGAATGGTGTTTGACAAGACTGGTACATTGACCCGTGGTGAACTCAGCGTCTCCATGATCGTGCTCGCGCCAAAATATGAGGGAGATAAAAAACAGCTGCTGCAATTGGCCGCCTCGGTTGAGCAGTTTTCCGCCCACCCTTTAGCAAAGGCAATCACTCAGGCAAATACTGAGCCCTTATTAGAGAGTGGAGAATTCGTGGCAATTCAAGGAGCTGGTGCATCAGCAAGGGTAATGTCAGCTGATCCACAGCGAGTTGTGGTGGGTTCAACCGCGTTGGTAAAAATTGCACCGGATTTTCCGCTGGTGGAACAGGCGGAAGCATGGGCTGCCCAGGGTGATACTATAGTTTGGGTGGATGTTGGTGATCAGATCGCCGGATTTTTAGCATTGCAAGATGAGCCAGATCCCGCAGTCCAACCCGTCTTGGAATGGCTGCAAAATGACCACATTCAGCTTGCAGTTTTATCCGGCGATTCAAAAAAAACAACTGCTTTTCTGGCAGAAAGACTGGGCATTAAAACCTATGCCGGCGGAAGATTGCCAGAGCAAAAAGCAACCCAAATACGCACCTGGCAGGGGATGGGCGAGTTTGTTGCCATGGTCGGAGATGGTGTGAATGATGCCCCTGCGTTGGCTCAGGCCGATTTGAGTATTACCGTTTCCAGCGGAAGTGACGTAGCCGGGGCAACATCTGATCTGGTACTGGTTCGCTCAGATCTGATGCTGATTCCGTGGTTCTTGCAACTCTCACGTCACACGAGGCGAATAATCAGGGAAAACCTGGCCTGGGCATTCGCCTACAATTTATTGGCAGTGCCATTGGCCATCTTCGGTGTCATCAGTCCCGTCATTGCAGCAGCAACTATGGCTGTTAGCAGCCTGCTGGTGGTGTTTAATTCTTTGCGATTGCGAAGGGCGGTAAATGAGTAACGCTGGGGAACAGGAAGTTGTTATGACACTTGCAACTGGTTGGTAGCGGCTACCCTAGCCGTGCCATTTCGTCCACAGTGAGTTCGATATCCGCTGCAGCCAGATTCTCGGCCTGGTGCTGAGGATTGGCAGACATGGGAATCGTGATCACGCGCGGTTGGTTTACCAACCAGGCCAGGGCAATTTGTTCTGGCGTGGCATTATGTTCCTGAGCGATATTTTTCAGTGTTGGGTCGCTTTTTATATTACGGCGTTTGACCGGGCTGTAGGCTGTCAGCAGGACATCGTGTTGCTGGCAGAATTCCAGCACACCATTCTTCTGGTACTTACGATCGGGGATGCTGTAGGAAACCTGATTAGTCAGCAATGGCGTTTCACTTAATTTAATGGATTGTTTTAGAAGTTTCAGATTGAAATTGCTAACACCCAGATGACGCACCTTTCCTTCGCGGACCAGTTGATTAAGCGCGCGAAAGGTCTCGGATAGCGGAATACCTTTGCCAGGCCAGTGGATCAGATAGAGATCGAGGTAATCCATGCCCAACCGGCGCAAGCTGCCAGCGCAAGATCGCAAAACATCATCGTAATGCAGATTCTCTGGTGAAACCTTGGAGGTGATGAAGAGTGATTCGCGGGGAGTGTCTTTTTCAAGTATGGCCTTCCCCAGCAATTCCTCGGAGTGTCCGGTGGCGTATACCTCTGCTGTGTCGAAATGGGTGTAACCAATTTCCAAGGCTGAACGCAGGGCGTCCAGGTAAAAATCATCCCTGGAGGGATCAGCCTGGCTTTCGCCACCGATCTTCCAGGTGCCAAAACCAATTTTCGGTATTTCCAGGTTGTGTATGTGTTCGTATTTCATATGTTTATTATATAGGAAGCGGTCCGAAAAATGACGCGTTTTGCACAAGGCGATGGAAGTAGTGATCCTGGTAATAAGTTTTGCGCTCCTCTTCCAGACCACTTAAAAGATTATCCACAGAATAGCTTTCTTAATAGACAATGTCTGTAATACGATTTCCTAGATGGTTGACTCGAGAAAGACGGGAAGTAAGCATAAAAAAGAGCCATTGCCCAAGTCGATTAATGTGTGTACATCATCTTCATCCATCCGGTATTTCGCCTGTAATCCCACCGGCAATCGCCAGCTATTTTCTTCTTTCGAAGAAAAGCTGTCTTTTTGCAACCACAAATCCCGCTGCAATCAGCACCCAAACCAGGGCGTTGATCAGCATGAATTGTGTCTCATAAAATAAATCCAGGTAGAGCATGTTGGTCAGGTTGATGGTCAGGTGAAAGATGGCGGCCAGCAGAATGCTAAAGCCGGTTTCCTGTACCAATGCGTACACCACAACGGAATAGGAAATGATCAGTAATACCAGCAAGAAAATGAATAAAGGTCCCTGGTTAAGAAAATGGATATGGATCGGCATCCATAAAAGCCCGACCAGGATAGAAGAGACCAGTCCACGCATTTGGGGGTCCAGTTTTTTGTGCAAATAGCCGCGCCAGCCGATTTCCTCCCCCAATGCGCCGAAAGGCGCCCAAATAGCAGCCAACCAGAGAGAGGCTTGTGTAGCGCTGGCTGTCTGGGGTTGGATCTGTAAAAGTGAACTCAGCAGCCAGACTAGCAAGGCTGCGCCGGCAGGGATGATGGCAGCCTGGAGATAGCGCTGCCACCCCGTGTTTTTTGAAACAAAGGTCAATATAAAGCCATCCTTGCGAAAAATGAATAGCATCAACAAAGCGGCTATAGCCGGACCCCATTGTGGTAAGCCGATTTCAGCGGGCAGCAAGCCAGTTTGCTGTTGAATTCCGCCAAGCAAAATGATAAAAAACCAGGTTAAGACATAAAAAATAACAATTCGTAATACCATCCAGCCTCCTTAATTCGCCAGTCTTCCAGGATAAATGGGATAGCGGTTGATTGTGCCGCAAAAATTCTGGAAGCACATAAGTATCTCCGAAGTCTGGCAAAAAACCAAGTTTTTTGGTTCAGGTGTGGAATCCGGTGGGTGCCTTAAATTATTTAAGAGGAGTATTGGGACAATGAGGCTTTTGGCTCCCAACCCCATCTAATGCAGTGAGGATCCACAAGCCGTCATATCGGTGCGGTTGAACGCAGTCAGGTCAACCACAACAAGAATATAAAGGATTTTAAGCTGTCTGCCAATCACTTTACAAAGGCTGCGATTGTCTACACATGATATTAATAATAAAAAACTTCTTCAATTGAAATGAAGAAGTAAGTTATTGGTAAACTGAGGTTGACGTAGTCAGTCAGTCAAGGCGGGGAGGGAGGGATTCGAACCCTCGGTCGGGCTTTACACCCGACAACCACTTAGCAGGCGGCCCCATTCAACCACTCTGGCACCTCCCCAGTATTCGATTTTTAGCGGAGAGAGAGGGATTCGAACCCACGGTGGGTTGCCCCACACCTGTTTTCAAGACAGGCGCCTTAAGCCACTCGGCCATCTCTCCTGGTGGGCTCAAATGCTCCCAGCGCTTCAAGATTCTATCATAAGAATGGAGGGCAGACAAGAAAAGATAAAAAATAATCCTTCAGCGCATATCCACGCTTTCTTAATAAATTATGCGGGCTTATTTCCGTCAGAGGGATTCATTTCGCGCTGTAACAAAATACGTTTTCTTTCTACTCCCCAGCGATAACCTGCCAGGCCGCCATCTTTCAGAATGACGCGGTGACAGGGAATTACTACCGCCAGCTTATTGGCTGCACAGGCACTGGCAACAGCGCGAACCGCTTTGGGTGAATCAATGCGTGCGGCAAGTTCTGAGTATGTGCTGGTCGAGCCTGGTTGTATTTCACATAAAGCCTGCCATACCTTTTGCTGAAAAACTGTACCGCGAATATCCAGCGGCAGGTGCAGACCGATTTGCGGATCCTCGACGAAGGCAATCACCTCCGCCAGGCCGTTGGCAAAATCAGTAGCTGCCGGTTGGATGGCTGCATTTGGAAAGAGTGTGTGGAGATATGTAATTAATGCAGTTTCGTCATCACCAAAAGCGATGGCACAGATTCCTCGTTCACTTTCGGCAACCAGGATGATGCCCAGGCTGCATTCACCGGTGGTGTAATGAATTTTATTGTTCATGGTAATCTCCGGATGGGATAGTTTTGATCACGAATGCTTCGCGCAAATATGTGAGTGGCATGAATTATTATTAAGTACCACGTATTTTGTTGGAATTAATATTACCCTATTTTGATACTATTTACGCACTACCGAAAAAGTCACTTTAAGTATAGGAAAGGGGTTCTTATGGGATACTGCAACTTGAGTATCAAACAAGGAGCAGAAGATGAGAACCCCAAGCGGATTATACCGAACAACGCCGACGATATACAAATGCGAATTGAACCATTGTCCGGAATGTGGACAAGCGTTAGAGGAAATGAGTTA
>JBBQNI010000062.1:0-16986 GCA_038329785.1 Anaerolineales bacterium | reverse complement strand
GTTGGGTATTTTTACACATTCACCAAGCGGAGTCTTGAGCAGCGCAGTAAGTTTGATGGAAATGTTTGTTGTTTTACTAAAGGAGCTAAGAAAAATTGCCGATGTACATTCAAATGAATTTGAGTCTGAGGGATTCAATCGGTTCTTCTCGATGATTCAACATGAACTTGATGACGAATATTTCTCTATTGTTGAAGATCATCTCAAACTGTTAAAGTTTCGTGAGGGGGTATTGATCAGTGCTGAATTAGGGAAGGGGAACGAGGGTACGAAGTATGCGCTGCGTCTATTCAATTCTAAAAATAAGAATTGGATCAAAGAAGTATTCAGTAAAAAATCTCCTGTTTATTCATTCACAATTAGTGGAAGGGATGATGCTGGTGCACGTGCGTTAAGTGACCTAAAAGACATAGGCGTAAACTCAGCCGCAAATGCGCTGGCACAAGCCACTGAACACATTGAAAACTTCCTCAATATGCTCCAAAACGAACTTGCTTTCTATGTTGGTTGTATAAATCTCAAAGAGCAACTTGAGAAAACGGGAAACCCTATAACCTTTCCCATTCCTTTCGCGATAAAGGAAAAGAGGCATACATTTCAAGGAATGTATGATGTGAGTTTGGCGTTGACCATGAATAAGGAAATAGTCGGTTATGATAGCAATGCTGACTCGAAAAATTTAGTAATCATTACCGGCGCAAACCAAGGTGGAAAATCAACCTTCCTGAGAAGTATTGGGTTATCTCAACTCCTGATGCAGGCTGGCATGTTTGTCACTGCCGAGGATTTTAGTGCAAATATATGTGAAGGTGTGTTTACTCATTACAAACGAAAAGAAGACGCTTCTATGAAAAGCGGAAAATTAGATGAGGAACTTGGCAGAATGAGCGCTATTGTCGAATTGATAAAACCTAATTCACTTATGCTGTTTAATGAATCCTTTGCCGCGACAAACGAACGGGAAGGTTCTGAAATTGCTAGACAAATAACGAGTGCGTTGATTGAGAGAAATGTAAAAGTCTTTTTTGTTACCCATATGTATGAGTTCGCAAAAACGTTTTATGAAAAGAGAATGGATGATGCAATCTACTTGCGAGCTGAAAGAAAAGCGGGTGGCAAACGCACCTTTAAACTTTTTGAAGGAGAACCTTTGCCAACCAGTTATGGAGAAGATGTGTTCAATGTCATTTTTGGAAAACTCGAAAAGTAATCCATTGTCGCACCGACTCGGTAATAAAGTAAATAAGTTGGACGTGCTCCTGAATATAAATTTCGAAAGCCTTCATCCAGTGTGTCGGTCCCTTTTATCGATTGGTCGATGGCCAGATAATTGCTCGAGTAGTTCTTCTGCAAAATGAGCTATCAATTCTGATGGATGATCAAGTGTTTGGTGAAGGATAACTTCTTGAGTTGGATCGTCTATTTTTGCGACTGCTAATAAAATCGATCTTAAAAAGAAGCGGTTGGCTTCATCGCTGGAGAGAATCTTTTGAAATTCTTGTAACGAACGTTTATTCTGACGAATTCCTAAACCTGGACTGCCATGATCTTGCGTTCTGCAACAGAATGATGCAGAGCAGCAATGAGCTTATCCTCATAATCATATTTCTTAAAATTCTCTAGGGCGTAACCGCAATTTGGACAAGTTCGTTGTTTTTCTGTACCGATCTCCCAACAATGAGGACAGTAATAAGTTAACAAACTAACTATTTTTAACTAGTTAATCCTCAAGATGGCAGGTATCGTTCATTGAAAAAAGTGTATATCCCTGGTTTTCCATCTCGAAAAGATTTATTGCGCAAGGTTCTTGACGCAACTGCCAAAAACGATCTATGTCAAGCCCTAAGATGCCTAAAAGAATAAGCCGGTTAACAACCGTGTGACTGACGAGTACCACCGTGTGTTTAGAATGATCCTTAATTATCGAAGATAATGCTGTCATGGCACGAACTTGAACCTGGACTAAGGACTCCCCCCCGGGGATTACCGACTTCCCTGGGATTTTATACCAATTGGTGAGTTGAATTGGCCATTTTTCGCTTACTTCATCAGGGGTTAATCCTTGCCAATCGCCATAGTTAATATCAATCAATCCCTGATGCGTTTGAATAGGTAAACCAAAAAGTTGGGCAATTGTGTTAGCTGTCTGTGCTGCCCGCTTCAGCGGACTTGAAAAAATCGCAACTGGTGCCCAATGCTTGTAAATCTTCTGAGCGGTCCTTCTGGCTTGTTCCTGTCCGGTTGAATTTAATTCAATATCAATCTGACCTCGAAACCGCTCAATCCGGTTCCATTCTGTCTGTCCGTGACGAACAAGAAGAATCGTCGTTGCCATAAAACACTCCAAAAATAATAGGGCAGGGATTAATCCCAGCCCCAAGATAGCAATGTCCCGTGTTATCTCACAAATGCTTTTCGACCGGCATAGATTGCTGAATTGCCGAGCTCTTCTTCGATGCGCATCAACTGATTATATTTTTCAACGCGTTCTCCACGACAAGGAGCACCAGTCTTGAGATGCCCTGTGCTCATGGCTACTGTGAAGTCAGCGATAAAGCTGTCCACAGTCTCACCCGAGCGATGTGAAACCATCGCCCCCCAACCAGCCTTACGCGCCATTTCAATAGTAGCTATTGTTTCGCTGAGTGTTCCAATCTGGTTAAGTTTGATCAGAACCGCATTGGCCACGTTTTCTCGAATGCCTCTTGCGACACGCTCGACATTGGTAACGAACAGATCATCACCAACCAGTTCTATCTTGTCTCCAATTGTCTGGTTGAGAAGTTTCCAACCTTCCCAATCGTCTTCAGCCAGGCCATCTTCAAGAACAACAATTGGATACTTTTGGACCCAGTCAGCATACATTGCTACCATTTCGGCTGAGGTCACTTTCTTGCCTTCAGTGCGCAGGTTATAAAAACCATCTTCAAAGAAACCGCTCGAGGCGGGGTCAAGAGCAATGGCAATTTTCTTTTGAATTAGTAGTCGACGTTGGAGGTTCAATTGCGACCTCCGAGAATATAAGATTCCATTTTCATCCTCTTCTGAGAGTAATCGAGCCGCTTTCCGAAGGGCTTGCTCAAATAGGAGCAGGGAGGTAGTTAGTGATCTCTGTTGGGGTGTCGTTAGAAAAATTTCACCCACATCTGAATTTCCCTTTTCCACTTTTCTGTCCGGATTGGTTTTCATATGTATAGTTTCTTAAATTCCAATATGTATCGACGTAAATTAACAAAAACCTCTGACTGCGATCATGATCGCAGTCAGAGGCTATCAGCCATTTTGGGCGGTTCGATTAAATCAAGCGAGCCTCATCGCTTCTTAAATTATACTTGCTCAGCTAATAATGATATCAATATGTTTTTCATTGAGCTGACTTTTTTTCAAAAAGTTAATTGTAAGGAGATCAAGATTAAAACCTGATTTATTCCACTTTTCCTTTAGGTAGAAATCGCAATGCAATGAAAGCCAGGAAGGCCATAAAAGCCCCAAACGCAAAAGGTGCCGCAGCGGATATATTCCACAGAAAACCAGCTAACAAACTGGCTGGCAAAGCCATAACTCCAATAGATGCATTGAACAAACCATAGGCAGCACCCCGATTCGCTTCGGGTACTAATTCGGCGACCATCGCCTTAGCGGATCCCTCAGTGAAGGCATAATAAAGTCCGTAAAACGCGTAAAGTACCCACATCATCCAAGCCTGCCTGGCCAATGCAAATCCTAAATAAGCTAAAGCATAGATTCCCCATCCAATGGTGATTGCCGTTCGTCTGCCGATTCGGTCTGAAAGCTTGCCCGCCGGTATCGAAGTAAGGGCAGATATTAAATTAAATAACGCGATAACGAGAGGGATCATCGTGCTTGAAACGCCTACATCCTCAGCGCGTAGAATTAAGAAAGCGTCTGATGAGTTACCCAAAGTAAAAAGCAGCATGATGATCAAAAAGCCCGCAAATGGTCCTTTGAGGATCTTTAACGAAATTAGCTGTTTATTGATTGGTTGCTTTCTTTCCTTTACCCAGAATCCAATGATTATCAGGGGTATAAATGCGATCACGCCGGCGGTCATAAATATTTCTCGGTATTTATTGGGGTGATTGACCCAGAGTTTAAGTAATCCAAAGGTGATTAGTGGTCCGGCGACAGACCCTAATGTATCCAGGGTACGTTGGATTCCAAAAGCAAGTCCTAATTTTCTATTGCCGGCTGAACCCGCAACCAGTGCGTCGCGAGGTGCATCTTTCAATCCCTTTCCAGCCCCATCTGTTAATCTGACTCCAAAGACAGCCGCATCGCCATTGACCAATCCTAAGCTGAAGCGAGCAACGGCAGAGAGTGCATACCCGATAAACACGATGGTCTTTCTCACGCCTAATTTATCTGAAAGATACCCTGCACCAATTTTCATCAAACTTACAACTGTGGTCAGGGAACCTTCGATCAAACCAATATACTCTTTGCTTAGACCAAGGACTGAGGTATAGAAAATGGGCAGGATTGGCTGGATCATATCTTGAGCCAAACCGCCAAAAAAGGCTACCCAGCCTAAAGACAAAACATTTCTTTCTATTTGTTTGTCCTCTGGTAAATTAGCGGCCTTGTTAGGTTCTTTTTCGGCTGGCAAATTTTTATTTTCCATATTAACTCTCCACGCAATCCTTCAGGATATAGGGATGGTTCTGGTTGTAAACAAAAAAAGCTTCTAACGAGAAAATCTTCCTGGTAGAAGCCATCAGACAAAATAATGTGTCGGTTTTCGCGAGCTTCATCGCGCTATGAGTAACTAAATTTTAATCCTATAAATTATTTTGAACAAGTTTTAATTTAACCTCAATTGGGGATAAGAAAACCCTACGGCTTTCAAAAGCTTTGGTTTTGAGATCTTGGGAATGCTAATTTAACCGTAAGGACGCTGCCCACGAAGCGTGCGGCCGAAGGCACGTTGCCCGCGAAGCGTGCATAGCAGGGCACGCTAAGGGAGCGATCAAGGCCACGTGCTTCCCACGAGAGCGCAAAGAGGGATAATACTTCTTAAGAATATGAACCGTGCACTTTTCGCTTCCGAGTGAAATTTTGTCACTTTGGTTTGCACGATCATAGGGTAGCCGGGGTGCTTTGCACCTTGCTACCTCTACAACCACACAAAGTAGACAACAGCTCAAAGTGGCTCAATAGCTAAAGCATGCGCAGCAGCTCCCGGTTTAACTGCCTTGACAGGACAGACACCCACCTCTATAATACTCATACCATACTCGGGTAGAGTATATTTATTGAAATCGGTAACGAGTAACGAGTAACGAGTAACGGATAACGGATAACGGATAACGGGTAAGGGGTAACGGGTAACGGGAAGGGGTAATATGAAAAACTTATTGACTTATTACTCCTAACTTATTACTTTGAACCCGTTAGTTTGAACTCATTACTTTGAACATATTACACCTAACTTACAACGAATAACGAGGTACACAGAATGCCATTATACGAATACGTTTGTGCTGACTGCGGCCAGCCATTTGAGAAAATGATGCGTTTCAGCGAAATGAATCAGCAGCCCAACTGCCCGACTTGTTCCGGTACGAACACGAAAAAACAGATCTCTCTCTTTGCCAGCTCTGTCAGCTCCAGCGCCAGTTTGGCTTCTGCCGGCGGCAGTGCCTCCTGCGGTACTGGCGGCGGCGGGCGTTTTCGTTGAGGGGGATGAGTCCGCGCCTGCGTGTCAGGTGGAAAATGGAATTGAAATGAATATCAATGATCAGGTAATAAAAGAAAATCTTGTCAACCGGCTGAAGCGCATCGAGGGTCAGGTGCGCGGGGTGCAATCGATGCTGGAAGACGAGCGTCAGTGCCGTGAGATTTTGCAGCAGTTGACTGCAATTCGCTCGGCTGTACTGGGGGTCAGCACCTTGCTGCTGGAGAACTACATGTCCGACTGTTTCCTCAATTTGGAGGAGAAAAACGACCAGGAACGCCAGGCTTTGCTGGATGACATGCTGCACATGATCAATAAGGCAGCCTGAAAGGTGAATTGAAATGGGTAAAGTTAAAGTACAGTGGCTGCCGGGGGGCATGACCTTCATAGGCACCGATTCGACCAATCACTCGGTAGTGCTTTCGACGCCGGATGAGAACAAGGGCATGAAGCCCTCTGAACTGCTGTTGGTGGCGGTCGGCTCCTGCACTGCCGTGGATGTGGTCAATATTCTCGAGAAACGCCGCACCCCGTTGAGCGGGCTGGAGATCGAGGTCAGCGGTGAGCAGCTAACTGAGCCGCCCTGGGCTTTCCACAAGATCAATATCCATTATCGCCTTTGGGGCAAGGATCTGACCCCCAAAGGAGTGCGCATGGCCATTGACCTCTCTGAAGAGAAATACTGCTCGGTCTCAGCCACCGTGCGCGGCGTGGCGGAAATCAGCACCTCGTTTGAAATTGTGGGGATAGTTGAATAGTTGAATAGGTGGTTAGTTTATTAGTCGATTAGTCAGGTGGTTGATGGGCGGTGGTGTGGAAATCCGGGATTACCCCGGCTTGTTCAACGGATCAACTAATCAACGAAGTACCAAATCAACTAATCAACGAAGTACCCAATCAACTAATCAACTGTTCCCAAATCAACAGTTTCCCTACTCCGCCTTCTTTCCACACTCTCCACAGAATTTAGCGCCGGGTTCTAATTTGGCCCCACATTCGGTACAGTGAGCGCTGCTTTTCAGCTTGGCACCGCATTCCGGGCAGAATTTGGCATTGGTTGCCAGGGGCGCATTGCATTGCGGGCAGGAGGCCCGGATGGTCTCTCGCCAGTTTTCCGTGGCCAGCTTTTTGTCTTCCTCTGCCATGGCCGCGTGTGCCCACACTTCTTCGACCGAGCGCGAGCTCTGTGCGGCGCTCATTTCTACACCCAGATCCGGCGCGCATTCTTTGCAGAGACCTTTTTTGTGATTCCAGCAGCTCTGCTTGCAAACCCAGCTGCTGCAACGAGGGCACTGCATGAATTGCGGCCGTAGTTCACTGGCTGCTTCAATGAAAGCCTGGTCATGCGCCCGCTCGCGATTGGCTGAGCTGACCCGTTCACCGACATCCGCCGCACGCCCAAGGATACCGCCCAGCAGGCTGTTAGCCACATCAACTGCTCCGGTAATGGCACCCAGGCCAAAGGCTTTGAAAGGTGTGCGAAAACCATTCCCGCAGCGGTCACAAAAGAACTCAAACTGAAATCCTCGTTCTGTGCTCAAGTCACTATAGTTACGACTGAATTGGACTGAATCAGCCATATCTGCCTCCGAAAAAATGAATTATTGCTTAATTGTAATGCAAAAGAAGAATGGGGATGGTTGATTTGGGGATTATTGTTTGGGGACTTAGATGATTGGTTGATTTGGAGACAGTTGAATGGTTGATTAGGTACTTTGTTGATTAGTTTACTCGGTACTTTGTCGATTGGTGGATTAGTTGAACAGGCAGGGGTAATCCCGGATTTCCACACCTCAATCCATCAACTAACTGACTAATCAACTGACCAGCTGACTGACTAACCAACTATTCAACTAAGATCAATCATGCACATTCGTGATTAATCTCCTCCTACCTGGCCAGATCCGCCGGGTGGACGCCCAGCTCGTCGGGGGAGAAGCGCATTCCTGTCAGGTCGGCAAAGGTCAGATTGCAGCCTTCCAGTTCAGAACGGTGATTCTTGAGATTTTCAAACAGGTAAACATAACTGGTGGCAGCCCGCGCCGGCCATTGCAAACCAAGCGCTTTGGCGGTCTTCTTGATACCTGCGCCATCGGATCCTTCAATCTCGACAAAATGACCATAGGGCAGCTCATCCAGAACGACCAGATTTTTTTGGAAGCGGTAGGTGGTGCGGTATTTCTCGTATTGCATGACTACCTCGTACCCCAATGCTTCCAACAGGCGGCGGGTGGTCTCAAAATCGTCAACCACCACCTCAATCTCCTGACGGATACTGACCTCTTTGCCCACCTCGGCAGCGCCCTTGAAGGTCAGGATATTCTGAGTATCCTTACGCAGGCGCAACACGTGGCGCAGGTCGCGCAGCTTGCCATCAGCTTCATCAAAACGCAGGTTGACTTCAAAAACACGCTCCTGTATGAGTTTGGCGCCTTGTGTCAGCAGATTTTCTTCAATAGCCAGCAGGTGGAGTACATAAAATTTAGCTTCAATTTCCTGATCACTTTGATTTTTCATTATTTCCTTTTCTTTTTGGAGAGGAGTATAGGTACAGGTAGCTATATACGAACCCAAGCACGACCAGACTGGCCAGCAACCGGAAAGGCCAGTTGCTGAAGGCTGCCTGGTTGCGGGTGAAGACCAGGTAATCGAACCACCAGTAGATGGCTGCCATCCCAACGCTGATCTGGACATAGCGCTTTGCCCAGGCCCGGCGCAACCAGAAGGCTGCCAGTGCGATCGTTAACCCAGTGCCGATTAAGAGGCCGCTGATGAGTGTGTATACCGGCCCTGGTGAGACCTGTAATTCCAGCAGGTATTGCCACTGGTAGATGCTCTGCCCAAAGCGCAGCCAGCCGTAGGCGGCCAACAGCAGCAGAATCACACTGAGGAGTTTGAAGAGAAAGGGGCGTTTTTTCGGTGTGAGGGGATTGGCAGGCATGCTCATTCCAGGTCAGGCAGAAAGCGGATTTCCCACAGATGAACGTGGGTGGGTTCCTGCTCATTCTCATTATAGACCCGTACGATGGCTTTAATCAGCGACTGTGTCAGGTTGAGATCCAGAGTGATGTCGCGCGGGTGTGGATTTTGCTGTAAAGAAACCCCCATTTGGAGCGGAGCGGTATTCATATCTGTGTAGAGATCCAGTTCAATGCGGGTCGGTTCTCCGCCCACACGTAGCACAAGTTGATTGGCGGGGCGCGGATTCGGGAAATCGAACACCATGGTAAAGGGGTTACTCTCCCAGGTACGTGCTACACTGAAAGGATCCCCGTCGAAGAGATCGCTAATGCTGCCCATATCGAGGGTTGAAAAATGCACGGAAGCTGCTGAGCCATCTTGTAGATACAGATCAGCGCTGACCAGGCTGCGGCGGGACGCCCGCTCCTCTGCAAAGACTTCCTGGATGCCATCCACATAGGCCACTCGTAGGAAGTAAAAGCCAGGGCTGCCATCGGGATAGGGGATGATCTTGACGATGCTGGCTTCGCCAAACTTGCCGCTGGCAAGCATATCATCACGCTCATTGGGCATCATAATGATGATTGTGTCCTTATCCAGCGGGCGATATTCGCGAATATAACTGTCGATGCTGGCCAGTTTAAAGGGCAGCGGATCGGCGAAAAAGTACCGTGCCAGAATATCGGTGCCGTTTGCCCAGGCAGGGGTCAATACCAGCTTCTTCTGCGGATTGGCAGCCAGATCAGTTTTGATTTGTGAAAAGACTTCTTTAGCGCCAAACTGCATACCGTACAGGCCGTAATCCCGGAACCAGGTGGGACCGTTTTCGAGCGCATCAACCAGCATGGCAAAGCTGGATGCACTGAGGGTGGCAAACATGACCAGAGAGAGAACCAGGCGGGCGGTGGATGTTTGCAAGCGCTGGCAGAGCTTCCAGCGCATCAGCCAGTGCCAGAAAGTGGATGCTCCCAGGGTGGCCAGTAGTGCTGCCGGGAAAACCATAAAAAGAGCACGGGTGATACCCAACTGGGCGAAAGCAGCCCCGGCTGGGGCTGCCAGCAGCGCAATCATGATCATTCGATGACGGCTGGAGCGCAAATTCACCAGGCAGTTACCCAGACCGATCAGGATCAGGGGCAACGCCGGCTGCCAGAGATGGCCGTAGCCTTTCATGACATGGCGCGGAAGGTCGACAGTGTTGGGAAAGAACCAGTAGAGCGGGTTCAAGGCGCGCAAGTATTCACCCCCCATAGTGCCCAATTTTTGCAGCCAGGAAAGATCAGAAATCCAGACCGAGCCGACGATCTGCAGGTGATTCTGAATTTCGCCGGGGTGCAGCCAGGTAAAACGGGCGTAGGGAATCAGCAAGAACAGCCCCAGGATTAAGCCGTGCAGAACAACTCGGCGCTGCTGCCAGTGGTAGCGGATATCGTTAAGCAAAAATGCGAAAATCGTCAGGCTGACCACCACCTGAGCGGGGCTGTAGCTGTAAAATGCCAGGGCAGCAAACAGCATGGCCGAGTACAGGAAACGCGGATCGCGTTCACGGTAGAGACAGTAGGCCAGCCAGAACGCGCTGTAAAAGCTGACCGCCAGCACGGTTTCGAAGGCCGTACGCGAGTGCAAAAACCAGGCTGGCATTACAGAAAGCAGTAAAATGGCCAGCCAGCCCGCGCGGCGCTTAAAGACCAGTTCAAAGGTCAGACCGGCTGCCAGGGCAGCCAGTAAGCTGACAAGCACTGAGACCGCGCGAGTGACAAAGATATGCTTTCCAAACAGCAGGGTCGGCAGCACCTGCAGGTAAACTGAGGTGCCCAGGTTGTACTGGTAGCTATTTTTGAAAAATGTGGGCAAGAGCTCGCCTGTCTCACTGCGCAGATCGGCCTGTACAAAATCGGCAGCGCGCACTGCCTGTACAGCCTCATCGCTGAAGAAATAAATTGGGAATTGATCCAGAGCTATCAGACGCACCGCCAGGTAGACCAGCAAGGCCAGCGGGAAAAGATGAGCGGAGATTTTGGGCAGTGTGCGTGCAGGCATACCTTGATTCTACCCATTTTTGTCTGAGAGGGGGAGTTTTAGCGGGATGCTCGAATGCGAATCTTGGAGATCAACCTTACCTTTGTAGTGAAGCGGCTCAGTCCGCAAGGGTAAATTCCCTTTCAGCTTTACACTCACTTCGTTCGAAATCCTGCTGCCATACAGCGCTCTAATTCTTCCTAATTTATGACTGGGAAGATCGGCATTATCTTGACGCCGCCCTTCAATGCTATAATTTTCTTTATTATTGTTTACGGAGTGGAAATGCACCGTATCAGCAAGTTTCCCCAAAAAGTGTATCAAAAAATCTATACAGCTTTAGAACCCATAGACGGCTTTGTCGTTTACGCGCTTATTCTATTTCTGGTCATGTTCGCTGCCTATAATCTTATGATTAAGAACATTGGGTTCTATTATGATGATTGGGAGGGCGTATTTCTTCAAAAACAAAATTATTCTTTTTTACAGGTCTGGAATTACTTTTTAATCGACCGCCCTTTTTCTGCTCTTGTCCATTTTTTTCTTAATCCCCTCCTGGGGGCGAAACCCGCCAGTTGGCGGATTGCAGGGATGCTGGTTAATTGGGCAGCTGTTTTATTCATTGTGAAATCTTTGTTACGTATCTGGCCAAAACGGATCATGGAAATTGGCTGGATTGGTCTGATGTTGGCAGTTTATCCGGGGATTACCCGCCAATTCGTTATCCGTACCAGTATGGTGCATTATATAAGCCTGCTTTTATTCAGTATTTCGATCTGGCTGATGATTAAAGCTGTACAGGAGCGAAACCAGCGCTGGGTTTTATTGGCTTTATCCCTGGTCTTATCTCTGCTGCAAATGTTGTTGATTGAATACTTCGCAGGTCTGGAACTCATCCGCGGTCTGATACTATTTTATCTTTTTAAGAAGGAAGGAAAGGCGACTGGCAAGGCAGTAAAAGACGCCTTTTTTTACTGGATTCCTTATTTAATCATCTTTGGCCTATTCATCTTTTTCCGTCTATCCATTCTGCCAGGTATACAACAGGCGGGAATGGTCTCCAAAAACACGCTCGGGGTCATCTCTGCGTTGCTATCCAATCCGCTCCTGAGCATAGTCCACCAAATGGAAGTGATTCTACAGGATGTTGTCTATGCAGTTCTGTATGTTTGGTCACAAACCATTGTGCCTGAGCAAATAGATCTGCAGGCAATGGCAACGATAGCATCCTGGGTGGTCGGCGCACTGGTCGCGTTGCTCGCTGGTGTTTACATTACTATCTGGCAGCAGAAATCAGGAGATGACGAAAGTGCTGAACCTTACCCCTTCTTCATTTTCTTGATGTGTATCTTTGCCATGCTGTTGGGTGGGCTGCCGATCTGGGCAGTCGGCCGCCAGGTTATAAAAGGGATGTGGGCCAGCCGCTTCCTCTTTGGCTTGGTGATGGGTGCAGTGCCGTTGGTGGTTCTCACTCTCTCATGGGCATTCAGCAAGCAGCGCCGTAAAATGTATTCTATCGTTTTAAGCCTTCTATTGATGAGTTCGATTGCTTTTCAATTTCGGACGGGAAAAACATTCGCGCTGACATGGCATTATGCCAAGGATTACTTTTGGCAGTTAAAATGGCGGGCACCTTCACTGGTTCCTGGCACGTTTATCCTGTCACCTTATACCCCTTACCAGTTCAGTGCGGATTACGAAATTGCCTTCACTGCCAATGTCTTTTATGACGCCGGCAACCAAAGCGAAAATGTATCCTATTGGTGGTTCGATGGCCCGGATGATTTATTGGATTTTTCCAAGAATGCGTATCCAGATCAGATGACAATTGATCACAAGTTTAGAGATATCTCATTTCAATCTGATATGGAACATGCGCTTGCCGTTATCTATAAACCTTCCAGGGGATGTTTGCAGGTTCTGGATACTGCCTATACAAATGAACCCCTGTTACTACCGGAAGAGAGGCAATTATTCCCGGTACTTAACAGTGGGTTAATTTCGAATGGCAAAACCCCGGTTCCGTTGGATATATTTGGCCCTGAACCAGACCGAACCTGGTGCTATTATTACCAATCTGCCGAGCTGGCTAGATCAAATAAAGACTGGTCAGAAGTTATTAAAAAGTGGGATACAGCCAATCAGGCAGGGTTCAAAGCTGCCTATGGGCCAGAATATCTACCTTTTATTGAAGCCAATGCCTGCCTGAATAAGTGGGGCGATGCAATGGAATTAACCCAAATGGCAATGGCAACCACGGAAAAAATGGAGCCATTTTTGTGTACAAATTGGGAGAGAATTATGACTACCATACCTGATTCTCAAGAAAAAAGTATTGCGGTTGATACTGTGATGAATTTGCTTAACTGTCGCTCTTTAGGTGAATAATTTCTACAAAAAAAATTCTAATAGAAGTTGACAAATATCAGCCTTGCATCGTGCAACTACCTGACGATGCTGGTTAAGCAATGCTAAAAGAAATTTAGCGGAACGGGATTCCGTAAGAAGTAAATTCAACTATGTGAAAAAAACACTCACTTTTTCAATTTTTATTTTTGTTATTAAGCTTTGAAGATCCGAGAATGGTATAAAAGTGTCCTTGCTCACCTGACACCGTTTAGAAATGCCATGCCATTTGTATACGCGATAAGTAACAAACAAAAACTGAAAATGGCATATTTTATGGGAAGCTTCCATTTAAGCGTTTTGAAAGCATGCATGAATACGATTATTAATGGGAACAGTATTTGCGATGAATAAAGTATTGCCTCTCTTGGATTAAAATATGTGTAAAACAGGGTTAGAAGAACAGTCCACATCAGTAAAGTTTGAAGAAACGCTTCTTTTTGATATTTTTTTGCAAACAACACGTAAATTCCATATATAAGGAAGATTCCAATCAATATAATTGCGACTGTTCCGATGATGAAATTTCCGTAACCCAACCAATCACTTAATTCTAAACTTGCTGTCATATAATGGTGTGGGCTTAAAATCGAGAAGAAATAGAAATTGGAAAAAACCCCCGTAATTGATTTTATGTCCAGAAAGTTATTGAAGGAGGCATAGCTATTTGCATAATAGTTAAGCACTCCAAAGGGATTTTCTCCAAACACCATATAGTTCGCAAAAAAATAAATAAACGCTCCTATCGCAAGGTTGGAAAATGAAATTAGCGCCCAACGTTTCCTGTCACCTTGGAAAAAAAACATGCCTACTGGAATTAACCCTAAAGATAATAAGACGGGGTTGTACAGAGAGGCTACCCCTGCAATGACGGATAAAAGCACGCAGCTATACACGGTCAATGATTTGCGTAATACAAACAAAGTCGCAATATAAATCAGTATGAATAAATTTGACACAGAATAGGTTTCAGGGATACTAAAAATCACAAAGTTTGTATAGAAAAACGAATAGAAACCTGTAAATAACAACGATTCAAGGGTAGAGGATGAATATTTCTTTAAGAAGAGGTACACCCCTGTGATATTAAGAGCTGCCATGATTGCGAGCGTTAGGCGTATTGATTTATTTTGGCTTAATCCCACTACCATCTGAATACTTTTGGCAATGGGCGTTAAGGTTACTGAAAAAAGCATACGTTTCTTTGTGTCTACTTCGAAAGTCAACTCTTTAAGATTATCGAGCGTATCCATTGTATCTGAACCGAAAATTAAGTTCTGCTTTTGAGAAACCGTTTCCCATACATAGCCACTATTTAAGAAATAAATAAAAACGAACAGAACAAAGATGCCAATGGGTAATATTAAAATCCAAATAAACTTCTTCCTTGATTCAGTGCTCAAAAAATTTTGATTAGCAGAAAGATTCATCACCTGTTTCAACCTTATATTTGGTAATTTCTATCTTGTATACATGAACCAATTGTGAAATCATTGCTAATGAAAAATCAATGTGTAATGATTGGTAAAAAAACCCATGAATAATTACCTGCAGAAAAAACCACCTGAATTCCGCTTCGGCTTGGAATACTTGTCATTTTCAAGACGAAAAATTGTGATAACAATTTTGCTTTTCCAGACCCAAATCGAAACTTAATTTTCCGAACAATTCTTGCGATTCAGGATATTGGGACGGATAAATAGACCTAATAAAACAAATGGAAGCCAACTGCCTATATGTGCCATGCTCTGCTTATTATAAACGGTATATCTATCCATTTTGCCAGAATTAACTTATCCAAAATCGGTAACTCAAATATGCAGGTGGTGCTAAAATTAATGGGGAGGCTGCCGCTATGAAGGACACCATCTGGAATCTGCTGAGTATTATTGTGCTTTTGCTGGCCGGCCTGGCAGCCATTTTCATACTAATCTTGTTTACCAATCCCTATTCTTTTCTGAACCCATTTCCGCCAGCCGAGCTCCCGCCCTTGCAGGTGCTGCCCACCTCGACTGCCACGCTGAAACAATTGCCGGAGGTGTGGACGCTGACTCCTTTGAATGGCGTGGCCTCGACTCTCAATCTGACGGTTACCAAACGACCTTCTTCCACTCCGTTACCCAGCGCAACCGGTTTCCAACTGCCAACAGCTACTCCTACAGCCACGCAAACACCTACTCCAACCAATACCGCCAGTGTGACGCCGACTCCGACACAAACCGCCACCGCAACCAATACAACCACATTTACCCCCACTCTGTCACCTACTGCTAGCGATACGCCGGTACCTCCAGCTACAGCAAACCCAACCAATGTGCCCCCGACCGAGACTTCGGAGTCTCCTTAGTATCAGGATATAATTACTTCCAGATAATTCGGTAAATGATGAAAAGATGCTCAGGAGACGGGCATGTTCCCTCATCACGACGCGGAATTGCCGGATGAATGAGATCCCCAGATTCGACGCAGCTAACTGCGAATACAGGAATGTTCAAGAGATTGGAATGAAATATGAAAGAAGAGATCAGCATTGAGGTGTTCAATCACCTGGTCAGCCTGGCCGCGCTGGAATTGGATGCAGACCAGGCCCTCTACCTGCGCCGTGAGCTCAACCTGCAGCTGCAGGCCATTCACGAGTTGGAAGCCATCCCTCTGGAAGAGGATCTCCCGATCAGTGCCCATGGCGTACCATACCAGCCTGCTATCACACCCGCATTACGCCCGGATGAGTGGCTCCCATACGCGGATGTTGCCGATATTCTTTCCCAGGTGCCTGAACTGCGCGATCGCTATGTGGTTGTGCCGGATATTCCACACGAGAAGTTGGACTGATGACCATGCAATTATGTGATACCCCCGCACACGAACTGAGTTTTTTACTGCGCCAGAAGAAGATATCGGCTCGCGAGATTGTGAGCTCGTGCCTGGAGCGCGTGGCAGCTGTTGACGGCCGCCCCGGAAGCCTTGACCCAGGTGAGATCAGCTTACAAGACCGCCAGAGCGTGCACGCCATGATCACCCTGACTGCCGAGCAGGCTCTGTCACAGGCGAAAGAATTGGATAATAAGGTTGCCCGCGGTGAGCCGCTCGGCAGCCTGGCTGGTGTGCCCTTCACCGTCAAAGACATCTTTTGTGTCAAGAATACGCTCTCCACTGCCGCCTCCCGCATGCTGGCCAATTTCCGCGCGCCGTATTCCGCCACACCAGTGGAACGCATGTTGGCACAGGATGGGCTGATGATCGGTAAGGTCAACCTGGATGAGTACACCTTCGGATCCTCGAACGAATCCTCTGCCTTCCAACCTGCACCGCGTAACCCGTGGGATACCGGCCGTGTTCCGGGTGGATCCTCTGGCGGATCGGCGGCCAGTGTGGCTGCGGGTGAGGCTGCGGTTTCGCTGGGAACCGATACTGCCGGATCAATTCGTCAGCCGGCCGCCTTTTGCGGCGTGGTTGGGCTGAAACCCACTTATGGACGCGTTTCCCGTTACGGGCTGATTGCCTTTGCCTCATCGCTCGATTGCCCCGGCCCGCTGGCTCGCAATGTGACCGACGCGGCCATGCTGCTGCAGGCGATAGCCGGACCGGATCGGCATGATGCCACCGCCGCTACCAGAGCTGTGCCAGATTATGTCGGCGTGCTGGATCAGGGCGTTAAAGGTTTGCGCATCGGGCTTTCAGAAGATTACTTTAAGATTGTTTATATGGATGCAGATTCTGGTGAGATGCTGCAAAAACCCGTACCGGAAGAAGTGCGCGCAGCTGTTTACCACGCGGCCGAAATCTTGAAAGAACAGGGTGCCGAGATTATCTACGACGTGCCTATGCCCAATACGCCTTATGCCATTCCGGCATTTTTTGTCATCAGCCGGGTGGAAGCAGCCTCCAATCTGCATCGCTTTGAT
>JBBQNI010000061.1:0-17385 GCA_038329785.1 Anaerolineales bacterium | reverse complement strand
ACAATACCCACAGGCACTCATCTACGCATCCGATTTTTCACTGGTTATGATGCAAACCGGGCAGAGAAAAGCAACCAGACCGCTCAAATTCTTTGCTGCCGATGCGCTTGATATCCCCTTCCCCGCTCAAAGCTGTGACGCAGTCGTTTCAGGATTCTTACTTCGCAACGTGGTCGACCTGGATCGCTCCCTGCAGGAACAATTCCGCGTACTCAAGCCCGGGGGAATATTCGTTTCAATGGACACCACCCAACCGCGTAAATCCATCCTCAGTCCCTTGATCAGCTTTTACACTCATTTCATCATTCCCCTGCTCGGGCGGGCGCTGACAGGTGATCGCGAAGCATACAATTACCTGCCCTCCTCCACCGATCAGTTTTATTCAGCCGAAGAAATCGCTGCCAGATTGCAGGCCAATGGTTTTAGCGCTGTAGGTTTTGAACGGAAGATGTTTCAGACGGTTGCCATCCATTGGGCTTTAAAACCAACAAGCAAATAAGCACCCAGGGTAAAATTAGCGCATGACTGCATCCCATTCCGATAAGGCCGCATTACGAGGTGAACCATCTTATGTCTGGCGTGCCGGGCAGGAACGACGGCTGGGACTGATTGAAGCGGCAGCCGGCAATCGTTTGCACGGCAATGTATTTGAAAATGGTGTTGGGCTGGGCGCTTACCTGGCACGCCTGGCTATGCAGGCACAACAGGCTGTTGGCCTGGATGTGGAACTTGAGCGAACCCACCAGACTCATCTACATGTCCGCGATGTCGTTTGCGGGGTGGGCGAAAATCTTCCTTTTCCGGAAAATTATTTTGATTTGATCTTAAGCAATGAGGTCCTTGAACACGTGGATGACGACTTTGCGGCCGTCCGGGAAATGGTTCGCACGCTAAAATCAGGCGGGCGCATGCTGATTTTTTGCCCCAACCGTGGCTACCCCTATGAAACTCATGGCATCTATTGGCGAGGCAAATACCATTTTGGCAATATTCCACTGGTAAACTACCTTCCGAGGTTCTGGCGCGACAAGCTGGCACCGCATGTCAATGTGTATACCCGCCGAGATCTGCAGAAACGCTTTTCAGGTCTTCCCGTGCGATTCATCGCACGCACCGTTGTTTTCGGATCCTATGACAATATCATCTCCCGCTGGCCAAAAATCGGGCGACTCATCCGAAAGATCCTGCATACGCTCGAGAAGACACCATTGCGAATTTTTGGATTATCCCATTTCTGGGTGGTTGAAAAAGTATAATGAGGGTGATGGGGGCTAAGTAACGGGTAATAGGTAGAAACTAAGGATCGGATAGAAACCATCGATTTGGATTACGGAAAACATCTTCCTATCCTTCGCCCAGATAGATCCCCTTCATAGAATTCACCAACAAAAACCTCCCGAGGGCTTATGCGACTTCCGGGTCAAATAACGGAATCCTCGGGAGGATATGGTTAACCGGAATTTTTCCTTTCTCTACGCAAAGATTACTCGATAATTCTCCGCGTTATGCTCGTGCTTCGCACGAGCTGCCCGCGAAGCGTGCATAGCAAGGCATGCAGCACGCTTTGCGCGCGTGAAATTAACTTTTCCTCTCCTACCGTCTTCCGTCTCCTCTCAGATATTCCATCTTACAAACTTTCCCGCAGACTATTTGGTATGCAGGCTCATTGGTCGAAATCCCCCTGAGTTTCCTAATTTAGTGTCCTTGATTTAACAAATTTTTAATCATTTTTACAGAATCGGGAAACACTTGTTCTAATAATAGTTGGTTTACACTGAGTTTCCTATTTTGCTTATCCGAAATATCAAGAAAAAAAATAAGTGTGGTTTTTCAAAACCTTTATAAATTCCAAAATAACTAGATAAGGGAAAATGTCATTGAGTTTTTGGGGTAAAAATTGGTTTTCCCCAATTTTTACCCCAAAAACTCTTAAAATTACCCCTCCCACGGGAGGGGTAGGGGTGGGCAGATATTTTTTATCATATTTCGATATTAAATTACTCTATAATTTGTATTAATGGCTAAAATTCATTCGTATTTTCCTCAAAATAACAACAAAAGAATTATTTTTTGAAATTTAGAATACTATCGTTTTGGTTAATAAAAAAACCCTTTAGTGTCCCAAAAATGGCAATTTCACGCTCAAAACCGCCAATTTTTGAGGAATGTGGGAATCTCAGGTCTTACAAACTTTCCCGGAGGCTATTTGGTGTGCAGGCTCATTGGTCAGAATCCCCGGGTTAGGTTTATAGGGGCTAAAGATGGGATAAAAACCATCGATTTGGAATACAGAGTCCAACATCCGATCCTTCGCCCAGATCAATAAATGGAATTTTAATTCACTTTTTCAGACGGAAATCGTAAATTCCATCATGGTGAGAATAGATCTGGCCGCAGGCGGGGCAAACCGCCTCGGACAGCGCCCCCATGTCATCCATTCCCGCACCGCAAGCCGGGCATTTGAAAAACAAACCTTTTTCACCAGCTTGTAAATCTCCCACCGTGCGGTTACGCACAAAGACACTCGGGCTCAACTGCCAGGCATTCCCCGTCAATTGGGCTAGGCTATCCATGGCGACTAAAATTTTTAAAGGAAAATAGCGTTTAAAGAACTGCATCCGGTAATGCGATACCGTCAGCTGTTTTTCGATAACAAACTGACTTTGATCCAGCCATTCCCGAATTGCAATCGGATGAAAATCAAAATTAAGAGCCGCAAACTCGATCGAATCATGTGAAAAAGGGTTCCATTTCTGCCGGCGGGTTAAGTAACGGAAAATCGCCTTCAGGTTTTGCTTATTAGCATATTCAAGGATGAAAATGGCCTCCTTGGTCAGCACATTGCGTACCTGCCGTAATGCAAGAGTAGGTTGGGCCATGTGATGCAATGTGCGAATCATAGTGGCGGCATCAAAGAGCCCGTTCTGAAACGGCAGGCGATAAACATCAGCGGCCACATAGATATAGCGGTCTGATTTACCAAGTCTTTCCTGCGCTTGCTCCAATTGGGTGCGCGAATAATCCAGCAAAACAATTCGTTCAAAACCCAGGTAACGGCTGCTATTGCGCCCTGCCCCCGCTCCCAACTCAAGCAACAAGTGTCCCTGGGCGGGCAATAAGCGTTTTAATGCAACTTCTTCAACTGCGTCTTCATATGCCCTTCCGCCTTGATCCCAGAAGGAAGTTTGATAATCGGAGCCTTCATAATTACATAGCGGGGGTTTTTCTGCCATATTCCTGAATTCTTAAATGGTATCGGGCTTTCAAATCTCAACAAAATATCCGAGCAGGGTTCCCGGCGGCACCCAGAATTTACTCCTTACCGCTGCTTCTTCTCAGACCTGACGGGGTTCGAAGGTTTCCGCCGCGCCGGCCCCACTCGGACGCCTAAAGGATACCTCACAGCGTGAAGATCGTCAATATTTCAATCAGACGCGTGTGATCACTCGCGTCAACCGCGGCTTCCTATCAAACTGTATAATCAATTGCGAGGAATCAGACCAATTGAGAAATAAATTATCAGGGAATGGGCATTTTAGCACGTCTCGCTGTGAAATTATCCCCGAAATCTATCCAAACGGGTAAAATCCCTGAAGACTTCGTAGCTTTAAGTGAGGAAAAGGTTTATTTGAATTTGTATTCTCAGTACAGGAGGTTCAAATGATCAAGAAAAGTGGCATTTCAACGATCGTCAATCACGGCACAATCAGACATCAGTCGCCGCAAGCACACGTCACCCCTATCTACCAGAGTTCAGCATTCCGCTTTGATTCTGTCGAAAGCGGAGCGGCAATTTTTCAGGGGCAGGAGCAAGGTTACATTTATACGCGCATGGCCAACCCAAATTTCAGCGAGGTAGTCCAAAAAATTGCTGCACTCGAAGGGCTGGAGCTGGATGAGCTTGTCAGGGGGCATCTGTTTGCCTCCGGAATGGCCGCCATCCATGCAGCCACTCAGGCATCGGTTGAGAAGGGTGGAATTATCATCGCCCAACAAAATATTTACGGTGCCACCTATAACCTGCTCACTCTTCTGCAAGAACAAGAGCGCATCCAAGTTGTCTGGCTGCCAAAAGGTGATGTCAGTGATTGGCAAACCGCCTTTGCTGATCATCCGCAGGCCATTCTGGCCTACGCTGAAACACCTTCCAATCCAAACCTGGGCATTATCGATTTACGCAGCGTAGCAAGAATAGCACACCAGGCAAATGCGAAACTACTGGTCGATAATACCTTTGCCAGCCCATATTGCCAACGCCCCTTCTCGCTCGGTGCGGATATAGTCGTTCATTCCACCACCAAATACCTTTCGGGTCATGGCGTCGTCATCGGCGGGATCGTATTAAGTACAGATGAAAAATGGGTTAATGGCGCGCTAACCACCCAGGTGAATTTAGCCGGTGCCACCCCCTCCCCATTTGACGCCTGGATCACCGAGTTGGGCTTGAAAACCTTCGAGCTGCGCATGCAACGCCACTGCCAGAACGCCATGCAACTGGCTGCCTGGTTGGAAACACAACCCCGTGTAGCCCGTGTATTTTACCCTGGGCTGGAATCCCACCCACAGCATTTGATCGCGAAAGAGCAGATGCATGCATTCGGTGGTATGTTAGCTTTCGAACTACTGGAAGGTCTGCCGGCGGGCAAAGCTTTTATGAATCACCTTGAGCTTGTTTCCATAGTCCCTACCTTGGGGAATGTTGATACGCTTGTACAACATCCAGCCAGCATGAGTCACATCAACGTTCCGCGTGAGGACCGGCTAAAGGTCGGGGTCAGTGATGGTTTGATTCGGGTCTCGGTCGGGATTGAAAATATTGAAGACCTACTAACTGATCTGGAACAGGCACTGGCTTTTGCTTGAAAAAATAACTATTCTGCCGGTACTGAATACCAATTAAAGGCATAATCAAGCGTCGATTGGAAGATATCTTTATTGCCGCTGCGAATTACCCCGTTCAATGCCAGAACTTTGGCACCCTCAACAATATACAGGGTTTGTTTTTTCCAGCCGCTACCATCATCCTGCCAATCAATCGACACCCCGCCTTCTTCGTTTTGTGTACGGGTTTCAACCACTACGTTAGCAGTCCCGTCGATATAAGAAGCAAACGCAGCCTGGAAGATTTTCTGTTCCAGCTCCGTTTCCTTCAGCGCTTCCGGTATCGAAAACATGATATGTTCCAAAAAAGCATTTTCATCCGGGGAGGAAAAACCATCAGTAATAACCCCATCTTCCACGCGATTGTGATATCGCCACGAAACCGGTGGTTCAAAGGAGAATGCATCCAACGTGTCATAGAACGTGATTACATAATTGTAATAAGGGAACCCAGCAATCAGGTTGGGATCAACCGTGAAACTTTCAAGAATTTCGTTGTAGATTATCTCGTAATCTGCCTCTTTTTCCGATTCCCACCACATATCAATTGCATAAACCACTTGCCCATCCAGAAGATAATAGCTCTTTACCATTTCAGACAAATCCTCAAAAACCACAGATTTCAGCGTAACCGCTCTGCTCTTCTGGGGGTCAACCTCAAAAGAGCTCTGGATATAGCCATCAAAGACAGCAAAAAAATTTTCTTCCCTGGCCTGAACGAAGGTTTCGAATTGCTCACCATTCAATGGCCGGCCGGTATTTGTTGCCGTAACATAAAGCGCGCCTTCACCATCCGGTTCACTGAAGAAGACCGACCCGTATTCACTGGTGTCTTCCAGCCATCCAACTGGGAACTGGAAAGAAAAAGCACCGCTGGGATGGCTGTAGGTACCGTCCAGGATAATACTGAGAATAGCTGTGGCAGTCGCTGCGCCTGACAGATAAGGCGGCGGTGAAATTTTTCGGAGCGCGGCCGGTGTGGTCGGTCGAGCGGCGACCTGGGGTTGGCTCTGACTGCTGTTTTTGCAGGCGCTGAGTATCAAAATCATAATAAAACAGATCAGATAATTCTTTAAACCCCTTGATGGATACTTGCTGGAATTCATGACGTTTATTCTAACAAGAGACCTGTCTGAAAACAATGAAAGTTACTTTTTCATTTATAATTTACACAGGAACCTGGAGGAAACATTGAGTTCGACACAAAAATCAAAGCGCAAGAAAATACCCGCCATTCTTGTCGTCGTGGCACTGATTGGCATGTTTGCTGCCATTGTTTATTTTTCTGGCATTTTATATTTTAGTAATGTCCTGCCCTGTTATCCCCCCCCATGGGTTACTGTTGATGGCGTCGCCACTGCCAGCGTGATTGCTTTCTACGATGATAATCGGGATGGAATTTTCAACGAAGGGGAACGACCGCTGCCAAATATTACCATCAAAATGGCGGGGAAAAGCGCGCAAACCGACCAAAAAGGGAAAGGGAACATCTTTCTTTTTAAAGAGGGTTGCGTCTGTAAATGTTCACGTGGCGAGACTTTACTGGTGATCGTTCCGGAAGGGTGGAAAACCACCACCGCCATCGAATATCAATTGGGTGGCAAGGATGAGATCATCTCTCTTGGATTTTTTAAATAAAGCAAATTTTTTCTCTCCCTAAAAACGATAACTCCTTCGAGGAAAACAAATCATGCAAAAACAAATAACCAACCCTTCTCCACTCTTATCTCCGGATGGTTCTTTAACTCAGGTTGGCTGGTCACCCCAACCGCTGCTCGATAGCAATCTGGAAAAAGCTGCTTTCTATTCTCTCAGATTTTTACAGCCGCTGCGCATGAAGCGCTGGGATTATTACGGCGTCACCACACCCAGTCATTATTTTTCTTTCACCATTTCTGATATCGGTTATCTGGGAATGATCTTTGCCTATGTGATAGATTTTGAGAATAAAAGTTATCACGAAGAAACCATCGCCGTTCCGTTTGCCATGGGTGTCGATCTTCCTCGTAACAGTACTGCCGGTGAAAGTCGTTTCGAAAACAAAAAAGCGGCACTCTCATTCAAAAAAGAAGGTGAACAAAGGCTTCTGAACATCCGCTGGAAAAACTTTGAAAATGGAATGGATTTAAACGCCCAGATTACTACTCAGGAAACCAACCAGCACGAATCAATGAACCTGGTCATTCCCATTGAAAAAAAGCGTTTTTACTTCAATCGGAAAATCAACTGCATGCCGGCCAGCGGGTGGGTGGAATACCTGGGGACAAAGCACGTGCTTGAGCCACAGTCTGCATTGGCAAACCTGGATTGGGGTCGCGGCGGTTGGGCTTATGAATCATTCTGGGTCTGGGCTTCCGCCTCCGGCTTTCAAAATGATGGGCGCACAATCGGACTAAATTTAGGGTATGGGTTTGGTGATACGAGTCATGCGACCGAAAACGCCGTGATCTTGAACGGAAAAATCCAAAAATTGAATCTGGTTGACTTTAAATATGATTCAAAGAATTTCATGGCACCCTGGACAATGCATTCCGATGACGGTCGTTTAGAGTTGACTTTTACTCCTTTTTTTGAGCGTGTGGCACGTACAGATGCCAAAGTGCTCGTCTCCGAAGTTCATCAGATGTTTGGCAAATATAACGGATCATTCTTCAGTGATGAGGGCGAAAACATTCAGATTGCCAATTTGATTGGGTTTGCAGAAGAGCATCACGCGCGCTGGTAATTTGCAACCTTTGGAAGACCTCCTGCGTATATACCTATGAAACAACACACAGGAGTAGAAACATGAAGCAAAATTTTACCCTTATTGTCATTCTCGCCCTGGCAGCCAGCAGCCTGGCTTGCACCATCAGCACGCGGGATATTAATATTGGTTTTAAAAACATAAAAGGCTCGGGGACAGCAGCCAGTGAGACCCGATCAATAAATGATGTTCAGGGTGTATCGTTATCCGGCATTGGCGAACTAAGTGTTCAATACGGCGATGAAGAGCAGGTGTTGATCGAAGCCGACGATAATATTCTGCCTTATCTCACCTCAGAGGTGCGAAACGGAACCCTGCATCTCGGTTTTGAGAACGGCATTAACATTCAACCCAAAACAAATGTGCACTTCACGCTGACTATCGTGCAACCATTAAGTTCAATTTCAGTATCCGGGCTCGGTAGTGTAAATGCCCCCGAAATGAAAGCTGAAAATGTCTCGTTAGCCATCTCAGGATCCGGCGACATTCATATCGCACAGGTGGATGCCAGTGTACTGGATGTGGCTATCAGCGGGTTGGGGTCGCTCACTATTGATGCCGGAGAGGCAAAAACACAGACGGTTGCGATCAGCGGGTCAGGTGATTACGAAGCTGAGGACTTGCAAAGTGAAACTGCCTCGGTACATATCAGCGGTTTGGGCAGTGCAGCGATCTGGGTCACCAAACAGCTGGATGCTTCCATTTCTGGGTCTGGCAATGTAAAGTATTACGGCAGCCCAAAAGTCAATGAAGATATCAGCGGGCTTGGAGATCTGGAATCCCGCGGAGAACACGAATAGTAAAAGGAGGAATCTTCATGATTGACCGTATTTTACGCGCTATCAAACTGGATAAAAGCTTATATTTAGAGGTGGCTAATAACAAGAATCTCCTGAGCGAAAGTGTAATCATTGTCCTGGTTACAGCACTCTTCGCCGGGGTGGGCAGTTTCATTAATGCGGATAAACCAGTGGCTGCCTTTCTTTCCCAAACCGTTAACAGTATTCTCTTTGGATGGCTGCTCTGGTCAGTGATCGCATTTTTTATTGGAAAAGTGTTTTTTGATGGCAGGAGCAGTGTTGAAGAAATGCTGCGCACACTTGGCTATGCCACCGCACCCCGCTTGCTTAGCCTGCTTTCATTCGTGCCCTGCATTGGCTGGTTAATCGCACTGGCCGGCGGTATCCTCAGTTTGATTGCGGGAATTATAGCAATCCGTGAATCAATGGAATTCAGCACAGAGAAGGCATTGGTGACCGCCATCATTGGCTTTATCTTGTATCTGATGGCAAATGCAGCTGTGCGGGCGTTGTTTATTGGCATCAGCCTACCGTTTCAAGCGTTTTTCTGAGCCCAAAAAGCCGATCACACGATTGTCGGTAAAGCAAAAAGATAGGCAAAATCATAAAACAGTTCATCCAAACAAGACCCACATTTGTAGGTTGGGCACGGATTGTTAACCAATACCGCTATTAGCAAACTTACAGGACTGAGGCTTAAGTCCGACACTCTTAGGCGTCCAATCATCAATATATCTAGAAATTATCAGGCCGTTCGCTGATGAGATAGAAATTCCATCCAGGCAATCTAACCGATTGCAATTGTTGGGCACTTGTGCTCTCCATGACTTGGTTTTGGCTTATTACCAGGCAAACAAAAGGCATATTTTGACGGACATGCCCAACCTACATTTAATCCGAGGCCACCAATTTCAGCCTTAAATAATTGGAACCGAATTAGATTAAATAATTCTTTAATTTGTAGAAGCTATTCCTTTGAGGCAGCTGTTAAATCAACCTGGCTGTCACGACGCGCCGCTCATTGCATCATCCCCATTTTACCCACGCAATGTATCACAATAGAAAAACGCAGCTGCGAGGACTAATTCATCTGCTTTACAAGTTGTTTTTTCCGGCAATAAACAGGACTACAACTCTTCAAAGACAATGGTTTCCATTTCTGGGTCAAAGATGCACACACTGCTGGAATTGTTCCCCGTCCGTACCACAGCGCCGGGATTTATGACCCTTGTGCGGCCGACCCAGCTGTCAACCTTTTCGTGAGTATGGCCATGAAAAAAGTAATCAACATTTTGTTGTCTTAAAATGGAATCATTAATCTCACGCAGATGCCCATGCGTAGCCGCGATGCGCTTGCCATTCAAATTCCATTCATATTGATAGAGGGCTTCATTGCTGTTATTACAGCCTTTCAAATAGGCCTTCATTTCGCCGGTAGCCACATCTCCATTGCCAAATGTTAAAATAAGCGGATATTCGGTAAACCATTGCAAGCTGGCCAGCGAGGTGACATCTCCACAATGCAGCAGGCTGCTCACCTGGTAACGCTCGAAGACCTGCAATGTGCGTTGAATATTTTCGCTATCATTATGGGTGTCGGAGAGAATTCCAATTTTCATCATACTGTCCGTTTTTTTTTATACATTATAAAGGAATCTTCTTCTTTTCTCATACCGGGAAGTTTGTACCGGGAAGTTTGTAGCAAGCCTTTTCGGCCGGTAAAAGGATCCGTCATATTTTAAGCAGTATTGTCATTTATATTATACTAAATTGGGTAAAATTAGTGGCGTTTTAATATTGTATTAATCTTACCTGATTGGTATAATTTACAATGTTCTCTCATTCTATTTTAATAAAGGAGGGAAATCCCCAAAAAAAATCCACATGTTTTTTAAAATCAATATTAATTAATCGTAGAGGAGAGTTTTATGTCCAAAAGAAATTTTAAATTGCTGCTCGTAGTCGCAATTCTTGCCCTGGCAGCCGCGGCATTGACAGCCTGTGCACAGGCTCCCGCCGCGACCGACGCACCAGCACCCGCCCCCACCCAGGCGTGTCCGCAGACAACCCCGTGTCCTGAATTGCCCGAGACAGTCGCAGCACCGTTTGAAGAAGCCTGGAAAAATTCACCACATGCAGATGCTTCCGCGGAAGCTTTCCGTCATTGGGATGAAGAAAACCCGGCTGAAGTCCCGGCTGCCTGCGCTACCTGTCACAGTTCCACTGGTTTCCTGGATTTTGTAGGTGCCGACGGCTCAGAAATGTTCAAAACCGATGCCAATGCCCCGGTTGATACAGTCATCAACTGTGTCACCTGCCACAACGAAGCAACCATGGCACTCGATACAGTTAATTTCCCTTCCGGTGTGGTGTTGACGGGTTTAGGCAATGAAGCTGTCTGTATGACCTGCCATCAAGGTCGTGCTTCCAAAGTACAGGTTGAAGAAGCCATTGCGAAAGTCAACGTCGCTGACGAAGATACGGTTTCTGCCGACCTTGGCTTCATTAACATCCACTATTATGCCGCAGCAGTCAGCCGCTATGGCACTGAAGTAAAGGGTGGTTATGAATACGAAGGCATGACTTATGACACGCTCTTTGAACATGTTCCCGGTGTTCAAACCTGCACAGATTGTCATAACTCGCATTCACTCGAAATCAAAATCGACACTTGTAAGAACTGTCATGGTACCGAAACTGTGGAAGATCTCCGCACCGTGCGCGAGCCTTCATCCGCTGTTGACTATGATGGTGATGGTGACACCGCCGAAGGCATTTATTCCGAGCTGGAAGGCCTGAAAGAGATGACCCTGACCGCCATCCAGTCCTATGCCGCAGATGTACTGTCTGCCCCCATTTATTACGATTCAGCTGCTTACCCTTACTTCTTCGCCGATGCCAATGGAAACGGTGCTGTGGATGAAGGCGAAGGCAGCTATGCCTCCTGGACCCCACGCCTGCTGAAGGCTGCTTACAACTTCCAGACGGTCAACAAAGATCCCGGCGGTTACGCACATGGTGGCAAGTATCTGATTCAATTGCTGCACGATTCGATCAGCAGCCTCAACGAAAAATTAACCTCCCCAGTTGATCTCAGCACGGCAGCTCGCGATGATGCCGGTCATTTTGCCAGCAACACCGAAGCATTCCGCCATTGGGATGCTGAAGGCGAAGTGCCTGGTACCTGCGCCAAATGTCACAGTGCCGAAGGCTTGCCCCAGTTTATTCACAATGGTACCAATGTCGCTCTGGAACCCACCAGCGGTCTCTATTGCGAAAGCTGTCACAATACGGCTGAATGGCCTGCCCTGTACGCTTTAGAATCAGTTGTCTTCCCGAATGGCGCAAAACTTGGATTTGAAGAAAATCCCAATGCAAACCTGTGTTTGAACTGCCACCAGGGACGCGAGTCAACCGTAAGTGTTGACCGTGCCATTGGCAGCACACCCGCAGATGAAGTCAGTGAAGCCTTACGTTTCCGCAATGTTCACTACTTTGCCGCAGGGGCCACCTTATTCGGAACCGAAGCCAAAGGTGTATATGAATACGCAGGCAAAACCTACGCAGGGCAATTTATGCACGCAACCGGTTTCTCCACCTGTGTGGACTGTCACGAACCGCATGCCCTGGAAGTCAAAACAGCTGCATGCAGCGGTTGTCACTCCACCGCTGACCCAAAAGCCATTCGTATGACTTCCCAGGAAGATTACGATGGCGATGGTGATACCAGCGAAGGAATCGCCGGCGAGATCGAAACGCTGGCAGAGAAGCTATACATGGCACTGCAAGAAAAAGCAGCTGCCGGTGGCAACCCCATTGTCTACGATGGGAATGCTTATCCTTATTTCTTCGCCGATGCGAATGCCAATGGGTTGGTTGATGATGGGGAAGGCGGCTATGCAACCTGGACTCCCAGACTGCTGAAAGCAGCTTACAACTACCAGTACGTCCAAAAAGATCCTGGCGCATTTGCTCACAATGGCACTTACATCATGCAAGTTTTGTTTGATGCCATTGCCGATGTTGGAGGATCGACGACCGGAATGGTACGGCCCGAGTAATATTGATACCAAAGCCCCGCGGAAACTCGCGGGGCTTTTTTTGTCTTCTCCCTTTGCAATTCCCTATTTTCTGATCTAAATAATCTGGAGAGCCAATATGAAACGATTTGGAAAATGGTTGAAAGCTATTTTTTCACCTCCAGCTGATGCCGATACCGCCATGCGTATCCTTCCCTTTGCACTTGTTATTCTTTTAATGGTGGTATTGATGGTAGGTAGTGCCAAAACCTGGGAATACACCAATACAACGGAGTTTTGCGGTACAACTTGCCATACCATGCCACCCCAATATGTCACCCATCAACTCTCCGACCATGCCCGCGTGACCTGCGAGGATTGCCACCTTGGGAGGGCGGATCTGGCAACCCAGATCGTGCGTAAGATCCAATATTCCTACCAGACCGGCTCCGCCACCATCACCAATTCTTACCACTTGCCAATTTTCGCTGAAAATATGCGCCCCGCACGCGATGTATGTGAAACCTGCCATTACCCCCAAACCTTCTCGAGTGATAAATTAGTGGAAAAGAGGCAATTTGCCCAGGATGTAAGCAATTCACCTTCGAGCACTTATCTGGTTATGAAAACGGGTGGAGGCTCACAAAGAGAAGGCCTGGGCTTTGGTATCCACTGGCATATTGAAAATCCGGTTTATTACCTGCCCCTCGATCAGGAACAACAGGATATCCCCTATGTTCGGGTTGAAAATCTGGATGGGAGCCTCACAGAATATGTGGATATCGAATCCAATTTTGAACGCAACCAAATGGATGAAAGCCAATTGATTAAAATGGACTGTATGTCCTGTCACAACCGGACTGCTCACGGCATTGAAAACCCGGTGGATGCGATCAACAGCATGTTAGACCGAGGTGAGATATCACCAGCCATACCTTACATCCGAAATCAAGCTGGCACGGTCTTACGCGGCGAATACGAAACCATGGAAGTAGCCAAAGAGGGAATTTATCACATTCTGAACAATTACCAGAAGAATTTCCCACAGGAATATCTGGATTACAAACCCCAAATCGAGGCAGCCTCTGCCAGTTTGTGGTCTTACTATCAGAATGCAGTCTTTATGGATCAAAAAATGGATTGGACAACTCATCCGGACAATAGCCAGCATCTGGATTCACCCGGTTGTTTTCGTTGCCATGATGGCAAGCATCTTACCGAACAGAATGAAGCCATTCGCCTGGAATGCAATATCTGCCATTCCGTTCCGGTCGTATCTGGGGCACAAGACTTTGTGACCAAAATTGAGGTTAGTACTGGCATTGAACCGGAATCCCACGCAAACACAAACTGGATTGGTTTGCATCGCGATGTTTTTGATCCATCCTGCGCCTTATGCCATACCGTCGAAGATCCCGGTGGAATCAGCAACACATCCTTCTGCAGTAATTCCGGCTGTCACGGTCAAAAATGGGAATATGCGGGTTTTGATGCTCCCCGTCTGCGTCAAATCCTGGAAACCATTAAGCCCACCCCCACAGAGGTGGCTGCTTTGCCTGGTTCCGCAGAAGAAGTTCAGACCTTTGCAGATATTGCCCCCCTCTTCAATCAATGCCTTGCCTGTCATGCCGATGGTAAAATTCTGGGTTTAAACTTCTCTTCTTATGCCTCCATCATGCAGGGTGGTTCCAAAGGACCAGTTATCATTCCTGGAAATGCCGCCGCCAGCCCGCTTATTCAGGTGCAAAGCGGAAGCCCGCCCCACTTCGGCCAATTCAGCACGCATGAACTGGATCTATTAATCGCCTGGATCAATAAGGGGGCTGCCCAATAAAACCGGTAAATTTGCTATAAGGGTTAAACATCTACCTGGGATTTTCTTCCAACCGCATGAAAATATTGTGTTTTCGGTTCTTTTAACCAATTAACCACCCATATATACCCGTCAATATCCATGATTATGATATTAATCAGCCATTTTTTCTTACAAATCTGAAAATGGCCTCATATAATTTTAATGTATAATAAACAATTGTATTTTAGAGGATTAGGGTCACCTTTCCCTTCTTTCATCCTCAGTAAGAAATTTCTGAAATCTCACTCTAAGGAGAACAATGCGAATGACGAGATCTCAATGCCTCGCCAAACTTCGAAAGCCAGGGTCTATGCTAATTCTGGTAGCCTTTCTAGGATTGCTTCTTTTTTCATTCCAGGCAACCATCGTCAACGCGGCTGCTTTGCAATCTCCAGCCGGGCAAACAGGTGGACCAACCAATGCAGAGTGTCTTTCATGTCACGCACAAGCTACCGAACCAGTCCTGTTACCCAGTGGAGAACCTCTATTCTTACGAATTGATGTTCCCATGTTTGGAAACTCAGTACATGGGCGTGAAAGTGTAACGTGTGTTACTTGCCATAGCAACATCACAGGCTTCCCACACCCCGACATAGCAGCGACCAATCTACATGATTATCGCATCGGCTATATCGGTGTCTGCGCTGCCTGTCACGCGGAGCAGGTCAACGCCACTCAGGATAGTATTCATGGCATTCTATTACAGGAAGGTAATCCTTACGCCCCCTCCTGCGCCGATTGTCACGACCCGCATACCCAGCCTAAAGTTGAGGAAGTCAATAAAGCCGAGTTCGCGCAGGTATGCGCTCAGTGTCATAATGGTATCTATGAAGAGTATGCCAAAAGTGTACACGGCAAAGCGATGGTTGAAGAAAATAACCCCGACGTTCCCGGTTGTGTGGATTGTCACGGAGTTCATACCATTGCCGACCCGACTACGGCAGAATTTCGAAACAGCTCAGTCTATCTATGCGCAGACTGCCACACCGATGAAGGCAAGATGGCAAAGTATGGCCTCTCGACCAATGTACTCTCTTCTTACGTCTCTGATTTTCATGGCACGACTGTCACCCTGTTTGAAAAAACAGAGCCCGGTCAGAAAACGAACACAGCCGTGTGTTATGACTGCCACGGTATTCATGATATTTTGAGCGTCAACGACCCCCAAAAAGGTTTGGCGGTCAAAGAGAATATGTTAATGGCCTGCCAGAAATGTCACCCGGATGCGACCACCAATTTCCCCACATCCTGGTTAAGTCACTATATGCCCGATAAAGACCGATATCCCCTGGTCTATTACGTCAATTTGTTCTACACCATCCTTATTCCGGTGGTGTTGGGAGGCATGGCCATTTATATTCTGAGTGATGTTTACCGCCGTATTCGGAAACCAAAAAAGGCAGCCATCGTGCCAAATGACACCACTATCGAAAGTGAACAGGAGTAAATGTCATGACCGATGAACAGAAAAAATACGTACGATTTGGCATTGCGCGCCGGATTGAACATTTACTTTTGATCCTGTCGTTTACCACACTTGGACTCACCGGATTGATCCAAAAATATGCTCTCAGTGCCGTTTCGCTTTGGTTAGTCACTGCACTGGGAGGCATCACAACCGTGCGTGTGATCCACCGCGTGGCCGCCACTATCTTTGTGCTCGAAGGTGTCTACCATGTCATCCACCTCGGCTATTTGTTATATGTCCAACGCAAAGAAGCCAGCATGGTGCCAACCATAAAGGATGCCACGGATGCTTTACAATCTTTTCTGCACAATCTGGGCTGGCGCAAAGAAGCCCCAAAAATGCCGCGCTATAACTTCACCGAAAAAATGGAATACCTGGCCATGGTGTGGGGTTTCATCTCCATGGGTCTGACAGGCTTCATGCTCTGGAATCCCATTGCAACCACGCGCGTGCTGCCCGGTGTAGTCATCCCGGCTGCTAAAGCAGCGCATGGTCTCGAAGCAGTACTGGCAGTCCTCGCCATCATCTTGTGGCATTTCTACAATGTTCATATTAAACATTGGAACTGGGCGATGATCAAAGGCACATTGACCCGGCACGAGATGGAAGAAGAACATGCAGAAGAATTGGCAAAAATCGAAACGGCTGTTGGATCAACTCCGGAAGTTGATCCAAAACTATACAAGAAACGCATGAGCATTTATACACCGGTATCAATTGTGCTCTCGATCGCCTTGGTGGCAGCTGTGATTTACTTCGTAACCTTTGAAGAATCCGCTATTACCACCATTGAGCCGGTCTATGCGGATGTGGATATCTACGTCCCACAAACTCCCACCCCATTTCCAACCGCCACCCCTCTCCCAACTTTGGATCCAGCGCTGGCAAATTCTTGGAATGGCGGTATTGACACCATCTTTCAAACACGCTGCAGCCTGTGCCACGGTGAGAATGGCGGCTTTGCCGTCACCACCTATGAACAGTTACTGGCAGGTGGAGATAAAGGTATGGCACTCATCCCGGGTAAACCCGAGGAAAGCCTGTTACTTTCGATTGCAGCCCCCGGCAAGGATCATCCTGGTCAATTTTCCCCGGATGAATTGGCCCGCGTTTTTGAATGGATAAAAAACGGGGCGAAAAAGTAACTCAATTCTAATCAACACAGAAAAAACACTGGTTTCGTACCGGTGTTTTTTTATTTCAAAGTGTTTTTTGCAATTGGTTATTTATAAATATTCTTCCATTTTGTTCTTCATACTGGTTTAAATCGTTGTGCCCTTTCTCTCCATTAATGATGCCGGGTAAGACACTGCTTGAAAGCCGGCATGGGTGCTGTACAAACCATGCGCATCACGGGTCGCCAACATCATCCGCTTTAGGATGTCCAGTCCTTTCACCGTCACAATGGTTGTAACCAGCTTCTTCGCCCACCCTTGTCCACGCGCCTCCTGCACAATGAAGAGATCACACAACCAGGCAAATGTGACCCAATCTGTTATTACACGCGCGAACCCAATTTGTTCACCTTGCGGGTCATAGACGCCCAGGCAAAAAGAATTTTCAATGGATCGTTTGACAGTTTCCAAAGAGCGGCCATTCGCCCAGTATGATTCTGT
>JBBQNI010000060.1:0-17402 GCA_038329785.1 Anaerolineales bacterium | reverse complement strand
AAAAGCGGTATAAAACGATGATTTAACAGTAAATTCTTCCGTGACATTCGTTTCACCTCAAAAAAGTAGAAGTGGTTCATTGTGAAAAAAGTTACTATATTGTCTCATTAAACGCCAATTGCGTCAAAAGCGGCTATCCCTTCGTAGACTTTGCCTTGGTGTGAGGTTGTCAGCGGGTAGCCAAAATTGTTAGAGTCTTTACAAAGGAAATTCAATCGAGCCAGATCCTCCTCCCCTTGGGGAATTCGGGCACACTTTCGTGGCCATAATGTCACGACAGCCCTCGGGAGGGTTGGTTACTAGGCAATATTTGAGAGGAGACAGTAGACGGGAGACCTGAGGGAGGGAAAAGATAATTTTACTGCTCCTCAATTCTTTCGGAGTACAAAGCAAGACGCGGAGAACGCAGTGAACGCGGAAGTAAAAAAATAATTGAAGCCAGGTTTTCTAAGCCACCCAAAGTTTGGGCTAAGGATCGGATAAATTACGTGTCTCGGGAATACGGAGACCAACATCCCATCCTTCGCTCTGATTGATTTTAAGAATCTTCCTAAACCAAAACCTACTAACCTTTCTTACAATCTTCCGGGTTGGATTTTCATTTTGGATTGCATCAAAAGGGCTTCATTCAAAATGGTCTTGAATCTGAGACTGAGACAGGTAGAATGCCTGGGATTTAGAAACTAATCCTTCAGGAACCAAAATTCCTGGCTTAGATTCGTGTTATATCAACCTCCTTACCCCCCAATCTGAGCTTAGCAAATATCTTCCAAAAATGACCACTTCCGAATATGTGTTAACTCTTAGTCGCTAATCTCAGCTAGGGAACGCATATTCGAAGTTCGCTCGTGCGGGCAGTGTTTTACAAGCCTGCCCAACCTGCATCTTTGCCTTTCACTAGGGAGCAGTTAATTAGGTGTATGGCTATGAACTCATAGAAAGTTATCCGAACTTTTGGCGTTCCCTGAGAGAACCCGACCTAAAAATAGAGGATGGAGCGGGGAAATCCTCCCCGCTCCATCCAATAATTTCGCAGATTTAAACTACAAAGTCTGTCATTAAATCTTTTTTAAGCCAAGCAAACGCAGTCCATTCAGAACGACGAGGACAGTGCTGCCTTCATGTCCGACCACTCCCACCGGGAGAGCCAGGTTAAGCCCAAAGGCACTCACCACCAGTACTACGATGACAGCCAGCGCAAAAGTCAGGTTCTGCCAGATAATTTGTTTGGATTTACGAGCAAGGTGAATGGCGTGCGGAAGATTGGTAAGATCATCTGCCATCAGAACGATATCGGCAGTCTCAAGGGCCACATCCGAGCCGGCACCACCCATGGCAATACCAACATCCGCAGCAGCCAGTGCCGGAGCATCATTAACGCCGTCGCCGATCATGGCAATTGCACCATAGCGCTGGCGCAGCGTTTCAATTAACTGCACTTTGTCCTGCGGCAGGAGGGCTGCATGCACCTCATCCACACCTGCCTGGGTAGCAACAGCCTGGGCAACACGTTCATTATCACCGGTCAGCATGACTGTACGTTCAATCCCAGCTGCTTTAAGGGCCTGAATGATTTCACTGGCATTTGGACGAAGACGATCGGCCACCCCCAGCAAACCGAGCCATTTTTGGGACGTATGCGCCAGCATTACGGTTTGACCATCGTTTTCCATTTCACGCATTTTTTGGTCAAGATCAGGAGGAACTTGCACACCTCTTTCACTAAAGAAACGAGAATTTCCCACCCAAATTCTCAATTTTTCAACAGTCGCCTCAACACCCTGGCCTGGGATAGCCCGAAATTCGGTCGACAAAGGCACCACCAGATTACGAGCTTTTGCTTCCTTAATAATTGCCTGACCCAAAGGGTGCTCTGAACGCGCTTCGGCAGAAGCCACCATGCGAATCAACTCATTGTCTGTTAGGTCTCCGGCTGGGAAAACCTGTGTCAGCGCCGGTTGCCCGAAAGTTAATGTGCCGGTTTTATCGAAAGCAATCACTTTCAAAGCAGCAGTCTTTTCCAGATGCACGCCGCCTTTGAAGAGAACCCCGTTACGCGCGCCATTAGCAATGGCAGATAGAATACTGGCCGGGGTAGAGATCACTAAAGCACAGGGCGAGGCCACCACTAGCCAGGTCATTGCCCGATAAAAACTGGGGTAAAAGTCCTGTCCCATCAAAAAATAAGGAATTGTGGTGAGCAACGCCGCCCCGGCGACGACAAACCAGGCGTATACCTGCTCAAAATGATCCAGGGCACTTTGCGTCTGTGCACGAGAATTTTGGGCTTCCTCCACCATCTGCACAATGCGCGCCAGGGTGGTATCTTCTGCCAGGTGCTGCGTGCGAACTTCCAGAGCCCCGTTGCCATTTACAGTTCCTGCATAGATCGCATCACCCACCTCTTTATGAACCGGCAGAGATTCTCCGGTGATCGTTGACTGATTGACATCAGAGGATCCCAGGATAAGCTCACCGTCAACCGGGAAGCGTTCTCCGGGTCGCACCAGGACGATATCGCCTATTAACACTTTTTCGACGGCCATTGTTGTGATTCTGGAACCACGTCGTACCGCCGCCATGGGAGGACGCAGGTCGAGAAGTTTTTCAATCGCGCGGCGGTTGCGCTCCAAAGCAAAAGTTTGTAATGTGTTAGACAGCGAGAAAAGAAACAGCAAGATTGCACCTTCCAGAGGCTGCCCTACAATTGTCGCCCCGGCAGCTGCCATAATCATCAATAAGTTAACATCCAGCTTGTGCTCATGCCAGGCAGCTTTAATACCATCCAACAAACCATAGACACCTCCAAACGAAAACGCGATGAAGTAGAGAATGGTCAGCACCGGATCGGAAAAGGTATAGCGACCACCGATAAAAGCAAGAATGGTTGCCAATAGGGTAATCGATGTAAATGCAATTTCGAGCTGGCGCCGGGAGATCTTTGGAACCAGAGGCACATCGCGAACATGCGGCTTGAAAATTGTTTCCGTCATCGCCAAAACACCTTCACCAGGGGTCATCAAGTCATCGACGCGCAGCTGAATTACCCCCTCCTGAAAATTACTCTCATTCAATACCAAATTGGAAATGGTCTGATAGTGTTCCAGCAGGCCCTGCGACATGGCCAGGGCACATTCCGCGCAGGCTTTATCCCCTTTTTCGGCACAACTCATCACGCGCGCACCGGCCTCACGGCCAGCTTCACGCACAATATGTTTCGCTCGTTCCGGCGATATTAAACGCGGATCGAAGGCTATCTTCAGTTGAGTACTGTTAATATCGTATTGCGCTTCACGAATGCCGTAATAGCCTTCCAGCGTATCGGTTAATACTGTTGTACAGCGCACATCTTCCGGCGGCAATTTTATGGATTTGAGATTGGATGTTGTCATGCTGCCACCTTACCCGCATCTTCTTCCTGTTGGCATTGTGGGCAAAGCCCATAATACATTACCCTCGCACCCAATAACCGGTATCCAGAATTGTTCAACACTTCCTGTTCCACTTCATGAATATGATCAGACGGAAAGTCAATCACTTTTTTACAACGCGTGCAGGCCAGGTTTACATGAGCGCTGGTATCAGCATCATAATGCACCGAGTCATCGCCAGCTTCTCCAAGCGCATTGATGGCACCAACCTGTACCAGATGATCCAGGGTGTTATAAACCGTTGCCAGGCTCAATGAATGATATTTTGGTTTTAAAGCCTCATATATCATTTGCGCTGTGGGGTGTTCTTCACTCATGGAAAGTAATTCACAAATTACCTGGCGCTGAGGGGTCAAGCGTAAATTCGCATTTCTTAAGGAGTCAATTAGTTTATTCATCAGTTTCACCATCTTATAATCATTCTAAATTTAGAATCATTATAAGATAGAATAAATATGAAATCAACCAAAAAATTTACTTTGTATAACTTTCCCTGCGGTTTAAGTGGGTTTTTAACCAAGTGTATTCTGACTTAACAACTCCATAAAACCATAGAAACAAGGTCTGGTTACAGGTTGTATTTTTTATGCGCCGCCATCATGAATTAACGCCACTCGCTCGTCTATATCGAGAGCTTTTACTTCTTGCCGAAAACTGGATACATCAATACGGCGCAGCAGAACAATGGAAACCAGCAGCATGATCATTTCCAATATAAACACGATCAAATAACCCTGAACATTATTATTCAATAGATTGGTGGCAACATCGCGAACGACCCCACCCATCAACGTGCCCACAAATCGCGAAAGGGCATTGGCCACGCCCCACGCCCCGATGAACAAACCAACATGAGCTGTCGTCATATCCAGCATGAGTGAAAGATTTGAGACCGTGCTGGCACCTGTACCCAGGCCAAGGAATAATACTCCCATGTAGAAAACACTGCTGTTTCGAAGATATCCACTAATCGAAATTAGCAGAAAGCCTGTCACTGCCAACCAGGCAGAAATGTAAGCAACCCGTTTCTTTGGAACCCAGCGCTCCAAATAGCTGGCCAATACCAACGCCAACAAAACACAGACACCCCATATGGACGTGATGCGCGTGGTTGCCTGAACCGAAAGTCCAAAAGCTTCTGCGCCAAAAGGTTCCAGCAGGACATCCTGCCCGAGAATGGCAGCCAGCAACACCGTCAGATAAATAAAGAATGCCCGCACCTGTTTACTGGCAAACATTCCGTTCAGCATCTCCTTCCAGGGTGTGCGATCATCAGCCAGATGGCTGATCTTCTCTGATTGACTGCGGGGTTCAAGGCGGATCAGACCCACCAAACCCAACAACAATGCTACCCCGGCCACATAATAAAATGACTTTTGCAGAATTTCCGGCGTGTAAGTCTCAAGCAATATACTCAAAACCGCAGCTGTCAAGATGATGCCGACGATCATGAAGAACCACATAACGGCAATTGTACGTGAGCGGCCTTTTTCACCGGAGAGTTCTGAGGCCAGTGACAGATAGGATACACTGGCCAGATTGTAGCCCATCCCCCATGCGCCAAAAACGAGTGCGGATAAGAGCAGCCCAAGCCCAAATTGACGTGGAAGGATATACACGACGGATGGAGCAAGTGCCAATCCGGCAACAGTTAAAAGCAGACCAAGAAAAATGTAGGGAGTGCGCCGCAGGCCGAAAATTGGATGTCGATCAGAAAAAACACCAATCGCCACCTGAATGGGGGAGAAAAGGTAGGGCAGTACGGCTAAAATGGAGACAAGGGTGGCAGAAAGTGCCAACTCTTTGATCATCACCCGATTGAGGGTACTGTTTATAGGAACCAAAGTCATGGCGACTGCCACATGAATTAGCGCAAGTTGTAAACGTTGACGGAGCATGGGCTTCCTCGCATAAATAATTTTTTATATTGTAGCCTCAACGAGCAAAAATTTGGCTAATTTGAACAAAAAAGCACACAACTCTTAGCTAATACTTAAGTTCAGTCAAGAATTTTGACATGTCATTCGATCCTATGCTACTATGATGGACGATCATGGCAACACTTTATTAATTATGGTAATTAAACTTGATTGCCATAAATAACCCTCATCCGGCAGTCTCCAGGATCTAATATCAAGGCGTTTTAAAAAAGGGAAATTCTTAATGACCCATTTCACCAATTTGAGCAAACGTGAATCCCAGGTTGCCAACCTGGTAATGCAAGGACAAAGTAATAAGCTCATTGCTGCCACCCTTCATATAACTGAAAGTACGGTTGAATTCCACCTTACAAACATCTTTGAAAAATTTCAGGTAGCCTCCCGGGTGGAATTAATACTAAAACTGGGGGAATCCACAGTTGCGGACAAGCAGAAAATGGCTGAAAATGAAGACCAATCTAATTCATGGAATTGGTTGACTTCGTTTAGAGATAAAATCTCGTCAACAATTAAGGAGCTTAACTTGGAAAGATCTCAATTTTCAAACAATCACAGCGAAGGTCGACCGCTGACTTTCTTCGAATCAATTAATGTATGCTTTAGTAAATATGCAAATTTTAGCGGGAATGCTTCTCGATCTGAATTTTGGTGGTTCGCACTTTTCATCCTGATAGTCGGGTCTGCTTTGACTTACATAAACGAAAATGTAGTCAGCGTCTTCTTAATCCTCATCCTTCTGCCCTTCCTGGCAGTAGGAACACGACGGCTTCATGAAATCGGCAAGAGCGGATGGTGGCTTTTATACCTACTGATACCTATAGGTGGCATCGTTCTGCTTGCATTTCTATGGGCCGAGCCTTCTAGTGAGCTACTTCCAGAGAATGATGTTGCGGTTTAAACCGGATATAAATTTAGCCTTCCAATCACCTCTGCAGATTTTAAGCCCAATCCTCTCTTAATTGCAAAGGTCAAAAAAGAGGAAAGGGACCGGACATCAGCCCTTACTCCCAAAATGGCTATTCATAAGGATCACTTTTTAAACAATTTTCTTGGACAGCGACGCAAGGATTGGTCTAATTTTGAGGGTTGACCAGCGCTGCCTGGATGGCTTCGCGTAATGAGCGTGCCTCAATCACTTGAATCCCTTCCGGCCAGGGTTCACCACGCCGCAGGCGTCGTGGGACAATGGCTGCCTTAAATCCCAACTTGGCAGCCTCCTTAAGCCGGGCCTCCAACTGGCTGACCCAGCGCAACTCGCCAGAAAGGCCAATCTCGCCCAACACAACGGCATCTGCACGCACCGGGATATCTTTCATGGAAGAGGCAATTGCCACAGCAATCGCCAGGTCAGCTGCCGGTTCGTCAATTTTCAATCCGCCGACCACATTGATAAACACATCCTGTTCCGAAAGATGAATGCCTACCCGGCGCGTCAAAACTGCCGCAACAAGCAGCAACCGGTTAAAATCGACCCCATTCGGTGTGCGGCGGGCATTCCCGAACTGGGTGGGGCTGGTCAAACCCTGTAATTCCACCAACAACGGACGCGTTCCCTCCATGGTGACAACAATAGCCGAACCAGGAGCGTTTACCATGCGTTCAGCCAGAAAAGCCTCGGAAGGGTTAGGCACTTCCACCATCCCATTTCCGCGCATCTCGAAAACGCCCACTTCCGCGGTAGCCCCAAAGCGATTCTTGACTGAGCGCAATAGACGAAAGGCCTGGTACCGATCACCTTCCAGATAGAGCACCGTATCAACAATATGTTCAAGTACGCGCGGGCCGGCAATGACACCTTCTTTGGTGACATGCCCAACCACGAAGACTGCGATTCCGCTCGATTTTGCCAGTTCGCGCAGCCGGGATGAACTTTCCCGCACCTGGGTCACTGAACCGGCCGAAGAATTGATCGCCGGCATGTACACTGTTTGGATTGAATCAATAATTAGCAAATCTGGTTTTACTGCTTCAACATGCTGAAAAATAATATCAAGGTTCGTTTCCGTAACAAGGTAAAGGTTTTCCGGAAGTTTCTGCTGCGATTCCTGTTGGGTGAGCAAACGCATGGCTCGCATTTTGATTTGTTTTTCCGATTCTTCACCGGATACATACAAAACGCGGCCATTATCCCCCGTGCCGGCCATCACCATTGCCATTTGCAGCAGGAGGGTTGATTTCCCAATACCCGGGTCGCCCCCGACCAGCACGATTGAACCCGGCACAATCCCGCCGCCGAGTACGCGCGAAAACTCACCGATTGAAAGCGCCCAGCGATCATCAGCACCGCCGGCAATCTCATCCAAGCGAACAGGTTTGGATTGCATGCTCAGCCCTCGCCGGCTTCTATTTACGCTTGAAGGCGGCTCATGCAGCAGCACTTCTTCTTCCATTGTATCGAATTCACCGCATTGCGGGCAGCGACCCATGGCACGTGCAGAAACACGTCCGCAGGACCGGCAAACATAGCGCACTTCGGGTTTGGCCATAGACAACTCCAATTATTGAAATTTAGTTCTATTATAATCTTGTTTGGCAACGACGCAGGGGATTTTTAGAGGTAATCTATTATAAGAGAGCGCATTGTTCCGGCTACATTCTGGAATTAATCTCCGTCTCTTCTATTTATTCCTGGAAAGGAATATAATTCCACCTGTCAAATATTTTTTGTTGTTGTCACCTATACTGACAGGCGGAACCAAAAAGGACCATCCGCCAATGATGAAGGGCCGCCATGAAGAAAGATCTGTTTTCCCTCTTGATCTGTACTACTGTATTTCTATTATTTATTGTTGGTTGTAATATAACCGCGACCGCGCCAACAGAAACTGTGGTTATAACGGATACTGCATCCCTTTCAGCTAAATCCACATCTACTGAAACAGCTTTTTCAACAGCGACAGATGTACCCACGGTACCACCCACTGCAGCGCCTGAACCAATAAACTGCGGCATTGCTTTCGAATCAGACCGGGATGGTAATAAAGAGATCTATAGCATGGCCTCGGATGGCTCAAAACTGGTAAATCTCTCCAACAATTCAGGCGATGATTTTGAGCCGGCGTTTTCAGCGGATGGCAGCCAGATTGCCTTCGCCTCCAACAGAGATACTGGCGACGCACAGGGGCAGTTTATTTACATCATGAACGCGGATGGCAGCGCCTTGAGGAAACTGACACCTCAGGATGGCAGCGGAAACCCGAATTGGTCTCCCTCAGGAAACCAGATTGTGTACGACAACGGGCAGGATATCTACACCATCAAAGCAGATGGAAGTGAACCAGCCACCAACCTTACCAACACACCGGAAAAAGATATTCAGCCCGATTGGTCACCCGATGGCCAAAAGATTGTCTGGTTATCCGGTTCGGAAAATAATTGGAATATCTTTGTATTAGATCTACCAAGTGGCCAAATCACGCAATTGACTGATGATGGCACGGTAGGAGATGTCAGCTGGACGGTAGATGGCCAACTCTTCACCCATTGGGGCAAACAAGAAAATGGTTGCTTCAACTGTGTGATGGACGCCGATGGCACCCACATCAAAGACGCCGGCGGGAAAGGGTCTATTCAAGAATATCTTCCCTACTGGACCGATGAAGGCGACCGGGTGGAATGTGTCGGAGTCAGTATGGATGGAAAACCCGACGAGATTTACCTCGTAAGTGAAATTTATCCCGACATCTTCCTGAACCTCACCAATAATCCTGCGCAAGATCGCAACCCGGACTGGCCAGCCAATTGCGGACCACTGGTCAACTCAACTTCCACAAAAGAAGAACAATCTCCGCATACCCTTCCTTCCAATTCCCAGAGCTTTGTCATCGGTTATGAACTCTCAAAAGAGAATAAAGGAAGTCCAAGAGAAGCAGAACTGTTAAAGGCCTGCCTGGAATTGAACCTTGAATGTGTTCAAAGCGATAGTCTTTCCGAATTGGCAGAACAGAATGTCGATGCCATTATTTCCTTCTCGAATCAGTGGCATGTCCTCGGCTCGCACCCCGCATTTCATGAAATTGCCTCACGTGGCATTCCATTAATCGTTCTGGACGCAGAGACAGATGAACAAGGGGCTTATAGCCTTTCGATTGAATCCGATTCACTCCGCTCTGGCCTCAAATGGATGTTTAAAGAAATGGGAGGAGCTGGAGAATTTGCTTATTTTAATGTGGGGAAAAATGACACTGACCAGCAAATCATTGATGAACTGCTCAAGGATTTCCCGGGTATCAAAGCCACTTCCATAGCATCTGAATTCGGTGACAACTCACTGTCAGAAGAAAGCATTAAAACTCTCCTAAAAGCAAATCCCAATCTAAAAGGTATTTGGAGCGATGAAGGACTGATGAATATTTTCTGGGGCATTAAAGACGCAGGGTTAAAGCAACTGCCTGCCATCTTGTGCGAACCACGCGCGGACATGCTTCAATCCTGGAAAGATCGGACCATAGAAGATCCGGCTTTCAAGTGCTTTGCCACCATCAAACCGGGGGGCACCGCGTATGAAGGGGTATATGTGGCTTATTACATTCTTAACGGCCTGAAAATCGATCCAGGTGCGTTAGGTGGCGCTTGGGGTAATACCTTAATTTATGATTATCCCACCATCACGAATGAGAATCTGGATGAGTGGCTGGGAAAAATCAATACATTCCGCAAAGTTAATGGGGATACTCTGGAAATCCCGCCTATGACCCCCAATGAGATCAAAGAAAACTGGTTCCTGGATTAATAATTCATCAGTAAGTTGAACTCATTTTACAGAGAGAGCATGGGGTCTAGAGAAAGATATCCAGAACCTGACTTAAAAAAGAACCGCTGGAAATCCAGCGGTTCTTTCTTGTTGATATTAGAGACTTACTTCCAATTCTTCTTCTAGCTCTTCGTTCGGTTCTCTCTTTTCAGCCTGGAAAATAAACGCTTCGTTTTCTTCATCATAATCGATAACTACCCGGTCGCCATTCTCGAAGTCACCTGCCAGCAGCCGGTCTGAAAGGCGATCTTCAATCCGGTTGGTGATAACCCGGCGCAGCGGTCGCGCACCCATATCGGGGTCGTACCCTTCCTCCGCCAGTTTTTCCAGCGCTTTTTCGGTGGTTTCAATGGTTAGTTCATGATCTTGCAGCCGAAATGCAACCTTGTTGATCTCCAGATTAACAATCTGGCGGATGTGTTCACGGCTGAGGTTGTGGAAGACCAGAACTCCGTCCACGCGGTTGATAAACTCAGGTCGAAATACGCGTTTAAGAGCATCTAGCAGTTTCTTACGCATTTCTTCATATGCATTTTCTTCCATTTTGGATTCGTCCTCATTCAAGGAAAAACCAAAACCTTGCTGGCGTTTGATCACATCCGCGCCAATATTGGAAGTCATGACAATAATGACATTACGGAAATCGACTTTATGGCCACGGGCATCACTGAGATGTCCCTCTTCCATAATTTGCAGCAGCATATTCATCGCCTCCGGGTGAGCTTTTTCAATCTCATCGAATACTACGATTGAATAGGGTCGGCGGCGAATAGCTTCGGTCAGTTGACCGGCTTCTTCATAGCCAACGTAACCAGGAGGAGCACCAACCAGGCGGCTGACAGAGTGCCGTTCCATAAATTCCGACATATCCAGTTGCACCAGGTTGTCTTCGCTACCGAACATGAAGCGGGCCAATGCTTTGGTCAGCTCTGTCTTACCAACACCGGTGGGTCCCAGGAAGATAAACGAGCCAATCGGCCGGCGCGGGTCCTTCAGACCTGCACGAGCACGTCGAACGGCCTTGGAAATCATTTCAATGGCTTCATCCTGGCCGACAATTTGATTTTTCAATTCGTCTTCCATATGCAAAAGCCGTTCAGATTCTTCAGTCGCCATCTGCATAACCGGCACGCCGGTCCACATGGCGACCACTTCGGCAATATCATCAGCAGTAACAATCGGGCTGTTAGCGCGATCCCAACCACTGCGCAGGCGTTCCAGTTTGCCTTCCAACTCCTCACGACGATTGAACAGAGATTGTTCATCATCTGCATTGCCAGTTTCCAGCGCTGCAGACTCGGATTGGCGAATTTCGCGCAGCTCGGTCATGATTTGTTTGGTTTCTTTGGCCTGGCTGCTTTTGTACATACGCACGCGCGAACCGGCCTCATCGATTAAATCGATGGCTTTATCCGGTAAGAAGCGCTCGCTGACATAACGGGCCGAAAGTTTTACGGCAGCATCGATCGCTTCATCCGAAATTATCAAGCGATGATGTTCTTCATATGCCTTGCGAATGCCCAATAAAATTTCAACTGCTTCGCTTTGCGACGGCTCTTCCACTGTGATGGGTTGGAAACGACGCTCAAGTGCGGCGTCACTTTCAATATGCTTGCGATATTCATCCAGGGTTGTAGCCCCGATTACCTGCAGCTCGCCGCGCGATAGTGCGGGTTTGAGAATATTGGCGGCATCCACTGACGAGCCGGCTGAACCCGCCCCTACCAGCATGTGCACCTCATCGATGAAGAGGATAGCCCCGGAAGCTTTTAATTCATCAATAACCCGCTTCAAGCGTTCTTCAAATTGACCACGGTACATCGTCCCGGCCACCAATGAGCCGACATCCAATTGCAGCACTTGCTTATTGAGCAGCGGAGCAGGCACATCACCATCAACAATGCGCTGTGCCAGACCTTCCACAATAGCTGTCTTTCCAACGCCAGGTTGACCAATCAGTGCCGGGTTATTCTTCGTACGACGCGCCAGAATTTGAATAACACGTTCAATCTCCATTTGGCGGCCAATAACCGGATCGAGTTTATTTTCTTCGGCCAGAGCGGTTAAATCTGTCGCCAATTGATCAATTAATGGTGTTTTGGCTTCCTTTTTTGAATCCGTCTTGGATTGACTAGCTCGCGATTCGGAAGAACCCGAACGGGAACCGGGCTTGGGCGGGGTGGCGGTTGTACCACCACCTTCTTGCAATACGCGCCGGGTTTGGCGTCGAATTTGCTCGGGGGAGATACCTAATTTTTTTAATACATCATTGGCCAAGCCCTCATCTGAACGGGTCAAAGCCAAAAGGATATGTTCAGTTCCAACATAATGATGCCCCATCTGACGGGCCTCATCGAATGCCAGTTCCAGGACCTTTTGTACACCAGGGGTAAGATCCAGACGTTTGGCGGTCGATTCACCCTTTCCGCCCAACCTTTCGATCATATCCTGAATCCGATCCGGTTCCAGTCCCAGGTCACGCAAGACGCGACTGGCTACACCACCGTCCTCGCGAATCAGCCCCATTAAAAGGTGTTCGGTACTGATGGCATCCTGTTGCAATTTTTCCGCTTCTTGATGAGCCAGGCTTAACACTCTGCGCGCCCTTTGGGTAAAGCGATCCATTCCAGCCATGGCAACCTCCTATTTTGAAAAACGCCTGTTTTGCCACAATTATTGTTGTAACAGGCGTCAAATCGTTCTTCCAGCGGGATCGAAATCCCATCAACATTAAATTGGTAATACTTACTTCGATTCTACCAGCTTTTAAGGTCTTGTCGAGTCATGATGAGGCAGGTGTAGAGCGTTAAAGTGTTAGAGTTTCGTTAGAAATTGAGAATGAAACGCAAGGGGTAACCCCTTTATGGCCGTAGAAAAATTTATTTAAATAAAGGTTTTAATTGCTTAGAGCTTTTAGGGTGTTATCCGAAACCAATATGACATTTAGTTTTTTTGGCGATGTTCTTCCAAATATACCAGCAAAAAAATTACAACAACTTTTTTCTACATTAACGAGATAATTGGTACAGAAAATAATTTAAATATTAATGGGCATTTCTGCTTATTAATCGTTGGGGGGAAATATTTCTACCATTTTGGAATTATTTTCTCTCCAAATAAACCAAAATATGAATGGGGAAATTAATGCTGCAGTTATCCAGGCATGATCATTGCGATACGCCAAAAAAATTGTAAACCAAAGAGGAATTGAACTTATGACAGCTATTTTTCTTCTTTTTGAATTGTCAAGAAGAGGAATTATTTGTATCAAGTCGTAATCATGAACAATTGGTAACAAAATAAAACTTAATAGGACAACCATATCCAAATTAAAGGCCTTCTTTCGATATACCCAGAAACAAATGATAATCGTGATAATCATAAGGATTGCATAAAATGTTATAGAAGGTAAATCAAAATACATGAGTAAACGGGGGACTAGCCCGGCCATCGCTCTCAAACGTAAGCTTCGGGGATTGGATATCCATTCTCCAAGCCAGGAACTATTATATATAAACCAAGGAAGATATATCAACATTGCAGCAATCAAAAAAACGATCATCTGCTTTGGTACTTTTTTACATGCTCTGAATTCCTTTACCCAGGACCACCCCGCCCAAGCTAAGGGCGCAATTGCCAATTGTGGTTTTAATAATAATATTGATAACCAAATTCCACCCCAAAGTGAGTGTTGATTCTTACGGTACCCCCACAGACCCAACATCCCAAAAATTGCAGTCTGACCGCCCGCGAAATGGGAAAATAAAGGTGCGAATATTAGGATAAGGGGAGAAAAATTTGAGATTAATAACGCTATGAACACCGGCAGAAAAACCCATACAAAATAAGAGGTTATAAAAGGTAATCGGGAAAATAAGGAGAAAATACCAACATAAGGCATTGGATAAAAGGAGTTTTCGCCGTAAATAGGTTGTTTTTCAATAAAAGCCCTACCAATTTGCATAAACGTTTCATAGTCCACAGGCCCCGAGTTTTGTTCAAGGGCAACAAAAGCAAACCCCACATACAAAACAAGAATTAATGCAATAAATGCTATTTTGAGTAAACGTCGATTTAGAAATAATTGCGTATATTTTTTCACAAGACTCCCCAAAAAAATTATATATGATTTCTTTCTAAGAAAAAATCACAACAACTTTTTTCTACATTAACGAGATGTTTAGTACAGAAAAAAATGGTTGTTGTTCATAGAAAAATGGGAAGCCGTTTTGTTTCCTGATCAAAAGATCTTTTCAGGTAAATTTACCGGAAAACAATTAGTGCTCTTACTTTTTTGACAATTCTTTTTTCATTTATAGGACAATTATTTCCTGTAGGAGAAATGATTGGGTTTGATTGGGTGAATTATTTTGGCAAGGATGCTTTTCCCTCTTTCTATCCGCCTTGGACAAGCGCCATTCTTAAAATAGTTTCTTGGCCACTATTAATAGGGTTGACTATATCCAGCTTCGGTATTGCTGCATTAAAGAGATCTAATCATCCCATTAGTCTACTAATTTCTTTTTTTTTGCTTGCCCCTATTGTGGACATTATTTTTTGGGCAATTAGAAGGTATTTCATTGATGGGATTGCTATGGATGTCTTGGTTAGTCCCTTTTGTATTAATTAAACCTCAAATTGCAATTTTTGCCTTTGTAAAAAACAAAAAGTCTTTGGCTGTAGTTATTTTATTCTAAAAATTACATTATTTATTTGGAAAATTTGGCCATTAAATACTTTACAAGTGGAATCTAATTATGCCGAAGGACGTTATGCCCAGAATATAGGTTTAGGTTTATGGGGCTTGCCTCTTGCAATTTTGGGCTTTTGGCTTTCTAGAGGTGATATGAATATGTTAATGTTGAATGGGGGGTTTTTACTCCCCCACCTTATTCCATATAACCCATTACCACTATCTTCAGCCATTACTTGATTAAAGTCAATTCCCGCATTGGTCGAAGTAGTCTTATTCTGGGCACTCTTTCTTGCAAATATAATTGGTCCGATAGGTTGGTGGTTTGGTTGGCTTTTTGTCTTATGGCTATGGTTTAACTTAGCAGTAATTCGATATCCAGAATCTCGTTTGGTAAAAATTATCCAAAAATCAAGGATCAATCCAGTTTTTTTGGATAAAGTAGATGCCCAGTGAAGATTTCTTCGGTTTTTAGCAAATTGGATAAGCAATACTATTAGGACGACCTTAATGTTTCTCTCTGAAGTCGCATTACCCGCCATCAGGCTTGCTCTTCTTTATCAAACCGGGGCTATCTTTCATGTTTGTTTTTCCTTATTGAGCTAGAAAAATGGAACGCTCTCAATCTTTTCGGTGGAAAATTGATTTGTAAAAGCAGTTGGTTTATTAATAAAAGCTGAAATACAATTACAGTGAAAAGTTTTTTACAGTATTAATGAATTTTGGATATTAAAGGAATAGGTGTGGATACAACACTTAAGAAAGCCATCAAATTTGCAATTATTGTTTTTATCGGAATTCGAATTTATACAAGCTTGGTTCTTTTGATTGGGGTTTTTCAACCACCTTCCGTCTATCCGAACGAAGAATATACAAAAGTGGAAAATCAAAAATTATTAAATGGGGGATTCATCAGCCAACACCTTCTCGAACCATGGTTTCGCTGGGATACCATCCACTATTTAGAGATCTCTGAAGAAGGGTATTCGGCCGATTCCTACAATACAGTTTGGCCTCCTTTATATCCTTTCTTGATCAAAATAACTGCCTTTATATTTAAACCACCATTACTTGCGGCAATTATTGTTTCAAATATTTTTTTCATAGCGTCAATTGTTTTACTTTATTTGCTCGTTAATTACTATTTCAATAATGAAACCGCAAAAAACAGTATTTTCTATTTATTATTATTTCCTGCTTCATTCTTTCTTCTCGCTCCTTATACCGATTCTCTATATCTTGCATTATCTTTAGCCGTATTTTATGCATTAATTCAAAAAAAGTGGCTGCTGGCAGGAATATTTAGTGGTCTGGCAGCACTCACTCGGGTTCAAGGTGTTTTCTTAATGATACCCATCATCATCGAGGGTTTTCTTTATTATCGATCTACAAGCACTAAAGTGGATTATTTGAAATTTCTTCCTGCTGGCTTAATTGCTCCATTTGCCTACGGACTATTCTGTTTATATATACGCTTTGGAATTCTTGCGGAATGGCCCTGGGTCACCTTAAGACTACAATGGGGACAGTATTTTGGATTTCCTTGGCAAGGCATGCTGGGCAACCTGACTGCTCTTTTCGGTCGGCAAGTTTCACCAGATTACACAATTCCGCTTGTGAAAATTATGTCACTTCTAACAGCACTATATTCTTTATACTTTTTGGTGCGCGTCACAAAGAAAGTCCCTATCTCAATCAGCATTTATGCCTGGATTACATTAATAATTGTTTTGGGAAAGATTGATGATCAATCCTTGATGGTTGCCTCTATGCGATATTTACTCATGATTTTTCCAATCTTCATTGGCCAAGCATTGTTCCTGCAGAAAAGAATAATGAAAATTTCATTTTTTGCATTTGGTTTAGCAATCAATACAGTATTTTTGGTGTTGAATTATTGGTGGATCTGGGTAGCGTGACGTTTACCCTTCTCTGAATGAAACAAAGCCAATTCACAAATTAATTCAGGTTGGCAGATACCCCCACAGGATAAGTGATCCATATCAGAAACTTGAAACCTAAAATTGTTTGCCTATCGATGTAAACACCGCGATAATAAAATGACTGCATCTATGAAAACGAACCTCAGATTAGTATTTTCTTTTTCAGATCGCCTGCTTTATGTGTTTTTCCTTGCATACCTCCTTGTTCCTTTGATGATATTCTTTTTTGGATGGTTAAAAATTGGGTTCGCAGTGCTTTTTACTATTGTGGTTATTGCTTCTGCAATCCTTTTCATGCTTAGCATTCCTGCCACCCAATACATACTTCAAAAACAGCAATCCTTTCAAATCATCGCAATAGTTTTGATAATGTTCGTCTGGGTGGGTCTATCCGGCATCGGCGGTATCGGGCTACAAAGCTGGGATTTTCACGGTCGCAACGCCATCTTTCATGATCTCATTTCACATACCTGGCCTGTACACTATGACTACGGCGGTTACCCGCAAATGGATTTCCTTTTCGGTAACCGGGCTTCCTTGGTCTATTACTTTAATTTCTTTTTACCTGCAGCGCTGATTGGCAAGCTGCTCGGGTGGCATTGGGCGAATGTAGCCTTATTAGCTTGGAGTTTCCTTGGTCTT
>JBBQNI010000059.1:0-17555 GCA_038329785.1 Anaerolineales bacterium | reverse complement strand
CCGATTGGTGGTTACGCCCCGGTTGGTGGTGAAGATATTGGCTCTGAGATCATGGCTAAGCTCGGAAAATGCTCTGCCATTGTGATGCAGAACCATGGCGTATATACATTCGGTTCTACAGTCTGGAAAGCCACTGTCGCTGCAGTCGAGGTGGAAGATGTGGCAAAGATTGCCCACTATGCCATGCTGCATGGAAACCCAATAGTACTTACTCAGGAACAGGTGAAAGAATTTCAGGAAATTTATGCCAATTCCTACGGGCAAAAAGAATAGAAGATAAAAATCATCTGGTAAATACTCAAATTGAAAAAGGCGATGCTTTAAGGAACATAGTTATTTGTCAGATCTAAAGTCTTGAAGGATTAATGGAATCATATGCAAAATTTTGGCAAGAATCCAATAGGCATATACGAAAAAGCACTTCCCGCCAGCCTGACCTGGGGTGAGCGATTGAATCAGGCTGGAAAAGCTGGATATAGTTTTGTTGAGATGTCCATTGATGATACTGATGAGCGGCTTTCGCGCCTGGAATGGACCGCTTCTGCACGAATGGCGCTGCGTCATATAATTGAGGATTGTGGCGTACCTATCCTGACAATGGGTGTCAGCGGTCATCGCAAATTCCCCATGGGCAGTTCCTCACCTGATGAGCGTAAAAGAGGTCTGGAAATCCTTGAACAGGCAATCCAGCTGGCGTCTGACCTGGGCATCCGTATTATTCAATTGATGGGCTATGATGTTTATAGTGAAACCAGCGATACCGGTACGCAAGCACGATTTGTTGAGGGTTTATTCCAGGGTGTTCGCTGGGCCAGCGCGGCTGGGGTAATGCTGGCATTGGAAAATGTGGATGTTGTTACGACGAATTCAATAGAAAAGACTCTCCGTTTCGTACGGGAAGTGAATTCACCCTGGCTAAACGTTTATCCCGATATGGGCAATCTGGTTGCCGCTGGATACAATCCAGTTGAACAGCTTAAACTCGCTAAACAATATCTTGTTGGAATCCACGTGAAAGATGCTCTTCCAGGCGTGGTGCGTGGAGTGGTATTCGAGAAAGGAACTGTTCCCTTTGTCAATGTTTTTCAAACGTTGGCCGAGCTGGATTTTTCTGGGCCTTTAGTGGTCGAAATGTGGGCTCACATGGATACTACCGGAGATCCTTTACGGGCTGCCACTGAGGCACGCCAACTTGTAAGCCGCCTATTACAAGAACCCAAAAGTGATTGATTGGAAAGATTTTATATTTTTGATAACTTTTTTTTAGGAACATAGTTTTTATATAAAATTGGAGGTGCGCAACACAATATTCAGCCCCAAACGTATTAATTAACTATAAACAAATGTCTAATTTTGGAGGTCTAAACATGGAGAAAAAACTTACTGTATTATGTGCATCGGCACACCCGGATGATATCGAACTTCAATGCGCGGGGACCCTCATCCGTTATGTAAAAGAAGGACATAAAGTTTACATGGCCGTTGCCGCCACTGGCAATGTTGGCTCCAAGATCCATACCGGACCGGAAATCGAAGCGATCCGTGCAAAGGAAGCACAAAGAGGGGCCGATAAAATCGGCGCAGAGCTGATTATGTTGGACTTTAAAGACGGCGAGATCTGGTTGGATAATCCCACATGGAAAACGTATGTAGATTTGATTCGCCGCACAAACCCGGATGTTATTCTAACTCACGATCGGGATGACTATGTTCATGATCACTCCAATGTCGGCGAGAATGTTTATAGGGCCGCCATCTGGGCCAGCGTAGCTAATATCCCCGATACTAAGTACGAACCTATCGACCACATCCCAACGGTTTTCTACTTTGAGACGCTGGGCACCCTCCGCGTAGCTCCTCCGGATCACTATGTAGATATCACCCAAGAATATGAGCAGAAAATTGACGCATTCAAACAGCACGAAAGTCAGCATGGCGATTTTCTTGAAAAGCAATTTGGCGTCAAGGATTGGTTTGAATATGTTGAGGTGCTGAATAAGATGCGCGGGTTCCAGTGCGGATGTAAATACGCCGAAGCATTCCGGGTCGTACAAACCTGGCCTAACCACAAACCATACAGACTGCTCCCACCTGTCCAGTTTGGCAGCCGTTGAAACTAATAGTTTAGTAAGAGAATAAATCATGTCAAGAAAATTAACTGTTCTTGCAGCCACAGCACACCCAGACGATGTCGAAGTCTTTTGCGCTGGGACGCTCATCCGTTACGTAAAGGAAGGTCATAAAGTTTATATGGCTATTGCCTGTACCGGTAATGTAGGCTCTAAGATCCATACGGGTCCTGAGATCGAAGCTATCCGCGCGGTAGAAGCGCAACGAGGCGCCGAGGTGATCGGAGCCGAGGTGATCATGATGGGCCACAAGGATTCCGATGTCTGGCTCGATAACCCAACATGGAAAGAATATGTGGACCTCATCCGCCGCACGAACCCGGATGTGATCATTACCCTGGATAGGGACGATTACGTTCACGATCATTCGAATGTGGGTGAGCTGGTGTATCGAGCTGCAATCTGGGCTAGTGTTGCTAACATCCCAGATACCAAGTATCCGCCAATTGATCATATCCCAACTATTTTCCGCACAGAGACAACCGGAATGACCCGCGTGGCTCCACCGGACTACTATGTGGATATCACGGAGGAGTTTGAGCAAAAGTTGGAGGCGTTCCGACAGCATGAGAGCCAGCATGGCGATTTTCTTGAAAAACAGTTCGGGGTAAAAGATATGTTCGAGTACGTGACTGTTACCAACAAACTGCGTGGCTTTCAGTGTGGATGTAAATACGCCGAAGCCTTCCGGGTCGTACAAACCTGGCCTAACCACAAACCATACAGACTGCTCCCACCTGTCCAGTTTGGCAGCCGGTAAGCAACAATTGCTTAGGAACATGAAATTTTATGTCTAGAGAGTCAACCATTCGTTCAGGCACAGTGCACCAAGACGATATCAAAGTCTTTAATGCTGAAACGCTCATCCATTACTTAAAGGCTAGTCATTTGGTTTATATGGCTGCTGTCTTTACCGGTAACGTAGTCTCCAAGATACATATCGACCCGGAGATTGAAGCTATCCGCGCGGTAGAAGCGCAACGAGGCGCGGATCGCCTCGGCGCCAAGTTGATTATGATGTGCCATAAGGATTCAGTTGTCTGGCTCGAAAAGCCGACATGGAAAGAATATGCGAGCCTCACCCACTGCGCAAACCCGGATGTGATCATTACCCTGTGTAGGGACAATTTCGTTCACGATCATTCGAATGTGAGTGAGCCTGTGAATCGGGTTGCAATCTGGGCTAGTGTTGCTAATATCTCGAGTACCAAGTTTTCCCCAATTGATTTTATCCCAACCATATTTCATCCTGAACCTGCCGAAAGACCTGTGTAATTCCACAAGTGCATTTTGAAAGCGCTGACTGTCAGGCGCGGAACAATTCAATTTCTTAAAATTCCCCATAGATTTTTATTGAAAACCAACCTGGGAGGTGTGAGTGAGCTTAGGTGAAAATATTCTAGAATTAAAGAACATAAGCAAAACGTTTCCTGGCGTCGTTGCTCTCAAGAATGTTAGCATGGAGGTGAGACACGGGGAAGTGCATGCCTTGCTTGGTGAGAATGGCGCAGGTAAATCCACACTTATTAAGATACTGAGCGGATATCACCAACCTGATCCTGGCGGAGAAATGATTATTGCCGGGAACCCGGTAACTTATAAGAACCCCAAGGATGCGATAGATGCGTCCATTCACACAATCTATCAAGAATTAACACTCTGTCCTGATATGACGGTGGCAGAGAACATCGTCCTTGATAAACAAAGTCATTTCAAAGGCTTTTTACAAAGAAAGAATGAATATGTCACCATCGCTGCCCAGGCATTAAAAGACCTGGGACAGAATGAAATAAACCCTAACTGGATTGTAAGGGATCTGTCTATTGCCCAGCAGCAGGTTGTAGAGATCGCAAAAGCGATCACTTCCGAAGCGAAAATCGTCTTGATGGATGAACCTACATCCTCCATTTCTCAAAGTGATGCAGACAAGCTCATGGATATCATCCGTGACTTAAAGGCGCATGGTGTGGCAGTAATCTACATCTCTCACAGGCTCCACGAAATTGGTGGTATCGCGGATCGAATCACTGTGCTTCGGGATGGAGAATTGGTAGGCACGGTCAACAACTCAGATGTCAACGAAAATGACTTAATAACAATGATGGTTGGACGTGAATTGACAAACGTATATCCCAAAAGAGATGTTCCAATCGGAGATATAGTTTTGAGAGTAGAGAACCTGGCCAGTGGTGAAATATTTAGCGGGATTTCCTTCGATGTCCACAAAGGCGAAATCTTTGGCATCGGCGGCCTGGTTGGTTCAAGACGGACCGAGTTGCTGGAAGCACTTTTCGGAATGCGTCCTATAACGGAAGGAAAGATCTTCCTAAATGGTGAAGAATTTAATCCTGAGAACCCACGCCAGGCGATCAAGCATAAAATGGCATTTGTAACCGAAGACAGAAAGAAAACAGGACTGGTGCTGTGTCTTCCAGTTCACGAAAACATCAATATGCTCAATGCGCAAAAACCGACGTTCTTAGGTTACCTGAATTGGTCTAAGCTTAAAGAGTCTGCCAACCGTCATCAGAAGTCCCTGAACATCAGGATCAGTAGAATCGAGCAAGTTGTCAGTTCGCTCTCTGGCGGTAATCAGCAAAAAGTGGCACTTGCCAAATGGTTGGATTGCTCTCCAGATGTGATCATCTTTGATGAACCTACACGCGGCATAGATATCGGTGCCAAAACGGAGATTTATACAATTATGGGAGAGCTTGCTGCGCGTGGTACGGCGATCGTGATGGTCTCATCTGAACTGCCGGAACTAATTAGTGTCGCAGATAGAATTATGGTTATGCAAGAAGGCCATATGAAAGGGATCGTATCAAATGAAGATCGAACTCAGGAACGAGTAATAAGCCTGGCCACTCAAAAAGCCCCATAGCCGTTCTAAAAATAATTGGAGGTATTTTAAATCGATGCAAACTCAAGCCAACACTGCCCAGACATCCGGAACGACAATCATGAAGCTTATCATCAAATATCGCACGATCATGATATTACTTGTGCTCGTGGTGATATTTACTTCGCTCAAACCGGTATTCATTAATCCCTCAAACCTGCTCTCAATTATGAAAAATATGAGTTACGTGCTCATAGCCGGATTGGGAATGACTTTCATCATCACGCTGGGCGGTCTGGACCTTTCTGTAGGCTCGATTGCTGCTGTTGCGGGTGTTGCTTTCGCAATGCTCGTAAGAGGTGGGTTTATGCCTGCCGTCCCGGCAGGGTTGATCGTGATGGTTCTATCCATGGGCCTTGGCTTCTTTAATGGGTTTATTGCTGTCAAAGGGAAGATCGAACCCTTCCTGGTGACTCTGGCTACAATGAACATTTTTAGAGGATTAGCTCTTACGCTTACAACAGGCAGACCGGTACCGATCGTGATACCTTATTTTGCAAACCTGTTTGGCAATGGGCGGCTGTTTGGAATCATACCAACACCAGTAATTATTTCAATGATTGTATTTGTGATATCCTGGTTCCTTTTCACGCATACTAAATTTGGATTCTATGTACGCAGCATAGGAGGAAATCCGGAAGCGGCGCGAGTTGCCGGCATAAACATCAGTTTAGTCAAGATCACAGCTTACACAATGAGTGGTCTATATGCTTTTATTTCCGGCTTGATACTCGCCGCGCTGATGAATTCCGGTCTGCCAGGCGCAGGATCCGACCTTGCGCTGGATAGTATCTCTGGTGTTATCCTAGGCGGAACAGCAATTTCTGGAGGCGTCGGTTCGATTTGGGGAACTCTGGGAGGCTGCCTGATCATTGCGGCACTCAACTCCGGTATGGCACTGCTGGGAGCCCAGTTTCATGTGCAAATATTGGTTAAAGGACTTGTCATCATCCTCGCGGTTTTGATGGACAATGCGTTCAAATCCAGACAAAAGTAACCGCGTTCCGCGGATGCTGCAAATAAAAGCAGGCGGAATATAGAAAGAAAGGAGGCCAAAACCTAATTTTGTTCGACTTTGTGTCGAGGGACCTCGACCATCGAAACCTAATTCAAGAACTAAAATAGAGGAGATATAATGAAACAAATTACAGGAAGTTCAATGAAAAAGTTTTTACGCCTTGCTTCACTCTTGCTGATTGTGGTCCTTCTGCTCCCAGCATGTGCACCGGCCGCGACTCAAGCACCAGCAGCACCTACAGAACCTGCTGCCCCCGCAGCAACTGATAAACCTGCAGCAACTGATAAACCCGCAGCTCCGGCTGAACCAACCACGGCACCAGTTGTTGAAGAGCCTGCAATGCCTGAGAATCCCAATGTGGGAGATTTTACATACGTTGGAGATCCAGGAACTGTTTTTGACCTGAATGGCTGGTACAAGGAAGTAGGAGTAGACGCCAATGTAATGATCAGGTCTGCGGGCGCTGTAAAAATCCCTGATGAGATGACTACACCGATGCCCAAAGCTAAAGAAAAATACACAATCGGTTTTTCCGTTTATTACACAGTGGATGAAGTTGGCTCTATGATCTTAGAGACCATGAAAGCTGCGGCAGATGAGGCTGGTGTTGAACTTTTAGTCAACGATGCCAACTACGATCAAAACGCTCAGAATCAAGCGATTGAACAATGGATTCTGCAAGGTGTGGACGGCGTCATCCTCGCTCCGTGTGACTTCACCGGCGTGAAGACCGCCCTCGATGCACTTGAGGCCGCCAATATCCCGGTAGTTACATTGAATGCACCTCTCGCAGGTAATGTAGATGCCCTTGTCATTGGTGACACCGTGGAACAAGGCACGGTCGCTGGCGAATTGCTGGAGAAAGCCTTGCTCGATAGCGGTAAAGAAATGAAGGGTTCTATCGTTTATCAAACGTTGCCATTCGTTCACCCCAATGCTGCAACCCGCGCAAAGGGCTTTGTGGATGTTTTCACAAAATATCCGGATATCAAGATAGTCGAATTAACCGGTATTTCACCTGAAGACCACTATAAGGCTTTTGAAGGCGCTATTAAGGCTAACCCCGACATGATCGGCGCGTGGGGTCTATACTCCTCAGCCACCATTGGTATGATGAATGCAATGCTAGCTGAAGGGAAAACCGACATCCTACTGTCTTCTGTTGACAACGACAAACCTATCATGAAGGGTATCTATGACGGCGTCATAGTGGGTACATCATCCTACTCCTCCATTGCACCAGCAAACTGGTGTATGAGCGAGATGGTCAACTTGCTAAACGGCGCAGAGATCCCCGGTGTCATGTTCTACGCCACCATGGCGGTCACAAAAGATAACGTAGAAGCAGCATTTGAGCACTATTATCCCGGTAAAACCCTAAAAGACTATATGGATGGCAAAGTCCAGTAGTTTTGAAATTTGATGCATAATATGTAAGTAGAGGCGGACTGCGGGCGTCCGCAGTCCGCCTCTTTGGGTGTTCACCAACGAAATTTTACCAAAGAGTAAATGCCATTAATTCGCGCAACTCGATCAGCCAATATCCATGGGATTTCAACTACATTCCTTCAGCATAATCTGTCAGGATCCGGGCAAAGAGTAAACCTCAATGGATAACAGATTATTTCGAAATTATAAAGGAGATGATCATGCTAAATGGACAAACAAATTTAATAACCCGACAGCTAGGTAGTACCGATATGCACATCACCCCTATAGGGTTTGGTGCTTGGGCGATCGGTGGTGGTGACTGGGTATATGCCTGGGGACCACAGGATGACAGCGAATCTATTGCAGCAATTCATCACGCTCTAGACCTCGGCATCAATTGGATTGATACAGCAGCCGGGTATGGTCTCGGTCACTCCGAAGAAGTGGTAGCAAAGGCGTTGAAAGGAATGTCCGAACGCCCCTTCGTCTTTACAAAATGCTCTCTACCATGGAATAAGAGCAGAGAATTTGTTGCTTCCCTCAAACGAAATTCTATACGCAAAGAGTGTGAAGGAAGTCTACAACGTCTGAAGATCGAGGCGATTGATCTCTACCAGATCCACTGGCCGAACCCAGATGAAGAAATTGAAGAAGGTTGGGCAACTCTTGCCGAGTTGCAACGTGAAGGCAAGGTCCGTTGGATCGGTGTTTCCAATTTCAGCGTAGCACAGATGAAAAGAGCCGCTGCGATTGCTCCAGTTAATTCTCTTCAACCGCCATATTCGCTCATACGTCCCGAAGTGGAGACGGAGATTCTTCCATTTTGCTTGAAGAACAATATCGGTGTTATCGTTTATTCACCCATGTATTCAGGCTTGCTCACAGGAAAAATGACAGCAGAACGCATAAAAAATATGCCAGCTGATGATTGGCGACAGCATGACCCCGAATTCAAAACGCCAAAACTCGAGAAAAATATGCAATTGGTTGACAAGCTTGCTGAGATCGGAAAGCAGCATGAGGTGGAACCAGGCGTGGTGGCGATTGCTTGGACTCTTCGCAATCCGGCCGTGACAGGTGCAATTGTCGGTGCAAGGCGACCCAGCCAGGTGGACGGTATTTTCCCATCTGTCCAATTTCGACTTTCACCTCAGGAAATTGAACAGCTTGATGGAATTCTTTCCGACAAAACATAATTTAATTGTTGTAGAAGAATTGATAGTGAAGATTTGTAACATAGAGAATGGAGGTTATTGATGGATTGTTTACTTGGTATTGACGTAGGTTCAACGAGCATGAAAGCGCTCGTCTATGATACCGAAGGAAACGTCCTCTCTCAAGCAAGTCGACCGCAAGTCTCTATTGCGAATGTCCCCGCTCACCCCAACTGGCAGGTCTATCTACCTGAAAGTATCTGGAATGGCATCGCCTCAGCTATCCACGATGCAGTTAGCCAGTTGGATTCAAGCACAAGAATCCTTGCTGCTGCTGTGACCGGATTAGGTGCAGATGCGGTGCCTCTGGACGAAAATGGTATCCCCCTCTATCCTTTTATCAACTGGCTATGCACGCGCACAGTGCCACAATTTGAATGGTGGCTTCAGCAGGTTGGCCTTGAAAAAACCTTCCAGATATCCGGATGGCAGCCATTCGTTTGGAGTACAGTCTTGCGCTTCATGTGGTTAAAGGAAAATGAGCCAGAGATTGCGCACCGTGTAAATAAATGGTTGATTGTTGAAGATTTTGTCAACTACAAGCTGACTGGAAGATATTCCACTGACTTCACAGACGCGTCTGCGACCCTGCTGCTGGATCAACGCTCTCTTACATGGTCGGATGAATTATTAAAAATAACCGGACTGGAAAGGGACCTCTTCCCTACACCGCAGAAAAGCGGGAGTTTTATAGGAGAAGTTACCTCAGCTGCAAGTGAAAAAACAGGGCTTTCTGCCGGCACTCCAATCTTTCAGGGAGGGCATGATTACTTGATTGGGGCACTGGCAGCTGGAACAATCCAACCAGGATCTATTTTGGATGTAACTGGCACCTGGGAATTGGTTCTTACACCGACTGTCACACCTCGTTGGACTGAAGAGATCCGCAATTTGGGTTTGACAGTAGAAGCACATGCTGTCCCTGATACCTACTGCATCTGGGGGGGAGGTACGGCTGCCAATATGCTGGAGTGGTACAAAGACCAATATGGTATTCTCGCACAGCAAGCAGCAAAGTCTGGACAGGGTAATGTGTGGTCGAATCTTATGCAAGAGGCACAAAGCTCGCCGGCAGGTGCCAACGGAATATTTTTCTTGCCTCACTTTAATGGCTCTACCTGCCCTAACCTTGACTCGCGCTCCTTAGGCGCGTTTCTAGGCCTGAATGACTCAACAACCCGATCAGACATGCTTCGCTCAATAATCGAGGGACTGGACTATGCTTTCCTGGGTATGTTAAAGGCTGTGGAATTGGGCTCTGGGCAAAAGGCAGAGAAGATTACTGCCATTGGCGGTGCGGTTCGGAATGATTTCTGGATGCAGAATAAAGCGGATGTTTCCAATTGTGTGATCGATGCACCCGAACTGGAAGAAGCCACCGCCCTCGGCGCAGCCATGCTGGCCGGTACTGGCGTAGGCGTTTATAAAGATTTAGAGGAAGCTGCAAAACGGGTTTATCGTCCTGGTAAGCAGTTTGAACCAAATCCAAAGCTTGTTTCTTTATACACCGAATTGTATGAGATTTACCAGGAAATTTACCCTGCGATAAAGGGAGTCAACAGCCGAATTTACAACCGTTTTCGTGCTGGATAGTACAGCTAAATTTAGCAAAAATCGTTGAAAAGTCTTTTACGAAAGACCATTTTTGTCTTTAAATAAGTCTATGATTGTTCATAGAGACTGCATTTACGGGGGTTTTACGAATAAGATTGACAGCCTGAGTCATCAATTTTACAGATTCTCACGTGCTGCGAGAAATTATTTAATTTTTCTCATCAATAACCCTGTTAGGGTGTGAATACGATCCCTAAATCTTTCTAAATTATCAATTAAACTCTTGAAATTTAATTGCCGGATAAATAAAAATTGTCCGGCAATTTCAATAAATAAAGTTCTCGTTTTTCATCTAATTCAGATGAGTTTGATCTTCCACTTGTGTGATTAGAGCAATACCCAGCGAAAAAGTTAGTTGACTGAGATATCATAACTTACCAAGTCCAACTGCTTCTCATCATTAGATTTATAAGCAGCTTCTTGTGCCTTAAGTAGTCTGGAATCAATAATCCTCAGAGGAAGCAAATTTCCACATTGGATTTTGACTGAAAAACCAGGAATCCACTAATTAACACGAGTGATTATGTTAGTTACACATTATCACTTATCTCTATCTCTATAGTTGAAATCAAGGAAGAAATATTTATCCAGACATATTATCTGATTTTATAGAAGCGTTCCGGAGTGCCGGCAATTTCACTTCTTGCCATAAATATTCCTCCGGCACCAGCGTCGAAGTCTGGATCTCCATCGGTCAGCCAGAATTTGGATGTGGCTACATAGAAATCCTTCATGTCATCGCCCGCAAAACCTCCACAGCAAATATTTTTTACCGGGAAAGGGATGCTTTTGATGAATTGATAATTGTCCAAATTCCAGACTGTTAAATGTTTATTCTCACCCCAGTGACAGACGTAGATATTATTTTGAGCATCCACAGAAACACCATCTGGCGTATCATCGAAATCAATGACCACTTCTGGAGCGCCGCTGGCGCCCTTTGCTATGGAATAGTCGAAACGCAGCAACTTATTATAGTAAGTATCGACTACGTAAAGACTTGTGTTCTGGTTATTGAAGAAAATAGTGTTGTATTGGACTAATTTATCTATCAGGGTGATAACGGTTCCATCCGTATCAATCATATAAAATTTTCCGGTCATTGTCTCGGGATCAAAATTCGGTTCTGTGAACAGGCTTGAAACGGAGCTTGTGAAAATTCGGCCGACAGAGTCGCAGCGAGTGTCGTTGTATCGGTATTCACCGGTGTTGGGTTGAGGAGCTGTAATTAGCTTTAGTTTACCAGTATTGAAATCCAATAACATCATTCCGTCTGGTACAGCTACAAGAAGCTGGTTCACATCGGAGGATGGGATGGCTCCCCCAATGTGTTGGCTCGCTTTAACAGAATCATTTACACCCGAAAGAGGATCATAGCGGTGAACTATTCCTTCGAAGAGTTCTGTCCAGTAAAGCTTCTTGATTCGGGGATCCCAGATGGGAGTTTCTGCCAGTAATACTCTAGAATCTATTGCCAGTTTGAAATTCATTACCCTTCCTCCGTTTATCACGAATTTGACGAAATGTTTTAAGAAATGCTGCTGACCAATATTTCTGGATATTCAATCACTTTCGTAAGGTCGTTGAGGAATTTAGCAGCTACCACTCCATCAATTACTCGGTGATCAGCGGAAAGTGTAAACGCAATGATTGGCCTTACTGAAATTGAATCGTTCTTATCCACAACAATCGGTTTTCTAGTGATTGCGCCAACAGCTAGGATTGCGCACTCTGGGGGGTTAATTACTGCCCTGAATTGGTGGATGTTGTACATTCCCAGATTTGAGACTGTGAAAGTACCTTTTTGTACATCCTTTAACTCAAGCTTGTTTTGTCTTGCACGTACACTCAGATCATTGATTCGCCCTGCGATTTGTGAAATGCTAAGCAGGTTGGCATCATGGACAACTGGCACAATAAGACCGCTCTCGATCGATGTGGCGATCCCAACGTTGACATTCTTCCAGAGGTAAATGGATTCATTTATCAGTGATGAATTAACGTACGAATTTCTTTCCAGTGCCCAGGAGATGAGTTTTACCAGGATGGCGGTCATCGAAACTTTGGCAGTCCCATTCAACTCTGCAGTTTCATTCAAATGTTTCTTAATCACTTCTAACCTGGAAACATCCACCTCGACCGTTTCAGCAATGTGAGGCGCTTCCTGAAAGCTGGCTTGCAAACGCTGGGCTATCTTTAGGCGCATTCCAATAAGTGGAATTACCTCTGCCGAGCGATCAGAGGAAGATTGTGGGGTTGTTACGGATGTTGATGTCACATCCTCTGCTTGAATTCTTCCAAATGGTCCGCTACCTTTGACAGAATCAAGAGGAATTCCGGTTTCACGAGAGAGCCTTCTCGCTGCTGGAGTGGCTGCAATTTTGTCTGTTTTTGTTTGTGAGATTGTTGTTACATTGTTAGTCAATTCTGCATAAGCTTCAACGTCTTCTTTAAAAATTCGATGCCCTGATGTGGGTACAAGGGTGATATCGATACCCAATTCATTGGCCATACGGATCGCCAGCGGAGTCGCTGGAATGGGTGCTGTTGATTGTTGAGGAGCAGCGACAACTTCAGGGGCGGCTTTTAATTGTGTGGGTTTACCAGCATTTTCTGGAATATTGGCAAGGGTTTCTCCTGGTTTGAGCACATATGCAATTATCGTTGCTACAGGTACAACGTCACCGGCCTTGAATTTCAACCCAACCAGAGTGCCGGTTGCAGGAGCGGTAACGTCGATGGCTACTTTCTCAGTTTCAACAATCAGAACTGTTTCATCCTGTTTTACCAGATCACCTTCTGATTTTTCCCAGGAAATTATCGTTGCTTTTTCCTGGTCCATATCCACTTTGGGCATAATAAATGGAATAGGCATTTTAGTATTCACCTTTCAATATCGCCCGGATTTCACGTTCAATATCTTCTTCTTGTGGAACAGCAGCCCGTTCGAGATCACGGTTGTATGGAATTGGAGTGTTTTTACCAGTCAGTCGGCGCATAGGTGCATCGAGGTAATCAAAAGCTCGGCTTTCAGATACCACAGCCATAATCTCTCCTGCCCAACCAGCGGTTTCGCAAGCCTCATGAACGACCAATAGTTTACCTGTTCTTGTTACTGACTCGATAATCGTTTGCTTATCAAGCGGAACCATGGTTCTTAGATCTACCACTTCTATTTCAATACCCTCAGATGCCAGCCTATTGGCAACAGCAATTGTCTTGTGCACCATGATCTCATTGGTAACTACGGTAAGATCTTTGCCTTTTCTTTTCACGTCAGCCACACCGAAGGGGATGGCATAATCTTCCTCTGGAACTTCTCCCTTCATCTTATAAAGCAACTTATGTTCAATGAAGCAGACTGGATTAAGGTCGCGCAGGGCTGTGGTGAGCAGACCTTTTGCATCATATGGAGTAGAAGGTGTAACCACTTTAAGCCCCGGAAGGTGCATCAACAAAGTTTCAAGTGATTGAGAATGCTGAGCGGCGGCACCTGATCCAGAACCACCAGGCATGCGAATAACTATGGGAACAGTCGCTTTTCCGCCAAACATATAATGCATTTTAGCCGCCTGATTACCAATTTGATCCAGTGTCAATAGGATGAAGTCCATAAACATAATTTCCACAACCGGGCGCATATCAAGCAGAGCAGCGCCAATAGCTGCACCAATGATGGACGGTTCAGAAATCGGTGTTTCGATGATCCGTTTTTCTCCGAACTCATCCAGCATGCCATGGGTGACTCCAAACGCACCGCCATAACGGCCAATATCTTCTCCGATGATGAACACACGCTCATCACGTTTCATTTCATTCCAAAGAGTTTGTCGAATTGCTTCGAGATAAGTGATTTCAGGCATATACATACTCCGTTACAGTTGATGGGTCAGGATCGGGTGAGGCTTCAGCAAAAGCGACTGCAGCTTCTATGACAGCAAGGGTTTCATTGGAGATTTCTTCTGCTTGTTCCTCTTTGAGTATTGCATGGTCGATAAGTTGGCCCTTGAAGCGAGCGATTGGGTCCTTATTATCGCGCCAATCATCTATCTCATCTTTTGAGCGGTAGAGATTCCTATCGCTTTTGGAGTGGCCGAAATATCGGTAAGTTTGAGTTTCCACGAATACCGGACCATTGCCCGATCGTATGAATTCTGCTGCATCGCGCATTGTTTCATAAACGGTCAAAAGGTCATTCCCATCGATGTAATACCAGGGAATGCCATATCCTTCTGCTCTCTGCGCAATGGGTAATTTGGCAGTTGCGCGTGCGACATCCATGGACATGCCGTACATGTTATTTTCACAAACATATAATACTGGAAGTTTCCAGAGGGCAGCCATATTTAGACTCTCATGAAACACACCTTCATTTGATGCCCCATCACCAAAAATGGCGATGCAAATCTCGTTAAGCTGCTTCATCTGGATTGCCAGACCAACCCCGAGAGAGTGGGGAATACCGCCGCCGACAATTCCGTTAGCGCCAAGGTTATGGCTGGAAAAGTCAGCGATGTGCATAGATCCGCCTCGACCTCTGCAAAAACCGGCATCTTTACCAAGGAACTCTGCCATCATTTTATTAATATCCGCGCCTTTGGAAATAAAATGACCATGGCCGCGATGATGATTAATCAAATAATCATCTTTTATAGTCGCACGGCTGATTCCGACCGCGACCGCTTCCTGTCCGGCAGAAAGATGCATTGTGCCATGAACTTTTCCCAGAGCATAGAGTTTATCTGCCATGGTTTCGAATTGCCGGATTAGAGACATGGTGCGGTACATATCGATGAGTTGTTCATTTGTTAATTTCAGTCTTGAAGCTTTGGTTACAAATGTTTCTTCTTTTTGCATGAATACCTCTTTGTTTGTATTGTTTTATTTTCCAATAGGCTTGGCAGCTAAAATACTTCTGGCAGTAATGCTATCTGTTACAAGAACGTTCAATAGATTTGAAAGCAGCGCACCGCTGATTGCATTAACTTTCCCCGGTCCACCAGCAACACCGATGCGAATGGGTATTTTTACTAAATCATGAAGTTGAATAGTAATCAAGCGACGCATAAAATCATCGGTATAGGTTTTGCCATTTAGCATGTAGAAATTGCTGGCAACATCACCCACCACTCCTAAATTTAATAGTTTTTCGATTTCTTTTTCCGGCAATAATCCGGCTAGGAAATAGCTAGAATACTTGATTTCGGTTGTGCCGATACCCAACAAAGCGATCTGAGTTTTCTTACCTAGCTCGATGGTTTCTTTGATACCTTTAGTTTCTATCATCGATTGGGCGATTTCACTTGATTGGCAAAGGTAGGGGGCGTTGATAAAATAGGGATCGCCGCCCAGTTTGTTTGCAAGTCGTTGCACCAGAGCATGACCATCATATTCTGCATTTTGGGCACCCATCGCACCGACAAGTTGAACCACTTTGCACGGATATTTTCCGGTGGATTTAACAGCATCTACAGCAGCACTAATTGTAGTACCCCAAGCCAGTCCCAGAATGGATTCGGGAGTCAAATAGCGTTCTAAAACTTCCGCAGCAGCTTTTCCCAATTCAAGTAGAAGTTTGTCATGGTTAGAATTACGAACTGAGACAACAAATACCGTTTCTATCCCAAAGCGGCTTCTTATAGCCTCTTCAAGATCAGGTTCATATTGGATAGGTCTATTGATTTTTATCTCGACAATCCCTCGATTTCGCGCTTCAGTTAACATCCTCGAAACCATGGAACGGGTGACGCCTATCTCGTCGGCTATAGCAGATTGGTCCTTCTTCTGGAAATAATACATTTCAGCGACATCCGCCAATAAACTTGTTCGGCTTATGTTATTTTTTTCTTCAGCCATACTCATCCTAATAAATATCACGTACGTGAATGATTATTCACTTATGTGAGTATAACAATCCTCTTGGTGAAAGTCAATGGTATATAATCATGCCTACAGTTACAGATATCCATAGAAATGATTTCAACTTCATTGGTATATGAGCAGAATGTGGTTTTAGGCTTTGGAAGGAAGCTCATGAGTATCTATCTGTATTAATCCTAACCTGGTTTGGTGTCGGTATACTGATCCCATCCACAAAGGAGGCTTAAAAGGCTATTGTTTTCCGACAGATTGTTGGGGAATCCGTTCTCGGTCAATATTTCTTACACGCTGCTTTTGAACCTCGGACGGAAAGACCCATAAATGCGAGTGCAGCCGCTGTCCCTTCGAGCTAGCTACCGGGATGCCCCATAACCAAGCACAATTTTTCCCCGCGGGCAGTCATATTCTCTGATGGGACGACAGATTGAGCTTAGGAAGGTTGGTCAATCCATTTTAATGCCGGCTTCATGGGTGAGATTCTGTTTTCGGAGTTGGGGACAGCTGCTAAAGGTACACTGCCATAGGCACGCTGAGCGACCGGATGTGTCCCAACGACTATACGCATTCATGGTCGCAAGATTCCCGCAAAACGTGCTGCCACCGGCGCGGAAAGCGATAGAGCAAGGCAAGCTGACATCTGAATCGCCACGATCAAATAATGTGTCGGCAATCAAGGACTCGTCGCAAAAAAAGTAAATTCTTACTTATGTTGACGGATTTTTTTACCCCAATCTGAGCTTCAGGTTGGTATCCCACTGGCTGTTTTGTGGATTTGTTGATGGTTGATAACTCCCTGAATCTCAGCTAGGGAACAAGTAGACAAATACTGGAATTGCGGAAGCAGGTCACCTACCTATAACCTCAGAATCTAGATTTTTTCCAAGCCCAGATTTCGTAACCATTTTGTTTGATATCGGAGAATCCAGCCCCCTGTTCTCCTAACCGCTACCCACTGCTCGCTAAAACACTGTCGCCAGGAGCAGAACGGCAATGACCACCACGAAGGCGCTGAAGAAAGGCAGGATGATCCAGTAGGCGAAGATCAGCAAGGGGTCCTGTGGGTCTTTTTTAAACAGCCTTTTGGGCTGGCGTTGAATCACCTGAAACGGTTCTGTCGATTGGACACTGCTGTTAAATTTACGCACTACCGTGCGTTTCCGTTTCTCATTACTGGCGGCAAAGAAATAGAAAAACACCATGAAGGCCAGAATAATGATCGTGATTACGATTGCTTCGCCTAACATGTAGTTTTTGCCTTCCTTAGTTGATTAGTCGCCTGGTAAATTAGTCGCTCTGTTACTTGGTTGATTCGTCGATTGGTCACTTATTATCTGGTTCCTCGTTACTTTGTTCTCTGGTGATTTAAC
>JBBQNI010000058.1:0-17936 GCA_038329785.1 Anaerolineales bacterium | reverse complement strand
CGCTCGCGAAGCGGCTTTGAGCTATCCCTGTCTAACTTTTATGCACAATATTCCATCGAAATTATTGTATACTTGATGACACAGGTAAGAATATTTTTCTAACTTGAAATCTATCTTTCCGATCAGGAAAGAATCCGTTTGGTGCTTTTTTTTACTCACCTTTCTCTCAGTTTCGACAGATTGGAAGAGCCATGAAAAAGACAGTAATTGCAGCAGCTTTGGGTGAATGTGTCCACGTAGCCGGTATTAACAATTTCCTGCGTCTGGCTGAATCTGCCGGGTGGGAGACGGTTTTTCTTGGCCCGGCAGTCTCCATCGATACGGTCTTGCAAGCTGCCCGTGATCATCACGCCGACCTGGTTGGCATCTCCTATCGCCTCACGCCGGAGACTGCCCAGCGCTTGCTGGGTGACTTCGCCGAAGCTGCCGACGAGTTGCACAGCCAGGGGGTGCGCTTTGCTTTTGGCGGTACCCCACCAGTGGCTGAGAAAGCCCACGCGCTTGCCTTTTTCGAGCAGGTTTTCGATGGCAGTGAACGCACGGAGGAAATCCTGGCCTATTTGAAGGGTATGCCATTGCCAACCAACACCAGCCAAGAGGATTTTCCGCAGACAATGGTCAGCCGCCTACGCTGGAAGGCGCCCCTCCCTCTGCTCCGCCACCATTTTGGGCTGCCAACCATGCAGGCAACCCTGGAAGGCATTGCCGAAATCGCCCAGGCCCGTGCACTGGATGTCATCTCTCTGGGGATCGACCAGGACGCCCAGGCCAATTTCTTCCACCCCGAGCGTCAGAACCCACAAAGGAAAGGCGCTGGGGGCGTTCCGGTGCGCTCAGCGGATGACTATGCGAAGTTATACGAAGCCAGCCGCCAAGGGAACTACCCACTGATGCGCACTTACTCCGGGACGGATGATTTTATCGCCCTGGCACAAATGTACACAGAGACGATCAATATTGCCTGGTGTGCCATCCCGCTTTTCTGGTTCAACCAGATGGACGGCCGCGGTCCCTGGGATCTGGAGGGGTCGATCCGTGAACACCAACAGGTGATGACCTGGTACGGTCAGCATGGTATCCCGGTCGAATTAAATGAACCGCACCACTGGGGTATGCGTGACAGCCCGGATGTGATTTTTGTGGTTGCAGCCTACCTGGCTGCCTATAACGCGCGTTCCTGCGGAGTAAAAGATTATATTGCCCAGTTAATGTTCAACAGCCCACCCGGACTTTCCGACCAGATGGACCTGGCCCGCATGCTGGCCGTTCTGCGTATGATAGACCCATTGCGGGGCGACGACTTTCACATTTACCGTCAAACCCGTACCGGACTGTTAAGTTATCCGCTTTTGGATGCAGCAGCCCGTGCCCACCTGGCAACCAGCATCTATGTTCAAATGGCCATTCAGCCGGATATCGTCCATATCGTCGGGCACACCGAGGCGCATCACGCTGCCACTGCAAGCGATGTTATCCAGGCAGTTGAGATGGCCCGCCGTACAATTGAAACGGCTTTGAAGGGCATGGCGGACATGAACGCTGATCCGGTTGTACAGGCGCGTACTGAAGAGCTGGTCAACGAAGCCCTGATCACACTTGAAGCGATCCGTGCGCTCGCCCCGGCCAGTCACCCGGATCCCCTGACCGATCCAGAAATTTTAGCCAGAGCTGTCTCCAGCGGTATTATGGATGCCCCCCAGCTAAAAAACAACAAATTTGCCCGGGGAGAAATCCAGACCCGTATCATCGCCGGCGCATGCCAGACCTGCGACTCACAGGGGAATCCAATTCGTGAGGCAGAACGTCTGCTAAGATTAACGATGAAAGGAGCATCGCAATGAAAAAAACCACCCGTTATACCGTCATCGGCGCAGGCCATGGCGGAAAAGCCATGGCCGCACATCTGGGCTTGATGGGTTTTCCGACCACATTGTACAATCGGAGCCACTTGAATATTGCCGCTGTGGAAGAATTGGGCGGCATAAATCTGGAGAGCAATACTGCCGGGCTGCAAGGCTTTGGGAAGCTCAGTTGTGTAACCTCGAATATCGCGGAGGCTATCCAGGATGCCGAAATGATCATGGTAGTGGTGCCTTCCACTGCGCATGCCGATATTGCCAAACTGAGTGCCCCCTTTTTGCAAAATGGCCAGACCGTCATCCTGCACCCCGGTCGTACCTGCGGTGCGATTGAATTTGCCAAAGTGTTGCGCGATGAGGGCTGCCAGGCTGATGTCACCATTGCCGAGGCGGAGACCTTTATTTTTGCCTCACGGGCCGATGGTCCGGCCCAAGCGCGCATTTTTCGCATTAAGGAATCTGTCCCGCTGGCTGCCTTACCGGCTACCCGTACACCTATGGTGTTGGAGAAGATTCACCCGGCTTATCCCCAATATATTAACGGTGGTAATGTTTTACAGACCGGGTTGAACAATATGGGCGCTATCTTTCACCCTGCCTTGACCATCCTGAACACAGGTTGGATTGAGGCCACCCACGGTGATTATCAGTTTTACATCGATGGAGTAACTCCATCGGTCGCTACCATGCTCGAGGCACTCGACCGCGAACGTGTGACAGTCGCCTCATCACTGGGTATCCGTGCCCATACCGCGCTGGAATGGCTGCAGATGGCCTATGCCACCACCGGTGAAAACCTGTATGAAGCCATCCAGAACCAGCCCGGCTACTATGGCATCAAAGCACCGCCCACGCTGAAACATCGTTATCTGTTTGAAGATATCCCCATGAGTCTGGTGCCAATTGCATCGTTTGGAGAATATTATGGTGTTTCCGTGCGGGCCATCGATGCGATTATTCGCCTTGGCTGCATCATTCATAAGACAGATTACTGGCGCAAAGGACGCACCATTGAAAAACTTGGCATCAAGGGATTCAGTGTGGATGAGCTGCTCGTCTATGTCAACGAAGGGATTTTAACATGACTTTTTTTCGAAAATTTACAGCATTATTTGTGATTGGCATTTCCATCATCGGAATTATCTTTTCCCTCTTCTGCCTGGTGCAGGTTTGGCGTTTACGCCAGCCGGTCACAAACGGCATTACCGCCATGCTCAACCTGGGCGATGGCATCCTTACCACCACAGAGGATGGACTCGTGATCGTCGACTCGGTGCTCGTCACCGCCGACTCCTCTCTGGACAAGCTGCAGGACACCACAGCCACGATAGCCCAATCGATTGAAGACACCGGCAAACTGGCCAACACGTTCGCAAGTCTGTTTCAGAATGACCTAAAGGATACTTTACTGAATACGCGTCTCTCCGTGATTGCCGCTCGCAGCTCGGCAAAGGTGATTGATACCCTGCTTTATGGTCTCTCCAATATCCCCCTGCTGGGAATTGAATACAAGCCACGGGTTCCGCTCAACACCGCCCTGGAAGATATTGCGACCAGCATGGAGGATTTACCCGGCTCGCTGGAGAACATTTCAACCAATCTGGATACTAGTAGCGGGAATCTGGTCACCTTGAAAGATCAGGTCAGCTCGATCAGCACCAGTCTTGAGGAGATTCAGATCAGCCTGGTCTCCGCGCGCGTGGTTGTTAGTGATACGCAAGGCAAAATCGACGAGTTGCAGAGCGTATCAGCCCGCCTGCGAAAAAACTTAAATGTGATCATGTGGACGGCCACTATTCTGATGAGCATTTTTTTGCTCTCAATCGCCATGGCTCAAATCGGAGCAGCCGCCCCGGCACTGGATGTCTTGCGAGGAAAGAGATAGCGCGCTTCGCGCGAGCCGGTTGGTTGTAGCTTGTAGCCTGTAGCAGGCGGCAGGTAGCGGGTGGCCGGTAGATAATAGCTCGTAGGGAACGTGCCTACATCCAGACCGGGATAACCACAAAATTTCTATCGTACTAATTCCTCCCGAGGATCCCGTCTAATGAGACAAAAGGCATTCGAACCCTCGGGAGGGTTATTTAAAGAGAATTAATATTGACATTTAGCAAGATTTCACCTCGAATCAATACCCTCCCAAACGCTTGGCTGATAGCATCCGAATTGTTGGAACATCCGCTACTTTTTGAGGATATCATCCCCTAATTCATTAAAGGTGACATTTGGCACTATAGTGGTTTGGGTCGGGAAAATGAGCCCGGCCCGCGAATAAATTTCAACAGACCACTTACCACAAACCTGGTTTCCGAATCCTTCTAAATTATGTGGTATTTTCATCCCACCTACAGCCCTACCCGCTAAAATCTACCTGCTCACACGCAGCGCCCTACCTGCTCAATGACACTTATCAAACCCCTCATCCAGCACTTGCCCATCCACATTGACAAACTGCCAGCGATAATCATCCTCCCCCAGGATTAGCTTCAACACTCCAAACTGGCCGTAGACTGTTTTTTCGCTGAAGGGAAAGGGTTCTTCTTCGTAATAATGGCTTGCGCCGCCCGTGCCGACAATGAACTCGCGAATTCCGCCGCGATCATCCGGCAGGCCCTGGGGATCAACCTTTCCGGTGCGTTCATAGTGGTGATCATGACCATTGATGACGATATCAACCCCAGCCGCATATAGAATTTCCCAGAATGAACCCGTCCAATGAGCATTCCTGGCCGGCCCAGAATTCCAGCGCGGAATATGCCAGAATGCAATGCTGCACTTGGTTTGCAAATCAGCCAGGTCTTGCTGCAACCATGCAGCCTGATCGGATGAAGGTCCGCATGCGATTGCTCCGCAGTTGGAATTGAGCGCAATGATATGCCATTGGCCGCGATCTAAGGAATAATAACCCTGCCCGGGTGTACCGGCGGCCTGATCAAAATAAAGATAATAATTTTCCAATGGATTGCTGTAATAATCGTGGTTGCCCGGCACCGGATGGATCATTTCGCGATAGACGCCCCATGATGGGTCAAAACAATTCTGGTATTGGTAAAGGGTGCCATCCTCGTTGGATATGTCACCCGCAATTAAAATCTCAGAAACACCCCAATCGGCGATTAAGGCTGCGGTCTGGTCATCCCCCTCCTGGCCACATATCGCTACATCCGCCACCGCTGCCAGGATCAGAGGGACCGCAGTCGCGGACGGAATCGCCGTTGCGGTCGCTGTTGGCGTCGCGGTGTCTGACGGCTTCGCAACGGCCGACGGCGTTTCATTCGTAATTTCGGTCACTGACGGCGTTGCGGTTGCGGTCTTTTGTCCTTCTTCGCTCGCCTGGAACTTTTCGGGAGAGGTTGGCCCACTACAGGCGACCAAAAATAGGATTGTGATGATGATAGGAAGGAGGCTTTTTTGCATGCCCTAAGTATACGTCAGGTTGGCTTATGCGGAAAATTTATTATCCACTCTACATTAACATTAAAGAAGATGAGCGGTTAAGCTGGATATTCTTTTGCGAGCTACGCAAATTGAAAAATGAAATCACAAAATCTTCCATCCGGATGAGAACTGCATTTGTAAGTTGGCCACGGATTGTTGATTGTTACCACCATTGGCAAACGTACAGCGCGAAGTGTTTTTCGTTTCCTGGTTTTGCGCGAGGCATGCAAACAAAGGACCATGTTCGACGGACATGCCCAACCTGCATCTAATTCAATCATGTGAGATGCATTTACCAGGACATACTGAAATGATTTCTTAAAAAAATCAAGCCTGTAATACCTCTGATTGTTGACTTGCCAGCACCTTTCCCGTATGATTAAAAGGGGAGGAATGCTAAACACACCACTGTGAGCTGACTTTCGCAACAACACACCAAAAAATAAATTTGATACCCGGAGGAAATTATGACAGACGACAAGAAGAATATTTTCGATAAGATTGGCGATGCCTTAAGCAATCGCGACGAAAAAGCTGCCGAAGAAGCCAAAGCGGAAGCAGCTCGTAAAGAAGGAGCTGCCCAAGCAAAGGCAGCCACAGAGAAAATGCAGAAAGAAGCCGCTGAGCGCTCAGCTGATCGCGCCCGCGTTGCTGCCGAATCGAAAGCTTCTGCAGAAGCAGAAGAACAAGCGAAACTGGCGGCAGAAAAAACCAAAGCCACTCAAGAACGAATCCAGAAAGAGTTTGCTGAAAAGCAAGCCCAAAGAGCGGCAGAATTGAAGCAAAAGCAAGCTGAGGAAGCCAAATATATCAAGCACACCTGGACCAACGACGATACGTATGCCAGCCTGGCCTTCAAGCACTACGGCTCCATCAAAGAACCATACTGGCGCTTGATCTACGAGCACAATAAGGATGTCATCGGCAGCCACCCCAATAATATCAAGACCGGTACGGAAATTGTTATTCCGCCTCTGCCGCCTGAATTGGAAAAGAAAGATAATTAATGGCAAACGCTAATGTAGATTTGGTGTCGGTCTTTTCGGCTGTCTCCAAAGCACTGCGTCAGAATAAAGAAGCAATCGACCAGGCTGATAGCTATAACCACGACCACGGCAGTAATATGGTCAAGACCTTCGGCACCATCACCCGAGTGATGAAAGCTAACCAGGAGCGAGGTCAGGGGCAAGCTCTGGCTCAGGCTGCCGAGGTGCTTGGCCAAAAAGTGAACAGTTCATCCAGCAAACTTTATGCTCACGGATTGCAACAGGCCGCCCAACAAATTCAGGGCGATCGTGTCGATCCGCAAATGGCTATGCAGGTTCTGCAATCGCTTCTAGGCGCAGGCCAGCAAGGAGGTACAACCACCTCTGCTCCTCAAGCCACTGGCGGTCAGTTTGGTGATCTACTCGGATCCCTGCTCGGCTCGCAAGGCTCGCAAGCCGCTCAAGGCAGCCAACCCGTTGCAGGAGGAGATTTGCTGGACTCATTACTCTCGGGTTTCGGTCAGAATCAGACGGCTCAACAAGCGGGCGGCTTGCAGGATGGTCTCGATCTGGGTGACTTACTGACAGCGGGGATGGCATTCATGCAATCCAAACAAAGTGGAGCGAACACTATCAATTCTCTGGTAGCTGCTTTCACAGCCGCCAGCGGAATGGGCAGCGCTCCTCATCGCCAGCAATCGACGCGGTTGGTGGCAAACAGCTTCCTGCAGGCGTTACAAAAATATCAGCCATAAGTTGGAATACGGTACGATGGCCGGGTGGTATTTCCATAACCACCCGGTTTTTTTTATACGAGGCAAGAAGGTTTGATCTTACTGTTACAAAAGTTTTCCAATAGATCACTATTTCACCCTGGTAATAGCCAGGCGAGCGCAAGCCAGACAATGGAGGCTTTCCATCTCAACAATCTCGGCACGAAGCAGTCACCTTTCTCTCCTTGGATAATAATATCAAAATCTGCTAGAATCAATCATTCCTCGCTTAAAGGTCGTCTAGATGGTCACCATATCCCCAACCCTCTTCTTACATAATACCAATGTTATCCGTATCGCCAATGAGTTCATTGAGCTGCTCGTCAGTATCGATTTCGGACCACGGGTGCTCTTTTTTGGGGCGCTGCGCGGCGTCAATCAATTTTATCTGCAGCCGCAAGACTTGCTTAATAGCCAGCCAGACCAGTTTCACTTCTTTGGTGGTCATCGTCTGTGGGCAGCCCCGGAAGACCCGATTAAAACCTATATTCCCGATAACGAACCTGTTGAGTGGCATCAGCAAGAAAATACAGTAATCATTCATCAACCAGCCTGTGGAAAGCAACTGCTCGCCAAAACTTTGTCCCTGGTCATGGATCCGCTTCTGCCCCAGGTCACCATCACCCACATCCTGACGAATGCCAGCAAGCAGGTTCTTAATTTTGCGCCCTGGGCTCTGACCCAAATGGCCCCGGGGGGTATGGCAATCATGCCGCTGCCTCCGCGAGGTAAACACAGCGAGAACCTCCTGCCAACCGCCAGCCTGGTACTCTGGCCTTACACCGATCTCTCCGATCCTCGCTTGCGCTGGGGCTACGAATACATCCGCGCCCAGCAGAATCCACAGCGAGCCCAATCACTCAAGTTTGGTATGGCTTCAAATCTTGGCTGGCTGGCCTATGCAAACCAAAATCAGCTTTTCCTCAAACAGTCTCGTGTGGCAACAGGAAAACCGTACCCGGATCGCGGAACTGCTATCCAGGTTTTCATGGACGATGCCATGTTGGAACTGGAAACTCTTGGCCCCCTTGCGGATGTATACCCCGGACAAGCGCTGGAACACATCGAAACCTGGCATCTGATCGACTCGGTTCAACCACCTCAGGACGATGCCGCCGTACATTTGTTGATCGACAGTTTCATAAAATAAGCACATCCGCTACAATTCGTTTCTTCACATGCCTTCATTGGCTATAATGACGAATAGATTGGCGTATAAATGGAGAAAAACTACCCGCAGCTTGTTGCGAGAATGGGGATTGCGTGAGTTCTGGTTGACTGAATGCTCATGCAAACCTGAAACCATCTATATGCTTCCCGTAATAATAGAACCTCAATGGTCATTACCAGGAATTTGGTGCCGATTATTTGAAGAAATACCAACCGATCATTACGATCACGATCAACTATGTTCTCTTCGCTACTGTCTGGATTCTTTTTTCAGACCGTATTCTCGCCCGCATCATACCGGATCCAGAACAATATATCAATGCGCAAACATATAAGGGTTGGTTTTTTGTGGTGGTGACTAGTCTGCTGCTATACAACACGGTCTTGCATCAATTTAAACGGCACTGGAAGACAGATCGCGAAGTAGAGCGGATCGCCGCCTTCAGTAAAGATATTCGCGCCATTCTTGATCCGCATACCCTGACACTCAAGATCCTCAACCACTTGCGCAGTCTCTTTCAGGCAGAAACCGTCTTTTTAGGACAACCCGATCCAATCACAAAAACGATTAAGCTCTCTTTTCTGCAAAGCCCAAGCGAACTACTGGTGCAATATGTGCCAGATTCCGATCCATTCTGGCAGCCGCTATTTCAACAGACCCGCGGTATCAGTTCAGAACGCAAGTACGGCACAGCAGATAAGATTCAGTTTGAAGGCAAATTGCATAACCAGTTTGCTATCTCACCCCTGATTGCCCGCGAGAGCACGATTGGATTGATTGGATTCGCGCGGAATGACCCGCTCGAAGGATCTGATCTGCACCTTTTGCAGGCTGTAGCCGATATTACAAGTCAGGCATTTTTTGTGGCTGATCTGCTGCACAACAACGTGACCCAGATTCGGCGGCTTTCTTCGTTGCGCAAGATCGACGATTCAATCCTCTCCAATTTCGACATCCAGAACTTGATCAGGTTGTTGTTAAAAGAGTTCATCGATAATTTGGGTGTTGATGCCGCCGTGATCACGGTGTTGAACAAAGAACGACGGACTATTGATCTTTATAACCAGATTGGGCTGAATGACACCGATCCGGCTTACCTGAATGAAGCCTTTAATTATGTCTCCAACTGTGATACCATGCTGGTCATTCAAAACACCAAAGCGGGTATCCACAGTGAGCGCAATTACCCGCGCCACCACCCCATCCGCAATTCGGATTTTATCAGTTACGCTATGTCACCATTGATCAGTCAGGAAGAAAAATTAGGGATTGTAGAGTTGTATGCCCGTCAGGAAATTGATTGGAATCGCGAAACTACCCAGTTTTTTGAATCGCTGGCACGCCAGACGGCCGTCGCCATTGACCGGGTCAATCTGGTCCTCAACTTGCAGAAATCCAATATTGAGCTGACCAGGTCGTATGAAGAAACCCTCGAAGGATGGTCACGGGCACTTGACATGCGCGATCATGAGACCGAAAATCATACGCAACGAGTGACGGCTTTGACCATCGCGATGGGTCACAAACTCGGGTTGAGCGAAGAACAATTAACTCACATGCGGCGCGGCAGTTTGCTGCACGATATTGGCAAACTGGCTGTCCCGGATACGATCTTATTAAAGGAAGGTGATCTGACCCCGGAAGAGTGGCAGATTATGCGCCAACACCCCTTGACCGCCCGCAGCCTGATCGAGCCGATCTCCTTTCTGACCCCAGCCATGATCATACCTTACTTTCATCATGAAAAATGGGATGGAACAGGATATCCACAGGGCTTAAGCGGGGGTACAATTCCAATCGAGGCGCGTATTTTTGCGATCGTGGATGTCTGGGACGCACTCACCAATGACCGCCCTTACCGTGACGCGCTCAACCCGTTGACTGCTGCCCGCCACATCCTCGCCCAGGCTGGGAAGCACTTTGACCCGCAGATTGTGACTACATTTCTACAAATGCTGGGCGAACAGGGAATTCTTTCGGATGCGGATCAACTGCATCTGGGAGATTGATAGCTGAAAGCAAAAAATTGTAAGCATTCTCTAATTCATTGGATAAAAACCAGCCATTAGAATTGCCTTCACTCGGAAGATTTTTTCAAACCAAATCCTCCCGAGGATCCAGACAAGTGAGATGAAAGGCAAAGGAACCCTCGGGAGGGCTTTTTTCCTAACCCTAACCGATATGACCAAAGTGGTTTTCGTCCCTGTGAAAGATAGATTCAACACACCAAAATTTTCTGAACGTAATGGGGGCACATCCACTTGTATTAATCATCTGTAGAGGCTAAAGGATCGGATAAATTACGTGTATTGGGAATACGGAGACTAACATCCGATCTTTCGCCCTTATTATTTTTGAGAATCTTCCTGAACCAAATAGGAACAATAGTTAAAATAAAAACAGGAAAGATAGCATCAACTTCTCACCGTATATTCCCCGTGAATGACCCATTTGTAAGTGGTCAGGCCTTCCAACCCGATGGGACCGCGTGCATGCAGACGTTGGGTTGAGACAGCCACCTCGCCGCCCAGCCCCAATTGGGATCCGTCGCTGAAGCGGGTACTGGCATTGACATACACCACCGCTGAATCCACCTGAGCCACAAATTGGCGCGCGTGTTCTTCTGTTTCAGTTAATATGCCATCCGAATGAAATGTACTGTGCTGCCAGATATGTTCAATGGATGTTTGTAAATCGGGAACAACTTTGATGCCCAGCACCAAAGAAAGCCACTCCGTATCGAAATCGTTTTCCTCGGCCGGCAGGATGCCTTTTTGTGCATCCAGTGGCAGGAATTTCTGCGCAGATTCATCCAGACGAAATGTGACACCCGCCGAATGCAATGAGGCCGCCACCAGGGGCAAAAATTCGGCGGCAATATCCTGCTGCACCAGCAGTGTATCAAGTGCATTGCAGACTGTCGGTCGCTGCACTTTGGCATTTTGAATGACTGCCAGGGCACGGTCCAGATGGGCACTGGCATCCACGTACAGATGACAGATGCCAATACCACCCAGCATAACCGGCATGGTGGCTTCCTGTTTACAGAATTGCTGCAAGTTATTACCCCCGCGCGGAATAAGCATATCAACAAACCTGTCCAATTTCACCAATTGAGTTACCAAAGCGCGATCGGCATCATCAATAAATTGAACCGCATCAACTGGCAGACCGGTCGCTTCCAGGACGGATTGAATGATCTTCGCCAGACACAGGTTGGTAGCAATGGTCTCCTTGCCGCCGCGCAAGATAACCACGTTCCCCGATTTTAACCCTAATGCGCTGATATCAACGGTCACATTTGGCCGCGCTTCATAAATTACCGCAATGACACCCAACGGAACACGAACACGCCTGACCTGGATACCATTGGCTGCAATCCGCTCATCGATCAATGTGCCAATCGGATCCGGCATCGCAGCCAGGGTCTCCAGATCAGCAGCCACGGCCGCTATGCGGCTGTTATTCAGCATCAAGCGGTCAATCAAGGCATCCCCTAAGCCAGCCGCTCGCCCGGATTCAATATCCTGCTGGTTGACTGAAAGAATCTCCTCTGCCTGCTCTTGCAAAGACGCGGCTAAGCGAGTCAGAAATAAGTTTCTTTGTGAATCCGGCACAGATGCCATTACTCTGGCAGCCTGGCGCGCTTTTTTGCCCATCTCTTCAAGTTCTAACATTGCGGCTCCTTCACACGAACATAAGGTTATTATGGTGCACTACTTCAACGCCGTAGGTGTATCCCAAAGTTTGCTCAATTTCCTGGGATTGCAAACCGATTATGCTCACCAGGTCAACCGCACCATAATTCACCATGCCCAGAGCCATATCCTTATGCTTGAGATCGCGCACGTGGATGATGTCACCACGCTGAAATTCACCCGTGACGGTTAAAACGCCAACAGGCAGAAGACTTTTTCCGCTGCGAAGCGCACTGACCGCTCCGGCATCAATTTCTATGGCCGCACCACTGTTACGCGCTTCGGCCAGCATATAGCGTTTGCGGCTTTCCAACTTGGAGCATAAAGCTGTAAAACGTGTACCGGCCGGCTGACCAGCAACGATCTCGGCAATGCGTTCGGGAAAAGCACCATTGGTGATGACCACTTCCACGCCAGATTGACGCGCCAGGTGGGCTGCCTGCAGTTTGGTGAGCATACCACCGGTGCCCTGGCTGCTTCCACTACCACCGGCTGCCTGCCAGTATTGGGCTGCAATTTCAGGTGTGCTGATCTCGCTGACCAGTTCCGCCGCCGGGTCAATGCGCGGATCCGCAGTATACAAACCATCCTGATCTGTCAGCAGGATAAGCAGATCAGCTTCCACCACATTCGCCACCAGGGCTGAGAGGTTGTCGTTATCACCCAGACGGATTTCTTCCGTACTGACCGTATCATTTTCGTTGATCACAGGCACAACCCGGTATTGAATCAAGGCTTCAAGCGTGTTGCGGGCATTTAAATACCTTCGCCGCGAGGAGAGATCTTCGCGGGTCAACAAAACCTGTCCCACAGGAATATGATAAATGCCAAATAACTGCGAATACAATTCCATCAGGCGAGATTGACCAACCGCAGCCAGCATCTGCTTGGCCGGCATGTGCTTCGGAAGGGTCGGGTAACCGAGTGTCGATCTACCCACGGCCATCGCCCCGGAACTGACAATGACCACCTGGTGACCTTGCTGATGCAGCCGCGCAACTACACGCACAATCTCGAGCATTTGCTCAATCGATAGATCCGGTTTCCCCTGAGTTAAAGTAGAACTACCCAGCTTGACAACGATACGCTGAATTTCCATGGTAAATTTTCTTCCTTTGGCGCGCTTGAGTTGACCTATCATACCCGAAATAATGAGAAAATCAAAGTCGGATGTCAGATCAGTTTAAGCCGGGAGAAAGGTATCACCATGATGTGAATGATGCAACCGTAGTGCAGGATGAAGGCGAAGTCCATGCGACCGTAAATGGCTCATTAGTGGCCGCCGGACGGATACACGCGGAACCTGCATAAACAATGGTGCCATTTGCCAGGCAGCACGTGCCTTGTTGCAGCGTTCAAAATCGTCAAAATTGCGATAGAGATTGCCCTCTGGAGTCCAGTGCACGCCAAAATCAACGCACGTTGAGGATCGCTCTGCATAAATACGACACTGCACATTCCCATGCACCTGCCCTTGTAAGGCAACACAGCGTGGATGAGCCTGGTTGGTACCCTTCATCGAGCGCACATAGGGAGAAATATCCTCGGTCATTTCCTGAGGAACCAGCCCACCCAATTCATTTTCACTTTCGCCCCAGTAGAAAGATACGCGAAAGAAAGCGCAGCAAGCGCCACAGAGCAGGCAAGGATTGGTTCGAATCATACCTCGAATTATAGCCCTGATCTTCTCAAATGGGGATTAGAAAGATAAAAAGCGAGCTTTGCTTTTCAAACAAGGACAATCGAGATCGAAGCTGAGATTGGGACAGATCAGATAGCCAGAAATTAGAAATTAACACTGCTGGAAACTAAGTTCCTAGCTCAGAAGCGAAAGTGATGATAGGTTTACCGCCCAATCCGCCATAGGCGTGCAAAGCAAGCGTCGCAACTTACTTTCAGATTGAATCCAAATCCAAAAACCAGCCTATTGTTCAGTCCACGAATCTCAACTAGGGAAACCATCTTTGAAGTGTGACCTATAAAGTATTTGAACTGTAGGTTGGGCATGTCCAGTGGAAAGCTTACCAAGATGCAAGTTTAGTCAGCAGGATTAAAAGTAAGTTTCCTGAGTGCCCAACAATTGCGACAGGAGAGATAGTCAAAATTCGCTTACCACCATGTGTTCCAGGACAAATTTTACAACAAATCTAGCGATGCCTTAATTATCGAAGATTGTTGGGCACTCAGCTTTCGGTCTAGACTTTTACCAGTCTGGTATTGCACTTGTTGTAATCTCCTATCGGACGTGCCCAACCTACATGTGAAATATGGACAGAGTTGATAGCCAGAAATTGGAAATTAACACTGCTGGAAACGGAAGTCCTGGCTCAGACGCTCGAGCGAGCACGGACTGAAAGGTGACGATGAACTTCGCGCAGCGTATTCCCCGCCTTTTTTTCTATCCGCTGCCCTTCCACGCTTGCCAAAAGCAGCATATTGAAGCATCATTAAGCATCTCAACTGTCAGTAGGAATCATGGAAAATAAGACTTTCTCCCTTATCCCTTACCCGCATTCAATCCAACTCCAACCAGGCAGCTTGGAGCTGATTGACAGTCTGGAAATCTTTTACCACCCATATTTCCAAAACGAGATCAATATATTTCGCAAACAGGTTGGCTCACTGATTGCAACCAACATAACCTATATTAAGGAAGAAGCCTGCCTGTTCCTGCGTCAAACGGAAGCCGAGGAAATTCCTGCCGGCAGCTATCAACTGGTGATCACCCCTTCCCAGATCCAACTGGCAGCCCGTGAACGTAGCAGCCTGTTCGCTGGCCTGCAGACTCTCTTGCAGCTGCTGCTGGCTGGTAGCGACGCAGGCCACCCACCGTTGCAAATTCAATGCATGCAGATACTCGATCAGCCCAACTATTCCTGGCGCGGATTCATGCTGGATGAGGCCCGTCATTTTCAGGGTGCCGATACCGTCAAATTGATCCTGGATTGGATGGCCTATTTGAAGATGAATGTGTTCCACTGGCACCTCAGCGACGATCAGGGATTTCGCGTGGAGAGCAAGCGCTTTCCGTTGCTGACAGAGGTAGGTGCGTATCGCCCAGCCACGCAGCGCGGCGGAATGCTCAGCCGAAAAGTTAACATGCAGTCGCACCAGGGCTTTTATACTCAGGCAGAAATCAGTGAACTGGTTCAGTACGCTGCTGCCCGCCACATTGAGGTAATACCGGAAATTGATGTCCCCGGGCACAGCAGTGCCATTCTGGCTGCCTATCCAAACCTGGGCTGCCGTGGAGACGATTACGTGGTGCAGCCGTACTGGGGTATCCACAACGATATTCTTTGTGTTGGCCAAAAATCAACCATCGATTTTCTCGAACAGCTTTATGGCGAATTGCTGGATATTTTTCCCGGATCATACTTCCATAGCGGTGGTGATGAAGCCCCCAAAAAGCGCTGGCGGCGCTGCCCCCATTGCCAGGAACGGGCACAGCAGCTGGGTTACGTCAAAGTAGAACAACTTCAAATCTATCTTGCCAATCAACTTAACCGCTTCCTGCAATCACAGGGTCGCACTATGATCGCCTGGAACGAAGTTCTGGCACCAGATCTGGACCCCGAAATCATCGTGCACTACTGGCTGGGCAACAAGAAGACTCTGCAGCAGCACGCCCAGCAGGGACGCCGTATCATCCTCTCAAATTATGACACCTATTACCTTGATCATACCTATACGCATAGTAGCCTGGAAAAGGTCTATTCCTTTGATCCATTATTTGGCGATCTAAAAGACAATGTCGCCAGCATTCTTGGGATCGAAGCCCCCTTATGGAGCGAGTTTGTTCCCACACGAGCACGCCTTGACTGGCAGCTCTTCCCACGCCTCCTGGCTGTGGCGGAAAGCGCCTGGTTGGGTGATAACCGGCCGGGATATACTCATTTTCTCCCGCGCCTGACCAGAATGCTCCCCCAATTGGAGCAGGCCGGGATTGGCTACGCCAGATTGGATCAGGTTGATCCGTCAGCCTGGCGGCGTCTGGGTGGTGGGATTTCGCTGATCCAGGAAGGCAAAAGGGTCGCAGAGGAAGAATAAAGCGCGACTGGCAAATCCTGGTCAATGCAAGTTATTGCGGTGAAAAAAAGATTTTTTTATGTTATCAAGAATAATAAGGGGTACAAACAAAAAGTCCTTCGACTTTTGTGTGAAAGTAGACAAAAAGTCATTTGACTTTTGTGTGTTTTATTACTAAAAGTCATTTGACTTTTGTGTTTCACGCGTTATAATCCTAATTAGGAGCACTGTAAAATGAAGAGACTAATTCTTGAAAAGTTGATTGCCTGGAAAGATGATCCGTATCGAAAACCCTTGATTATCCGGGGAGCTCGTCAAGTCGGTAAAACCTGGATAATGAAACTATTTGGGGAGCAGTGCTTTGAGAAGGTGGCATACATTAATTTTGATAATAATATCCGTATGGGTAACCTCTATGAGAGTGACTACGATCTTCAACGCATCCTGACTGGTCTCCAGATTGAAGCCGGTGTTCCAATTAATTCTGAAACCCTGATAATTTTTGACGAAATTCAGAACGTTCCGAATGCATTAAATTCATTGAAATATTTCTATGAACAATTGCCTGACTATCATATACTTGCCGCTGGAAGCTTGCTGGGAGTTACTGTGCACCCCGCCTCATCTTTTCCGGTCGGCACAGTTCAATTTCTCGATCTTTATCCTTTAAATTTCTCAGAATTTTTGTCTGCAACTGACAATGAGGATTTGCTTGGTCTACTTTACCAACAGGATTTCAAATTAATTACTTCTTTCAAATCAAAATACATTGATCTCTTAAAAAAGTATTATTTTTGTGGTGGAATGCCAGAAGTTGTAAAGACCTATACCCTCACACATGATTTTGTGAAGGTACGCGAAGTTCAAACCCAACTAATTCAAGCATATATCCAGGATTTTTCCAAACACGCGCCTCTGGAAATTGTTCCAAGGATCCGAATGGTCTGGAATTCAATTCCAGCCCAGTTAAGCAAGGAAAATCGCAAATTCATCTATGGATTGATCAAACAAGGTGCAAGAGCGCGCGATTTTGAGCTTGCCCTCCAGTGGTTGGTTGACAGCGGTCTCCTCTTTCAGGTTCAGCGCATCAGTAAACCGGATGTTCCTCTCAGTGCCTACGCTGACAGCAGTGCTTTCAAACTGTTTTTTCTGGACATTGGCTTATTGTGTGCCTTAAGCGAACTTGACTTGAAATCCCTCCTAGAAGAAAGTCTCATATTTGAGGAATTCAAAGGCTCGTTGACAGAACAATTTGTTTTCCAAGAGCTAATAGCAAGTCAAAATATTAAACCTTATTATTGGTCTGCTGAGAACGGCACGGCCGAAGTAGATTTTGTGTTTCAGTATAAGGGTTATATTATTCCGCTTGAAGTGAAAGCGGCTGAAAACCTTCAATCGAAAAGTTTACGAAGTTATACTGAAAAATATCAACCTCCTCAGGTTTTTCGATTGTCACTTTCTGATTTTCGCATGGGGAAACAAACCCATAACCTTCCCCTGTATACCACTCCCATTCTGGTTGAGTACCTCAATAAAGTATTGGAGTGATTACTTAACAGCAACCAGAAATATCCAACCACTTTCATATGAGAATTTCTACGAGATTTTGAATTCTCATATGAAAGCTAATTAGGTTGATAAAATCCTCTCCACTTTTTGGTGATCCCCTCAAGAGAGTGTACCGATGGGACGAGAGGGACTGATAATGAGGTCAAATCAAGTGATTTAAAAATTTCCAGCTTTTTATAAATCGTTGTCAGCATTCCACACAGTGACAAGGAGATTACTTGTCTATTCTGATTACCTATTATTATCACTTATTACTTATTGTTATACGGTGTCCATGTTAACATCGCCCGTACCATCTTTTTATAATCCTAAATTACGGCAACATCATACAATTGCCACTCTCCAAAATGATGGAATGATCAGCATTAGCCACCAGCGCACACATCTGATCCGCGTGAGATGGCCGGTCTGAAACG
>JBBQNI010000057.1:0-18122 GCA_038329785.1 Anaerolineales bacterium | reverse complement strand
CACTTTCTATCCTCTACATGCTATTCCAACCCCCCGAGTGCTCTTGAGACCGCTGACTCGGATAAGGAAATCCTCGGGAGGATTTGATTTGAATGAATTTTCTTTGCAATATCATAAACTTCCCACGGATTCCTCGAAGATTCTTGCTACCCGCTCAAGCGCAGCCCAGCGGCTGCCAGCTCCTCCACATAAATATTGCGGCTGACTTCATATCCCAACACCTGGGTGATTTCACCATGGTTGATGGAATATTGAATACTGTGATCTACGGGATTACGTGAAAGCACACGGATCTGGCTGCCCGGGCGGAGACCCTGTTGGCCGAGATGTTGTAAAAGATCTTCATGGCTGCTTTTCACCCGCCGCACAACTGCATCCACATTTTCAGACAGCTCGGAGAGTGGAATGGCGGTGTTGACCGGCATGGCCAGGTCACGGTTGGGGATCGGGTCACCGTGTGGGTCGAATTCGGGTTCTCCCAACAAGCTCGCCAGATAATCTTCAAAGCGGCTGGAGATGACATGTTCCAGCTCGTCCGCTTCGGCGTGCACATCTTCCCAATCATAACCAAGCGTGCGGTAAAGAAATTCCTCCAGCAAACGATGCCGCCGTGTTAAGCGCAGGGCAGCCTGCATACCCGCACTTGTCAGGGTGACTCCATAGCTTTTTTGATAGTCAACCAGTGGCGGAACCTGATTGGCAAGCTTCTTTAACATGCTTGTGACCGATGAAGGTGCAACGTTCATCATCTCGGCCAGGTTTAAGGGCGAGGTCTGTTCCCCGTTTAACGTCAGCTGGTAAATGGCTTTGAGGTAATCTCCTACTGAACGTGAAAAGCGTGAATTCATAAAAATCTCACCATTATTATACCCACCCTAACAGGCGCGCGATTGAGGCTGTTAAAAAGGTCACCAGAAAGGCCGTGCCAAGCGTCATAACCACGCTTAAGACAGTCCATTTGGTACTCTTTGTTTCTTTATAAATTGTCCAGATGGTGGTAGCACACGGGTTGTGCAGCAGTGAAAACAGCATCAGGTTGATAGCGGTCAGCATCGTCCAACCATTGGCATCAATCAACAGCGACCGAATCTCGCTAAATCCGGTTATTTCGGTCATCATGCCCACGCCGGTGTAGACCATCATCATGGTGGGGACGACGATCTCATTGGCGGGGATTGCGATGATGTAAGCCAACAGGATGACCCCGTCCAGACCGAGCAGCAGCCCAAACGGGTTGAGGAAGTTTGAGATTTCGCGAGCCAGGCTGACCCCATTGATATTGATGTTCGCTAAAATCCAGATGACGGCACCAGCCGGGGCAGCCGTTTTCAATGCCCGCCAGAGCACGAAAATGGTGCGGTCAATCAGCGATGTGTAGACAATACGGGCTAAATTGGGTTTGCGGTAGGGGGGTAGTTCAAGGGTAAAAGCAGATGCTTCTCCTTTTAATACGGTCTTTGAGAGCAGCCAGGACATCAATAGCGTGAAAAATACACCGATAAGCACGACTGCCAGAACGGCGCCAGCCGCGATGAAGGAGGACACAGCCGGCGAGAAGGAAGCTGCTACAAAAACGGTCGCCAGCATGATCAGAGTCGGAAAGCGGCCGTTGCATGGCACGAAGTTATTAGTCAGGATGGCGATCAATCGTTCGCGGGGGGAGTCAATCACCCGGGTAGAAATAACACCGGCAGCATTACAGCCAAAACCCATTGCCATCGAGAGCGCCTGCTTGCCATGCGCGCCGGCTCGTTTGAAGAGCCAGTCCAGGTTGAAGGCAACCCGCGGCAAATAGCCCAGATCTTCAAGAAAGGTGAAGATTGGGAAGAAAATGGCCATAGGTGGCAGCATCACCGCGATAACCCAGGCCAGCCCACGGTAAACGCCATGCCAGAGAAAACCGGTGATCCACCAGGGTATACCGATCTGGGTAAAGAGTGCCGCCGCCTTTTCTTCGACCCAGAAGAGGCCAGTTGCAATCATCTGGGAGGGAATATTGGCAAAAACGATGGTAACCCAAAAAACGCCTGCCAGCAGCAACAGCATGATCGGCAAACCGGTCCAGGGTGAGGTCACCAGGCGGTCAATTTTCTGGTCGAGATCCCATTTTTTATTTTCCGTATTATGCACGGCCCGGTTGGAAATACGCGCGGCTTCGCTATAGAGGGATTTGACAATTTCATCGCGAAAGCCTTCTTTTAACTGCGGCCGTAAGGTTTCAGCATGGTTGAGGATATCCTGAGGAGTAATGGATGGTGTGGGCATGGTTGCTCCTTATTGGCGGCCTGAAACTGCCATTTGTTTGCTGAATTGAACGTCAGAGCGCTGCTGGCCGCTGACCAGCTCTGCCAGTTCTCCGTTTAAGATGGCCTGTTGTACGCGGTCATCGCCATCCAGCAGACGGATCGCCAGCCAGTGTGCATTTGGAATGGCTGGATAAAGATGTTGAATCTGTTCGGCTAGTTGGTCGACGGCGGCTTGATATTGGCTGCTGCCCTGCACCCGAAATGGCGCGGTAAGAATTGTCCCTTCAATCACGTCCGCCACGGTTTTAAGCAGCATTTGCATGCCTTCACCGCTGCGGGCTACAATAGGAATAGCCGGCACCCCCAGGTCTCGTGCCAGGCTGCGAGTATCAACCTCCAGGCCTTTGCGGCGGGCTTCATCCATCAGGTTGACGGCGATCACCACTTTATTGGTGATTTCCATCACCTGCAGGGCCAAATTAAGATTACGCTCAAGGGCGGTGGCATCGGTCACCACAATGGTGCAATCTGGCTGGCCAAAAAGGATGAAATTGCGAGCAACTTCTTCATCTTGAGAAGCGGAAAGCAGTGAGTACGTACCGGGCAGATCCACCAGTTTATATTTGACGGCTTGAAATTCGTAGCCGCCTTCGGCGCGTGTAACTGTTTTTCCAGGCCAGTTGCCGGTATGCTGCCGCAGGCCGGTTAAGGCATTAAACACGGTTGATTTGCCGGTGTTGGGGTTGCCTGCCAGGGCAACCACGCGGTCAAATTTATCAATATTCAAGCCCATTTGTGCCATTTGCGTATGGGCTGGGCAGGTATCACATCCGGATGTAGTTATATGTGTCATGCTGTATTTCCTTTAATTGGTTTGAAGCGGTCGAACATGAATTTGAGCAGCCTGTTCTTTTCGCAGAGCAATCAGGGTCCCTCTTACACGGTATGCGCGCGGGTCGCCGAATGAGTTTTGCAGCTCCGGGTAGACTTCTGTCCCGGGTGTAAAGCCCAGGTCGAGGAAGCGGCGCCTTGTAAACCCTTGGCATTGATCATCCAGGCGGATAATTTCTGCCTTCTGGTTATCTGCCAGATCGAGCATTGCCATCGTATCCTGATCGGTGGTAACCTTTTCTTTGATTGAATTCACAAAGACATTGGCAGCAATTTGCGGCGCCAGGGTGTATTCCTCAATGCCATCACTGAGCACGATGCGCGTAGCGCTGTTTTCTGTAACACTCAGTACCTGTCCAACTTGCAGCCCGACCGCTAAAATTTGGGCGTAAGCTAAGGGTGGTTCATCTTCAAGGTGAACGATTCGTAGTAATTGACCTTCCTGCCAACCTGGCAGTGGACTTCCCTGATCGAAGGGGCGGAACTCACCGCTTGCATTTGGGATCGGATCGCCGTGCGGGTCTTGTAGTGGATGCCCCAGCGCGGCGTCGAGTGCATCAACCTCGGCAGTGGTCATACCATGTTCGCGACGGTGCGCGAGCTGATGCACATTCTTGAGTGGCATTAAGGCTTCGTCGGCCAGGTAGCGTTCCCACAGGCGGTGTGCGCGTACCATATGGAGAGCTAACTTTTCACCACTCAGGGTCAGCCGGTAGCTGCCTTGCTCATCTTGAATCAACTGCTGTTTTTCCATCCGTGTAAGAAGATCGGCGGTACGGCTGACAGTTTGGTTCAGGCGGGCGGCAAGATCAACTGCGCTCAGTTGGAGCCCATTTTGTTGTTCATCAAAGAGGTATTTGAGCGTATCTTCCAGTAACTCCCGCTGGCGAGCCTGCCGATATTCCTTAAATCGTGCAAGTAGGCCTTTACGGGGGTAAAAAATCAGAAGGAAAAGAAGAAAGGCTGTGCTGCTCCAAAAAACGATGGGAATAAGATTGTTCATACCAATTGCTCCATTAGTTTTATAAAAATAAAAATTTAGACATATCTAAATTATAAACAGTTTTTCATAAATTACAAGCCGGAAAGATCCGTATGTAGATACTGGCCATTTGGCCAGTAAGCCAACCGGACGGCTGGGGAGTCTTTCCCTGAACTGCCATGAATGCCCTTGACAGCTAAAATAGGCTTGTTTTATACTGGAAAAACTAAATAAAACGAAAGGGTAGTGTGTTTTTTGTCAAAGAAGATCTCGGTTTGTTTTAATCATACAGTGCATGAGCACCCCCGCAATATGGGGTGAGTAATTTTACTCACCTGCATTTACCTGCTTTTATTAACCACGGGTGACCTCATGTCTCCCGTGGTTTTCTTTTGCCAGATAACAACCTGCTTTTTGTAAATATATTCAGAAACAATCTTAAGCAATCTGGCAAGACCGGATCAAACAAATCAACCAGCCACGGGTTCACCGTTGGCTGGTTTTGTTTTAACGATGTGATTAAGCTGAGAGGCTGAAAACAGAAAGTAAATGACAATGTACACATGTACCTCTACCTGCTCTGGTACCATAATTGGCAAGAGTAAATCACTCTTTACAACGATGATAGCCGGGCAAGTTCACCAGAGCCAGCTGGCACAATCGCTGGCAAAAAATATGAAGGATCCTATGGATTGGCCGGCTATCGGCGACCAGGTGGAATTAAGTATCCAGGTTGACGGTAACTACCGGATTGAAGAAATTTTGCCACGTCGCAGCCTGATCTGCCGGCGGGCGGTCACTGGGAAAGATGGAAGTCGACCGGCTGCCCAGGTGATTGCTGCCAACGTGGATCAATTGGTGGCTGTCATGTCAATCACCCGGCCGGAACTCAAATGGGCGCTGCTGGACAGGTTTACAGTAATGGCTGAAGCGCAGCAAATCGACGTTTTGATCTGTCTCACCAAGAGCGATCTCTCCGAGGAGCTTTCCGATCAGGCGCAGGCTGCATTCCATCAACGTTGTCAGCTCTACCGTCAGTTGGGTTACCGTTTGCAGTTTTGCAGCGTGCGAACATTGATGGGGATTGCCGAAGTGCAGGATCTACTGCAAGGTCGCATCTCACTGCTCTTGGGGAAATCCGGGGTGGGGAAAACCTCTTTGCTCAACCAGCTTTTACCGCAATTTGCCCGCAATGTAGCCGGTTTAAATCAGGTGACCGGCAAAGGACGGCATACGACAACTTCATTACAATGGCTGGCACTGGAAGATCATGGTGCCGTGATCGATACCCCTGGCACGCGTGAATTGGGTCTATGGGATGTTATGCCTGAGGAATTGGCCGGTTGCTTTCCAGAGATTCGTTCGTTTTTAGGTCAATGCAAGTTCCGCCTGGACTGTCAGCATAGCGAAGAACCCGGGTGTGCCATTCGTCAGGCAGTTGTTGCGGGAGGTATTGATCCCTACCGCTATCAGAGCTATTTGAAGCTGAGGGAGGAATGGGGATGAAACAGCGCCTTGATTTCTCTTTTGAAAAAATACACGCAAGTGGCAGTCGACAACGCCCTCAAAGACAGGGCAGCCTGCATGCCTACCAGAAAAGCGAATCGTACCAGCGCCAGGTTGGTTTTGTGTGCCTGAACTGCGGGCACGCTGTACCATCACAGGAACTCTACAGCGGCGTCAACAACCGCAATCACTGCCCCTACTGCCTTTTCTCCAGGCATGTCGATCTCTTCCAGGCCGGAGACCGCCTGAGCGCCTGTCGTGCACCAATGCAGGCAATAGGCCTTACCTTTAAAAAGGAACGCAAGAAATACGGTTCAAAATTGGGTGAGTTGATGTTGATTCACCAGTGTGCTGGTTGCCAGACGATTGCGATCAACCGGATTGCTGCGGATGATGATAGCGAGCGTATGCTTGGTCTGATGGTGATCGGACCTGATCTGCCGCAGGATGTCCAACGATGCATACAAGCCGATGGTATTGTTGTGGTAGGAGATGATCAGCTGGATTTGGTGAAAACGAGACTATTTGGGAAAGGAGTATAAAAGTTGATAGCTAACTGACAGCTTAAAATTTCTCACGCGGAGGCGCGGAGCCCACAGGGTAGGGAGAATAGACAGGAGCGAAGAGTGCGAAGGATCGATGACATAACTCGCTAATGGAAAACGAGAATATTGTGAGATCCTTCGCCCCTTGTATGGTCATTTAGAGCGGCAGTGCCCTACCATGAACGTCCAGAAAAATTTGGTGTGTTGAATCTAATCCTTCATCTGTATGAAAACCTGGTTGTTCATTTCAGGTCGGGTTTTAAAATAGCCCTCTCATGGGTTCTCATGACTTTTGATTATCGTGACGGGATTTCCCAAGGGGAGGAGGATTTGGTTTGACTGAATTTACTTTGCAAAATCATGAACCTCCCGGGGACGCGGAGCGTCGAAAATCTTGCGTCGTTGATTGAGCCCCCGGGAGGCTTGGCTTGGAGTAGATTATTTTATTTTTGTTCAAGGAAAAATTGAGGATAATTATCATCAAGAAACCCCGACCGAGGGCTCATGTGCCTTTTGACTAGCGTAACCGCGTCCTCGGGAGGATTTGGTTTGAAAAAATCTTTCTACTGAAGGCATTACTTTTGGTTGATTTTAATATAATGAAGTAGAGATTGCTTAAAATTTTTAGCTACCCGCTACCCGCCACCCGCTACTTTCCACTCTTGCTCAAATTGACAATTTCAGCATACAATAGTGAAGATTACCAATCTCCGAAATTTGCAGGTCGTATATGATCCAAATCCGAGCCCATTCTATTTACACACCACAACCTGTAGCTGCTACCCAGCTCATTAATATCAAACATGGCAGAGTGCTTTCAATTGGCGAACCTGCCCAGAGTGATTCTCTGACCATTTATGATCTCCCTGCATACCGTCTGGTACCTGGTTTTGTGGAATTGCAGATCAACGGTGCCTTTGGTGTCGATTTTACCAATGACCCTGGCCAGATCTGGCGGGTCGGTCAGCGCCTGGTTGAGCTGGGCATCACTACCTTTCTTCCGACCATCATCACAAGTCCATTGGACTCCATCAATAATGCCATGCAGATCTGGCAGACTGGCGCACCAAAGGATTATCGCGGGGCGGCTGTGCCCGGGTTTCACATTGAGGGTCCGTATCTCAACCCGCAAAAGAAAGGTGCCCATCGTCTGGAATTCTTTCGCAAGCCAAGCCTGGCAGAAATCAGTGAATGGAGCCCGTCGAATGGAATCCGGATGGTGACCCTGGCACCTGAGTTGCCTGGAGCGCGTGAAGTTATCAGCCAGCTCAACCGGTGCGCGGTTCTGGTTAGTGCAGGTCATTCGAATGCCACCGCAGAGCAACTGCGAGAGGCAATCGAGGCGGGTCTGAGTGCTGGAACACACATTTTCAATGCCATGGGTGCGCTGGAACATCGCATAGCCGGGTTGGTTTCCGTTCTACTGACTGAGGATCGTTTAAAGGTTGGTTTGATTGCCGATGGGATTCATCTTGCGCCCGAAGTGGTAAAGATTGTCCAGCGCTGCAAAGGGGCGGGCAATATCTTTCTGGTTTCAGATGCCATGGCTGCCCTGGGACTCTCACCAGGCGAATATCAATTGGCGGGACGCGAGGTCAATGTTAACGAGACGTCTGCCCGATTAGAGGACGGCACCCTGGCAGGCAGCATCCTGACCCCGACTGAATCGCTGCGCAACTTTGCAGCCTTCACGCAATGCCCGTTTGAGGAGGCATTAGCATGTTGGACCAGCACACCGGCTGGCATGCTTCACTTGGAGGACGCTGGTCGTCTGACCACAGGGTTGCCGGCCGACCTGGTTGCACTGGATGATCGCGGTCGCGTGGCTGGTACAATGATCGCTGGGGATTGGGTCTTTATTGCCCCCTGGGCAAATATTGAAGGGAAAAGAGTGTAAACCAAAATGAGTTTGATTTCCGAAATACATGAGCAGCCGCAAATTTTACAAAATTTATTCGACAGCCAGTCCGGCGAGATAAAAAAAATTGCTGAACAAATTAATGCTTATAACCCTCGCTATGTCTTTCTGGCCGCACGAGGCACCTCGGATAATGCCGGTCGTTATGCCAATTATCTGTGGGGTGCTCATAATCAGTTCCCGTTGGCCCTGGCAACTCCTTCGCTCTTCACTTTTTACGAGCAACCACCGCGTTTAAATGATGCCCTGGTGGTTGGTATTTCCCAATCTGGCATGTCACCTGATATTCTGGCCGTAATTGAAGAAGGTCAGCGCCAGGGCAGCTTGACTCTGGCGATCACTAACGCGCCGCAATCTCCTTTAGCTCAGGCAGCCGATTTGCATATTGATATCTGTGCCGGGGAGGAGAAGGCCGTGGCTGCTACTAAGAGCTACACCGCCCAGTTGATGGTGGTCGCCATGCTCTCGGCAGGTTTGAGTGCCAATAAGGCGGAATGGAATGATCTTGCCCGTGTTGGCACCTGGACCCAAGACGTGCTTGATCATCTTCAGGAAGTGGCAGAACAAGCCCAGCGCTATACTTTCATGAATCGCTGTGTGGTTTTGGGGCGCGGGTTTAATTACGCCACCGCCTTTGAATGGTCTCTCAAGTTGAAAGAATTGACATATACTATCGCTGAACCGTATTCTTCGGCTGACTTCTTGCATGGGCCGGTAGCAATGGTGGAAAGAAACTTTCCTGTTCTGGTTGTAGCGCCGCAGGGAAAGATCTTCGAAAATATTCTGGAAGTTATTACCCAATTGAAAGAAAAACAGCAGGCCGAACTGGTGGTGATCTCCAATCATCCACAGGCGCTCAAGATAGCCAATACCGCTCTGAAGATTCCGGGATCAGTGCCGGAATGGTTGACCCCAATCATCTCGATTATTCCCGGGCAGTTGTTTGCTTACCATCTGACCCAAGCGCGCGGTCTCAACAGCGAATCTCCGCGCAGTATCCATAAGGTGACGAGAACGCATTGAGGAGGGGGAGAGTTGACTCTGTGTGAACTCGCGATAAGGTGGTTTCGAAGAGAACTCGCCCTTCTTTGCTTCTATGACCGCTCTAAAACTCTGTCTATGAAATTATGTGCCAGATGACCCGGGAGCCAGGTTCTGGACTAAAAAATGAGTTAGGATGGTACCTTATCTTTTTTGAACGAGAAACGAATAGCAATTTGTGAGTAGCTCGCGTGTCCGTAAGAATCGCCGAGTGTAAATGAAAATCCCTGTAAATTATTCTCTACTATTACACGGCGTTGATATCTATCGACAGATTCCATGAAGGTCGTGATTGTTGGGCACTCAGCAAATGGTCGAGTATTCCGAAATCGATCCAATGCTATCTGTAAGATCTTCCAGTCGGACGTGCCCAACCTACGAATACTGGATAAGGCTAAGGATCGCATAATAGCGCCTGTGATGGATTATTACGTCAAACATGCGATCCTTCGCCCTTAGTTCCCTACACAATTTACGCATTCTTTACCCGAGTCTGTATCACCGGCTCAGAATCATCTATATGAAATTATGTGCCAGATGACCTCGGACACAGGTTCTGGATTTTAAGAAAAGAGGGATGGTACCATTTCTGCTTTGAGCGATAAGCAAGTAGTTAATTGCTGACCGAGACTTTTACTCGCCCGGTGAAGATGGCCTTTGGCAAAAAGTTAGGAACAAACGAATTCGAGCATTGAAGCCCATTGCTCCCGATGGGGCCAGGCTATTCGGCGAGTGCGAATATTTTTCACCTCGTTTTTGTGCATTACTATTGCTGACCGTGCTGGCATAAAAAGTTTAATATGCCAAACGGCAGAACAAATTAAGAATAAATTCTGCTTTTTTTAATTTGACACGGCTGGCATTCCCGGATAAAATATAGGACAAATATTCTATAATTATTCCTCAAAATAGAAAGGTACGCCATGCCTGAAACCACTGTTCAATCTATTGAAACTATTGAAAATCTCATTTTTCTGGGAAATCTATCTCAGGCTGGTGAAATATTAGACCCTTTATTCATCAATCATCCAGATGAGCCGGAGTGGTACCGGCTCAAGTTGATGATTCTCTATGAAAAATACCGCCAGCAAGAGGTTGAGAAAATGGTGTTGACCATTTGCCATAAATTCCCGGATACTGCTGAAAGTGCCCTGGCATTCGCGTTGACGCCTGGAATCACTGCCTTGCAGTGCACACGCAGAATAAACAAGGCGATCCGAAGGAGTCCGGCAGATGCGTATCTGTTTTACCTGAGGGGCAGAAATGCCATTCATCAGGACTCCTACGTTTATGCCCTGGCTGATTTAAACATCTGCCTTGAGTTGAATGCGAATATCACCAAAGCATATTTATTACGCTCGGATTGTCTCTCACACCTGGGTATGCACCAGTATGCTTTTCGGGACCTGGTTACCTATTGGAATCGTGAACCGTTACAGAATGAAGATGCCTTGATGGTGCGAATGTTGTGCGTATTGACCAATTGTCTCTTTGCCAGCGAACACAGTTTTGGGTCATTGGTGATTACCCCGGAAGGAGTAGATGTAGCGAAGATATTGCACGAGGCAAAAATCTGGAAATTCATTCTCCACCAACCGCTGCCTGTGCTGGTCAAGCCAGAGGCGAGTTAACCCAGTTCTATAGCACTGCTTCCGAGTGCGCCTGCTCGTTTCTGCGCATTCGCGTAAAGTCGACCAGATTTTTAAGCAGGTCTCCCAGAAAGTAGAGGGTAGCTTCATCATTCAAGTTGTATTCATCGTCGAAAGGTTGGTGCGGTACCATTGAAATAATTACTTCAGGTTTGTTGATAGTAAACATGTTCAAATGGTTGGTGATCTGTCTCAAATGACTCTGGGCGCGCGCTGTGGCAGTGCGACCACCGGCACCAATGATGGCTACCGGCTTGAGGTTGAGCGGATTTGGTTGCCGGTTTTCGGAACGCGAAGCCCAATCAAGCGCATTTTTGAGTACACCCGGGATGGATGAATTATATTCTGGCGTAGCGATCAGCAAGGCATCGGCCTGTTCCAGTTCATCGCGAAAGACCTTGACTTCAAAGGGAAAGCCATCCTTTTCAAGATCGGCGTTGAATAAGGGCAGGTCACTGATATCGACGATTGACATGGTTGAATCGCTGGGCAATCGTTCAGCTGCGATGGATAAGAGGGCGCGGTTGTAAGAGTTGGAGCGAATACTCCCGGCAAAGGCGGCGATGTGGACTGTATTGTTGTTCATCAATATTCTCCCTGGTTATGTGTGCTGCGGTTCGTTTTCTTGTCTTCCGAGTTTGCGCAGCAGATTGCCTAGCTCGACCTGTTCCTGGGCTGTCAGCACGCTGAACTGCTCCTGAATAGCAGCCACATGGTGTGGAAAGAGACTTTCGATCAGATTCTTGCCAGTGGGGGTCAGAAAGACTTCAATCATACGACGATCTTCGCGGCTGCGCTGACGTTTCACCAGCCCGCGTTTCTCGAGGTTATCGATGACCGTGGTCATGTTCGAATTGCTTTTCAATATCTTGCTACCCAACTCATTCTGGCAGAGCGGGCCGAGGTGCATCAAGGCTTCCAGCACACCAAACTGGCTGATCGTTAAGGATTGCATGCTGACAGCGTTGTTCAGGCGTGCGTGAATCGAATCACTGGCGCGCGTTAACTTGATGTAAGTATCCAGCGCGAGCATCTGCTTCTCGGTTCCTTTAAATCGTGTCGACATAAATATTATCTCCTGATCAAACTATTTGATATCGAAATAATAACAGGAAAGAAAGTGAATGTCAAGTGAATGAGTACAAGCGCGAAAATGATGTTTGTTGATTTGTGAATTCGTTGTTAGTGTTCATTGAATAGGCAAAACGGAAGATTATGAAATTGAGGGATTGATCAATTTATGATAAATGAACATTGCTAAATACTCTATTAAAATTCTGATCAAATATTCCATTTCAATCTACTGATTTCACAAACAAGTAAACCAATCGAAAAATCAACTACTTGCAATTTAAATGTGTTATGATCAACGGGTTCAATTAACAAAATACAGGAGAAATACGTGAAAAATTCAAAATCAAAAATTAAATCTCTGTGGATAGGCCTCGCGGCCATGGCCGTTTTATTCTCTCTGGCTGCCTGCCAACCCAGCGAAGAAGCACCAACTGCAACATCTGCCGGGGTTCCCACCCTGGCCATCACATCCCCTGCGGACACTTCCCAAGGGGACACTTCCCAAGGGGAAGTGATGCCCACGCCAACCATTCGTGTGGAGGAACCAATCGTGCTTGATGACGCAAAAACCACCGATAGCGGTCTGCAGTTTCTGGATATAACAAAAGGCAGCGGCAACACTCCTGCCGTTGGGGACATCATCACCATGCACTATATCGCCTCCCTGCAAGATGGTACTGAGCTGGATAACACTTACACCAGCGGCCAACCAGGCTCCACTATATGGGGTCTCAATCGCATGCTACCTGGCTGGGAAGAAGGCATTGGTCTGATGAAGGTGGGCGGAAAAGCCAGGTTTGTGATTCCACCGAGCCTGGCATTCGGCGAGGCCGGCTACGGTATGGTCCCACCCAACGCTCAGGTTATCATCGAGATGGAGTTGATTTCAGCCGAACAGCCGCCGCAACCGACCGATGTGAGTGCAGACAAGTTAACCACCACCGACAGCGGCTTGCAGGTTTTTGATATTGTGACCGGTGAAGGCGAAGAAGTCCTTGAAAAATATCATGTCTCGACCAATTATGTTTTATGGGTTCAGAAAGCTGATGGCCCGGTTTTTATCGGCCAATCCGAAGATGGCTTCCCGCTCGATTTCACCCTGGGTCAGGAAGAAGTTTTCCCTGGCTGGGAAGAAGGTATGCTGGGAATGAAGGCTGGTGGCAAACGCTTGCTGGTCATTCCCCCCGCGCTGGCCCTCGGCGAGCAGGATTATGGTGACATTCCCGCGAATTCGACCCTTATGATGGAAATTGAGCTAGCGGCTGCCAGACCTCCATTAAAGCCAACCGAAGTGGATGAAAAAGATTACATCACCACACCGACCGGTCTCAAATATTATGACCTGGTGGAAGGTACGGGCGAAATGCCCAGCAGTGGGCAAACCGTAGTCGTTCATTACACGGGTTGGCTGGTAGATGGCACACAGTTTGATAGTTCCGTTGACCGCGGCCAGCCTTTAAGCTTTGTGCTTGGGCAGGGCAAAGTCATCGCTGGGTGGGATGAAGGTATCGCCAACATGAAGGTTGGAACCAAACGCCAGCTGGTCATCCCCGCCGAATTGGCTTATGGTGAAGTGGGTTCGGGAAACTCCATTCCCCCGAATGCTACTTTGATCTTCGAGGTCGAGCTGCTCGAGATTAAACCGTAAAAAACTGGTTTCTTACATACATAATGAGCCTGGGTAAATCGTTTACTCAGGTTCTTTTTTATGTGTTGAATGAAAGTCAGACCGGAATTTGAAAAAAGTTGTAATGTCTATTTTGATAATTCCGATCTTATCTTTCCTTTGGAAAATTCATAAATACAGATTTTCTTCTATCGGATCATTCTAATTTCTCCCTGGCCACTGCCTTGCGAGTGACTGATTAAGATGTAGATTGGGTATATCCATCAAACATGACCCTTGGTTTGCATTGGCTACAGACAAGACTCTGACACGGAAAGCACACGTGCCCAACAATAGCGTGGGCAATTCTTGCCAGGAATTCTAAGTGTACGTTTGAGTTGGATTTTCCTTCTAAAACAGCTACAATTAATAAAGCCTTTTCCGCATCGTTTCACCCTTTTGCGGAAAGCACATACCCCACCCCATCTGGAGGATAATAACCCATGGCGAGTTCACCCTTCTCGGCAAATATTGACACGGTTATCACGATTGAGCGTCACATTCTGGAACAGCAACGCTTTCACCCTGAGGCTACCGGTATCTTGACTAGTCTGCTCTATGATATTGCCCTGGCGGGCAAGATGGTCGCGAGTCAGATGTCGCGGGCGGGTCTGGCCCAGATTTTAGGCAAGACGGGCAGTATCAACATCCAGGGTGAACAGGTAGCAAAAATGGATCAACTGGCGGATGAGACTATTTACATGCTCAATGATCATACCGGTCGCCTGGCGGTAATGGCCTCGGAGGAGCACGAAAATATTATCCCCATCCCACCAGAATATCCCACGGGCAAATATGTGCTCATGTTTGATCCGCTGGATGGCTCATCTAACATTGATTACAATGTCGGCGTGGGCACCATTTTTGCCATTTACCAGCGTTTAAGCCCGAATGACGGGCGCGGCACCGTGGAGGACTGTCTCCAGCCCGGGAAAAAACTGGTCGCAGCGGGTTATATCGTCTACGGAGCCAGTACCATGTTCGTCTATAGTACCGGTGAGGGGGTGCAAGGTTTTACACTCGACCCGGCCATCGGGGAATTCCTGCTCTCGCATGAAAATATCCAGATTCCTAAATATCCGACGTATTACAGTTGCAATCAAGGCTATTTTACGCGCTGGAGCGCAGGAGTACAGAAGTTTACCCAGCATTTGCAAGATATGACCAGCAAAACAAAATCAATCTCCATGCGCTATGTTGGCTCGCTGGTGGTTGATTTTCATCGCACTTTGTTGGCCGGGGGAATCTTCTACTACCCGGCGGATGTGGCCCAGCCGGAGGGCAAATTGCGCCTGACGTACGAGGCAAATCCGCTGGCATTCATTGCCCAACAGGCCGGGGGCTATGCTTCCAACGGTCATCAGGATATATTGGAGATTGAACCACGCTCTTTGCACCAGCGCACGGCCCTCTACATCGGTAACCGGGAGATTGTGCGGGAGGTAGAGGAGTACATTGAGAGGTACGGTTGATGGAAGGTTGGATGTTAGTTGATGGGAGATTTGATGTTAATTGTTTGTATTCAATCGGTTTGATTTCTGTCTATTTGTCCCATTTACGGATTTATCGACGAACTTACCGACCAATCAATAAATCAACAACCACAAAACGAACCTATCTACCCAACTACCCACAAATAAACAAAACAACTAGCCCACAAAACACCAAATCAACCATTCACCAAATCAACTAATCAACTAACCAACAATTGTATCAATATCTTTCCATTGTTATAATTATCAGGTAATCCGATTCACTACTCCAGGAGTTCCTTCATGCGTTTTCCGCCTTATTTGTTTGGTTTACCAATGACGGTTGGTTTATGGTATGTCATTATTGTGCTGGCAGGTTTGTTTATTTTTTGGCTGGTCACCAAGATCTTTAAAACAATCCTTAAGGATTTTGCCGGCGGCCTGGTCATTTTTGCGTTAATCATCATCTTTATTCTGGTGACGGTGAATCTGGTCAGTGGGGCGAACGCGTTGACTTACAACGTGGGTACCTGGTTCGATCAACTCTTTCGATAATATATAAAGCCAGTCAGATTCTTATAGAATCGTCTGGCATGGCAATCAGTTGAGGAAAGCATGTTAAAAGTAACTGTAATTGGTGGTGGTTCAACCTATACACCGGAATTGGTGCGTGGATTTTTGGATCGCATGCACGACTTACCGATCAATGAGTTGTGGTTGATGGATATCGATTTGGACCGCTTGCAAACTGTTGGACAATTTGCACAACGGATGGTTGCCGCTGCCGGTCAGCCTTTTAGCGTACACCTCACGGGTGATCGCGAGGAGGCAATTCGTAATGCCAGTTATGTGATCACCCAGTTGCGGGTCGGTCAAATGGCTGCCCGTCGCGAAGATGAATACCTTGGTCTGCGGCATGGCTTGATTGGTCAGGAGACGACCGGTGTTGGCGGCATGGCCAAAGCCCTTCGTACCATCCCGGTCATCCTGGAGATTGCAGCTGAGATGCGCACCCTTGCGCCCGATGCCTTGCTGCTTAATTTCACCAACCCCTCCGGGCTGGTGACTGAAGCGCTTAATCGCTATGGTGGGGGTATTAAGTGTATCGGCGTCTGTAATTCCTCATTCACTACCAAGATGAAGATTCTGGAAGCCCTTTCTCGGCAGGATGGTGTCAATTATCTCCCCGAGCAAGCTGAGCTTGTCACGCTTGGTTTAAATCATCTGACCTGGTATTTTGGCTTCAAATTAAATGGCGAGGATATCTGGCCGCGGGTTTTTGCTGCATATATGGACGAACTGCGCAGTATGGCGGTGCCGGATTTTAATCCCGATTTTATCGCTCGTCTTGGGATGATTCCGAATTACTATCTGGAGTATTATTACAGCAAGCATCGCAAATTATCTGAGCAGCTAGAATGGCCACCCTCACGGGCTGAGCAAGTGCTATCGATTGAAGAAGAACTGCTGGCTTATTACCGTGATCCCAATAATGACGAGGTTCCGGAAAGTCTGATGCAGCGGGGAGGAGCCTATTATTCCACGGTAGCGACTCAATTAATTAACGCGCATTACAATAACCTGGGTGAGACCCATATTGTCAATGTTAATCATCAGGGTACGGTCAAGGGCTGGGAGCGAGATTGGGTGCTCGAGATGCCTTGCCGGATTGATCGATCTGGAGCGCATCCGCTGCCGATCGACCCGCTTCCACTCTATAACTATGTCTTGTTGGAGCAGGTCAAGCGTTATGAAATGATGACGATTGAAGCAGCTGTTCATGGAGATTACCAGGCTGCCTTTCGTGCTCTCGTCAACCATCCGTTGGGTCCAGAGGATGAACAGGTGGATGTCGTCTTGCAGGATATGCTGCAGGTCAATCGTGCCTTTTTACCTGGTTTCTTTCGGTAGGGCAGGGTGACTATTCTCCTGGGGGTTGATGTTGGCGGAACAAAGACGCATGCCCTCCTGCATGACCTCCAAACCGGGCAGGAAGCACTGGGTGTTGGTCCAGGAGGAAACTGGGAGGAGTTTGGTCTGGCGGGAATGCTGGACTCACTGCGCATAGCTATTGATCAGGCAGGTTTACGATTTGGATCGGGCAAGATTCAGCCGGCAGCTGCCGCCTTTGGCCTGGCCGGCTTTGATTGGGAATCCGACCGCACGTCGATTTCAGGCGCTATTGAAAGCCTGGATTTGGGATGCCCTTTCGTTTTGGAAAATGATGGCATCCTGCCATTGTGGGCTGCCGTGCCGAATGGGTTTGGCATCGCGGTGTCCGCCGGAACAGGCAACAATGTACGTGGACGGTGGCACAATGGACGTAGTGGCCGCATCACCGGAAATTCGGTTCGCAATGGTGAGTTTGGCGGGGCCAGTGAGCTGGTCTTTTTGGCGTTGCAGCGGCTTTCCTATATCTGGACACAACGTGCGCCGGCCGAAACGGACCTCACAGCGGAATTTTGCCGGCTGACAAGGGCAAGTGACCTGGGTGACCTGCTGGAGGGGATCATCCGCGAGCGATACATAATTCTTTCTTCGGCAGCCCCGCTTATCCTTGCGGCAGCCCAGAATGGGGATGCCATCGCATTGGAAGTGGTGGAGACCTGTGTCCAGGAGTTGGCGCTGTCTGTGCTGGGCGTTACCCGCCAGTTGCAGATTGAGCAACAGTCTTTTCCGCTTGTGATGAGCGGCAGCATGCTGCAAAAATCGCCATTTTATCGGAAATTATTTACAACTGCGGTTCATTCCTTTTTACCAAAGGCACAAATGCAATTGCTCGAGGAACCGCCCGTCCGAGGGGCGCTGAAGATGTCAGCACACCTGGCTGAAGGGGAATAGCTGCAAGAGTATTTCCTCCCGGAGATTCCGTATAGTATCTATGCCGTAGAATCTGCCTCCGGGAGGTTTCGCTTAAAGTGAATGAGTTTATCACGTTATAGTGAACCCTCCCGAGGTTTCCCTGACTATTGCCTCTTGTGCGGTTGCCTAGGGAGGGACTGGTATGATCGAATTTTCACGCGAAATGATCGTGACAAATCCGAGCTCGGAGGATAATCTTCCTCTACCCGCTTCTTCGCATCTGCGCAAATTCTTCACAAGTTATTCACATCCAGAAGCTATCATAACTTC
>JBBQNI010000056.1:0-20111 GCA_038329785.1 Anaerolineales bacterium | reverse complement strand
ATTTCTTTGACTAATGCAGCTGTCTTCTTGCTACTACAGCCAGAGGCGCACGCCAATTTCCAGAATCAATCCGAGCAAAAAGAAAATGCCATAGCGCTTGTTATGCAAAAATGAGACCGCCGAGAACCATAAAGGCCAAATGCTGGCATCATAATCCACTGGCATAACCTCTGGCTTGGGAGCACGATACATAGACCATACCTGCGACATGGCGGTCAGGCCGCCCAGAACCAGCAGCATGATGGGTGAAAAGAAGCCGGATACCACCAGCCAAATGACGCCCAGGTATTGCATTGCCATCATAAGCAGGACCAAAATGCGGGCATTTTTCTCACCCAACAAGACCGGCATGGTGCGAATTCCTTTGACCCGATCAGCATCAATCTTGTCAATATGTTTGCCAAATAATACTGTGGTCGGTCCCAATGCATACGGCAGACTGGCCCAAACCACGTTCCAATCCCAGGCACCGCTGATCACAAAATAGCCGCCACCAATCATCAACGGTCCCCAGATCAGTAAAACTGCCATTTCACCCAGCCCGATATACTTTAATGGCCAGGTATAAAACAAAACGAAGACGACACCGGCTGCCATGAGCCACAATGCCATCGTACCACCTTGAATTACCAATGGAATTCCGGCTGCCACTGCGATGAGACCCGTGACCAGAATGTAAATCAGCAAGCTGCGAATGGTCATCAGACCCTGCTGCAAGGGCTGCGGCCCATATTGGGTACGAAAATAATTATCCTTATCAACACCTCTTTTGTAATCAGTCAGGTCATTGATCAAGTTATTGGTTGCATGTGCAAAAATCAATCCCACTACCAACAGGAGCCAGCGACTGAGGTCGAAAGCTCCCGCTCGCCAGGCAAATAAACCGGCGATGGCTGCCGAGATAAATGTCATTAATAAAACTGCTGCACGCGTCGATATCAACCAGCGTGAAATTATATCCAGTCCATCCCATTCACTCTTCTCAATGCGTGGAATAACTCGCAATGCCTTGAGCCACATGCTTACGTTCATTGAATACATCCTTCGTAATAATTTCAGATAAATTTTATCCGAATTTCTATCCTGATCCAATGAACTGTAGAAGATTAGATATCGAAAGAATTTTTTACGGCGAAATTGCCGGAATACCAGATTGGGTAGGCTCACTTTTTAAGGGAAGGAAGATTCTGCCTTCACGCTCTTCACCCAGCATCTCAGTTTGGTCTGGTTTGTGGGCAAGCAACCAGGCCAGGTAAGCGCAGGCCAGCGCATTCAGCTCGCCGCTTTGATAAATATCTTCCATCGGCAAAACGCCATGCAGCAAACGAAAGCAGGTTACTTCTTCAAAAAAACTCATCGCATCATTGAGTACTATTTTTTGCTCAAATAAAATAAGCTGGCGCTGAAGCCGGCCTTCCAGGGTATCATGCTCAAATAATGGCGCGCCTCCTACCAGGCGGCTGAATACGGCTTCAGACATACTCTCACAATACAAGCGATGCCCTTCGTTAGGATACTGCCGATAGCCCAACTTTGGCAGGCGGCCATATAATTTTAAGCTACGTTTTATCCACATCATACAATCATTTTCGCGGGCCGGTGTGCGGGTGACACGCACGCCCTCTGCCGCAATGCTGGCTTCTACCAGGCGTATATTCTCATCTTTAACAGATCCCAGGTCAAACAATTTCTGCCCCTGATTGGCTTCTGCTAATAAGCCCTGATTGGTGAATTGCGGCCCATTAATCGCAATAATGGCAGAACCAAGGCCGGCCGTATAGGACAGAATTTCGCGCAAAGGGCCGGAGCCAAGTGCCACAATTCTGTGCGAAGCATCCAGGGCAGCGTACACATAAGGTTTATAGCGCTGACTAGGATCTACACCCAGGTACACCAAGGGTTCGTTTTCCATCCATATCAGTGTAGCCTAATACCCATTGTGATGCAAACAAATAAATCCCTGAAGTACCCATCCCCATTGCAAACTCCAGAATAATGCTTAAGTCGGCATATTTGGGGAGGTTTTTTTGGATGGAAAAAAGGCTCTCCTCGTCATCATCAACTCTTCGTTCCGTCATCCTATTTTCAAGAACACATTATAATCAGGGAATGAGATCTCACTATAAACAAATCAACAAAATAATCCTGCTGGGAGATTGGCTGGCATTATTGCTGGTCACCCTGGTGGGTTTTTTTAATCATAACCAACAATTTCAGGTGGGGCGATATCTGGCGACAGCCCTGCCCTTATGTCTTGCCTGGTTTTTCAGCGCACCCGTTTTTGGCTTGTTTTCACCAGACAACGTAAGCCTTTCATCTGCTTGGTGGCGAATTATCTGGGCAGTAAGTTTGAGCACCCCACTGGCACTACTAATTCGCGCACTTATGCTCGCAAGCAGCGTGCAGGTTAGCTTTGCACTGGTGATGATGCTTACCAGTGCTTTTGCCATTTTAATCTGGCGCCTGGTCTGGGTCAGATTTATCAAACGGTAAGAAGTTCTCTAAACTTCAACCCGGTGATTGCGGTGTTCCACCTGCTTTTCCAGGAAGAAAAAGGAGAAGCCCAGCAAACTGATCCCGCCCGCGATGATCAAACCAGCGTTAACCCCCAATTGATTGGAAATCCAGGGGGCCAGTAAAGGCGCTGCAATCAGGGAAAGATATTGCAGCATTTGCGCCGCAGCCACAAAGGTAGCGCTGTAGTCAACCGGCACACGGTTCATCAATTCGTCAAAAAACACCAGATTAAGGCCAGCCTGGAAAATCCCATTGATACCGGCAAAGATTACCACCGGCCAGACACGGTAACTGATCCCTACCAGAATAGGGTATAGAGATGCGCCGAATGTGGTGGCCAGCAGCACCAGGTGCGAACCGCGCCGCCTGGATTGGTTCATCCAGAAAAAATACCCAAGAATAACCGTGGAAGATGAAGCAATGTTAATGAGAGCAATCCAGAAATCGGTCGCATTCAATCCCCGTACATAATAAATAGGCAAAAGAGGGTTAGCCAGCGCTGCGCCGGATAAGAATATGAAGCGTTTCCACACAAAAGTCACGAATGGTTTTTCACTGGTGATCAGCTTGAAATAACCCCGAACGCTTTCCTTGATTGAACGTTTGACGGTTTTTATCTGCGGCGGATTATCCGGAATATGAATCCGACTGGAGAAATAATAGCTGATCAAGCCGCCAATGGACAACACAATAAAGACAACCTGGTAATTGAGAGGGAATGGCATTTTCTCCAAAACTCTACCTGCTACCAGAGCAGATATCGCATTGGTAAAACCGAGTAGTGACCAGCGGTGGGTCATTAATTCATACCGGCCACTTGATCCTGAAACTTTGTTCATCACCACCGAAAATGTGATATTCAACACTGTCTGTGGTACGGTGGCAAGCGCCCACAGGCCCAGAATTCCAAAAATAGCAGCTGCTTGAGGCAGAAAGATGACAACCATTCCGGTGAAACCATAACTGGATAGAACCAACAAACGGGCAGCGCTGAACCAGGGTACAATATTTTTGCGTGTTTGTAGAAACTGGCCCAACGGAATGGCCAGAATCAAGCCGGTCAAGGCCGGCATAAACGTGAGCATGCTGACTTGTAAAGTTGAAGCACCCAGGCGGGTCAACAATATCGGCAAAAATGGGGCTGCTGTACTGGCCAGACCGACCCCAACTGCGTCAATTTGAACGTTGCGGAAATTGGTGCGGTTCATTTCCGGCGCATTTTTGGGTACGTTAAACCAATTGTAAAGTCGATATGAAAGTTGACGGAAAAAATAGGGTGTTTTCATGCGCTTATGGTCGTTCGATAATGTGCTTTAATCCTTCGTTTATAACCTATCCCACCATTTTCACCAGGGCGAGGGATGATTGGTTTTCTATTTTTGTGTCAGGTAATTTTTCTCCTGACAATCATATCAAGCTTTGAGTATATTGTATAAGATTTGTGAAAGTCTATGGCAGTGGTTTATAATAAATCAAGTAATGAGATCAGAGGAGAATTGATGATCTGGAAGTGGAAATCCCCATCAGAGATTCCAGACTGTTTATTCATTGAATGCAAATCTGTTGAGAAATTAGAAAATAGATGATGGATGAAATCGCATTAGCACTTTCCGCACAACAGGGTGATTTGGATGCCTTCAATCGCCTGGTGCTTGAATTTCAGGATCTGGCTTTTAATATCGCCTTCCGTATGTTGGGAGATTCTGATGAAGCCGCAGATGCATCCCAGAGCGCATTCATATCGGCGTATAACCACCTCTCTTCTTATCGTGGTGGTTCATTTAAGTCATGGGTGCTGCGAATTGTGACCAATACCTGCTACGATGAACTGCGCAAAAAGAAACGCCGGCCGACAACTCCCCTCGAACCTATTTTAGAAGATGCAGATGATGGCATCGAATCACCACAATGGCTGAAAGATGATCAACCCTCGCCAGAAGGAATGCTGGAATCATCCGAACTGGAAGAAGCCATTAACGACTGTCTGCAGCGGATGAAACGCGATTTCCGCATGATGGTGATTATGGTTGATATTCAAGGAATGGACTATCAGGAAGTTGCCGATAGCACCGGGGTTCCGCTGGGCACCATCAAAAGCCGACTGGCTCGGGCACGCTCTAAATTGCGTGATTGTCTGCAATATTTTCGGGAACTTTTGCCTCACAATTTTCGTCTTGATGGTGAGGGCAACCAATGAAAAACAAGTATACATCGAAAGACTGGCAACTATTATCTGCATACCTGGATGGGCAGATTGCTTCCCCACAAAAGGAAAAACTGGAAGCACGTCTCCACCTGGAACCTGGATTGCAGGAAGCCTTTCTCTCACTCAAACAAACTAAAATGCTTTTAAAGCATGCCCGCCAGATCAAATCTCCGCGCAACTTCACCCTTACCCGCGTACAGGCTGAAAAGCTCAAGCCAGTGCGCAGTTTCCGCTGGCTGCCAGCGCTATCACTTTCGTCAGCTCTGGCAACCGTTATGATGGTATTTGCCATCCTGATGGAATTGGTCGTCAGCCCGGCTGCCTTGCCGCGCACAGCCGCAGTTCCCCCCAGTGAAATGCTGGCAATGGAAGCAGCCCCGCAAGCGGATAGCCTGAATGCAAACACACCGGAAGAACAACCCATGATCATTCAATGGGGAATGCCTGGGCAGGGCGGCGGCGGCAGTGATTTGATGGCCACCGGTCTCGGCGGTGGAGACCCTACTGCCAAAAGCGGTGGCGATGTGGTTGGGATGGGCGGAGCCGAGGTGGTTCCCAACCCATTAACGCTACTTCCAGAACCAACCCCGCAGCCACAGGCTGAATCTCCCAATCTATCTGCAGAAGAGGGCGATGGGACTGGATTAATTTTGGGATTACGCAGCGCTGAAGATGCCCAAAGCTACAATCAAGCCGTCATGGATGAAATAGATAACAACCTCAGTGACCAAAGTAACCGCCAGGCATCCTCAGCTCCCTACCTGCGCTGGATTCAGTTCAGTCTGGCCATCATCGCACTCGTCACTGGCGGGCTGGCATTATCCATGTGGAGAAAGCTACACCGTTGAATCATAGTCATCAAACAATTAAGTTCTGCCCGTATTGCGGAGAACGGGTTGTTTTCAAACCAATTTATAACGAAGAACATGCTGCCTGCCCAAACTGCGGTTGGGTCCATTATGAAGACCCAAAAGTGGCTGCCGCTGTCGTCATTTTGGAAGCCGGCCGAATTTTGCTCACGCGCCGCATTTTTAACCCAAATAAAGGGGATTGGACTCTGCCGGCAGGCTTTATGAACGCCTATGAATATCCGCAGGATGCAGCCCGACGAGAATGTCTTGAAGAAACCGGTCTCGAAGTGGAAATCGACAGGCTGCTCGATATTATCAGCGGCAGGGAACACCCGCGCGGGGCGGATATGGTGATCGTTTACCTGGCACATCGTACGGGCGGTACATTAACCGCCGGCGATGATGCCTCCGAAGCAAACTTCTTTGCCCTGGATAAGCTGCCACCGCTCGCATTCCAGGCTACTCAACAGGTAATTACCTCCTTGCGAGACAATCTTTATACCAATCTCACAACGAAATAAACCAAAAATTTACCGGGGTGATGTTTAACGCATGCACTTTGCGCTGAATTTGCTATAATTAGAACAACCTTTCCGTAAATTGGAGAATTTTCTTGGCAAAAAAACCAGTTCGCCAAAGCGCTACTAAGTCCGGCAAATCGAGCAAGTCGAAGGCGCCTGCTACCCGCACGAGATCGCAGGCCAAGAGCACCACGCGCTCGCGAAAATCAGTGGCCAGCCGAAAAAGCACAGCTCCCCCCAGGCAGCCCTGGCGCCGCATCTCATTGGAACGCAGGCTGGATATCCTGGGTATCGTTATCGCTTTGCTCGGCTTTCTTACCATTCTAAGCCTTTTATCTTCACAGCGCAGCCAGGTGACCAGCTGGTGGTTAAAATCCATCTCTCAGATAGCAGGATGGGGCACCTTTGTGCTTCCTTTAGCCCTCGTGATCATCGGGTTGTGGCTTATTTTACGGAATCTTGAAGAATTACCAATTCTATCCGCGGAACGTCTCTCCGGTATCGTACTTTTATATCTGAATCTTCTGACCTGGTTACATATGGGCGGCCGCGGTGGCTGGGATCTGGCAGCGGCAGGAAAGGGTGGCGGTTACCTCGGAGCCTTCTTCGAACGCATTCTGGTCAGCACTCTTGGGAATGCTGGCGCCGTGATCGTCCTGATCGGCTGGTCATTAATAGCCCTCGGACTTGCCCTCGATATTTCCATCCCGGATTTATTCCGTAAGCTGCAGCCGCTGATCCAACGCTGGCGCGAGCAGCGTTACTTGCAGAAAACTATAGAAGATATCCCCTACCATTCCCCGCTGCCTGTAGAAGAGGAACCTGAAGTGCCGTTGGTATTACAAAATGGTTTCACTCCCATGCATTCTTCCAGACCTTCTACCACGAAAACGACCGCGAAAACGCAGCGCGAAAGCAGTCCAACAGTCGAGCCAAACACCGGCCAACTGGCAGGCAAAAAAGCTGCGACTCCGCCCTCTGGGAATGAGAGCTCGGTGGCAGCCCCCTCTGTCACGCAAGGTGACAGTGCAGGAAAATGGAAGCTGCCTGAAATAAAAACTATCCTCGATCCAGCTGCTCTGGTCAGCATCGAAAGTAATGTTGATAGAGAACGTGGCGGTTTAATTGAAGAGACTCTGGCATCTTTTGGGGCACCGGCCAAAATCGTGGAGATTAAACGCGGCCCGACCATCACCCAATTTGGGGTTGAGCCTCTCTTTGTTGAAACACGCTCCGGAAAAACACGCGTGCGGGTTAGTAAAATCGCCAACCTGGCGGATGATTTGGCCTTGGCGTTGGCTGCGCCACGCATCCGTATTCAGGCACCGGTACCAGGTCACAGCTATGTCGGCATTGAAGTACCGAATTTTGAATCCAGCCGGGTCACTTTGCTGGAGGTGCTCGAAAGTAAGAATTTCACCCGCAAGAAAACCCCGCTTAAGATTGCACTGGGCATGAATGTCTCCGGTGAGCCGATTGCCTCGGATTTAAGCGGGCTGCCCCACTTGTTAATTGCCGGTACAACCGGTTCCGGTAAATCTGTCTGCGTGAATTCAATTTTGTCCTGCCTGCTGCTGAACAATACTCCGGCGGAACTGCGCTTAATTCTGGTGGACCCAAAACGGGTGGAGCTGACCGGTTATAACGGAATTCCACATCTGCTTGCCCCGGTTATCACGGATACAGATAAGGTCGTCAGTGCGCTGCAATGGATTCAACGCGAAATGGATGCCCGCTACCACCGTTTTTCACAGCTCGGCTGCCGTAATATTCAAGACCATAATGGCAAACAGGCAGATAAATTGCCCTACATAGTCGTGGTGGTGGATGAGCTGGCCGATTTGATGATGCTGGCTCCCGATGAGACCGAGCGTAGTTTGACCCGCCTGGCTCAACTTGCACGCGCGACCGGAATCCATCTGATCCTGGCTACCCAGCGGCCTTCCACCGACGTGGTCACCGGATTAATCAAAGCCAATTTCCCGGCACGTATTGCCTTTGCGGTAGCATCGAATACCGACAGTCGCGTAATCCTCGATCAGCCCGGCGCGGAACGATTATTAGGCCGTGGGGATATGCTCTTCCAGGCACCGGATGCAGCCGCACCAGTCAGGTTGCAGGGCGTTTTCATCACGGATCAGGAAATTGCGCGAACAGTAGATTTTTGGCGGGTGCAGGCCATGAACATCAACTTGCCATCAACCAGCACAGCCACCACGCTGGCAGAACCGCTGCCCAGCAATGACGCTCTAAAACAGGTGCCCCTATTTGAGCCATTACCCGATAAAAATGAAGACCCGATGCTGGATGAAGCCATCGACATCGTCCGGCGTGAAGCGCGTGCTTCCATCACCATGTTGCAGCGCCGCCTGAGCATTGGCTATACCCGCGCTGCTCGCATGATTGACATGCTCGAGGACCGCGGCATCATCAGCCCGCCATTACCACATTCCAATGTGCGCGAAATTCTGGATTATGGTCCTACTGCCCCACCAGAAGACAATGGGTATTAAGGGAAAAGGTCCAAATAGTTTATTAATCCCATTTGGACCTATTTAACACAGGCAAGACCATAATGTGCTAGTTCTTACTCATTACCCATTACCCATTACTCATTTTTCATTACTTTTCTATAACCCGGCGGCTTTGCGCAACTGCTCCGCTCGATCGGTGCGTTCCCAGGTCAAATCCAGATCGTCTCGGCCAAAATGACCGTAGGCAGCCAATTGCTGGTAGATCGGTCGGCGCAAGTCAAGATCTCGAATGATAGCACCAGGGCGCAGATCAAATGTATTTTCCACCAGGCGTGCAATTTCTTCGTCGGGGATGGACCCCGTACCAAATGTTTCCACATTGATGCTGAGGGGATGTGCAACCCCAATGGCATAGGCCACCTGAATTTCGCAGCGCTCTGCCAGGCCGGCTGCCACCACATTTTTTGCCACCCAACGGGCTGCATAGGCAGCAGAGCGATCAACCTTGGTCGGATCTTTTCCGGAGAAGGCGCCGCCGCCATGGCGCCCCATTCCGCCATATGTGTCTACAATGATCTTTCGACCGGTCACACCGGCATCGCCCATTGGACCACCGATCACAAAACGACCTGTCGGGTTGACAAAGATCTTCATCTCGCCATCCACCAAATCGGCCGGTAGAACGGGCAAAATAACATGTTCAATAACGGCTTTTCGAATTGCTTCCTGTGAAACTTCGGGGGCATGTTGGGTGCTAATCAAGACTGTATCCACACGAACAGGTTTTCCATAACGATATTCGACGGTAACCTGGCTTTTTCCATCCGGCCGCAGCCAGGGTAAAGTGCCATTCTTGCGAACTTCGCTCAATCGCCGGCAAAGATTATGGGCTAGATAAATCGGCATGGGCATCAATACGTCGGTTTCATTACAGGCGAACCCGAACATCATACCTTGATCACCGGCACCAATTTGCTCGACCTCTTCATCGGTCACTGTGCCATGCTTTGCTTCAAACGCCTTATCAACACCCAGGGCAATATCACTGGATTGCTGGGCAATTGCGACCTGAACGGCACAAGTGTTACCGTCAAACCCTTTTTCACTGCTATCATAGCCAATTTCCTTGACTACCTTACGCACCAGACTATCCATATCAACATATCCCGAAGTCGTGATTTCACCCAAAATCATCACAAATCCGGTTTTTGTAGCAGTCTCACAGGCCACGCGCGAACGCGCATCCTGGGAAAGGCAAGCATCCAAAACTGCATCACTGACCTGATCACAAAGTTTATCAGGGTGCCCTTCGGTAACCGATTCTGATGTGAAAAGGTACTTTGGGGAATTCATAAATGTTGTGTTCATCTGTAAAACCTCCGTTTAAGAAAATTGCCCCTACGGTTCACGAGGGGCAATTCAGAAATTCTGAATTAACATTGCCTCTCATCTTCCAGAAATTACTGCCGGAATTGGCACCTTTAAAAAACACATGGTCTTTTTGGTTGCCGAGGCTTCACAGGGCCGGTCCCTCCGCCTCTCTGGATAAGAGTTCCGCAAATGGGGCTTTGCCATTTACAAGAATAGATATTATCACAGGTGAAATGCAATGTCAAATCATTGGGGGAATTAAGAGCATTTTTGTCATGATTTCACCAACCACCTGCGATTGGAAAATTTTAGTAAAGAATGCATTTTAAGTAATACCAGAAATCAACCTTTATACCGAAAACAGATAACACACCAAATCTTTTTCAGAGTCAAATGCCACCCAGATTCCATTGACTTCGGTCTTGAGCCTGTTGCTCGCATTCTTCCGTTTTTGAGAGACACCCAAAGACAGACTTACCTCAATGCATAAAAAAGCAGTTCCAATCGGCTATAATAAATTATTGAAAAACTCAATTCAAAACCCGGGTGGTGTATGAAAGAAACAAAAAACTATTTGATTGATATGGATGGCGTTCTTGTACGGGGAAACACAATCATACCCGGTGCCAATGAATTCATAGATCGATTACATGCCGCGAAATCCAAATTTCTGGTATTAACCAACAACTCCCGCTTCACCCAACGCGATTTGGCTTATCGTTTCAGTATGGTTGGCTTGAATATTCCAGAAAACTCCATATTTACCTCCGCTATGGCGACAGCACGCTTCGTCCATAGTCAGCGGCCAGGTGGTAAGGCTTTTGTGATCGGAGAAAGTGGGCTCACCACCGCCTTACACGATCTGGGTTATATCATCACGGAGCACAATCCCGATTATGTCATCCTGGGTGAAACAGAGACACTTAACCAGGAAATATTCACCAAAGCGATCCGCCTGGTAGCCGGCAATGCGCGATTCATCGCCACCAACCCCGATTCAAGCGGTCCATCCGAGAAAGGAATTGTGCCGGGCGCTGGTGCTCTGGCCGCTCTGATCGAAAAAGCATCAGGTAAAACCGCCTTTTATGTTGGCAAGCCCAATCCTTTGATGATGCGCTCGGCCATAAATTATCTTGGTGTCCACTCGGAAGACACCATCATGGTCGGGGATCGCATGGATACTGACATAGCTGCCGGAGTCCAAAGCGGTATGGAGACCATCCTGGTGCTCTCAGGTATCACCCGCCGCGAGGATGTTGAACGCTATCCCTATGTACCTACCCATATTGTGGACTCGGTGGCAGATATTGTGCCATGAGAAAAAGTGATGAGAGAGAAGTAATGAGTAATGAGAGAAAAGATTTCCTCATTACTCGTTACGCATTACTTCTTACCAAATCTCAATAATCTTTTTATTAAAATCGAGAATCTAGGTGCTTTCTAGACACCTTCTTCCTCTCTTTTAACACTATACACATCAAAATCACGGGCTACGAGGGTTTGGGGAAAGATCACCTGAGCCTCCTCCAGAATATCGCGTTCACGATAACGACGCGAGAGATGGGTCAACATGAGCTGGCGTACGCCTGCCTGCCTGGCTAACAACGCCGCCTGGCGAGCCGTCAGGTGACCAAATTGAGCTGCCATTTCTGCTTCGCTTTCGAGGTAGGTGGCTTCCACAATCAGCGCATCAGCCTGATCACAGTAAGTGATAAGATTACGGGTATCACCAACATCTCCCAGAACAACCAGGCGCGTACCGGGTTTGAAATCGCCCAGAACTTGCTGGGGTTGAATGGTGCGGCCATCTGTCAGGGTAATGGCATGTCCTTGCACCAGATCACGCCGCCACGGCCCCGGGGGAATCCCCAGGCTTTCGGCTTTCTCTGGCAAGAAGGGGTAATGTCCTTTTTCCTGAAACAGGTAGCCATAGTTATCGGGACCACGATGATAAACGGGAATGGCGGTTACACTGAATTCATCCTCTTCAATGAACGTTCCTTCCTGCACCGGCACCAAAGCCAACTCTGGCACCGGACGGTTCCCTTTCAACACCACGCCATAGATCAAATCATGAATGCGATTAAGTGCCGCCTGCCCGCCATAGATTTCGAGTGATTCCATCGTTTCCCAACGCAACAGGGTTGAAAGCAGCCCGGCCAGGCCGAGGATGTGATCTAAATGACCATGGGTGATTAAAATCCTGTTCAGGTTTTTAAAGCCAATCCCGGCCTGCAATATCTGGCGCTGGGTGCCTTCACCGCAATCCACCAGAAAGCGATGCTCATTTTGCTTAATCATTAACGCCGGCAAGTTTCTTTTTATGGAAGGAGCCGAGGCAGAGGTCCCCAGAAATATTATTTCAAACAAGAGGTGTTTATCCTTTCTTAAAGCCCTTCCTATTTTACCTTATTCCACCTCAAAAAAGACTGGTAGGTCCCAGATATCATACATATTGTTTCTCTTTTTCGATTTTGCCGATAGAAGCAAATTTGTGGCATAATCATTGTAACTAATAAAATCAATATGCTTTTCGCCGGATTTGCAAGCTCTGGGAGGATAGTAATGGAATTACTTTCAGTCAACATTGAAAAGCCTGAAGAGACCAATTTTATTTTAGGACAATCACACTTTATAAAGACAGTGGAGGACATCCATGAAGCCCTGGTCACCACGGTACCGGGAATAAAATTTGGTCTTGCATTTTGCGAAGCATCAGGGAAATGCCTCATCCGGTGGAGCGGAACCGATCCGGAAATGCTTGAGCTTGCAAAAAAGAATGCCTTGCAGATCGCTGCTGGTCACAGCTTCATCCTTTTTCTGGGTTCCGGTTTCTTCCCCATCAACGTCCTGGTTGCTCTCCAGCGGGTGCCTGAGATCGTCAGCCTCTTTTGTGCCACAGCCAATCCATGTGAAGTGATTCTGGCACAAACAAATCAGGGACGCGCCATTTTGGGCGTCGTCGATGGTGCCAGTCCGGCAGGAATTGAAGAAGAGCAGGATATCGCCTGGCGTAAAAGTTTTTTGCGCAACATTGGTTATAAGGCAGCCTGAGCAAGGGAACCTAAACGACCAGCCTTTCGTCATTATTGTACTCGCGTTATTTAAGAAAAAAAGTAATTAAGGAGAAACCTCATGCGTTCTAGAAATTGGTTTGTAATGCTTATCGTTTTTACCCTGGTTGGGCTCTTAAGTGCCTGCACGCTACCTTTGACGACCCCGACACCCCCTCCGGTAAGTGATTCGGACATGGCAACGCGTGTGGCCAAAATTCTGACAGAGATGCCTTCGCCGACCAGCGCCCTGGCGACGGGAGAACTTCCTCCGCTGGCCACCGAACCGGCACCGGCAGAAACAGCTGCGCCGACAACAGAGGTTGCCACCGCTGAAGTGCCAACTAATGAACCTGCGGCTACAGAGCCGCTGCCAATTCCGTCAGCAACAGCCACTCTCGTTACCCCAACCGCGACTGCCACCGCTACACCTTACCCCGGCTTCACTCCCCCGCCTGATAATCCTCGCACCAAACTGGGAACCGCCAGCTGGACCGACACGCTCAATAATGGGGATAATTGGCCCACGGGACCTGATAAGTACACCAGCATCGCTTTTGGTGAAGGCAAATTAAAGTTGACCGGTCTGACCACCACGGATGGCTGGCGTCTGGCGACCACGGAAAAACTGGCCAATATGTATCTGGAAATGACAGTCTCAACCGGTACTTGCAGCGGATCTGACCGTTATGGCTTTATCTTCCGCGTGCCAAATTCCAGAGAAGCCAACCGCGGATACTTATTTGGCGTTAGTTGTGATGGCAGCTACAGCCTGCGCGAATGGGACGCCACAATTGGCGCAAAAGGCTCAATGACCACCCACGTCAATTGGACCAACTCACCTGCCATTCAGGCAGGCAGCAACAAAAACAATACCATTGGGGTGATGGCCATCGGCGATAAGATCGTCCTGTATGCAAATGGCGTCTTGCTGAAGGAAGTTACTGACAATACTTTTTCCGAGGGATCATTTGGTCTCTTCATTGGCGCTCGTGAAACCAGTAATTTCACCATTTCGGTGGATGAAATCGCATATTGGAAGAACCCGGCACCCTAGAGTTTTTTTGAAAGATTGTGACTTTATTTTCGTCCCAGCAGCTGAAAGGCAAAACTCAGCTGCTGGGTATTTCGTGATTGGCCACCCAGAGCAAATTATCATTCAGGTGATTGACTACAATCGTTAATTCATTCCGAATACTGAATTTCGGCTACCACTTCAATCCCGTTCAGAGCCATATGGTAAAGAAAGACGGCATGCAGGAAATCACCCGGGTGTGGCAGCACATTTGCCCTGGAGGCTGCTTCGACGGATAAGTCATAGGTTGCAACGCAATTAAGCGGGACAATGACCCGCCGCTCCACCTGTTTCTCATTAGCACTCAAACGCAGGAACATGGCTAACTGGTAAGTGCACAAATCGGTACAATCACCAACCACAATATAACTCTTCACTTGCGGGTGCTCTTCCACCCAACTGGCAAGCTCCGCATTTAAGCCGCTGGCAATGGAATTCTTTTCCAGGATGGATATCTGATCAAAAAATGGAAGGTTGCGGATCGCATCAACCGTTTCCGCCTCAGCGCTTCCGCGGATACAATGCGCTGGCCAGGCAGAAAATTCAACGGCATCTTCGGCATGGGCATCCTGGGTTAATAGTATAAAACGTATTCCTTGCTGCCAGAGACCTCTCATTAATTCGCTTGCAGGAGCAACAATATTTGCCACTCTTGGGCTGGCTAAAGGTCCAAAATCACAGAAACCCTTGATCAAGTCAACAGATACCAGAGCGATCTCATCGACAGAACCGGCCAGGCCTGAGACGTTCATCGTTGCCAGATTTTGCAGCCAGACTTCCAGATAATCTAAGAATTGCTGGTTTGCGGGGGAATTAATATTCATCTTTTCACCTCCTATAAAAAATAACCGGAAAAGCTGCTGCTATCCCGGTTATATCTTACCAAAATTTATGTCAATTTATTAGAAAGAAGATCAAAGCAACACGTATGCTTACGGATTACCCCAGGCCTGAATATTTTTAGCTCCCCAGGCATAAAGCAGCTTCCCGTCACGCGAGAATTCCACTTTATTGGCATCATCGGTCTGGATGGCAGCTCTTTCTTCGCCGCTGCCGATATCCCAAAGATGCAAGATTCCAATTCCATCAATGGCAGCCACAATTTCCTCATTTGGCGAGACTGCGATTGAGCGTACACCCTTTTCTGAAGGATTGAAACGATAGACAATCTGATTGGAAAACAGATTAACAATGATAATGCTTACTGTGCCGTCATTATTCTGGCGGGTAACAGCTATACGCTCCGATTCGGGGAAGAAGGCAAAGGTTGGCATTTCACAACTATTGCCCAGACAAATACCTTTGAAATTCATCAAGTTGGAATCAGCGGGCACACCCCAAACAGCCAGGCCATAGGAGTATTCCTGAGAATCAGTTTCAATGCCCAGCAGTTCGCCGTTTTCTGTCAATACATGGGCTGGCGGGGCATCGTTCGGTTTAACTTTTCGGCCGCCGTAGCCATTCAGTACTGAGCCATCCACCAAATTGCGGATTATCAATCCCCCGCTATCGGCTTCAATCAAGTGCATTCGGTCAAGAGTGTACGAAACCTGCGCCTTTGGCCCTAACTCATACTGGTAAAGCGGGGCGGCATCCAGGGTATCTAACCCGACCAGATTCTTGCTCATGCCGGCACTTAACACCCAGCCATTCTCATTAAATTTTACAATAAAACCGTACTGGTTTTTTTGATCCTGGGCAGAAGTCTGCAACGCTTCATCGGTCAGCGAGTAGGTTCCGCGTACAACCCCACTGGCGATATCAAAAATGTTCACCACCCCATAGGCACCGGCTGCCAGGGTGGTACCATCCGGCGAAAAATCCACACTGACATCATTCGGGTATTTGCGGGTGCGATCACCATAGATACGGTTGATGGTATTGGCATCCATGCCGAATATTTTCACCTGTTCCCCGGTAGTAAGATCCCATAAAATGACAGAGAAATCACGCGCCGCACTGACCAGAAATTTACTATCTGCGGAAAACACGGCATCCGTGATCAGATCATTATGACCATTTAATGTGTATTTCAATTCTCCCGTGGAGACATCCCACAATTTCAATGAGCGACCACCCGGGATGGCAGCCCGACTTCCATCCAGGTTGGTATAGAATTCTGTTGAAAGGGTTTCTTTCAGGCGCAGCACCAAAGCGCTAACTGATAAACTGGAAATAGCATTATCACTCACCGCAACGATCGGCGTGGCAGTCGGCAGCAAGGTGGGAGTAAATGTAGGAGCAGGCGTATTGGTAGGCGTAGGAATCAGTGTGTTGGTAGCAGTCGGGACCTGCGTTTCTACCGGCATGACGATTTCAGTTGGAACTGGTGCTGCTCTTCCTCTTACAAAAGAATAGCCACCTAAAACAAAGAATAAAACAGCACATAAAGCCGTGATCAGCAGGAACATACCACCGACGACCAGCACCAGTGAATTTCGTTCGCGTTTTTTACGATTGCGGCTATTTTCTTCATAGCTGCTTTCGACTACATGGTCTTCAATCAAATCATCATCCAATAAATCGGAGTATGATGGCGATAAAGGTGGTACATTGACTGTCTCGTCATCGGTGAAACCAAGCTCATCAGAACTTAATTCATCAGGATCACCAAACGTGAATAGATCATCGGACTCCTGAAAAAGCGGTACACGATTAGCCGGGGGTCGGCCTTCAGGAATTGTGAAATTGCCTTTTTCCTCTGCCAACAAACCTGATAAATCTGGCTCATATTCCAATTCTTGTGGCTCTTGAGATCGCCCACCAAGCGGAATGGTCGGTATTTCCGATGCAGCACTGAATTGGGAATCGGCGGCATCTTGCATGGAATGCCCTTGATCAGCACCCTCTCCACCCATATTATAAGCGCCGGTCATAAAATCCTGATCCGTTACTTTTTCCGGCAATTTGGTGGTTGCCATGGTGGGTGTGCGCAAATCGACAACATCATCAAAATCTTCCACATCGGAAAGGATAAAAGAGCCGTCAAAGCCGATAATTGCACCGGTGTGACCGGTCCTTTCAGGTATGGCCGGATCAAATGTTGCCCCTTCCGTAAATGGGGTCTCAGCCGGAAGTTTCACTTCATTTTCATTGAACTTTGTCTGAAGCTTGTTGACGGCCATTTTTGCAATCTTGCTATCCGGATTGATTTTCAAGCAAGAGCGCAACACTTTCATGCGGTCTGCCTCTGAAGTCAAAGTTTCTGCCAACCACATCCATGCCATTTCATTCTGTGGGTCATTGCGGATAATGTCGAAGATTATCTGGCGGGCATCTTCAGTTTTACCAGAGCGAACCAGCGCAATTGCATCATATAAAGAATTCACAGACATGATCACCTACCCTTTTAAGTCGGAAACTTTCATTATTATGCACAATTTACCCAAAATGGGCAAGTAAGGCAATACCAGCAAAGAAAATGGTGCAAGTTCTATGCTACTTATTTTAATGCAATAATTTCACGGTAGGCATTGCACTTTTGATAGATTCGGTATAATACAGAAATATGAAGATATTCTTCCGAATTTTCCTCCTTTGCTTGCTGCTTTTTCCATTGCCATTAACTTCATTCCCCGCAGAGGTCCACGCTGCGCCCCTGGCTGAAGTTTCCGCCAGCGAGTTGATCAGTCTCATTAACGGCATGCGCGTGGCCAATGGCCTGCCAGCCCTGAATATAGACCCGATATTGATGAGCACAGCCCAGCAAACAGCCGATACGATGGCGATCAATGACATTCACGCCCATATCGGCAATGTCAGCGGGCGGGTCATGGCGGCCGGTTATGGCGGCGGTTCGACTGCCTGGGCGACCGAAAATTTTGCCATCGGCCCGATGACCTTTGAACAGATTCAACAAGTCTGGGCAGATCCCGACCATATGATTCCGGTCGTGAATGCCAACTACCGGGATATTGGTGCCGGGGTTACCAATTACAATGGCCGCACCTGGTATATTGTCCACGCCGCTTATTATAGTGGTGGCACGGTCATTCGTAATACAGCTTTTCCGGGTACCTCGGGGACAGCTGTAGTTCCGCTGGTCTCGCAAATCATCGTGCCCGTTGAAACCGTTGAACCCGATGCCAATGGCGCCGTGATTCATGAAGTGAAAAGCGGGCAGGCTCTGTGGAGCATCGCGATCGCCTACAAAACGAAAATAGAAGAACTGGTTCGCTTGAATAACCTGGTCGCGAAAGATCCGATTATTTACATCGGGCAGAAACTAATCGTATTTCCCGTCAACGCCACACCCAGCGTCACAATCACCGGCGAGATGAGTGAAATAACCATTACCAGTACCATGCAACCCAGCCCAACGATAACAGCGACAGCCACCCGCACAGCTACCAGGACTGCCACACACCGGGCTCCAACCAGCACACTCACTTCCACAGCAACCACAAGCCCGGAAGAATCGGTACGGGCTGAAAGTATCAAGATCTTTGGGAATCGCAATATAGGAATGGTAATCATTTCTGGGCTGGCCCTGGGCATTTTACTCATTGTCACAGGCAGTCTCGGCCGGTTGAAGAAGTAGTCATTGCTTTTGGAATAGGTCGCATTGCTACCGATTTGGATAAGATCATAATTCAGGCTACATTTTGTTGGCAAACTCGGTAAAATAAGAGTAGATTTGTTAGCAAGTAGAAAGTGGGGCGGAATGCCTGAGATAGTTTCCAAGACAACCAGTGCAGATTCCGAAATCGTTTTAGCGGATCTGGATAATCCAAAGTACTTCATTAATCGTGAATTCAGCATGCTCGAATTTCAACGGCGTGTTTTTGATGAGGCTCAGGACGAACTCAATCCGCTGCTGGAAAGGGTCAAGTTTTTATCCATCCTGGGATCTAACCTGGATGAGTTTTTTATGGTGCGGGTAGGCGGTTTAATAATGCAGCGTGATGCCGGCATCATCGCGGGCAGTAATGATGGCTACACACCAAACCAGCAATTGATTGAGATTCGAAAAATTGCGATGAAATTAATGACCGATGGCCGCAATTACTGGCATACCACCCTCCTGCCGCTGCTTGAAAAAGCGGGCATTCATATCCTGGCATACGAGCAGCTCACAGATCGTCAGAAGGAATTTGTGAATGGTTATTATAAAGAGGTAGTCTTTCCAACACTAACACCGCTGGCTTTTGACCCGGGTCACCCTTTTCCACATATCTCCAACCTGAGCCTTAACCTGGCTATCTCAATTGAAGATAAAGATAATGAAGAACACTTTGCGCGTCTGAAAGTTCCCGGCTCACTGCCGCAACTCGTTCCGATCAAACGATCTTCCGGTAATTTCAAGCGGGATGGCACCCTTCCCCGCCACCATTACTTCATCTGGTTAAGTAATTTAATCAAAGAAAATCTGGCCGACCTTTTCCCGGGCATGAAAATCAAGGAGGCATATCCATTTCACGTCACCCGTAATGCGGATTTTGAAATTCAGGAATTGGAAGCTTCCGATTTACTGGAAGTGATGGAAGAATCCGTGCGTAACCGCCGCTTTGGTAAAGTTGTGCGTTTGCTGGTTCACAAAGAAATGCCCGTCTCTCTGCAGGGATTACTGGCACTTAACCTGAACATGGATAAACGTGATATTTACCCGATGGACTTACCGCTCAATTTACAAAGCCTGATGGACCTGCACAAAATGGAAATGCCTTATTTGAAAGACAGGCCGTTTCACCAGAATCAGGCTGATAAATTCCGCACCCAGGAAGGCCTGGATTACAACAAAGTATTCAATATCATCCGGTCCGGAGATATCCTCCTGCACCATCCTTACGATTCTTTTATTCCGGTCATCGACTTCCTTAAGGCAGCCGCGCGAGACCCCAATGTGCTTACAATCAAGATGACCCTCTATCGCGTCGGCAAGAATTCTCCCATTGTGAAAACGCTTCTGGAAGCACGCCGCGATTTTGACAAACAGGTGGCTGTGCTGGTGGAATTAAAAGCCCGGTTCGATGAAGAAAGCAATATCAGTTGGGCGCGCATGCTTGAACAGGAAGGCGTGCACGTCACTTATGGTCTGCTGGGA
>JBBQNI010000055.1:0-20248 GCA_038329785.1 Anaerolineales bacterium | reverse complement strand
ATGTTGGTCGTGTTGGATCGTAAAAGCATGCGCAAATCGCCAATTCCTGGTAAAAACCGCAACCACTGGCTGGGTATCCTGCTCAGTATCGGCGGTGCTTTTGGGCAGGCCATCGGCTTGATCTTTGCCAAAAAAGGTTTGACGGACAATTTTTCTGCCCTTTCAGGCGTAATGATGCGCATGTTCATGGCTGCCGTGATGATCTGGGTGGCCGCTTTTATCGCAAGGGAAGTAAAGCACAACTTTCAGGTTCTCAAGGAGCATCCTCAGACCATTAAGCATATCTTCAGCGGCGCATTTGTCGGTCCCTTCATCGGTGTGTGGTTATCCCTGATCGCTGTGCAAAACACCAAGGTGGGCATTGCCTCTACTTTAATGGCCCTGACACCCATAATCCATCTCCCCATCGCACGTTATTACCTGCATGAAGAGATCAACATGCGCGCTATTATTGGTACGCTGGTAGCCATTGCCGGCATCGCTATTATTTTCTTGCTGCCTTCTTTTTAAGATTTGGCCATAACTTTAATTAATATTGATCACTAAACAATTATGATGTGAAGCCATTTGACTTCACTTAATCCGCTTTTTAGGATAGATGGGACTTTCGAACTACAAGAATATATAGTGCGTATATTCCTTATTTTTTCAACTTCTTGATGTCGTCCTTATCAACATAAAACGAAACTTTCCCTGTTTCACAATCAATGGACGCTTTCAGTTTTACTCGTTTTGATGCACTAATACTTTTTCCTTTAGAAATTTCTACTGGATATGTTCCCGAAGCATAAACATCTAAATCTTCAATTTTTCTTAAACTGTTCTCTTCTTCTGATATGTTTTCCACCTCCACCATTAATATAACTGTCACTGCTTTATATTTAAATCAAATACCGAATGTTTTCTATTATGATGGATGATAGAGGTTGAGTGAAAACCTTAGTGAGGATTTTGTCCGAAAGTCGTAATAACCAGGACCGAGAATTTCATTTTGTGTGACCTACAGCAGCGCGACTAGCTTATTCTTGTAATTTGCAGGATTTATAAAGCGATGAAAAGTCTTATAACATAGTCAATTTTTTTATATTCTCACCCCATTCGAGTTATACTATGTCTTACAAGACCAGCTATCACCAGGGAGAGTAAAGATGCAAATATTATCCAAAGATCAAGATGATGTTCTGATTCGTGAACGGGCATTGCTCAATGATTTGCAGCTCACCCTGGTGCGGTTTGGAAGCAGTGAAGACGACCAGGAGACATTAAAGAATTCCATCCGCCAGATGGATGATCTTTTTCTTCTGGTAATTGTGGGTGAATTCAATTCCGGTAAGAGTTCCTTCATCAATGCGCTGCTGGGAGAAAAACTCTTAAAAGAAGGCGTCACCCCCACCACCACACAAATCAACATCATCCGCTATCAGGAACAACCGCAAGAAACGGTTCTGGATCCACATACACTCTTAATATATGCCCCGCATGAGATGCTGCAGGAAATCAGCATTGTTGATACGCCCGGTACCAATGCAATCATCCGCGAACATGAAATTATTACCAACAAATTTATACCTCGTTCTGATCTGGTCTTATTTGTCACCTCATCAGACCGGCCGCTTTCTGAAAGTGAACGCACCTTTTTGCAGAGTATCCGCGATTGGGGCAAGAAGCTAGTGATTGTGCTCAATAAAATCGACCTGTTTCAATCCGAACAAGAGCTGGAACAAGTAAAAGCCTTCATTCGCGAAAATATTCTAGCGCTGCTGCAAGTTAAGCCGGAAATCTTTGCTGTCAGTTCACGCAACGCATTGCTGGCCAAACAGGGACAGCCAGAGCTCTGGTCTCCATCCGGCTTTCAAGCCCTCGAAACCTATATCCAATCGGTTCTGGATGAGACCGGAAAAGTAAAACTCAAATTTCTCAATCCATTAGGGGTGGGCTTACACCTGTCCGGGCGGTATCTGGAATTAATCAATGGCCGCATCCATTTATTGAATGAAGATGTTCTCATGATTGAAAATGTCGACCGCCAACTTCTCTCTTATAAAGAGGATATGGTCAAAGATTTCGAATTTCGGATGGCCGACATTGAAAACATCCTTTTTACATTTGAACAACGCGGGCAGACCTTCTTTAATGAGAATTTGCGCCTGGCGCGTGTGCCGGACCTGCTCAATAAAAAGCGCATTCAAAATGCATTTACCGAACAGGTCATCGCCGATGTTCCTCAAAAAATCGAAGAAAAAGTAAACGAAATGATCGATTGGATGGTTGAAAAAGACTTTCGGCAGTGGAAAGCTGTCATGGATCATCTGACTGCCCGCAAATTGACCCATGAAGATAAGATTATCGGCGACCCGATGAACGCCAGTTTCAATTACAACCGCGAGCATTTGATTGAAACAGTTGCGCGCAAATCTAAGGAAGTCGTTGAAGGATATGACCACCAACTTGAAGCCGCGTCCATCGCCGAGGGAGCTCAAAACGCTGTCGCCGCTGCGGCGGCGATTGAGGTAGGTGCCATCGGGCTGGGTACATTAATCACTGTGATTGCTACGACTGCTTCTGCTGATGTCACTGGTATATTGGTTGCCAGCGTTATTGCCGTGCTGGGTCTGTTCATTATCCCTGCCCGCCGCCGCAAGGCCAATCAGGAAATGTCCGAAAAGATCAACGAACTCAGGAACCAATTGGAAACTTCCTTGCGTGCCAGCTTCTTGAAAGAGATTGATCGCAGTTTGGCCAAGATACAAACTGCGATTGAACCTTATACCCGCTTTGTCCGTACTGAAAAACAAAACCTGGCTGATAACAGAGAGGAAATCACCTCTTTGCAACAGGACATGCTGGATCTGCAAAATCAAATCAATAATTGGTAACCGGCGAAGATATAAGATTTTTTTCTTGCAATCAGTGGAAATTCCTCACACTTTGTCTTACAATAAAAATACGAAGATGATCATACATCCAAGTGATTGGGGTATAAAAGTAGATTTAAGGAGTAAAAAATGATTGTAACCACCAAGAAATTATTTGAGTATGCGTATGGTAAATACGCAATTGGAGCCTACAACATCAACAATGTTGAACAAATCATGGGTTTGTTCCAAGGGAACCTCGATAGCCAGGCGCCATTTATTATCCAAATCAGCAAGGGCGCGCGCTCATATACCGACAAGCGCATGCTCGAAGCCATGATTCGTGCCGCAAATGAGATCTTCCCTGAAGCTATTTTTGCCGTTCATCTCGACCACGGCGACGAGCAGACTTGCTACAACTGTATTGAAAGCGGTTTTTACAGCTCTGTGATGATTGATGCCAGTGGTGAACCTTTTGAAGAAAACATTGCCATTACCAAACGAGTTGTGGATGCGGCTCATGCCAAAAATATCGTTGTTGAAGCGGAATTAGGCCAATTGGGTGGCGTTGAGGAGCATGTCTCAGTCAGCGAATCAGATGCAAAACTAACCGATCCAGATCAGGCCAAAGAATTTGTTGAGCGCACCGGGGTAGATTCACTGGCCTGTGCCATCGGCACGAGCCATGGTGCTTTCAAATTCTCTGGCACACAGGGCCTGCGCTTTGATGTTCTCTCAGAAATTCAGAAACGCCTGCCCGGCTTCCCATTGGTCATGCACGGCTCCAGCTCTGTCCCGCAGGAAGAAGTGGCACGCATCAATGCCGCCGGCGGAGAATTAAAAGGCGCAAAAGGCGTGGATGCCGACCAGTTCAAAAAGGCTGCTACACTGGGTGTCACCAAAATCAACATCGACACGGATGGTCGTCTGGTTTGGACGCGTGTACACCGCGAATATTTCAAGGAGCATCCGGAAAACTTTGATTTACGCCCACCCGGAAAGGTATTCATGAGCGAGTATGCCAAATTTATTGCTGCAAAGAACGATAAGCTAGGCAGCTCCGGCCAGTTGGATTTCATCCGAAAACATCTCTAATCCGATTATTCAATGACACAAAGGCAGCGCATCAATCCAGATGCGCTGCCTTTTCCTTTCACGATCATCCATAAAAAAGGCGGGGGGATGTGGTTCATACCGATTCTGACCGCTCATGATACAATGCCCATATGGAAAAACGTACAAACAATCAGGTTGAGACCAGCCTGCCGCTGCAAATTCTTATCCGTCCGGCAACAGATCCAAATCGGGATTGGCAGCCTTTTGATATTGGCCCTGGATACTTCAACATTCCCGTTGGAATGACAGCTTCGATTGTAATTCAAGGCATTCACAATGAAACCCTCAAGTTATTGGTAGATGAGTTGGAGTATGTGGATACGATCGAAGTATTAAACCTTTCCGAAAACCGTAATATTGACAATGAGGGTGCTCGCTGGCTGCCCCGAATGCGCCAGATTACAGAACTCAACCTGAGTGCGTGCGGATTGAATAATCGCGGTCTGGATTCGATCGTTAAAATGAATAATATTCGCAAACTCGATCTCAGTTACTGCACGCGCATCACCGATATCGGCTTGAAGAAGTTAAAGGTCATGCGAAATCTGGAAGAACTCAATCTTCGCGGTATACCCCGGATCACTCATGCCGCCATCAAGTGGATTGAGCGGCACGATCTAATGATAAGGGAATAGAGCAGCCGCTTCGCTACGCTTGAGCGGGTAGCGCGTAGCTCATAGGAAAAGATTCCACACTATCAGCTCGCGCGCGAAGCGTGCTGCATACCTACGGCAGCACGCAAAGCGACCTAGCGGCTGTCACCTATCAGCTTTACCCTCCTCAACCTCAGACTGTTGGTCACCACAAAGACACTGCTGAAAGCCATTGCACCCGCTGCCAGCATTGGGTTCAGGTATCCCAACGCAGCCGCAGGGATGAGGATGATATTGTAGATAAACGCCCAAAACAGGTTCTGCTTGATGGTGCGCAGGGTTTTCCTCGAGAGCTGGATAGCCCGCGGGACTCCTTGCAGCTCGCCGCTCATCAGCACTACGGGCGCTGATGCCATCGCCACGTCGGTGCCGGTGCCAATCGCCATGCCGACATCTGCCTGCGCCAGGGCAGGCGCATCGTTGATGCCATCTCCGACCATCGCCACCACAGTCCCTTGCGTCTGTAATTCCTTCACTCGGGCAGATTTATCTCCGGGCAGCACTTCGGCTATCACTTCGTCCACACCCACTTGGCGGGCAACTGCTTGTGCAGTTTGCTGATTATCTCCGGTGATCATGATGACCTTCAAGCCCATTTTGTGCAGATTTTCAATGGCACTGCGGGAGCCATCCTTGATCGTATCCGCAACGGCAATAAGACCTTCAACTCTGCCATCCACCACCACCAGCATGGCAGTCTTGGCCTCGGCCTGTAAGCGCGTGATCTCGGCATCCAGACCGTTCAAGTCATAATTAGATTCCTGTGCCATGCGCAGATTACCCACCGCGATACGGTGACCTTCCACCTCTGCCGATACTCCGGATCCGACCACAGCGGAAAAACCCAGCGGATCACTCAAAGACAGTTCTCGCTGGTTGGCTTCCATCAGGATCGCCTCTCCAAGCGGATGCTCGCTGCCTTTCTCAACTGAGGCAGCCAGGCGCAGAAGCTCTTGCTGCGGTAAACCACCCGGCACGGCAACGATATCAGTTACAGCAGGTTGACCTTTGGTAATCGTTCCGGTTTTATCCAGGACAACCATCTGCAAACGGCCGGCTGATTCGAGCGCTTCGCTGGATTTGAACAGAATCCCGCGTTCAGCTCCCAGACCCGTCCCTACCATCACAGCTGTTGGGGTGGCCAGGCCCATAGCACAGGGGCAGGCGATGACAAGCACAGCAACCGTATGAATGAGCGCGCGAGTAAACTGACTGATATCGCTATTCACAGCTGCCGGTACCAGGAACAGCCAGATCAGAAAGGTTGCCAGGGCAATCCCAATAACCGCCGGCACGAAAATGGCCGATATGCGATCGGCCAACTTCTGAATGGGCGCTTTGCTGCCCTGTGCCTCTTCTACCAGTTTGACAATCTGCGCCAGGGCAGTATCCCTGCCAACCCGCGTGGCTTCAAACCGGATCAGTCCAAGCTTGTTGAGCGTTGCCCCGATGACATCATCACCCGGAGCTTTATCAACAGGCATCGATTCGCCGGTTAACATCGATTCGTCGATGGTGGTGCGCCCTTCCAGGATAACGCCATCCACCGGCACTTTTTCGCCAGGCCGTACCAGTACAATATCACCCAGGATGACTTCGTCCACCGGCACTTCCATTTCCTTGCCATCGCGCACAATTCGCGCTATCTTCGGTTGCAGGTTCATCAACTTCTTTATCGCTTCACTGGTCTTGCCCTTAGCACGCGCTTCCAGGAACTTACCCAGTTTGATCAATGTGATAATCACCGCCGCAGTCTCGAAGTAAACATGACCGGGCAGCAGACCGAGCACAATCACGACAGAATAAAAATAGGCTACCGAAGAACCCATCGCCACCAGTACATCCATATTGGCTGAGCCGTTACGCAGAGACTTGTAAGCGCCCACATAATACTGCCAGCCGACATAGAATTGAACCGGTGTGGCCAGGGCAAACATGAGCCAGTTGACCCACGAGGCGTGTGACCACATACCCAGCAGTCCCAGATCACGTCCCATGGAAATCAGAAAGAGCGGTATGGTGAACACCAGACCGGTGATCAATAAGCGCTTCTGTTGTTGAATTTCATGTTCACGCGCTAACGCCTCGGCATCCACAGCCTGATCACCCCCATCCAGCGTTTCAAAACCTGCATCACGGATCGCCTTGCGCAGTTCGGACTGGCTGATAATGGTGGGGACATACTGAATGGCAGCTTTCTCGGTTGCAAATGAGACATTGGCTTGCAACACACCTTCAAGCTGGTTGATTGACTTTGTCAGCCGGCGGGCGTCATTATCGTCACTCATTCCACGGATCCACAACTCTGCCTCACCGCTGGCGATGCCGTAGCCAGCTTTTTCTACGCGCTCCACCAGGGCGGGCAATTGCACCAGCTCGGGGTCAAAGGTAATGGTTGCGCGTTCAGAAGAAAGGTTGACGACAGCAGAATCGACACCTTTTTCTTTTTTTAAATTGCGTTCCACACTGGCAACACAATTGGCACAGGTCATGCCGGTAATAGGCAGGACGAGATGTTTTTGTTCAGCCAAAATAATCTCCTTAAACCTCAAAGAGCAAAAAAGGGAGCCGGAGGCCCCCTTGATATCTCTTACTATTTGTTACGCTTCAGCCGGATAGTTGATCTCCGCTAACAGTTTTTTGATTTCTTCCTCATTGGCAGGGGGCTCAAAGGTTACCGTTGCTTTTTTCGTTTCGGCTGAGGCAACCACTTTCTGAACACCTTCCAATTCGCTTAGCTCGGTTTGGATGGTGTGCACGCAATGGTTGCAATTGATTCCAGGGATATTAAAAGTTACTGTATTCATGTTACCTCCAGATAGAAATAATTTGATTAATTTTTTGCAACGGTATCGAACACCTGCTGAATTTCTTGCAACACCTTTTCTCGTTCAGCAGGGTCGTCTCCGCGTACTGCCGTAATTAAACAGGAGTTGAGATGCCCTTCCAAAATTTTGCTGCTGATTTTATTCAAAGAAGATTGCACTGCCTGAATCTGACGGATGATATCGATACAGTACGCATCATCCGCTACCATGCGTTGAATGCCACGTAAATGTCCTTCAGTGATTTTTAAGCGGTGGCCAATATCCTCATGATTGTGCATCGTTTACTCCTTATATCCCCTCCAGGGGGGAGGGGTGTGTTTATTATAGGATAAACAATTATTATTGTCAAGAGATTTTTTAGCCCTGTCCATCTTCACGCTTTGATCGCAATGAAGTAAAATGCGATCAATATGAACAACGAAATGAAAAAACCCAACAATTCAAATAGAAAATACGAAGATTGGCAGGCTCGTACCAGGCCTAATCCCACCCAATGGGACCCATCCGAAGACGATACGCAAGCGTATGTCACCCAAACCGAGCTTCCTCCGCCAACTGACGGCGATACAATAGAACGCTTACAGCCAATTCGCATTTCGAACACGCGCGCTCCAATCCAAAAGAGTCAGCCACCCAAAGCAGCGCGAAAAAGAAGACGTGGCTGTGGTTGTTGTTTCTGGATCGTGTTCATTCCGGTTTTGATGATCCTGGTTGCCGCCCTGGTCTTTCCTGGCCGTACGAATATCCTCATCCTGGGAATTGACCGCGCTCCAGAAGGCACAAATATCAGCCGCTCGGATACCAACATTGTGCTCGGCATTAACCCACCTCAAGCGCAGGTCAACATGCTATCCATTCCCCGCGATTTGTGGGTGAATATCCCCAATGTTGGTGAGAACAGAATAAATACTGCCCACTTTTTTGCTGAAGGTGCCCAAAAAGGTTCTGGTCCCTATGCTGCCATGGATACGGTTCGCCAAAACTTTGGGTTGACAATTGACTATTATGTTCGCATTCGCTTCGACGGCCTGAAGGATATTGTCAACGCGATGGGTGGGATCACCCTGACCCTGGATGAGCCCATGTCTGGATATGAAGCCGGTCAAATTGTGCTGGACGGCGATCAGGCACTCGCTTTCGCCCGAGACCGCTCAGGCAGTGATGATTTCTACCGCATGCAGCGTGGCCAGATGGTCATTAGTGCAGCAATAAAGAAGATGCTTAACCCGCTGACCTGGCTGCGACTGCCGGTTATTATCCCGACAGTACTGAAGTCGCTGGACACCGATCTACCCATCTGGCAAATGCCGCGTTTTGGCGTCACCATGGTACGTGGCGTCCTTTCGGGCACTCTGAATACCCAGAGCATCTCACGTGAAATGGTGACGCCCTATACCACTGGTGAGGGCGCCAATGTGCTGCTGCCCAACTGGGCAGCCATTAATCCGCTTTTGTTTGAGATGTTTGGGGAATAACACCACCCATCTGCGAGGTGACATACAAACAATCCTTCATCAAATGCTGGCGATAACATTTCTTTAGACTATCAGGCGTTCCTAAATCTAATTTACATTTTAGAATTTCTTCAAGGCGACTTTGAATTTCTATCAATCCGAATAATCCCATCGGCCGGTTAAATTCAATTAAAAGATCAACTTCACTTCCTGGATGCGCTTCATCCCGGGCGACTGAACCGAACAAAGCAAGACTTTTTACTCCCCAGGTTTCCAATTCAGTTTGATGGTCCTGTAAAATCTGTACAGCCATGTCACGTTTCATGATTAAATCATACAAGAATTGTTCTCAAATAGAGCACAATCAGGCGGTTATGTTTTATCGTGTGTACAGTCAGGACAAAAAATCAGCTTGACTGCGTTCAACCTTTCGCGCTTGCAATTCACACATCCCGGCAGGGATCACTCAGCCTGGTCCTGGGGCTGGTGCAAAAATTGCCAGTTCTCGTCGCTCTCGAGCGTGATCACGCGGAAGACCTCGCCATATTGAATATCCTGACCTGCACCATGTTCGCTGGCCCATTGCCGCACCATCTCACCGGGATCCCAATTTGGGAATTGGCTGGTATGTGCCCGTAAGGACAACAGCTTCTGTTCAATTGAGTCGCTGATATCAACCACAGCCTGGCTCTGATGGTGACCAGAGATAAACACCTTGCGCACTTTGTGGGATTTCAACCCTTCCTGTGCAAATTCTTCAAACAAATTGGGTTGGCCGGCGGCCGGGAAGACCGCATCCAGCGCGGCGGTGGCTGCCGCACGGTGATCGGGGTGGTTAATGTAGGTATCCGAGGCAAACACCACGGTCGGGTCACTGGTGATGACAACTTCCGGCCGGAAGCGGCGGATTTCACGCACAAGCCGCCTGCGTAAATCCAGGGTAGCTGTCAGCAAACCATCTGCCTCGCGCAAGAAGATGATTTCTTCTGCCCCGGCAATTTCAGACGCAGCCCGTGATTCTTCTTCGCGAATCTGGCCGGCTTTCACACGCGTCATGCCGGGTGTGGCAATGCCAACATCTCCGCTGGTACATAATACATAACTGACCTTGCAACCGGCTTTGATCCATTTGATCAGTGTACCGGCACAGGAAAACTCGATATCATCCGGATGCGCCATGATCGCCATCGCCCGTTCAGGAATATAATTTATGATTTCCATTCAGTTCTTCTTTCTAATTTCTTCCTGATCAAGTGATTTGGTAAACCAAATCACTTGATCAGGAAGAAAAATATTGAATTTATTCATCTGAGTTTCCCACTTAACACCAATTTATGCAATAATTTTGGTGAAAGGTTAGCGCAATGGGTGAACATACGAGCGGGTAGCAGGTAGCAGGTTGTCAAACCCCTTTTGACGCAAATAAACCGTTTCTATCAAACGGGTCTTTCCAAATGCTTACCTTGTTGCGGCCATGATTTTTTGCGATTAACAGCGCTTGATCAGCATGTTCCAGCACGATTTCCAGTGAGGTTTCAATATCCAGCACTTTGCTGGCTACTCCAATACTAATTGTAAGGGAAATTTCACCCTTATCGGTAACAAATGGGCGGTCTGTAATAGAAGCACGGATTCGATCGGCAATCGATAGGCCATTATCGGCATCGGTTTCTGGCATTAAGATGACAAACTCTTCTCCCCCATATCTGCCAATAAAATCAGAGGATCGTAAACAGGCTTCAAAGCGTACCGAAAGCTGTTGCAGAACCTGATCACCAATCAGGTGGCCAAACTTATCATTGACCTGCTTGAAGTAATCAATATCAATCATCAGTATGGAAAGCACATGCTGGTAACGGTTGGCACGATCAAATTCTTTTTGCGCCAATTGAAAGAAATGACGGCGGGTAAATAAACCTGTCAGCGAATCGACAGTCGCCAAATGTTCGGCATTTTCATATAACCGTGCCCGTTCCAGTGCTGCACTAAAATTGTCGCCAACCGTCTGCAGCAAGCGAATTTCATCGCCGCTGAAGATGACATTGGGAGACATCACCAGGTTAAGAATACCCAGCTGTCTTTCACCCAGATGCAAGGGAATACTGATCAAGCCGGAGTAGGAAATCGAAATTTCCTTTAATACTTCACATGGGCTAAACGCCACCGGTTCAACATATTCCCCTTCCATAAAGCGTTTAAATGAAGCACAAGGCGGGCAGAAAGGAGTGCGTTCAAAGCGCTCCTGTAGCAGCGGTGGCATGCGGAAGCCGCCTTCAAATCTGGGCTGTCCGTGAATATCTGCCAGAATGATATATGCAAAGCGAGCACCGACCGTCGTAACAATTCTTTCCAGTCCGGAATTCTTGACACTGGCAACATCGACAGACTGGTTTAGCGTCTCAGCCACTTTACGCAGTGCGTCTAACTGGGCTGCGCGTACTTCAGCAGTAGCCCGCGAAATCTGTTCGGCTATCTTTGAGGCGTGCCTATCGGTAACATCGCGGATGGTGACCACGCGGTCATTCTCATGATCAGGTTCCTCAATTAATGAGCAGGAAATTGAATAGACCGATGTGCTATCTTGAACCGTCACATGAACTTCCAGATCTTGATCAGGCGCAATAGTTGCTATAGGAAACCAGGGAGAATCTTGTGAAACTAATTCAGAAAAATTCCCGCCGACGCTGGTAGAGCGTTCCAATCCCAACAGACCGGCTGCCAATTGGTTTGCCTGTAACAATCTTCCATCCTCATCAATGACCAGGATTCCATCACGGAGGCTTTCCAGCAAGCTGTGATAGTAAAAGGGCGATAGATCCAAAAGACGGTAACGATAAATCGCCAGACCAACCAGGACACCTCCCAGAGTGAAACTAAATTGAGGAACATGAATTCCGAATGCACTTTGCGGTTTGAAAATGGCAATAATATTGAGGATGATTGGAATAGCAATGCCGGTCATTAAAGTCCGGGTCTGGAGACGGTACGCCTTACTATTCTGTTGTTGATTTCTGGCGACTTCCCAGAACGCCAGAAAGAGACAGCCATATGAGAATATCCAAAACAACCAGTAAGCAGATCCCGGTGTGAATTGAAGTGGGATAACATTGTTGTCAAAATTAATTTGCAACCCTTCCCAAATAAATGTTGACATACGGCCATCGAGACTTAAAGCAATTAAACCGGCCGGGAACAAAAATAACAAAAAGCGGCGCCAACCTATCACCCAGCGCCGATACCCTTTATATTGCTTAATAAAAAGCAGGAAAGCGGGTGGCACTAAAACTTGAAAAAACCATTCCCAACGCAAGGTGGCTATTGCCGAAGCGGTGGTATTTGCCATAAAAAGCGCCAGATGGGTAATACTCCATCCGGTCGTCAAAAACATCCAGATCCCGAATATGTTGATGCCAGCCCCTTCACGGATTCGAAATGCATATACCACAAAAGCAACTGCGAAAATTGCTGTTAATGAAATTATGAAAAAGTAGAAAAGAAAAGCAAATTGCGCCATCCCCCACCCAAGTAAAGATGAATTTCCTTTATTCTACTTGATTATACTGCCATCTTGGAAAAAAAGAATGTAGATACCAGATAGATCATCTCAACAATTAATCCGTTTGATGCGGCCGGCGTGAACGCGAATTTGAAAGTTTGGTCGTATTATTCTTGCGACCTCTGGAAACAGGCTTGCCTAAATTAGCATTCAACATCAGGTATACTTGATTGAGTGCCTTCTGGTCGTAATCATATCGTTTGCATACATTACAGACCCAGCACGGAAAATCCGGTACGGTGATCAACTCATCACCCACGTAGGTGTAATAAGTTACCTTCTTTAACTGGTATTTGCCTACCTGGCACTCGGGGCAGGTAACCTTGCTGTTTTGTGATTCCATCTTCATTGTCAAAATAATACCATTAATTGGCGGCATTAACCACTAAAGGATGGTACAGGGTTTTCACCTGATCCAATGGCCAATAAACCACCAAGGCTTTACCAACCACATTTTCAACTGGCACGTAGCCCCAACTATGTGAATCGGAAGATTGGTTACGATTATCGCCCAGGACAAAAAATGATCCTTCGGGAATCGCCCATGAGCCATTATAAGCTGGTGGAGCAGCGATATAAGGCTCATCCATTGCCTCTCCATTGATAAACACCTTGCCGCCTTCAACTCTGATTTCATCCCCTGGCAGGCCAATCAGACGCTTGATGTAGTCTTCCTTTGGGTTGGCCGGGTAATGAAACACGATCACATCGCCGTGGTGCGGCTGCCCAAGTCGATAGGCCAGTTTGTTAACCAGAAGCAGTTCACCCGGTTGTAATGTGGGTTTCATGCTAATATTTTCAACTCGCACGCGTGGAAAGAAACTATCGATTAAAAAGTAAAAGACCAGGGCCAGCACCAGCGTCTGGAAAATCTCCAAAAAAAAGCTGACTGCTTTCGATCTCTTCTTCGGTTCTTGCGGATTAATTAAAACCGGTTGCTCCGGGCGGTATTCTTCCAAATTCAGCCTCCTTACTTGTGGCTGCTCTTATTATAAGTTGACTTGCAGAGCGCGACAAGAGGCAAGGCTTTATAATGAGAAATGATTTGATGCGACAGGATTGGAAACTGAAGCTGGGCGTTATTCAACTTTTAACCTGGTTCCGCATGTTCGACAAAAAACATCACCGCCGGCTGCTCTTTTACCGCACTGGTGGCAATAAATTACCTCATCTTCATAGCTGACGGTTGCATGTCGTTTTCTGGCTGGCTGTTTTTGATTTGTGCCGAAAACAATTGGCTTGTTTCGAGTTTGAAGGTACACAAAGCCTCCACCAATTAATAATAGGAACCCCAAACCACCGATAAGATAGGGAAGCAGTTCGGAAAAAGGCCGCCGCCCTGGCGTCTGCTCCGTCAAAGGTTGCGATGGTTGCACTGCCAGAGAAGTTGAGTTTGTTAAAGTGTTATCTCTTTTTACATAATCCGTATTTAAGGAAAATGGGGTTCCGGCTGAAACTGCACCGAGATTGGAGACAAAGTAGGTCAAACCATCCGCAGCCACAGTACCCGACCCCATGCTTTCTTTAAACGACATGCTCTCTGCTGTCATGGGTTTTTGGACTTCAATATTAAAATTATTTACCGAGAGATCGCCAGCCCAACGAAAGGCATAAGAACGTGAATCGCCATTAATTACAATGGAAGGGTCATAATACTCAACCCATACCTCTGCGTAGGGAGTAGTAAATGTCAAGGTATTCCATTCGCCCGCAACCTGACTGTCATAATCGAGAACATAGAGCTGGCCATCCAGCTCGCGGACCGCGACGGAATGGGGGGCACCGACGGCCGCAGGAATGCTAATTGATACCCTGGCTGGCAATTTCACATCGGAAGCCAGAAAGAGATCAAGAATTACCAGAACGCTCGGCTGGTCGTATTCCGGCCAAATCTTCACAATTAACTGATCGACTGTCAAGTTTGCCTGGGCATGTACTGGTGAGACTGTAAAAGTTATCAACAGCAAAAAGGTTAACAGGAATCGGCGCATCTCTACTCCTTGTGTATCGCTACTTTATTCCATTGAACAAATACATATTACCATGATTTCCGCTCTTTTCCGGACGTGTAACGCCTGTGGGAGAATTAACCAGAGCCAGTTAGTGGGTGGAGAATGTTCACTTAATGTTGAATCAGGTATAATCCTTGCAAGGAAAGTGTCATGTCTGCAAAGAAAAAAAGAAACCCTGAAGATCTATCCATTGATGAATTAAGGCAGTTAATCATTAACAAACGTCGTTCTGAAAGATCGGAACGATTGGCTTACTTCCGGCGAAATGGCCGCAGTATGCCTGTTGATTCACCGGCCGGACCCGTGGATTCAGCCGATATACTGCCTTCATCTTATGATGAAGAAGCGTATTACCACCCGCGCCGCAAGAAAAGAAAAGGTTTTTTCAACCAGCTACTGGTGGTGATCGAAGTTTTAGCCGTGGCAGGATTGATCTTCATTTCACTCAGTGTGTTTAAATCGCTCAATGTCTTAAACAAAGAAGTCGCGGCTGCGATTGTTCAACCAACTCTGACACCCACAGCCATCATCCAGGCAGTCGTTCTACCCTCCGGGCATACCCCTCCCACTGATCCGGGCGGTGTTCGCTTTAATGAATCAGAGATTCCTGAACACCTGCGTGCCTACGTCCAATCGCTGGCAAGTATTCCCATTCCGACCACCAGTCCCGAGCAAGCTATCCGGATTCAGATTCCGGCAATTTCGGTAGACGCCCCCATCGTCATGGGTGATGGCGAAGAACAATTAAAAAAAGGGGTCGGGCAATACATCGGCTCGCCTAACCCGGGCCAGGTTGGCAACCTGGTACTCTCGGCCCATAACGATGTCTATGGAGAAATCTTCCGGGATCTTGATCGTTTAGCAGCAGGAGATGAGATCATCGTCTACACTCAGGTTCGCTCCTATACGTATATAGTCCAGCAACAGCAAATTGTTGAACCAACCCAGATAGAAGTGATGGCACCCACATCCGATCCATTCGTAACGTTGATCTCATGTTATCCCTACATGGTCGACAAACAACGAATTGTCATCTCAGCAGCTTATCTTTCGCAATAGTTAAAAAAGTGGTATAAATAGGCGTTTCCATAAAACGAAAGCGGACACAATTTCAGGAGTAAATTAAGTGGCAAAAAAATCAAAACGACAAGTCTCAAAGCAAACCGAAGTTAAAACCAGCGAAACATTCGCAAAACCCGCCGTAACACGCGCTCGCCTGACTTCCACTGAATTCAACCCGGATTACAGTGCCATTATCGGTGACCTCAAACGGATCGGGATTTTAGCAGGAAGTTTTTTTGTAATATTGATCGTTCTCTCATTTTTCCTGCGCTAGAAGCATTTTTTTGTTGAACATTTTCGAGGCTGAGCCTAAAAGGCCAGTCTCTTTTTTTTTCTCAGCAAACCTTTATCAATCTTGCCACCCTAGCTTATTTCTGTATGCATCACCCATTTAATAATCCGGAAAAAAGGAGTTGCCAGATATAACTTTCTCATCTTATATTACATCTTTTACCTTACATCTCTCTCATTACTCCTCTCCCATAAACCCGCTATTTCCTTGATCTTTTTATATATGTCTGATATATTGGACTATAGTCCCAATATCAGGATATTAATCAATGGAATCAAATTCGTTAACCTCCACCATCCAGCGCACCCTTGCTATCCTGGAGCTTTTTCTTGCGAACAAGGACAGCATAACCGCACAAGAAATTGTTGAGCAGACCGGAATTTCGCGCTCAACCGTCTTTTCCATGCTTAAGGTACTGAAAGATCTGGATTACCTGGAACAGCTGCAAAACCGTGGTCCTTATAGTATCGGCCGGCGTTTCAGTGCCTGGAGTGGCGTCAGCTCGCCAACTTATCAGACTTTAATTAATGCCTTTCAACAAGAGGTCGGTGCTTCCGAGTTTAGCGAAACCATTGCGTTGGTAGTGGCTAGTACCCAGGGTAACATCGTCCTTGACCAGGTCGAAAGCAAACATAGCATTCGCGCTGTTTACACGACGGCAACCCAATTATGTGACCACTCAGCGGCCAATCTCGTTCTAACGAAAATGACCGATTCTGAAATTATCAAAAATGGATATGCACTCGTAGAGGATGAGGAAAGCGTGGAATTGGCTGTACCGATTTGCCCGGATGGATACGCTCCCAGCGCGGCACTGGTATTAAAGGCACCACGCTTTCGCAGCCAGATAGAAATGTTATTGTCACATACACTGAATCGATTGCGAGTCATTGCTGCCCGGCTTTCTTATCGTCTGGGTGCCGTCACTTATGCCCCCTTTCAATCGCAGTCCGGGTCGGTTCTCAAACCCACAGAGCCGCTCACGGAGCGACAGATTGACCAGTTTCTGCAAGGACCGTGGACTGCCAGGCTGGCCTGTATTCGCCCGGATGGCAATCCCCATGTGATTCCGGTTTGGCAGGAATGGGACGGCCAGGCCTTTCACATTCTGGCCTGGCGTGACAGCCAGTGGGCAGACTTTGTTGCCAAAAACCCACAGGTATCGCTGACTATCGATGAACCATGGGCACCATTGCGAAGAGTCGTCTGTAATGGCAAAGCTCTGCCAATTAAGGACAAAAATTACGATGATCGCGAAGAGCTCATCTCCCGTCTGGCACAGCGTTACCTGGGAAAGAGTGCACCTATGATATTTCACCATCAGATTGAAGATATTTTCACCATCAAAGCAGAAAATTTACGGGGTTGGATGGGGCTACCAACCAGGAACGAAGCAAAATAATGCGCATCACAATTGATACGCTCTCCCACACCTTTTATAATGGTCAGGCAACTCCCGCTTTGCAGAATATTCACTTATCTTTCGAAAGCGGAAAATTTGTCGCGCTGATTGGCTCCAGCGGATGTGGAAAATCGACTCTTTTACGACTGATGGCCAATTTGATTACACCCACTCTGGGCAGCATTCACTACAACGGGCATAGCAGCCGCCAGGCTGTTTTGGATGGCCAGATTGCCTGGCTCTCGCAGAGCCCGGCCTTACTGCCCTGGCTTAACGTTGAAAAAAACCTGGCACTGGCCCAGAAGTTTACCCAATCCAATAGCCCCAGCCGCCTCTCGATTGGAGATGCACTGGCATTGGTAGGGCTGACCGCCGCCTCGCAACAATACCCCTTCACCTTATCGGGCGGAATGCAGCAAAGATTAGCCCTTGCCAGGGTTCTACTGCAACATGCCCCCGTCTGGTTGATGGATGAACCATTCGCCGCCCTGGATGAGCTCACCCGCGAAAAGCTGACAGAAGAATTGTGGCAGATCTGGCAGGTGCAAATGCCGGCGGTTTTCTGGGTTACCCACAACATCTACGAAGCCATAAAGTTAGCAGATCGCATCCTGGTTTTCTCACCACAACCCGGCCAGATCGCTGCAGATTTTCAGGTTGAAATGCCTTATCCCCGCCATGAGGATCAAGTACAATTTCAGAATCTGCTCGGCCAGATTCGCTTGATTCTTCAACAAAAAGAACTTGAACAGCATGTCTGAATCGACCAATAAACCCAAATCCACGCGCTCATTATGGATCGCAATTTTCATTATCCTGATTTTCTTTATGATCTGGGAAGCAGTTGTTGTACTCATGAACACTCCTGTTTATCTGCTGCCCGCACCCAGTAAAATTTTTACAACCCTGTTCACTAATGGATCCTTTTACGCAGAAGCAACCGCCATAACGCTCAGTGAGGCTCTGGCAGGTTTGGTGATCGGAGTTGTAGCGGGAGTGCTTTTAGCTTCCGTTCTGGTCTTATTACCTGGATTGGAGGATGGCGTCATGACTCTGGCCATCTTTATTAAATCGACCCCATTGGTAGCAATTGCCCCGCTATTAACGCTCTGGCTTGGCTTTGGCGTCCTGCCCAAAATCATCATCACCGCCCTTCTAACCTTCTTTCCCGTTTTGGTGAATATCATCAGCGGTATGCAGCGTGTTGACCCGGCTTTCCTGGATCTCTTCCGCTCATGGAACGCCACGCGCTGGGAAATTTTCCGATACCTGCGCGCTCCGACAGCCGTGCCATATGGATTTACAGCCCTAAAAATAACGGCACCGCTGGCATTGATCGGAGCTGTCGTGGCCGAATGGACCGGAGCATCCGGCGGCCTGGGAAGAGTGATGTGGCTGGCATATAGTAATCTGAACCTGCCATTTCTGTTTGCAGCCATCTTCATCCTTGCCTTCGCTGGAATGCTATTTTATCGCGTGATCGTCTGGCTGGAGACTCGTATTGTTTTTTGGCAGCCTAATAATATCAACCACGAATAATTCTTTTACCAGGAGTTAAAATGCGTCGAACCGTCTCTCTCACATTTCTCATCGCAGCTATTCTGCTTCTGTCATCTTGCAGACCTCAGGCAGTCACAACCCCCCCGGAACAAAAGCAAATGGTGTTTATGGCAGGTTACAAACCACAGGCAAACTTACCCTTTGTGGGGGTATATGTAGCTCAGGAAAAAGGTTTTTTTGAAGCCGAAAATCTACAGGTTACCATTGAACACTCGCCAGGTTCCGGGCAACATTTACAGCTTACCGCTCAGGGAAAAGTACAGGTGACCACCCAGGATGCTGGCATTTTGCTTAAACGACGAGCGGATCCCGGGTTACCGCTGGTCAGCATTGCATTGATTGGACAGCGCGGGCAACAGGCTTTCGCAGCGCTGCAATCCAGCCAATTTAAGACTCCCAAAGACTGGGAAGAACACAGCGTTGGGTTTAAAGGCAGCCCTCCTCCGGAACTCTACGCTTTGGTGAAAGCTGCCGGCGCTGATCTAACAAAAATGGAGATTGTCAATGTTGGTTTCGATCCCCGCATTCTGACCGAGGGCAAGATAGATGTGTACCCCGTTTACAAATCCAACGAGCCTTACCTGATTGAGAAATGGGGTTATCAACTCAACTTGTGGGATCCAGCTGATTTTGGCATCCCCACGCTGGGGTTAACCTATGTCACCAGCGATGAGACCTTGCAAAAAGATCCGGATTTATTGCAGCGTTTTCTGCGTGCAGCGCTCAAAGGCATCTTATACGCACAGGAAAACCCGCAAGAAGCGGTTGATATTGTCTTAAAATACACCGGACCAGAGACTGATCGCGAGCACATGCTTTTCATGCTGCAAAGTGAGTTGAAAGATCTGAACACTGATGTGACGGATCAAAATGGCATTGGCTGGCAAACTGCGGAGCAATGGCAGGCATTGATGGATATTCTGGTGGAATACGATTCAATGACACCCATTGATGTCAACACTGTTTTCACCAATGAATTGTTGAGGTAATTGCGGGTATTGTTGGTTAGTGGGTTAGTTGATTTGTTGATCAGGTGATTAGTTGATCAGTAACGGTTGGTTTGGTCGTTTGTTGGCTTGTTAGTTTGTCAATAGAATAAAAAGCTGATCCGGAGGTTAAGGGTGCTTAATAGCAGAATCTCTTCTGGCTACTCTTCGCGCAGGTTAAAGGTTGCAGCATGTCATTTAAAAATTCTTATCAAATAAATCTTAACCTGTCCGGAAGGCGATCGGCCTCGGTTCGTATTCAACCCAGGAATTTTACCAAAATAGAAAGATTAATATACAACTTGTAGGTAAAATAAAATAGAGAGGGAAATATTTATGGACAATACAGGTTTGAATACAAAAGAAGAAAAGATCCAAAAAGCGTATGCGCTTGCTTTTGAATATGAACGTAAATATGGAGGCTGTTCACAGTGTGTTCTGGCAGCTACCGATGAAGTATTAGAGATCATTG
>JBBQNI010000054.1:0-22856 GCA_038329785.1 Anaerolineales bacterium | reverse complement strand
CTTTTATGCGGGACGCAATTTCACATGGCAGAGCAGCCCACCACAACAAGTCTGGCTCAAACAGGGCAGCCAGTTGAATGTCTACCAAACCTCTATTGATCAATTGTTAGCACAGAAGGTCTGGAATTCGAATGGTGTTCTCCACGAAAGCCAGGAAAAATGATATCCACTTGGTGGTACTATACTGCCAGATTCCATCATACCTTGGACATAGAGGCATTTGGAAATGTCCATTATTTGGTATGATGGAAATAGAATTATCAAAGAACATCAGCAAGGCCACCGCCTGCTAAAAAATGCTAAATGAAAAGAGAGGAAAACATTACCTACCATCAGCCAGTTTTTTCCCCAAGAGGGAACCATAAAGACCAGACTTTCAGTTCGATTCTGCGAAGACTCATTTTCATCATAGTCGTCCTGTTAGCGCTGGTGATTATTCCTTCAACTCACGTCCTTGCCCAGACCGGCACAGGACCAACGGCGACTCCTATCGCTGATGATATGCCTTCACAGGTACCGGACCAGGTGGAAATTGATCCAACTGCCTGGGATTTCGAGATCCGCGACCGGTTGGAAAGAATTATGCTAGCGACCGGCTGGTTCATCGATCCCCAGGTCAAAGTACAGGAAGGAGTAGTTTTTCTTTCCGGTCAGGCTAGGTCCAGTGATCACCGCAAATGGGCGGGAGATCTTGCCCGTAATACCCAGGATGTTGTGGCGGTCGTCAATCAAATGCAATTGACCGAACCTTCAATTTGGGATTTCCGCCCTGCTTTGCTTGAATTGCGCGACATATGGAGGGGATTTATTCGCTCTTTGCCTCTGCTGGGCTTCAGCATTCTGGTATTCATCATTACCATTGTGACTGCACGCTTGATCGCCAGAGCCACCCGCAAAACGCTGCGTAAGCGCCTGCCCAATCTCTTACTTGTAAATGTTGCCGGTTACACTGTGGGCGTCATCACCTCACTGATTGGAATGTTTATTGTCTTACAAATCGCCGGGTTGACAAACATTGCTATGACAGTGATTGGGGGGACCGGCCTTCTGGGTATTGTTCTGGGTATAGCCTTCCGAGATATCACCGAAAACTTTCTGGCGAGCATCTTTTTAAGTGTCCAAAACCCTTTCCGGACAGGAGATCTGGTCGAAATCGTCGGTATCCAGGGGTTTGTGAAAGCTCTGACGACTCGAGTCACCATCCTGATGACCCTGGAGGGCAATCACGTTCAGATTCCGAATGCCACAGTGTATAAAAGCAATATCTTAAATTTCACTAGTAACCCCAAGCGCCGTGCTGATTTCATTATCGGGATTGGATATGACGATTCAATCTCCAAAGCCCAGGAGGTTGCACTCAAAGTACTCGAAGATCACCCGGCGGTGTTGACCGAGCCAGAACCAATGGCTCTGGTGGATGCTTTAGGGAGTGCCACAGTCAACCTGCGTATTTACTTCTGGATTGATGGTCAAGAACATAGTTGGTTCAAGGTAAAATCGGCAATAATCCGGCTGACAAAGCGAGCTTTCCAGGATGCCGGCATCTCCATGCCCGATGAAGCCCGCGAGGTGATCTTTCCACAGGGAATTCCCATGCAGGTCTCCAGTTCCCCCCTGGAGGGGAACGATAAGGACACAGGCAAAACCAGCCCTGGCAGCACTGATGAATCCGCTTCTTCATCAACCAAAGCGGAAGACAATCTTTCCAGTGAAGCGAAGACTATTCAGGAACAATCACGTGACGCATGGACACCAGGTGATGGGGAAAATCTGCTTCCACAGGATAAGGCCACAGATACAAATAATGTTTAAACGCTTAGGAAGGAGATCCAATGAATATGCGGCAACCTGATGGTTATTTAGCGCAACCAACTGTTCCCAACGGAAAAGCAGTAATGGTTTTACATGCCTGGTGGGGACTTAATGAAACGATCAAGAATTTTTGCAGACGTTTGGCCGCAAAAGGTTTCGTTGTTTTCGCTCCTGATCTGTATCATGGAAAGATTGCCGATACAATTCCCGCGGCAGAAAAACTTAGCTCTAAATTGGATGCCGACCCTCTGAAAGCCAGCGAAGAAATTCTGCACGCTGCCAGCTTCCTCAATGCACAGGCAGGCCAGCCATCACAGGGTTTGGCCGTGATTGGGTTTTCACTGGGTGCTTACTTCGCCCTGGAATTGTCAAATGCAGTTCCAGAATTAATCCGCAAAGTGGTGCTTTTTTACGGCAGCGGTCCCGTGGATTTTGAGCGCTCGCAAGCTGAATATTTGGCTCATTTTGCCGGTAATGATCCCTATGAACCTCAATCGAGTGCGAATGATTTACAAGCATTGCTAGTAGAAGCCGGTCGGCCGGCCACGTTTTATACCTATCCAGGCACAGGGCACTGGTTTTTTGAGTCAGATCGGGAAGATGCCTATCAACCCAAAGCTGCTGAGCTGGCATGGGAAAGGACGTTGGCGTTTTTAGAGAAATAGTAACAATTAATACATACTGAAATTATTGATACTGATATAAAAAACCTCCGCCAATGGTTTTCTCAAAAATTAGACAACCCCTTTATCTGTGCATAATCCCCTACGTGGGTTTCCTGATATACGAGAATTTGCATAGGGTGTAAGATTTTTTATACTCTTGAGTGCAAATGAATTCCAATTTAAAGGTGGAGAAGGAAAATGAACAACTACAAACGGTTTCTGGCGATGATCGTTGCTGCAACCATCATCATGCTGGGATTGATGTATCTCAACACATATCAACTGGATCATGTCTATTTCAGTGAAACGCGTCTTTACATGACATTTATTATGGGTGCGGTAATGGCCCTCGTGATGCTACTCTTCATGCGGAAGATGTATACAAACCAGCGCGCGAATACAGCCATTCTTGCGGGCAGTATCCTTGTATTTGTAATCTCTCTCTGGCTGGTACGCAGTCAGGCAACTGTCGAGGATATTTCATGAATGCGGGCAATGATCCCCCACCATTCGATCGCTATCCTTATCAGCGAAAATGCCCACATATCGGATCCACGTGTTCGAGAGTTAGCTGATGGGATCATTGATACCCAGAGAAAAGAAATAGCCGAAATGAAAGCGCTCATTCAAGACCTTGAAGCAAAAAGATAACTTTCGCCACCGTTCCTTTCTTCATCGCGAATATATCGAGGGGCGAAAAACATTGCGGTAGTTGAGAAATAAACCAAATTACTTGAAATTATTGATAACATCCTGTACAGTGATGATAAATTAATTGGAGGGATGAGATGGAATTCAACAAAGAAAAAGTCGATGAGATGTCACTCGCTTTGCTATATTTGACCACATTTCCTGATGAAGACCTAATTCGCGCCTGGAAAGGTATGTCCTGGGACACTATGGATCGGCTTTTTGAAAAGGGTTTTATATTCGACCCAAAAGGGAAAGCCAAATCAGTCGTTCTGACAGAGGAAGGCGCTGAACTTTCTAAAAATCTGTTCCTTAAGTATTTTAGTCAAGAAGACTGAAAAAAATAAGGCCACCTGAAATTTTTTTAGCAAAAAGTAGTCCATGAGAATTTCTGATTTCGACACTGAGCATTTTTTTGCAAAATACGAGTTTTCAACACCCTTTCAGCTGTGCAATTCGGATTGTGAGACGATATCCATCGCTGAATTATTGAAAATGGCCGATGTGTCCATGGAAAGCTTTGGGCGATTGTCATTAGGCTATACGCAATCGCCTGGCCATCCAAAATTACGAGAAATGATCGCCGATACATACGAAAACGTGACAATCGATGACGTCCTCATGCTCGGGTCACCGGTGGAAGGAATATATCTGACAGCCCGGGCTGTACTTGATCCTGGCGATGAAGTGATTGTATTGGCTCCTGCTTATGATGCCCTGATCAATGTATTCGAACACATTGTCGGAAAAACAAATGTGTATAAATGGAATTTCATAGCGGGTAGTGATCAATGGGAGCTTAACATCGATCAAGTAAGGAAACTGATCCATCCCCAAACAAAATTGATTGTTGTAAATTTTCCCCATAACCCAACAGGTTTTTTGCCTTCACAAGTTCAAATGGATCAACTCGTGGCAATTGTTGAACAAAATAACCTTCTACTTTTTTGTGATGAGATCTATTTTGATCTGGTTCACTCCGGAACAAAACCTATTAAATCCGCAGTCGAAATGACCAAACGTGCAATTGTACTTAGCGGGTTATCAAAAACGTATGGATTACCTGGTCTGCGTACTGGCTGGTTGATCATACGTGATAAAGAATTACGCGAAAACATCATCAATTGGAAGCTTTACACCAGTATTTGTGCGTCTGCACCCTCGGAGTTCCTGGCGATGGCAGCCTGGAGTGTCCGCCGCCAATTACGTGATCGGAGTATCGCAATAATCGAGCAGAATCTTATCCTGGCAGATGCTTTCTTCCAAAGGTGGCCGCAGTTGTTCACCTGGCGCAGACCCATGGCCGGTTCGATAGCACTGGTTGAGATGAACGTGCCCTCTGTCCAGGCCTATGCAACTGAATTAGCCGAAAAAACCGGTGTTTTAATCCTGCCGGCGATCACCTTGGGATCAGATGACCGGCACATGCGGATGGGTTTTGGGCGTTCCGCTTTCGGCGAGGCCTTACAGAAATTCGAACAAGTTCTAAAAATTCAAATTGATAATTAACTGAAAGTTGCTTCTTTAAGATACAACCTGTTAGCACAAAAAGCCGCACCCACAAATTGTACGCGCATATAGGCGCTTATACGCGCATTTTTATAACATTTGAAACCGGATCACCGTGTACCAGAAATTTTCACTATTCGAGAGAATACCAGGTTCTCAATCCTGAATGCGTTTGGCAAGAAAAACTTTGAGCAGAATGGACCTGTTATGCTCTAAATCGCGGGCACTATACAACAAAGTAATATTTCCTTGCATGGCTGTCTCAAGAAGGGGCTGCCATGCCTCAGGATTCTCCTCTAGCTCGGCTTGGTAACGCCGCTGAAAATCAGCCCACTTTTGCGGATCATGACTAAATCATTTACGCGACGCTGCACTTGGAGCAGCTTCCCTTTTCCAGGTGTGCATAGGGAGATCTTCTTTTTTGATTCCGCGCGGCCATAAGCGTTCTATCAGGTAGCGAGAATAATCGCTTTTCTCAACAGGTTCATAAACGCGTTTCACGCTAATCATAATAATATTTTACCCATTATCATGGGAACCAACTTTTCCTAAACTACCCACCTCGAGTCAATTCTTGAATATGATGATCACTTATTTTAATACTTTACAAATGCCTGAGCCCCGAGAAGATTTTTCTTTATAAATGAGCACTTTCCGGCTCAAATGCAGCGAAAAACATTTTGTTCCGTGTCTTTTAAGTATTCTCATTCGGGATTTCAAGGGAGACATAATCCAGGCAAAAAGCTTATTCCATTTCAACATCATCCTATGTACAATACAAGGGGGGTTTTGATTAGCTTTTTGGGAGGTGTGGCATGAATCTGCCTGTTGATTGGCTTTTAACGAATGAAGATTGGGTTTCCTATCGGACCCGGCGGGATCTTCTGAAGCAAACTGAATACAATCCCCGCGTCGTAAATGACCGTAATTCCATACAGACATACCCACCCATTCATAGAACCATTGCCGAATTGGAAAATTGGCCAGGGGCAGTGATAGCCAGCCATAAATCTGCCAACCAATCTTTCCATAAACCAACCTTCCTGGCAGATGTAGGCTTAACCCGCGCTGACCCTGGTATTGAGAAAATTTTCAGACAAATTCAGCTGCACCAATCCCAGGAAGGTCCATTCCAACTACCCATGATGAGTGCCAGATTCGCAGGAAATCCCACGCAGGAAAGATGGGCGTGGGCTTTATGTGATGCACCATTAATTCTTTATGCCCTGGCAAAATTTGGTTATGAAGACGAACCCGCTGTCGCCTACGCGTATGACTATCTTAAAGGGCTGATCCGTGAAAATGGCTGGCCTTGCGCTGTTTCTCAAGAACTGGGCAATTTCCGTAGCCCCGGTCGCAAATCTGACCCCTGCCCATTTGCGACCCTGGCCATGCTAAAAGCGTTGTCTGTGAATGTTAGAAACCATGATTCTAAAATAACTCGTACAGGTGTGGAGGCGATTCTGAATCTATGGAGCAAAAGAGAAAATGAGCACCCTTACATGTTTTACATGGGCACTGATTTTTGCAAATTGAAAGCACCGTTTATTTGGTACGATGTTCTTCATGTATTAGATGTCCTTTCTTGCTTCGAATGGGTCCATAGGGACGAACGATTCCTGGACATGCTGGCTATTGTCCAAAACAAATCTGATTCGCAAGGTCGTTTCACTGCGGAATCAATCTGGACGGCCTGGAAAGTTTGGGAATTTGGTCAGAAAAAAAACCCATCACGCTGGTTGACATTTTTGGCCTGGCGAATTCTGACTAGAATTGAACCGCAATAAACCATCACAACCCAATAGCCTAATTGATCAATCAACTTGCTTTTTATCTTTCACTGAACAATGTTTATTATGAATGTATATATAATTATTTTGTATGTATTTTATTTCACCAGGAAATAAAAATTTTTAAGGAGAATTGCCATGAAAGCTGACCGCTTGAAGTCCTTTAACTACGCGATTGGAATGTTTGGGACATCCATTCCGATAAACATGCTGAAAACCTATGCCGCCATTTATTATGTCGACCGGTTGGGGCTGACCACACTTCAACTAGCCAGCATTCTTTTTGTTTATGCTTTTATCGATGCGCTTGATAATCCAATTTATGGTTTTCTCTCAGACCGAACCCGCTCACGCTGGGGACGCCGGCGCCCCTGGTTGGTAATTGGCACGCCCCTTTTGGTCTTGGGATTAATTGCTTTCTTCTCCACACCTTCTTTCCTGGCTGGCAATAATTTGTTTGCTTACGCCATGCTGTTTTATATTTTTACCGGCACACTGGATTCAGTGATAAACGCCAATTATGGCGCTCTCTTCCCGGAGCTTTTCCGTTCAGATACCAGCCGAGCCAGCACCAATGCCTTGCGTCAGGCATTCCAGTTGGTGGCGATGATCATCAGCATCGCCCTCACTCCTCTGATAACCAGCGCCATTGGTTTCAGCCTTACATCCATCATCTATGGGGTGCTCGGCGGCGTTGTTATTCTCTATATGGCTTTTACTGTCAAGGAAGTTGAGGTGCAGGAGCATGAAATTAAACCCGGTTTATGGAGCAGCCTGAAGGACCTCTTTGTCAATCGTAAGTTCTGGCTGACAGGCATTACCAATGCTTTCTACAGCGCAGCCATGTCATTGGTACTGGCAGGATTACCTTTCTTTGTCAAATACACCCTAAAAATCCCCGATAGCCAGTCGGCCATTTTATTTGCCTCGGTTTTGTTGATCGCCATCGCCTGTGTGGCTGTTTGGGCTCGGTTTGTTCGCAAGTATGGCTTGATTCCGATCTGGCGAACTGCTCTGGCAGTCTTAACCCTGGCATATGTGCCACTTTACTTCGCCAATTCCCTGGCTACTGCAGCGATTGGCAGTGCTCTGGTTGGTTTTGGCTTCGCCGGGGTAATCACCACCATGGATCTGATCGCTGCCAAAGTGATGGACGAGGATACCCGCAAACATAATGTTCGCCGTGAGGGTATTATTTCCAACGCTCTCGGGTTCATGAACCGCCTGAATGGTCTCTTTACCAGTTTTGCTTTTTATCTCATCTTTGTTCTTTTTGGTTTTGAGAGCGGACAGAACCCCGGTACGCAGCCAGATGTAGCTTCGCGTTTTCTCTTGACTGTCTTTCCCGCCGCCATGATGATCATAAGCTTTATCTTCTCATTTACAGTCGACTTTCCAGACGATCAAGCACCCGCTGAAATCCTGCCGACAATACCCGAAATTCTATAATCTGAAAGGAGAGCATCAATGGCATTCATTCGCATGGACCATATTGCGGAAACGACCAAAGTCAATCTACCGTTGAATATCATCCTGCCAGACCCGGGAATGATCAAGGATATCCCTGTTAGTGAACGAAAAGTGCTTTATTTACTGCACGGACTCAGTGATGATTCCAGTGCCTGGCAACGATTTACCTCCATCGAAGTTTACGCCCGCCAGTATGGCCTAGTAGTCGTTATGCCCTCGGTAGGGCGTAGTTTTTACATTGATCAACCAAACGGTCAGGCTTACTTTACTTATTTGACTGAAGAGCTCCCCAATTACCTGGAAGCCGTCTTTGGAATTAAACCCCGTCGTGAAAATACTCTGATTGCGGGAAATTCAATGGGCGGCTATGGGGCATTAAAAGCTGCCTTGCTTTTTCCACAATGTTACTTTGCCGCAGCCAGCTTTTCAGGCGTACTCTCTCTGGGCATTATGAATACGCATCCCTCAGATAAACGCCAGGACGAATTCAGATTGTTGTTTGGCGACTTGAGTAAGTTAAATGGAAGTGAACATGATCCGGCAGTCTGGTTACAAAGAGCTTCACAGAAGCCACAGAATTTACCAAATTTGTACATCTCCTGCGGCCGCCAGGATGATCTCTACCCTTTGCATAAGATGTTTATTAATGTCTGCCAGCAGCTCGGGGTGACCGTGGATGCATACGAAGAGGATGCCGGCCACACCTGGCCGTTCTGGGATCGTCAAATTCAACGTTTCCTGGCACAAGTCTTATTCGACGAATTAGAAACGTAGGAGAAATATGGTAGATTCCATCCACCAATCCATTCGAATTGAACAATCCCAACAAGGATCCTATTTTTACGTACCGTTTGAGGTTCCTGCGGGAATTAATTGCCTCAAAATAAAATATGAATATGCCCGTCGTCCGGGAGAAAATCAGGATATCCCTAATGGCAGCTTCCTGGCCATGCCCGAGATCAATATTATCGATATCGGTCTGATCGATCCGAACGGCGAACAAATTGGTGCATCAGGTTCAGATAAAACCGTTTTCTTTGTTAGTGAATACGAATCTACGCCTGGCTATCTGCCCGTACCAATTTTTCCCGGCACCTGGCAGATCCTGGTGGGAGCCTACAAAGTTCACCCGGATGGTGTCAACGTTTCCTATCAAATCACACTGGAAAACAAAGAAGGGTATTCACTCTTCAAGGGAGACCTACACGCACATACACTCGCCTCGGATGGGGTCCATACCCTGGAAGAACTAGCCTGGAAGGTCAAACGGAATGGTCTGGATTTTGTGGCTGTCACCGATCACAATCAATTTGTTTCCAGAGCATCCCTGCCGAGAATGGATGGTGTAACAATGATACCGGGGGTTGAGTGGACCCATTATCTTGGCCATGCCAATTTCCTTGGTCTCAGTCACCCATATGATGGCAGTTTTGCCACCAACACCATGGCTGAGGTGCAGACAAAATTTGAATCTGCCCGGCAGCGAGGAGCGTTAATCAGTATCAACCATCCCTTCGATGAAACCTGCGGATTCCAATTCGATCTCGATCAGCTCCCTTTTGACTGCCTGGAGGTATGGAATGGGCCAATGCGCGAAAGCAATCTCAAAGCGATTGGCTATTGGCATCAGCTGCTCTGTGCCGGGAAGAAAATCCCAATTTGTGGTGGCAGCGATTACCATCGCGATACCCCCTTTATCTTTCTCGGAGGACCCACAATGGGGCTATATGCCAAATCCCGCGGCGCGAGTGATCTCCTGGATGCAGTCCGCAAAGGTCATGCTTTTATTACCTTTTCACCGACCGGGCCGTTGTTGAAGCTGCGTAGTGGTGAAGCGATTGTTGGGGATAGCGTTCCATGGTCGCAAAATAAGTCCATGAATATAATTGCCGGTGGGTTGCTCGCTGGAGATGTGGTAAAGGTTGTGACTGGTGATTCCAGTGATGTCTTGCTTAAAGCACCGGCTGATGGCAGGTTGGAAATTGAATTTACAATACAATCTCCGGGATTTGCCAGGGTGGAAATCCTGCGCGCATTTCTGCCTGGTTTGCCCATGCTGCCAGCCTTACTTTCAAATCCAATATATTTTGATACCGAATAAATAAACCAAAATCCCTAAAGCCCCATCGGTCAACCAACTATCTCAATTGCATGTAACCATCCATCCACCATTTTTCCAAAATGGTAATTTTGAACCAAGGAGGTCCATTGGTAAAAACGATCGCTCTTTTTCGCGGGATCAATGTCGGTGGGAAAACAACAATCAAGATGAAAGATCTTACCCAAATTCTGACCGATCTCGGGTTAAAGAATATCCAAACATACATTCAAAGCGGAAATGTAGTGTTTGAACAAGAAGGGAAATCGGAAGCTGAACTTGAAGAAAATATCGGCAGCCGCATTAATGCACAGTATGATTTCCGCCCAAAAATTCTTCTACTAACCGCTGAGGAATTGGATGAAGCCATCTCAAAAAATCCATTCCCAGAGGCTGAAAATGACCCATCATCCTTACACGTAGGTCTCCTGCCAGAAGTTCCTGCAAACCCTGACCTGGAAAAATTGAAAATTATCAAAGAAGACAGTGAAAAGTTTGCTCTGATTGGGAAGGTCTTCTATCTTCTGGCACCGGAAGGTGTCGGCCGCTCCAAGCTGGCGACAAATAGCGAAAAACTGCTGGGACTGCCCATGACAGATCGCAACTGGCGGACTGTTCTCAAAATCCGTGAGATGGCAAATTCTTAAGACGGTTGCAGGTGATTTTTTTGTGGTGAAAACTGCAAGACTTCTAGCGGTAAAATTTTAAAATTCCTGATATCTTCCACCATTTTCCTGCCATTTTTTCTGGATCCTTAAAACACATTGTTAGCGGGTAGCTTCCAATTTTCTTGAGATTAAACGCCAAAATAAATTGCTTTCTTCAAGCACTTCCCTATAATCAGAACAGACTTCTCTATACTTGAATAGCTTTTATTTATACCATTAGATTCTGTTTAGGAAATATGAACCTGCTTTTAAGATGCTATGAAATCACGCTTTAATTCCATCAAACTCAGTAACCGAATACGTAGTCTTTATGGATTTATTCTCGGTATTCTGATCATGCTGGCCGTGGTACAGGTATTCCTCGTTAATAGTTTTGATTTTGACAATATGCAACGGGGTATTCTATATCTCATCTCTGGAAGTAATCCCTGGGCGGAAGAGATCAAACTTACCCATTTTTACAACCCGCCTTTTTCTGTCCTTTTCCTCTGGCCTTTATTATTCACCTCCGCAAAATTCTATATCGTAATTGGAGGTGCTTTGCTCTTTGCCTTTATTTTCTACCTTCGCGCCTGGGTAGCCCTTTCGTGGTTTGCAACAAACACCTTCCTTTGGGTTGTAGCCGCGGGAGGAATTGATATGTTTGTGATTGGATCCGGCCTGCTACTTTTGTTATCGAGTGACAATGTCAAAATTAAATGGCTAAGAATCTTCTTGCGGGTCTGCGCTTATGGCTTCTTGATGATAAAACCGCAAGGCGGTTTATTCATTGTGCTCTTATTTGTTTTATTACGAAAAGACTGGGTTGGTCCTTTAATCTCCTTATTTGTTTATGGTTTACCCTTTTTAAGTCTCTATCCGGATTGGATCCATACAATCCTATCCAACCCGCCATTAGCACAAACCGTAGCTTCGCATACAATTGCAGCCAAATTTGGATTGGCTACAGGTGTTTTGATCGCGGTCTTGATGCTGGCAGCTCGCCGCTGGAGATACTGGCAGCTTGGTGGGGTCTTAGCAGCATCCCTGATGCCTTATGGCATGCCGGGTTTACCTGTATTTCTGACTCTGACCGCAGTAAATTCTCTGCGTGCAATTCCTGTTATCATTATTTATTCTGCTCTTCTGGTCAGTATTACCTGGATAAATTTACCTCCAGGATTGAACAATTCCGATTACGGCAGCCTATTAATGGCTATTTACCATTTAGGTATGCTTGGGTTAGCATTTGTGTTGGCAATTTTTTCAAATCAATGTTCACCTGTTGATTCTGTTGACATCCCAGAATTTTTGAAGCTTAAGATTTCCAGCATACTTCACCCTAAGAATTCTCAACAAACCTGATAATGTCAGGAAGTCCATTCATATGGTGGGGAAAATAATTCTTCTTATAAAATATCCTGTTGACAAAAAAATGCCACTAATTTTTTTGCGTTTATAAACTGAGCCTTTTTATCACGAATCCGCAAACTTCAAACTCTTTGGTCAAATTACTCCAACAACAATCGCTCAAGGTTTGTTTCCAACCACTGAATGTATTTCTCTTGAGAATATCCTTGATCGCGCGTCAATAAAAGAAAAACCTCTGGGCTGGTAATCGTCCAGACCAACTCAGCTGCGGTAGATATTTCTAGCCCATCTCGCAAGCCGCCGTTTTTCTGCAATTGTTCAACCAGCATGGTCATGTTCTCCAACCGCTCTTTGAGCAAGTTCCTTACTAATTTTTCCAATTCCTCATCCATTTTTGCAGCTACCCGCAATATATCAAATAAAGGTGCCACCCGCGTTAAAATTTCAGTAATTCCAAAAGCAAACATATGGATTTGTTGCTCAGGATTGTTTCCCTTAAGAACCGCTTGTTGTTCTGGTCGATCCATCAAATGTATCGGTTGATCATCCCCACCAATGGATAAATCTAACAAATTTTTCAATATGTTGCGTTTGCTTTTAAAAACAGCATATAAAGTTATTGATGATACCGCAGCTTTTTCAGCAATTGCATCAATCGTGGTTCCGTCAAAGCCTTTTTCAATGAACAATGTTCGCGCGGATTCAATGATTAATCTTCGAGTTTCTCTAGCTTGTTCTTTTCGACGAGAAGAATCATATTTACGTTTCTTTGTATCAGGTTTTTTCATAACCTCTTGACTCTTTTGAAATTAACTATATTATCAGTATATTGACTATACTATTGGTATAATCAATTATAACTGAAACGGAGTAAATAATGGTAGTACAACAAATCAAAGATCAAGCAGTAAAACCTGAATTTTTTGAAACAGTCATCATCGGTGGTGGGCAAGCAGGTTTAGCAGCTGGATACTTTCTCTCTACACATAATCAAAATTTTATTATACTGGATAGAAATAAAGCGATTGGTGATTCTTGGCGCTATCGCTGGGATAGTTTAAAATTATTTACCCCCAGTCAATTTGACAATTTACCAGGATTGGAATTTCCTCAACCAAAAAATTACTTTCCAACCAAAGATGAGACAGCTGATTTCCTTTTCGCTTATGCAAATAAATATGAATTACCTGTGCGTAATCAACAAATTGTGAATTGTCTTTCTCAAATAGATAGTGGCTTTGAAATTAAAACGAAAGACTCTATCTATTCTGCGAAGAACGTAATTATTGCCAGTGGACCATATCAACAACCTTATCTGCCTCCTTTTGCGAATAAGTTGGACAACTCCATTCACCAGCTTCACTCAAGTGAATATCGAAATGCCGCTCAAATTGCTTATGATTCGATTCTAATCGTCGGGGCAGGAAATTCAGGCTGCGAGATAGCACTTGAACTCGCTAAAAAAGGAAAAAAGGTCTGGCTTTCCGGTAGGGATGTTGGTGTGGTCCCAGCCAATAGCCGATTGGGCAAAGTATTCGATGGCAAGCTGGTCTGGTGGTTCATGACACATGTTTTGACTGTCGATAACCCAATTGGAAGAAAGTTGAAACAGGAATCCAAGCATCACGGTACCCCCTTAGGCCGAAATACACGCAAAGAAATTCAAGAAGCCGGGATAATCTTAGCGCCTAGGTTGACTGGGGTGAATGAGGGAAGACCTCAACTAGAAGATGGTCAACTCTTATCCGTAGATTGCATTATTTGGGCAACAGGCTTTAAACCTGATTATCACTGGTTGGATCTACCAATTTTTGATGCTGATGGATATCCCATTCATTCAAAGGGTGTCGTAAATAGCACCTCTGGCCTATATTTTATTGGGCTCCCCTTTCAAAGTGGCTTAAGTTCTTTATTTTTGGGAGGTGTTGGTAAAGACGCTGAATATATCACGAATATAATATTGAATAGATAATGTTGATATAAGTCAGCGTTCTACAATTATTATTTCTAGGATCCTTTTCTGTGGCATTATGACCAGGAACTTTAATTTGCTATTTGAATTTTTTTGATTAGAGAGGTGAATTCATGGATTCTCAGAAAAATGCCATTACAACTATTGATGAATACATCATTACTTTTCCGAAAGATATTCAAGACAAACTACAAAAAATACGCGCGACCATTCGACAAGCGGCTCCTGATGCAACGGAAAAGATCAGCTATCAAATGCCTACTTTTTTCCAGGAGGGCAATTTAGTTCACTTTGCAGCTTTTAAGAATCATGTTGGGTTTTACCCGGTCCCCACCAGCATCGAGAAATTTAAGCAGGAACTGACACCATACAAAACTTCAAAAGGCGGTGTTCAGTTTCCGTTTGATGAAGATATTCCATTTGATTTAATTACCCGCATTGTTCAATTTCGGGTAGAAGAGAATACAAAAAAAGCAAAGAAATAGGTTATTAAAACGCATTTTGAAAAAGAAACAAAACTTTGAAAGGATTGGCTCAATTCGGTAAGCCAATCTTTTTTTATTACTGCGCTCGCAAATCAAAAGTCAGAAAAGTTCTTATAATAAATAGAGGAAACTCCTTATTTTATTTAAGATCTTTCACAGGTAAAATAATTTTGGATGATAGATTCAGTTAGTATTCTTCTGAAAAGCTATTTTCTTTGTGTGAGGCAATAATGATATTTTTATATCTTTTAATTCTGGTGCCTATTTCTCTAACACTAGCTCTCTTAATCAAAGCACCACCCATATGGGTTTTTGCCACCTCCATTTTGGCCATCATCCCACTTGCAGTTTGGATTCGGAGAGGAACTGAACATATCGCACAACGTACAGGTCCATCGATAGGAGGGTTGCTAAATATCTCTTTTGGAAATGCCGCAGAACTGGTCCTGGCTTTATTTGTTCTTTCAGCTGGTAATCCAGAAGTTGTGAAAGGACAAATCACCGGTTCCATTATTGGCAATAGTCTCCTGGGGCTTGGTCTGGCTATTGTCATCGGCACATGGGGCAAAGAAAAACTTAGCTTCAATAAAAACCGGGCAGGTTTGCTTTCCACACTTTTAATGCTGGCTTTAATTGGTTTGCTATTACCGGCTATTTTTGATATTACTGAAAGGGATATTATCAATGCGCCGAATGCTCTGGCTCTCGACGAGACGCTTAGCCTGGCAGTTTCGATCGTTTTAATTGGATTGTATATAGCCAATCTTATCTATACTTTAGTTACACATCATGACATTTTTTCTACAGGAGAAGAAGATAAAAAAACTTCTGGCAATAGCAGAGATGGAAATCCCTGGCCTTTATGGAAATCGCTGCTAATACTAGCTGCAGCAACCGCGGTGACCGCCCTTGAAGCAGAATTGGTATCCAGCGCTCTGGAAGGTACGGCTGCTTCACTGGGAGTGACAACTTTTTTCCTGGGCGTGATCGTTTTGGCTGTCATCGGTAATGCAGCCGAATATGTCTCCGCAATCTATTTTGCTAAAAAAGGTGATATGGATCTGGTTATGCCAATTACCGTCGGGTCCACCGTTCAGGTGGCATTACTAGTGGCACCTTCTCTTGTTTTGGTTTCATATTTGATGGGTAAACCAATGGATCTGGTATTCAACAATCCGATAGAATTAATTTCGATTGCTGGAGTAGCTTTTATTGTGAATGCGATCTCCAAGGATGGAGAAGTAACCTGGTTCGAAGGTGCATTATTAATCGGGATTTATATTTTATTCGGTATTGCATTTTTCCTGGTGACTCCCGGGTAAGAGCTGTCTCTCTCGATGATATTTGCAGACATTGATACAATATTTATAGTGATTTTTACTATCTACCCTTTTCCCGGGTTAAAATGTCACTAATTGGTGGCATCATAATCCAACTATAAATATAGACACAACCAACTATGGGAGCACAGATGAATACTGATAATATAGAGCAACTAGCACAGGCTTATCTGCACAAATTATGCGTAGAGATCACGGATCGCAGCGTTGGTAGCTGCGGAAATCAAGCAGCTAATAAATTTGTTGCCGAGATCCTTACTCAGCTCGGCTGGCATGTTTATGTGGATGAGTTTAATGCCATGGATTGGGAGGATGACGGCGCACAGCTGTCGTCCAAAGGAGAGCGGTTTGACCTTCTTGTAAGCCCGTACAGCCTCGGATGTCATTGTGAAGGCGCGCTGCTCCCAATCAATAACCTGGACACTCTGGCGCAAGCAGACATGGCCGGGAGAATTGTCCTCCTGCATGGTGAGATTACCAGCGAACAATTAATGCCAAAAAACTTTGTCTTTTTTAACCCGCAAGAACATAAACAAATTATATCTTTACTGGAAAGAGGCAACCCGCTCGCAGTTCTTTCTGCAACAGGTCGGAATGCCGCGCTGGCCGGTGGTATGTATCCATTTCCTCTGATAGAAGATGGGGATTTCCTCATTCCAACTGGACACATGACCGCCGAGGAAGGTCAACGCTTGCTCAACTCTCAACCGGATAGCATGAAACTTGAGATTAATTCCCGCCGTGTAACCACAAAAGCTGTGAATGTGATCGCCCGCAATTCTAATGGCATCCGTCCGCGGATTGTGGTCAGCGCTCACATTGATTCAAAAAAGGGCTCACCAGGGGCTCTCGATAATGCGTCCGGCGTCGTCATACTTTTATTGATCGCCCATTTTCTGCAAGGGAAGCAAACCAGATTACAAATTGAGCTAGCTGCTTTCAATGGTGAGGACTATTTTTCCGCTCCGGGACAAATGCTCTATCTTAAGCAGCTCAATCAGGATCTGAGCGACATTCACTTGAATATCAATATCGATGGGGCTGGATATAGAGAAGGTAGTAGTTCATTTTCCTTATTTGGACTTCCCGATTCTCTAGGGGGTGAGTTTAAAAAGATACTACGCAGCCATTCTGGTATGGAAGAAGGGGAACCGTGGTATCAGGGTGACCATAGCATCTTCATTCAAAATGGCAGACCCGCTGTGGCTGTAACTTCGAAATGGTTTCTAGAAAATATTGAAAAGCAGGAAATCACTCACACACCCAGAGACTATATTGGCAATATTGATTCACGAAAATTAGTGAGTATTGCCCACGCCATCAGCGAATTTCTAATAACGAAAGAGGACGAAATATGAAATGTTCAGCATTTATTGCTGCCAGCCTGGATGGCTACATTGCACGATCTGATGGTGATATCAATTGGCTGAGTGCGGAATCGGTTGCCATACCGGAGGAAGATTTTGGCTATCGGAACTTTATATCAAAAATTGATGCAATTTTAATGGGCTGAAACACCTTCGAGCTGATTATGTCTTTCACTTCCTGGCCGTATGAAGATATTCCACTATATGTTTTGAGCAATCACCTTAAAACGTTGTCTCCACAAGCCCCCAAAACGGTAACACTCATTCACGGGGATAGTGCCACTGCCCATAAACAGCTCGTGGAAGATAAATACCAGCGCGTCTATGTGGATGGTGGCAAGACGATTCAAGAGTTTTTACGTGCGGGTCTGCTGGATGACATCACCATATTCACACTTCCAATCCTGATCGGTAACGGTATTCCCTTATTTTGTCATCAAGATCAAGATATTTTTTTGAAATTACTCAGCAGCCAGGCTTATAAAAATGGGGGAGTCCAAAACCATTACGAGATTGTACGTAAAACGGGAAATCTTTAGTAATATTTCTTAGATCTAGACCTTTTTAATTCAATAATTCCAAACACTTCCATTTATAATTATCTTCTATTGTGTGGATTACAGCAATTTGTAGATCCTCAATCCAACTTTTAAAATAAAAATTCATATTTCAAAATCTCAGGAGCAATAATGAAAAAATCAGCCTATATTCTTCTATCCATAGGGGTTTTTCTGATGCTTATTGCACTCTCATCCATCTATCTTAACGAAATATTTTTGAATGATAACCATAAAATAATCTTTCAAGATCGGCAAGGCTCTCCATTGTCCGGCACCTACTACCCTGGCGAATCCCAGGCTGGAGTCCTTATTATGGAAGGCTTCAGTGCCGATCAAGTAATGATGCGCAGCCTGGTAGCTGAATATCGCCAATCACAGTACCACGTGTTCACCTTCGATTACTCCGGGCAGGGTTATTCTCCCGGATCCCTTGGTTTCGATAACGCTGCAACAGATCGGTTGGCCTTTCAGGTGCAAGCTGCTATGCAAGAATTTATGCACCTCAGCAACTTGGTACCTACGCAAATCACATGGCTCGGTCACAGTCTTGGTGCACGGATCGCTCTTCAAAGTGCTGTAATAGGACCCGTTTTACCGGATAGTCTCATCTTAATGGGTGCCCAGGTAAATTTAGGCAGTAATGCCCAATCAGAATTTTTTACCGGCACGAGTGATGCAGATCTGGACTGGCCGCAAACACTGAGTAAACAATTCCCTCCCATTCCGATTCTGTTAATTAGCGGAACCTGGGATGATATTCTCACAATCCGTGGTGGCACATTATTAATGAATGCTTTATGCAGTGGTGCGGTCACAACCTGCGAAAACCGCCAGTGGATCTTGTTGAATAATCTGATTCACAACTTTGAAGTCTATAGCCCACGGGCTATCAGCAAAGCAATCAAGTGGTCAAATATGCAATCAGGGCTTCCAGCCAGCGAGAATCCCAGGACAACTCTCACTCAAATGCGAATTATCTGGTGGTTGGTTGCAATGCTCGGAATGGGTATTGTCCTGTCAGGAACCCGCAGCCTTGTAATGAAAGATTACCCTCACAGTGGTTTGAAAACAGGATTTGAAATTGTGCAACCGGAGCGCTACTTGTGGAAAAAGTTATTGCTCTGGCTGCCTGCGCTAATCCTTGGTGTATTGATTATGGGGATTTACCTTGTTTTGCCACTTGGAAACCCTGTTTTCAATTTACTCTATACAGGCTTCATTGGTGGCTATGGATTGCTTTTGGTTTTTCTCTACCGCCTTGGGCGTGTAGCTGGTACAAGTGGTAAATTAAAAGAATGGTGGACAGTACCAACAAAGGATCTAAACCGCTGGTTTTGGGCGATTGCATTCAATGGTTTACTATACGTATTCGTTATACTTTTCTACCGCACAGGCCAGGGGCTGGTTCCCCCGGTGGGAGAACACCTCGTGTGGGTCTTTCTGCTTACCCCGCCGACGGCTCTCGGCTTCTGGTTGGGGGCAATGGAGGATAGTGTTCTGGCGAAAAGCTACCCACACCGCGGGAAATATCGATTCTGGGCGCTCATGATCGGACTTTTTCCTTTCTTTGTTCGCTTTTTTTTGGTCGCTGTTTTGGGCTCTGTCTCAGGAATGGTCAGTGCTGGCATCGGTTTAATCCTGTTAGGTATCGTTCTCGTACAGGGCGAAATCACCCGTCATTTATTACAAAATGCCTGGATTGCTGCTATCTTGCAGAGTGTTTTGCTCTACATCGCACTGATGCCTCAGAGTGTATTATTCACACCTTTCCTTGGATCTTAGTACGATTTATATGCTTTGCTGCGTTCTTAAAAAAACAATTTTCATCTAAGGTATAATTATTCGTCTTTATTAATTTTAATACTTTTCTATCCCCTGCTTTTGAAAGTTTAGTTCCCAAAATGCCACCCAGGAAGGGTGCTTCGTATGGCTCGCATATCCCACAAACTTAAGAATTCATTTGAAGGTGCATTGGCCGGTGGCGGTGACCCTGCCACCTCCCCATTGTATGTGTTTGGCCCTTTCTTAAGTTTGATTGCGGTCTCTGGTGCAGCTCGAATCGTTTTTGGCGGCTCCGTCTGGCTGGCGGTCCTGACAATCGCCATTGTCTCAGCCATGTATCGCCTGGTGATGCGCTGGGTAATCGATGGCTCTGGTGGCAGCGGCTTAAGTGAAGAGGAATTTGGCGGATGGGCTGTCAAGGTTAATGCGGCCATCACATTCATTGAATATACACTTACTTTCCTGGTCAGTATGGCCGCCATGGTAACCTTTATCGCTGACCGTTTTCCGCTGTTGAACCAGGAAATACTGGGAGTGCAGTACCGAACCATTGTAGCCATTGGGCTCAGCTTATTAACCGGCTGGCTGGTCAACCGGGGTCCGAAAACCGCCAGCCGCACGTTTGGCCCAGCGACGGCCGGGGTCCTTGTTTTACTCTGGTTGATGATTTTCTTTACTCTGCTAAAAACCGGCTTCCATTTACCCGCATTTTCATTATCCGCTTTCACCCCACCCAATCTGCACTTTACCATAGGGGGCTATGTACGCATTCTGGCAGTCATGACCGGAATTGAAGTTTTCGCCAACCTGGTTGCCGCCTATGAAGGCACACCTGCTCAAAAGAGCCGCAAAGCTTTCCAGAGTCTGCTCATCATTATGAGCACCACAGCCATAACCATGTTGATTGTCGGCCCGGCAATTTTCTCTTTTTCTGACCCGGGAAACAAGGAAATTTCTGTTTTTACCCAGACCATGGATCAACTCCTGCCGGCTCCCTTGCCCTACCTGGGTTCTCTGGTGGGTATTTTTGTGCTGATGTCAGCTTCGGCAGCCAGCGCACTTGGTTTGCAAAATCTCGCTCTTGGTTTAAAAGAACGCCATTATATACCGCGTGCTTTCGGTGCATTGAACCATTATGATGTGGCTGATAAACCGGTCTGGTTGGAGGTGGGCATTGTCAGTTTTTGCTTCTTATTTTTTGGAACACATGAAGAAACATACCTGGCTTTGTATGCGGTGGGTGTATTTATCTTATTGAGTATGACCGGTTGGGCTGTTACCCGGCGCTTGATCCGCGAATTGAAAGTGAATAAATCAATAAAGAACTATGGTGTCATCATCGGCACTATCATCGCAGCTCTGTTAACTACCAGTGCATCCGTTATTATTTTTGAGGAACGATTCCTCGAAGGCGCATGGGCATACTTGCTCATGATTCCGGCACTCTATTTAATTTTCAGCTACTTTCGATCGCGCATTGGCGCACCAACTCCTGAGATGGATTACCTAGGCCAGATTGATTCAAACATGCTGGCCGGCTTCGGGTTTGGTCAGGCGGCTTTCAGCAGTCCCGCAAATGGCAATGGAGAACCATTACCGGCCCGCATCGGCTGGATTCCGGCTCCCGTCCTGGCTGCTCAACAACCAAATGTAAAGGTAAAATTCCAACATGTTCTCACTTTGTTAGATGGATCAGACTTTGCTGCGCAGACAATCCCTTTAACCCAGTATGTTTGTGAATCCACTGGTAGTAAGCTTACCCTCCTTTCGACGTCAAGAGCTTATGATTCAGAGACCGGTAAAAAAGAGGAGATCGAAAATTATCTTTGCTCAGTAGCAGAAAAAGTTCATGCTTCCGGGGTGCAGGTCACCTGTACAGTCCGGTCTCAATCACCTGCCGCGGCAACCAAAGACCTGGTCCAGGAACAGGGGGTGGATCTGGTAGTGGTAACTACCCGTGGCGCTTCTGGTGAGAAAAACTGGCTGCGGGAAGGTCTATCCAGTAAACTGGTGCACCAATTAGATATTCCCGTGCTGCTGGTGCAGGTTTTCGAAAGTGGCCCACCAGAAGCACCCCAAATTAACCGCATTTTGGTAGCCCTGGATGGCTCTGATTTTGCTGAACAATTATTGCCCTACGCCAGTCTTTTGGCACATAAATTTGATAGTGAATTGATGTTAATCAGTGTGCCAGCGGTGCCGGAAAGCAAAAAATACCGGGCAGCAGCCAGTGTAGTCAGTGCCATTCGCAAGCAGGCTGTAGCAGGGATGAAGAAATATCTTGAAACCGTTGCTGAGCGGCTCGAGGCTGATGGCGTTCGGGTGAGAACGATTGTTACCGGGTCTTATCCAGCACGAACGATCGTGGATGTTGGTAAACGCGAAGCGGTGGATATGATTATGATCAGCTCCCAGGGTCGCGGCGGTCTGGATTTGTTGTTCATGGGAAGTGTAGCTCAGCAAGTTGTGCAACTTACAGACAGCCCCGTATTGATTTTGCCGATCAATCAAGAAACTGATCAGGAATTGCAGCCTCAGTAATAGAACCTGAGTTTCCCAATTTAGTGTCCTAGATTTAATAAATTTATAATCATTTTTACAGAACCAGTGTTTCCCGCTTCTAATAATAGTTGGTTTACACTGAGTTTCCTATTTTGCTTATCCGAAATATCAAGAAAAAAAGTAAGTGTGGTTTCTCAAAACCTTTATAAATTCCAAAATAACTAGATAAGGGAAAATGTCGTTGAGTTTTTGGGGTAAAAATTGGGTTTCCCCAATTTTTACCCCAAAAACTCTTAAAATTACCCCTCCCGTGGGAGGGGTAGGGGTGGGCAGATATTTTTTATCATATTTCGATATTAAATTACTCAATGATTTGTATTAATGGCTAAAATTCATTCGTATTTTCCTCAAAATAACAACAAAAGAATTATTTTTTGAAATTTAGAATACTATCGTTTTGGTTAATAAAAAAACCCTTTAGTGTCCCAGAAATGGTAATTTCACGCTCAAAACCGCCAATTTTTGAGGAATGTGGGAAACCCAGGGTAATAGAAGATCATCTCGGGTACATAACAAAATTAAATCTTTTTACAATACAACCCACATCCCGCATAAATCTGATAGGATAGTTTATATTGACAGAAACCAAAAATAACGGGAAGGAATAATAATGACAAAACCTGAAAAACTCGATCAAGAAAGTATAGACTTGCGTATGCTCGATTTGAATACGGCTGTTGACAATCCGTGGAAAATAGAAGATGGCCAACTGATCATCACCTATCAATTTCAGGAT